>NZ_BROP01000008.1:0-244192 GCF_026008575.1 Haladaptatus sp. T7
GGCTAACATCAGATTCCATCATATACGGCTGACCGCAGGGGTGGAATCCTCATTTCCTTCGGACTTGAGTAGAGGCGAGGAAGGGTATTAAACCCTTCGAACCTCGTTCGCCCGAGATTGTGAGACGAGTTGAACGCCTCACAGATCGCGTCTGTGTCTTTCTTCGCGTTTGTATCCTGACGACCCTATCATATAAGGGCGTCGGACTTCGCCCGCCCCCGGCCGGTTGTGGGCCGGAGGCGCTTCGTATTCAATCCGAGTGCCCCGTAGTACTTAAGGGCACCGGATTAGGTGTGTTCCGTTCGTCCCAAACCGCGGGACGCCGTGTACATCACATCCGAGTGCCCCCATACACTTAAGGGCATTGGATTGGGTTTTCGTTCGCCCGAACCCGGCAATCGCATAGTTAAATGCGCCGGATTCGGGCGGCCACCTCGCGGGGCAAACCACGAGGCGTCGTTCGCATTCTATCGAAATGCCCGGTAGAATTTAAGTACGTCGAATCGAAGGCGCATTGGGAAGTCCAGACACGTCCCACGGTACAATAGCTCATTACTGTCCGACAAGCTCCCGATACCGAGTTATAGTGTTGTTTCGTGTGCGCGTATGGAGAAGTAGGGCAAATATCTGAGAGGATGTTGGGAGAGGAAATGACGCAATAGTGGAAGTTCGATCGGCATCCACGGGGCAAGACGAACCGGATGGACGGACACGGAAGTTCCGGCAAGGGTCGAGACGGGATGGACCGAAGAGTCGGGTGACTCGGGGCGGTCAGTGTCGGGAATCACCGGAACCAACGAGCTGTCAGACGCGGGACTGACGCGGTTTGAATATCGAGGCGGTTGAACGAACTCCTGATGGTGCGGCGTGCTCGTCGGGGGAGAGAATCATTAGCGCAATGTTACGGCCGAACGACTGTTTCGGCGGCGATTGCCCGGAGAGTCGGCGGTGGAGGGATAAAAGAGACGTTCGTCGCCCGTTCGCCGGTTCACTTCGAGCGCGGGGATATGCGACGGGCGTACGGCTGGACGAGAACCATACTCACCGCGGCGGCGGTTGCGCTCGCGCTCGGGATGAGCCTCAGAGTGGTACTGACCGGACTGTTCGTCGCGTTCATCACGTCGGAACTGCTTCCGGTTATCGTGTTCAACGTCTGTGTGAGTGTCCTGGTCGGACGGTGGCTCCTCAGAGAGGTTCGAATCCATCCACCGAGGCATCGACAGGAATCGCGTGGGGGGAACTATCGCCCGGGGTCGCCGAGTTCCTCCCGACCAACCAGATCGTCCGCTATCGACCGTCTCTGGGCCCGTTTCTAACAGTTTGCACTCACGAGAGAATCGAACGCGGCGGGGTCCTCCCAGAGTTCACTCAGCGTTGCGGCCGCGAGGTAGCGGGTCGGGGCGGCGACCCACTCCGTGGTAATGCTATCGTCGGGGGCCGGTGCCGCTGCCTCGAACCACCACGCGACGTACCGGCCGTCGTCGAGTCTTGCGGTGGGATACATTTGTCCGTTTACGGCGACGTCCACGCGGGAGTTCGCCTCCACTTCAGGTGCATCCTCCGGGCAGTCGGCGACTAAAATCTCGATTTGGACGGTCCGTTCGGTCACGCCGACGCACCCTCCTCTGTCGCGGCGAACTCGGCGACGCGTGCGACAGTTACGAATTCCATAGCAGACCATCGACGTTCACGTACAAGAAAGTCAGTCAGGCGCGTGTCTGACGCGAACCGAATCCGTCGAATCCCAGCGCACGGGATACGCTCCCCGAGGGGAGCGACCCACCTGTACTCACTGCCGCTTATGGCCCTAATGGGAAGTTAGTGGACAGAGACAGAAAACGCAGAATTCAACGTCGAAACGGGGTGAACCTATCGAATTCGAATTTATAAATTACATAGCGCGATATGAAATTGGAGGTGAGTCGTCCGAGCCGCCCCACCGAACGACAAGGGTGCGAGTCCGTGTGCGGACAAGAGATTACTCGGAGAGATGGAGCGAAACGGACGTTTTCGAGCTTGGTCCACGAAACCGGTTAGCCGAGGAGGTTGTTGAGGCTCATACCGACGAAGAGAAGGATGACGACCTCGCTGACGACCCACGAGTTATCGTTCATCCACTCCCGAGCCTTCGGCAGGAAGGCTTCGGCCCGTTTACCGAACGCGAGCAGGACGAGCGACGGAAACGCCAAAATCAGCAGAGTAACGACGATGAATCCGAACGAATCCGTGAGCGGGAGCCCGTTCGAGGCGAGATAGGATCCGACGGCGACCGAGGTGAGGATGTCGGTCGGAAAGAAGCCGAGCAACAGGAAACCGAGTCGGAACGAGAACCGCGGGCTCGCGGACGTCAACTTCCCCATCCATTTCGGGGGTTCCGACTCCTCCCGCGTCAGGTAGGTGTGCACCATGGCGGCGAGGAGGAGGACGAGAACGATGGCCGAGAGCGCGGTATTCGAACCCTGTTGACGGTTCGCCCCGATACCGAGAAAGTACGTGAGCGAAACGAGGAGGGTGATAGAGAGCGCCGCGCCGAAGACGAACGCGGCGGAGTTCCGCCGCCAATTCTCGCTCGTGGCGAGGAAAATCGCACTGAGAAATTGGGGGCCAGCGATCATGACGAACGCCAGCGGGAGCACTTGGAGGAGACTCACCGCCCCGCCTCCCCGTTGAAACGGAGATACCGTATCGATATCGGGCGCTCACGTCGGCATCCGTTCCCCCACCCACCGTGCGGCTTTGAACCAGTCATGTCGCTCCACCTGAACCACGACCGCGTGTGATAGCCGAGTCGTGTCGTTCAACATACGTAGGTCGTCTAACATGATAGCAGTTGTGGTGGCACATCCGACGAGAAGGGGCCGGTAACCGCCACCGACGGCAGAGCTAACATCGTCCGAGGTGTATGTCACGATATGGCAGGGAGTGTGGGGGATTCGGAAGCGATGCGAGTTCGTATCGTGCGGCCGGGGATGAAGTGGTGGGTCCTCGGCTTGATAGTGTTCGGCATCATCGCCGCCGTGGCGTACATGTTTCTCCCGTGGGTCGTGTTCGGTCTGTTCGTCTACTACGTCGCACGGCCGATAAACCGGTACCTCGGCCGGCGAATCAAAGGGAAGAACCTCTCGGCGGCGTTGTCGCTGGTGCTCATCGTCGTCCCCGTGGTGCTCTTTTTGGGCGTCTTCTTCTCCATCGCCATCGGGCAGTTGGCCGCCTTCGCAAATACGGACGTGGCGGCGCGACTCCTCGGCGGGTTGCCGACGACCACGATTCCGAACGACCCGAATCAGTTGCTCGACACGGCGACCACGACGCTCCAGAAGCCGTCGGTGCAGTCGGCGCTCGCCGCCGCGCAAGCCTTCGTCGGGGGCATCGCGTCGAGCATCTTCATGCTGTTTCTCTCGCTGTTGCTGGGCTTTTTCCTCCTCGTGGAGGACGAACGCCTCGCTCGCTGGGGGAAAGAGCAACTGCTCGGGGACGACCGGGTGTTCACCGACTACCTCGAAGCGGTCGATGCGGGCCTGAACTCCATCTACTTCGGCTACACGCTGACCATCTTCGTCATCATGATCCTGACCGCGGTCATCTACAATCTCTTCAATCTATTCGCGCCCGGAAACCTGCTCATTCCGGCGACGATACTCCTCGCGGTCATCACGGGCATCTTCACGCTCGTCCCGCTGGTGGGCCGGTCCGTCGTCTACCTCGCCATCGCGGCGTTCCTCGCGCTGGGGGCGATTCAGCGCGACCCGAACGCCCTCTGGTACCCGTTCGTGTTCTTCCTGTTCATGACGCTCGCGTTCGACAACGTGGTTCGAACCTACATCCGGCCGTACCTCTCGGGAAAGCTGTTCCACCTTTCGCTCGTCATGTTCGCGTACCTGCTCGGGCCGATACTGTTCGGTTGGTACGGCGTCTTTCTGGGACCGCTCCTGATGGTCATCGTCGTCCAGTTCCTCCAAGTGGCCGTCCCGCAGCTTCGCGGCAAGGAGCCGACCACCCCCCTCGACATCGGTCCGACGACGACCCACGAGACGGACGAAGGGACCGACGATGCGAGACGCGGCGGTGAAGCGACCGACGGCGGCGAGGACGAGGGAAGTCAGTCGTGAAAGCCCGGCGGCGCTATCGGCTCGATGTCGAGCGTTTCGAGGTGGTCGTCGAAGAAGTCGCGGCGGTGACGGAGCTGTTCGGGGGAATGTGAGTCGGAGCCGACCGTGAACGGAACGTCGTACTCCCGGAGAATCGTGAAAAACCGCTCCGCGGGGTGGACGATACCCGCGTCGGTCAGGGCGCGACCGGCGTTGATTTCGGGGACGGTTCGAGACGACGCGAACGTCCGGGCGAGCCGTCGATAGTGGTCGTCCGTCGCGCGGCCGCGGAGTCCGGGGGTCCGCTCTATCAGGTCGGGATGGGCGGCGATGTCGAACAACTCGGACTCGACGAGGGCGGAGAGGGTCTCGAAATAGCGGTCCACGATACCGTCCAACTCGTCGTCGGACATGTTCTCGAAGTTGGAGGGGACCTGCACGTTCATCTCGGCGATGTCGTGGACGCTGCCGATGGTGTAATCGAAGTCGGCGCGCTCGAAGAAGTCGCGTATCTCGGCCTCGTCGCGGGGGTCGTAGTCCATTTCGACGGCATCGTAAATTTCGACGTCGGCGTCCTCGCGCAACGATTCGATGGCGCGCCGACGGCGTTCGTAGGTGACGTCCAGATTGAATCCCCTCGCCGCGCGGACGTCCTTCGTGTACTCGCGCGAGGAGACGGTGCAATGGTCGGTGACCCCAATTCCGTCGAGGCCCACCTCCTCGGCGGCGCGGACCATCCGGGAGAGAAACGTTCCGTCGGAGTAATTCGAGTGGGTGTGAAAATCTCGCATTCGATGGAAACGTGGACGAGGACGGATATAAAATCCGCTGGCGATGTCGGTGGAAGTGTCGGAAAGTGGCGGAGGCGACAATACATCACCCGACGATACGAGTGAGCGGCCGTCGTGGATTATTAGTCAACCTGCCAACTAGTACGCGAGGCGAACGATGCGGACGGTTTTTCCGTCCTCCGTCGGTAGGTTCATCCAATGCGTACCCGAACGGTGGCGGTCGTCGCGGTCCTCCTCTTCTCCCTCGTCGGTGCCGGGGCGTACGCCGTCATGCAGCCGAATCAGCGGGGCCAACTGACGGAAAAGTGGGTCTCCGACACCTCGCGGAACACGGTCGGGAATCATCACGTTCCGGCGGTCGCGGAAATCGACGGATCGAAGCGAATCGTCGTCTCGGTCAACGTCGAGCAGAACGACGGCACGTGCTCGCTCGTGGAGATGGACGCGAACGGGACGAAAGGGTGGCAGGAGGAGATGCCGACGGAGAACTGTAACATCCACGGCTACGGCGACCCCATCTTCGCGGACTACGACGGCGACGGCACCCAAGACGTGCTGGTCGCGACGACCGAGGACAAAGTGCTCGGATTCACCTCGGCGGGGAAACAGGAGTTCGCGGGGAACCTCTCGTGGTGGGGTTACACCAAACCCATCGTGACCGACTTCACGACGGACCCCGGCAAGGAAATCGTCGTCACGGACCTGAACGGGACCGTCTTCGTCTACTCGGCGGACGGAAGCCTCGTCTGGCGGAAACACATCGAGAACTCGGCCACCGTCGTGGCCGCACCGGCCGTCGCGGATTTCGACGGGGACGGCGCGCCGGAACTCGCCGTCGGGGAGAAAAAGGTCACCGTGTTCGAACGGGACGGGAGCGTGAAGTGGCAGACGGGAACCGCCGGGAGCGTTAACTGGATGACGACCGCCCAAACCGACGGCGACCCCGCGGTCGAAATCGTCGCGGGAACGTTCGACGGTCACGTCACGGTCATCGACGGGAAGACGGGCGATAAACAATGGTCGAAGTCGTTCGGGCGGATGGCCGCCGTGAAAGCCGTCGGCGACGGTGACGGCGACGGACAAGTGGAGGTGTACGCGTCCACGCTACAGGAGGAAGGGGACACCGACATCGGAAAGCTCAGGGCGCTCGACGCGAGCGACGGGAGCGTCGAGTGGACGACGACGCTGAGCACCGAGGACGTGCAGACGATGCCGCCGTCGATGCTCGGGGACCTGAACGGGGACGGAAACAAAGAACTGGTCGCGGTCACCGAGACCGGTAGCGTGTCGGTCATCAATCCGGACAACGGGGCCGTCCTCGCGAGCTACGAGCGTAACGTGCCCATCTGGACCCACGTCAAACTGGCCGACATCGACGGTGACGGGAACCAAGAGATACTGGCCGTCTACGGCGACGGACGAGTCGTCGCGATGGATTACAGCGAAAAATAGCGAAGGAAGTAGCGAATCGACCGGAAGACGCTACGCCGACCGGTATCGCGGCACCGACAGCGCGTTTTTCAGCGGGAGATAGGCGTAGACGTGTTCGGTACCCAACGAGCCGACGCGGGGGAGTTTGCCGCCCTCGGGAGTGAGGCTGTGGGCCAGCGTGTAACAGAGCGCGTAGTTCAGCCGGAAGCTATCCCGAACCATCGTCTCCGGGAACGCCGTCGTCAGTCCCTCGAAGACGTCTCGGCCGCGCTCTTCGGCCGTCGCACAGCCGGGTTCGGGGAAGAACTTGCGCGAGAAGAAGGCGTAGGCGTGCGGGTCCTCGAAGAAGTCGGGGAGGATGTCCGTAATCGAGGCCCCTCGGGCACCGATTCGGTCCTCGCGGATGCACGAAAGCGCCTCGACGGACCGCACTTCCGGCGCTGGTGCCTCCGGCGAGCGGTCCATGAACGCGTCGATACAGCACTCGGGGTAGCCGTGGAGGCCGCCCTGATAGCGTTCGAACTCGCGTTCGGTGTCCTCCACGACGCCGACGACGTTTCGGCGGATTATCTCCCCGGCGTCCGGCGCGTCGCCCTCGCGGAAAAAGTACGCCCGGAGGCCGAAGTCGATGCCGTTCCCGCCGGTCCGGACGAACTCGGGCACGGTGAGGCAGTCGCCGGGGAACGCCGACCGAAGCCGCTTCGTTTCGGGCATCGACCGGTACGTTTCGTGGACGTTGTTCGCCGCGTGTTCGAGCGTCCCGACGGACAGCGAGTTCAAGTGTATCGAGGCGTTCTGGACGATTTCGTAGGATTCTTCGAGCGCCGCGATTCGGTCCGTGAAGGACGCGCTGTCGAGGTTTCGGAGCACGGAGAGTTGGTTTTCGAAGTAGAGGTCGCTCATCTGGATGCTCGCACCGTCCTTGCGTCCCACGAGGACGGGCGCGGTTTCGAGCGCGGCGAATGCGGGAAGCGACGAGAGCGCCGTCGCGTCGAACGATGACGAAGACATGGCTGTGGGTTACCGGCACGGCCGCAAATACATTCTGGGTCGCAAAGCCGCGGGCGTGGTTCGGCGAGAATCGCGCGGCGAAGAACCGCAGTTGCTTTTCCCGTTCGGCTACTACGGGCGCACAATGAACGGTGGACTCGGGGGGCGTTTCGGAATCGGGCGACGGTTCCGAATCGCGCTCACAGCCCTTCTCGCGGTCGGACTGATGTCGGGGGTGGCGAGCGCACACCAAGTCCCGAGCGAGAAGTTCGCCTCGCCGCTTCCGCTGTCGCTGCTGTTTCTCGGTGCGGGCGCGACCGTCGCGCTGACGGCGGGGTGGCTCGCGTTCACCGAGCGGACGCCCGCGGAGGGGACGCGCCGGACCCGCGTTCTCACCGTCCCGGCGTCGATTTCGACCCCGATTCGGGTCGGGGTTCGGCTCGTCTTCTTCGCCGGGTTCGCCGCCGCACTGGGTCTCGGCGTCGTCGGGCGACAGGTGCCGGTGGAGAACTTCGCAACCGTGTTCGTGTGGCCGGTCTGGTTCCGCGGGGTCGCCCTCCTCTCGATTCTCCTCGGGACGGTGTGGGCCGTCCTCTCGCCGTGGCGAACCTTCTACGACGGACTCACGTGGCTCGAAGGAGAACGGGTGGCCGTCGCCGAATCCTATCCGAAATGGCTCGCCAGTTGGCCCGCGTTCGTGGGATTCGTCCTCCTCTTGGGCATCTTCGAGAACCTGACCTACGTCCCCAACAGCCCGCGGTTGACGACGGGGGTTCTCGCGGTGTACGCCATCCTGATGGTGCTCGGAAGCGTTCTGTACGGGGTCGAGTGGTTCCGCCGCGCCGACCCGCTTGCCGTCCTCTACCGCCTCTTCGGGCGGGTCGCGTCGATAACTATCGAGCGGACGGACGAGGGCGGGACTGAAATCTCGCTCCGAGCGCCGTGGCGGGGGAGCGTCGAGCCGGTTCGTGACTTTTCGCTGGTCGCCTTCGTCGTCACCGCCGTCTACACCGTGAGCTTCGACGGCTTCACCAACACGCGGACGTACCAAGACGTGCTGTTCGACGCGCGCGACCTGCTCGGGACGGGACCCGAGACGAGCGTCCTGCTGTACGCCGCCGGTCTCGTCGTGTTTGTCGTCTCGTTCGCGCTCGCCAGTTGGCTCGTCGAACGCCTCGGCGAGCGCGAGCGAGGGACGCGCACCGCTCGTGCCACCGACGCGGAAACGGACGGCGGGCGGGTGTCCGCCGACGATGGCGCGCCGCTCCTGCCGGGGTGGCGCGGTGCCGCACGGGCCTTCGCGCCGACGGTGCTCCCCATCGCGGCGGCCTACGAGGTGGCCCACAACTACACCTACGTGTTCCGCAACCTCGGGCAACTCGTCGCCGTGGCGCTCGAACCCGTCGCGCCGGGCGTTCAAGCCGTGAACCCGCTCGGATGGCTCTCGCTCCCGGCGTTCTGGGGGTCGCAAGTCCTCCTCATCGTGCTGGGACACGTCATCGCGGTGGTCGCCGCCCACTACGTCGCGGTCGAGCGGTTCGAAACCGCGTCCGCCGCGCGACGGGGGCACCTCCCGCTGGTCGTCCTGATGGTCGGCTACACGGTGCTCTCGCTGTGGATAATATCGCAACCGGTGGTCTCGTAACCGGGAAGTGAAATCGGGGTCGGGCCGAAATCAGGGTCGGACAGGGGAGGGGGATGGGAGAATCAGTCGGTAGTGAGCCACGCCGTGGCGACGCCCAAGAACAGGAGTTCGACGGCTTTCGCCAGCACGCCCATCGGTTCGAGGAGTTCCTCGGCTTCGGTCGCGGGCAGGCCGACGGTGCCGCGGGCGACGTACAGTACGACGGCGATGGCCGCGATGGCGACGCCGAGCCACCATCCCCACCGGCGGTTCCGGTAGATTCCGACCGCGGCGACCGCCGCGGCGACGAAGTTCGCGGCGAAGAGCACGCCGAGGTAGGTCGTTTCCTCCAGATGTTCGGGTACCAAGACGAGGTGGATAACCCCCGTGAGGAGGATGAGTCCGGCACCGGCGATCACGAACAGGTGTCGTCTCGACTGGCGATTCGAGTCGGTGGCCGTCGTCTCGGCACGTTGTGTGGAAGTATCCATAGTTGAGTAGTTTGAAACGGAGACGGGCGTCGGGTGAACCAGTCCGCCCCGTTGATTTCCGATAGGACGGGGGCGAAGATAGCGACTATGGTACACGCATCGAATCTAACGGAAAAAAGTGACAGGGATGGGAACGAACAGGAAGGTGACAGGGGTGGAAACGAACCGGAATGCTACTCTCGAAGGGACTGCGGCGTAATCCGCGACAGTCGCATCGCGTTACCCGTGATGGCCGTCGTCATGCCCGCGTCGCCGACGAGGACGGCGGCCCAGATGGGGACCAGACCGAACGGCACCGCGATTGCGAGCGCGGCCTTCGCGGCGAGGCTCGTCCAGACGTTCTGGCGGATGACGCCGTTCGCGTCGTGTGCGAGGTCGTAGAGGTACGGTAGTTTCGAGAGGTCGTCGGCCATCAGCGCGATGTCGGCCGTCTCCAGTGCGGTGTCCGTTCCGGCGGCACCCATTGCGACGCCGACCGTCGCGGTGGCGAGCGCCGGGGCGTCGTTGATGCCGTCGCCGACCATCGCAACACCTCCGAACGAGGTTCGGCGGGCCAACGATCGTTGCTCGTGAGCATCCCCGGACGAGGACTGGCCCGACGACCGTTGCTCGCGCGGTCCGTCGTACCGCTCGCGGAGTTCCTCGATGGCTTCGACCTTCTGCTCGGGAAGCAGCCCGGCGCGGAACTCGTCCACGCCGACCTGCTCGGCGATGGCCTTCGCCGTTCGCTCGTTGTCGCCCGTGAGCATCACGAGGTGGTCGATACCGAGGTCGCGGAGGCGCTGTATCGCCGCTTTGGCGTCGGGGCGCACCTCGTCCGCGACGGCGATCGCACCTTCGAGTTCGCCCTCCGTCCCGCCGGATTCCATCCGACTTCCAGTCGGGCTTTGCCCGACGCGGCCGACCAAGACGACCGTCTTCCCCTCGCGCTGGAGGGCCGGAACCGTTTCGTCGAGCAGGTCGAGACAGTTATTTCGCTCACAGAGGTCGCGGGTCGCCGTCGCTTCGACGCCCCCGTCCGTCGCGTGAACGTGGTTCAGGTCGAATCCGAGGTCCTCGAACAGGTCGGGTTTGCCCGCGTAGTGGGTCGTGCCGCCGAGGTCGGCGCGGACGCCCTTGCCGGTGAGGCTCTCGAAGTCGTCGATTTCGTGGTCAGCGACGCCCGCCCCGTCGGCTTCCGCGACGATGGCCTCGCCGATGGGGTGTTCGCTCCGCGCTTCGAGGCCGCGCGCACAGCGGAGGACGTCCTCCTCGGAGTTCCCGTTGAGTGGAATCACGTCCGTGACGGTCAACTCGCCCTTCGTCAGCGTCCCCGTCTTGTCGAAGGCGACGGCTTCGACCTCGCCCATCGCTTCGAGGTGGTTGCCGCCCTTGATGAGGACGCCGTTTTTCGCGGCGCTGGTGATACCCGAGACGACGGTGACGGGGGTACTGATGACGAACGCGCAGGGACACGAGAGGACGACGAGCGTCAGGCCGTAAACGAACCACGTCACCCACGGTGCGTCGAAGACGAGCGGCGGGACGGCCGCGACGAGCACCGCGAAGGCGAGCACGAGCGGGGTGTAGTAGTCCGCGAAGCGTTCCACGAACTGCTCGCGCTCGGTCTTGTTCCCCTGCGCGTCCTCGACCATCTCGACGATGCGCGAGAGGGTGTTGTCGCTCGCCTCGGAGGTGACTTCGATTTCGAGATAGCCGCCCTCGTTGATGGTCCCCGCGAACACCTCGTCGCCGGGGGTCTTGTCCACGGGGACGCTCTCGCCCGTGATGGGGGCTTGGTTGACCGCGCTCTCGCCGTCGGCGACCGTCCCGTCCATCGGGATTTTCTCGCCGGGGCGCACGAGCACCACGTCGCCGACGGCCACGTCATCGACGGGTATCGTCTCCTCCTCGCCGTTCCGCTTGACCGTCGCCTCGTCGGGCGAGAGGTCCATCAACTCCTGCAGGGAGTTTCGGGCCTTGTCCATCGAGTAGCGTTCGAGGAGTTCCGCGACGCTGAACAGGAAGGCGAGCGTCGCCGCCTCCAAGTAGAGCGATTTGCCGAACCCGATGCTCACCGCGAGCGCGCCGAGGATGGCGGTGCTCATCAGCAGGTCGATATCGAGGTTCCGATTTCGAAGGGAGTAGTAGCCGTTCGTGACGATGGCCTGCCCGCCGACGAGGACGGCCAGCAGGAACGCCGCGTCCGCGACCGTGATTTCGACGCCGCCGAGCGCGACGGCACCGCCAGCGCCGACGAGGGTGGCGTTCGCCCCGGTGAGGAGGAACTCGAACAGCAATCCGAGCGCGACGAAGACGCCGCTGGTCCACGTCTTGACGGCCCGCGTGCTCGTCCAGACGCTCTCCGTATCGAGCGACGCGTCGTCCTCGTCCGCGCTCGTCCCGGCGACGTCGTACCCGGCGTTTTCGATGGCCGCCGTCACGTCCGCCACGGACGCGGACTCGTCCGTGGAAACGGTGACGTTCCCCGTCGTGGGGCGCGTATCGTACGCTCGAACGCCGGAAACGCCGTCGAGGGCGTTCTCGATTTTGCCCGCACAGGATGCACAGTCCATGTCCGGGACGGAGAACGTCGTCTCCGAGGCGTCGCGTTCGACCGCGTAGCCCGCCTTTTCGACGCGGGTTTCGACGGCCGCGGCGTCCGTCGCCGTCGCGTCGTACTCGACGGTGAGCGTCCCGGTCGTGACTTGCGGGTCGATGGCGTCGATGCCGTCCAGTGTTCGAACGCTGCTTTCGACCTTCCCGGCGCAGGAGGGACAGTCCATGTCCGGGACGGACAACCGGACGACATCGGAATCGCCAGCGCCGTCGGTGACGACATCCGCGTCGGCCGATTCGTGGCCGTCGTCGTCGTGATGACCGTAATCGGCATCACAACCGTCGTCGGCGTCGCCACAGCCACACGAATCGGCGTCGGGGGGAATCGTCGAATCCGAACCCGTATCGTTCATGGTCGAACGTAGTTACTACTGAGTTATTAATCCAGCTGCTATGAAGTGGCGTTCGGTTAGGAAGAGATTATTAAAATATAGGGATTGAATTGTTATTCTGGATTACGACGGGAGTTGCCCCGTCGCCATGAGGTACTGCAGTCCGAACAGCGTCGCGTTGTACGCGCCGTGGACGAGCATCGGAACCGCGAGATTGTCGGTGTACTCGTACAGGCTACCGAGGACGAGTGCCAGCGTGAACACGGTGGCGATGTAGACGAATTTACCGACGCTCCCGCCCAACAACGAGAAGAAGTGAATGGACGCGAAAATCGCGCTCGCCAAGACGATGGCCCGGACGGGATGGAACACCTTGCGGAGCATCCCCTGAATGAGTCCGCGGTACAGGAGTTCCTCGCCGGGGCCGATGAGCAGGAACGAGAGGGGAATCAACAGCAGGTAGATGTCGGGATTGCCGCTCGCCATATCGACGATGGAGTTCTGCGCGGACTGAACCCCGAGGGCTTGCGTCACTTGGGAGATCAACTGGAGGAGTGCGAAAAGGGCGACGAATCCGGCGACTGCGATACCGATGTCACGAAGCGACGGGACGCGAATGTGGATAAAATCGAGTCCGAGGTTTCGATAGGAGAGGTAGCCGAGTGCGATACCACCGAACGTGACGCCTTGGAGCATGACGGCGCTGACCGCGAGGAGGAGCGCAGGTCGGTTCAGAATATCGATACCGACGGCCATGAAGGCGAGGACCGCGACCGCGGCGACGACTTGGCCGACGCCGTACGCCCCGACCGAGAGGAGGAGACCCACGCCGAACGACCGGAGCTGTGTTCCTGAATTACTCATCCGTAAGGAATACGAACGCACCCCTTCTGCGTCTTTCGGTTGCGGAACGAGAGCCGAACCGGAACTCAAAACCCGCCGTGCGTCGTTATTCGGGGTGAAAACGGTACGTACACGTCTCTTTCACATCCCGCCCCCATTCATTTCATACGCTAAATTAAAAGTTGTTTGTCACGCTCGGTCAAAACCGGTATATTTTCGGACGCAATAGAAGGGGGTAATGGTATCAAAGCGGATGCTTCGGCTCTTCTTTGCCGGACTGGTGATACTATCCGGAGTCGCGGTCGTGAACGCGTACGCCACGAACCCCGGAAGTTCCGCGGATTTCCGCGGCAAAACACAGTCCGAAATCAGGGCCGAAACGGGTCAAATGGTCCCCCCCCGTCAGAACATAACGGTGATCGCAACCGACTCCAACTCCTGGCTCGGCCGCGAGGCGAGCGGCCCGCGAGCGCGGGCGGAACTCGTCGCGTTCAACCCGAACGGGTCGATTCTGTACTACAACGACTCCCACACACGATACTGGGACGTCGACCCAGTGAAGGGAACGAAGACGACGGTCGAGTACTCCTACGCGGAGCACCTGAAGAAAGCGGAGTGTCCGACGGACTGGAACCTCTCGCGGCGCAACGTGGACCAGGAGACGTGGGACACGTACATGGACGTCCACGGCGAGGTCGGTGCCTGTACGCGGAACGGTATCGAGCGCGTCAACCTGACGACCGGCGACGTCACCCCCATCTGGTCGGAGGTCACGCCGGGGAAGGAAGCCACCCGGTATCACGACGTCGACCGCCTGAACGAGACGCACTTCGTCGTCGCGGACATCTTCCTCGACCGCGTGTTCATCGTCAACACGACGAGCGGGACGGTCGGGTGGACGTGGAACGCGAGCGACGCGTTATCGACCAGCAAAACCGGCGGTACGTATCCTGACGACTGGACGCACATCAACAACGTCCAAGTCCTCGACGACGGCCGAATCGCGGTCAGCGCCCGGAACAACGACCGGGTGCTGTTCCTCGACCCCGGAAGCGGGTTGGAGAAGAACTGGACGCTCGGGAAGGAAGACGACTACGACGTCCTCTACGAGCAGCACAATCCCGACTTCATCAACGAGTCGAACGGCGGCCCGGCGGAACTCGTCGCCGACTCCGAGAACAACCGCGTGGTCGAGTATCAGCGCGAGAACGGCTCGTGGGAGCGGACGTGGACGTGGCAGGATTCGAAGATGCAGTGGCCCCGCGACGCCGACCGCCTGCCGAACGGTCACACCCTCATCACCGACTCGAACGGTAACCGCGTCTTCGAGGTGAACGAGAAGGGGAAAATCGTCTGGGACGTGCAGATAGCGTTCCCGTACGAAGCCGAACGTCTCGGCACCGGCGACGAGAGCGCGAGCGGCCCGAGCGCGCAGAAAGCGGCGCTCAAATCGAGGTCGAACGGCTTCGTCAATCAGTTCTGGATCGGCGTCAAAGACGCCATCCCCGGCAAGTACCTCAACGGTCTGATGTACATCACGCCGGTCTGGATCGGCGTTCCCGAACTGTTCGCCATCCTCCTCGGGGCCCTGTCGCTCCTGACGTGGGGGCTGTTCGAACTGAAGTGGGCGGGCGTCTTCACGTCGGTCCGACAACGAATCGAGTCGCTGAACGAAACGCGATAAGATCGGCCATCGAACATATCGAATCGGCCGAAGAGAAGTAGAAGCACGGAACGAATCGGCGGGCGAACCGCCGGGCGAATCGGCAGACGAAACGACGTGACGGCCGGTCGCGCCGTCTTTTTCGGGACGATAACGGCCAGAGCGGTCAGTGGCCGGAGGAGTCAGCGGTCAGAGTCGGCCGTGAGCGAGCGAAGCGCATCGAGGCGGTCGTCGATGGGGGGATGGGTTCGTACCGAAATCGGGAGCGATTCGAGCGCGCCGCCCTCGTCGCCGAACCCGCCGGGGAGGAAACAGAGCTGTTTCACGCCGTCCACGGCGCGGGCGTCTCGGTCGGACGCGGCCGGTGCGTCCTCGCCGAGCGTCCTGAGCGCACCGGCCATCGACGCCGGACTGCCCGAAAGCGTCGCGCCCGCCCGGTCGGCGATGAACTCCCGGTCGTGGGAGAGGCGACCGGCGAGCGAGACGACCGGCATCGCCAACAATCCGAGGGCGGCCCCGCCGAACAGCAGGACGAACGCGACGAGCAAGACGTAGGTGACGGTGTAGCGGACGCCGAACAGCGGCGCGTCGATGACGGCCGCGCTGGGAACGTAGAGGAGGACGATGGCGGCGAGCCAGACGGTCCGCCGGGCGGACCGAGACAGACCGAGGTCCTCCAGCAGGGAGTAGTCGCCCGCCAGTGCGGGGAGGAAGGTCGCCAAGGTCATCACCATCGCGTCGCGGTTCTTGACGTGTGCGAGTTCGTGGGCGAGCACCGCGTCGAGTTCGTCGGCGGAGAGCGCGGCGAGCAAGCCGGTCGAAACGACGAGCGTCGCGCGTCGGGGCGTCCCGACGGTGAAGGCGTTGGGCACGTCCGTCTCGGCGACGGCGACGGTCGGAACCGCGACGTCCGCGCCGGTCGCAAGCCGTCGAACGCGGGCGAGCAGGTCGGGGTACTCCTCGTCGGTGACGACGGTGGCATCGACCGACGAGAGGGCTTCGCGGCGGGTGTATCGCAGTTGCGCCCACGCGACGACCGCGGTCGCCGGGACGACGAGCGCCAGCCATCCCAGTCCGGACGGGAGGGCGGTTGCGACGGGCGCGAGCCACGGGCGGAGGAGGAACGCGACACAACCCACGAGGAGGAAGTCTGCGAGCAGCACGCACGCGAGGGTGGCGATGATTCGCCGAGTCAGGGCGGGGTCTCGTGACATGTCGTACGTAACTCGTCGTGGTCGCACCACATGAATGTTGGTTCAAAGACGTGTCCAGTTGGGAAGCAAGATATTTGCCTGATGGGAAAGAAACCCAACACCTGTGGAACGCAATCGCCTCCGCGCCGCCCTCATCGCCCTCTGTGTCCTCGCGGTCATCTTCGGTGCGTCGCTGTTCCCCGCTACCGGATTCGGGTCGTATCCCGCCGGTCCGGGAGGCGGCAACCGCGCCGATACACCGGGTGCGCCGAGCGCTGGCAGTCGCTCGACCGTCAGCGCCGGAAACCCGTCCGACCCGGGAACGGTCGCAACGACGACGGCGCAAACGACGACGAACAGCGAATCGAGCGGCGGGTCGGCCGACTCGGAAACAGCCACGACAACGACGACGGCGGCGAGTGCGTCGCAGTCGACGAGTAACGGGACCCCGCTCCTACAGATACTCGGGAAGGCGGTCGGAATCCTCGTCCTCGTCGGGGGCGCATTCCTCGCCGTCGGGTTCCGGAGGGGAACCCTCGCGCTGGACGGCGACGGCGCGATACCGCTCACGGTTCGCGGGATTCCCGTCGGCGAACTCGTCGGGAAGATACCCGCCAGAACGATGGGCCTCGTCGTCGGGTTCTCGGCGTCGATTCCGCGACTCGCGGACGACGCCATCGGCCTGCTGGGCGAAGTCGGACGCGGCCTCGCCGCGAGCACCGTTGGACTCGGTTCGGCGCTCGGGAGGACGATAGCCGTCATGGGGCGCGGCTTCAGCGGGACGCTCCTCGCCATCGGCAGCGTCGGAAGCGGCCTGTTCTCGATTCCCAAGACGCTCTCCCGACCCACCCTGTCCGGCCGTTCCGACGGGAAATCGGAGAGTCGAACCGCGACGAACGGGGGGACCGCACCGGCGGAACCCGAAGAACGCGGCCCGCCGAGCATCGAAGAGGCGTGGGAATCCATGACCGAGCACCTCCCGGTCAGGCGTCGGCGAACGACGACGCCGGGAGAGTACGCACGCGAAGCGATTCAGCGGGGCTACCCCGCCGACGCGGTGCGTCAGTTGACCGCCGCCTTCCGCGAGGTTCGGTACGGGAGCTTGCCGCCGACGGCGAACCGCACGAAACTCGCCCGCGCGGCGCTCGATAAAATCGACCGGTTCAGAGAGGGTGACGAATGATGCGTCTCGTCGGGCGCGCCGTCGGACGCGTCGCCGGGTACGTCGGAGGGACGTTCCGGAACCGTCGGAGCCGCGAACGCCTCCTGCTGACGGTCGGCGTCACCTCGCTGCTGCTCGCTTTCGTCGTCGTCTTCGCGCCGTGGGCCGTGCCGGAAGCGACCGTCAAACCGTTGGTCGGGTGGCTCGCGGACCCGACGACGGTGCTCCTCCTCGCGGGTGCGGGCGGACTGCTCGCCATCTGGTCGCTCGGCGACGGCGTGACGGACGAACGGGACGAAATCTGGCAGCCGCAAACCGACCCCGAGAGGGCGCACTACGACGAACACCGGACGAGCGGGTCGGACGTGGACGACGGCCTCGGCCTGTCCGGCAACCTCGGTCTGGAGTCCAGAGAGCGGCGCAGTCGGCGGGCGACGACGCGGCGACACGTCAGACGCGCCGCGGTCGAGACGCTCGCTGGCGACGGATACACGAAAACCGAAGCCAGGGAGCGACTCGAAGACGGGTCGTGGACCGACGACCCGCGGGCGGCGGCCTTCTTCGGCGCATCGAGCGCCGACATCCCGCTTCGAACGCGCATTACCGACTGGGCGCGCGGCCAGACGTTCGACCGCCGCACGGAACGGGCAGTTTCCGAACTGCGAGAACGGAACGGCGGTGAATCGAAATGAGCGGCGGTCCCGAACTGAACGCCGGGATGACGGTGGCCCTGCTCGCCGGTGCGGCGGGCGTCGTCACCGGGAACACCGTGATGTTTCTCTCGTCCGTCGTCGGGTTCGTCTACGCGGCCTATCAGTTCACGTCGGGGACGCCGGAGCTGTCGGTCGAACTCGACCGCGAGGTAGAAGAGCGGTCGCCGCGGCCGAGCGAGGACGTGACGGTCACGCTCACGGTGGAAAACGAGGGCGACGACGCGATTGCGGACCTTCGTATCGTGGACGGCGTGCCGGAACGGCTCGCAGTGGTTGACGGGTCGCCGCGCCACGGGACGAGTTTGGGACCGGGCGAAACCGTGTCGTTTTCCTACGCGGTTCGAAGCCAGCGCGGGACCCACGAGTTCGGCCCGACGACGCTCGTCGCGAAATCCATGAGCGGGACGCGGGGAGTCCGCGAGAAGCGGACCCTTCCGGCCACCATAACCTGTGATACGTTCGTCGAGGACGTGCCGCTGTCGCAGTTGACCACCCCGACGCCGGGGCACATCGAGACGGACGCGAGCGGCGAAGGCATCGAGTTCCACTCGACGCGGGAGTACCGGCCGTCGGACCCGATGAGCCGAATCGACTGGAAGCGGTTCGCCCGGACGAAGGAACTGACGACGGTGAACTTCCGCGAGAGTCGAGCGGCGGCGGTGTTACTCCTCGTGGACGCCCGCTCGGCCGCCAGCATCGCTCGGCGGTCCGGCGAACCCGACGCCATCGACCTCTCGGTGTACGCCGCGGAACGAATCGCGAACGCGCTCGTCCGGCAGAACGACCGCGTCGGCGTCGCGCTGTACGGGTCACAGCAACTGTTCCTCCCGCCGGGCGGCGGGCGGGAACAGGCCGCCCGCGTCCGTGCGACGCTGGAAGAAGTCGAGACGCCGAGGGAGATGTCGAGTAGCAGCGGACTGTTCGGGTCGTCGCGCGACGAGCGAACGATGGAGCGGCGGTTCAAACGGCTTCGAAAACGGCTGTCCTCGGAGACGCAGGTGATATTCCTCTCGCCGCTGGCCGACGATACCGCCGTAGACGTGGCGAAGCGGTTCGACGCGTACGGACACGCGGTGACGGTCGTCACCCCGGACATGACGGGAACCGAAACGCCGGGCGGTGCGGTGTCCGAAATCGCCCGGACGGAGCGACTGAACGAGATTCGACGAGGGAACATCAGCGCCATCGACTGGTCGCCGGACGAGCCGCTTGCGACGGCAGTCGAAAAGAGCGCGAGGTGGTCGGCGTGAACGAGGAGGTCAACCACAGTTCGACGCGCTTCGGCGGCGCGTTGGCGAGCGTCATCGCAGCCTGTGCGGTGCTCCTGCTCGGGTGGGGGACCGGCAATCTCGGGAGCGTCGCGGCGGGCGTCGTCGGCGCGATCAGCATCGCGCTCGGTGCGATGGGAATGCAGTCGGCGGCGAACGAACGGCGAGCGGCCGGAAGCCTCGGCATCGTCGGGGGGGCGATAGCGCTCACCGTGTCCCTCGGACTCGGGACGCCGCCGCTGTTCTCGCTCCTGCTCGGACTCGGCGTGACTGCCGTCGCGCTCAACGCGACCATCTCCCTCTCGTCGGGAGTCAGCTTTCCGGTGTATCTCATGCTCCGTCGGTCCCTCGCGGTGCTCGTCGTCGGAACGCTCCTCGCGGCGAGCATCCACGCAACGGTGTTTCGAACGCTCGGGCGGGTCGGGAGCGCAATACTCGTCGGAAGCGCCACGTCGAGCACGCTCGCCATGCTCATCGCCCTCCAGATAGGGTGTCTGGTGGCCGTCGAGTTGCTCCACTGGGTCGTTCCGATACTGGACGACTGGCTTCCGGCGACGGCGAACCTCCGCCACCGAATTCTCGAACCGTTCGGCTTCCGACTCGAAACCGTGCCGACGCCGTACTGGATATTCCTCGCGCTGCAGGTCGTCGTCGCGTTCTCCGGTTGGGGACCGCGGTGGTTCGAGAGCCTGCTCACGGCGCTGTCGGTGTTAGGCGATGTCGTCCGGTTCACCGTCGGTTCGGGAATCCTCCAGAGCGTCGTGGGCGTCGTCATCCTGTTCGAACTTGTGATCCTCGCCGCGAGAGGAGCACAACACGTCATCATCGCGTGGATGGGTGACGAACCGCCGCAAACGCTCGCGTTCGCAACGGGCGGAATCGCCGCGGTCGCGTTGGCTGGCGTCGTCGCCGTGGTGTCGATGCTGGTCCCCGCGGTCGGGTCGCGGTTCGCGGCCGCTGAGCCGTGGCAGTTGGTCGAGCAACTCGGCCCGGCGACGGTCATCACGGGCAGCGTCACCGGCGTGCTGTTGTCGCTCGTGATGGTGCAGGTGATGGCGGTCCTGACCGTCCGCCCGTGGGTCGCGCTCGATTCGGCGAGCGGGTTCGCGTTCGGCGGCGCGACACTCTTCCTCGGGGCGCTCGTCGCCGCGGGATTGGGCGCGTCGCCGGTCGTGGTCTTCTGTGCGGTCGGTGCCGCCCTCGTCGTCCGGGACGTCGGCGACCACGCGGCGGAAGTCGGCTTGCAAATCGGTCGGACCGCGGAAACCCGGCGCGGCGAAATCGCCCACGCAACCGGCGGGCTGCTCGTTGCAGGCCTCGGCGTCGGCCTCGCGGTCGGAACCCTTTCGTTCGTCGGGCCGGTGTCGCTCCCGACGAGTTCGTGGCGAGGGTACCTCGCGCTCGCGCTGCTGTTGGTCGCGGTCGTTTCGTTCACCCTGCTGCTTGCGACCGACACGGAGTGACGAAACATTTATTTCGTTGGTTGTGTGAGTTTGATATAACATGAGTTCCGGCTGGCCACGATTTGCCGACTCCCCGCGCCAGTTCGTGCGCTATCTCCGCGAGCTAAAGAAACGGGGAAGCAACCTGCTTATCACCGGGGACGTGCCCGATACCGTCACCGCACGGGCGACCCAAACCCTGTTCGGGGAGGGCGACCGGCGTTACCGCGTTCTCGCGCTCCTCGATACGACCAGCCGGATTCCCGACTCGCTCTCGGTGGCCGACGACCGTCTCTGGGTCGTCGAGCGAGCGGGGGAAAAGCGCTCGGCCAGGCCGAGCGCGTCGAGCGACGTGTCGGTGAGGGAAACCGACGATATGGACGGGATTCGACGGGAAATCGGTGCCGCGGCCGATTTCTACGACGACGAGTTCGACGGACTCGACCCGGCCGAACTCCGCATCGGCGTCGATTTGGGCGTTCGAGACGACCGGGATTCGATACGGGAGTTCGTCGAAGGGACGGCCGAAATCGTCGCCGACCATCGCGGGATGGCCCATTACCACTTACCCAAGCCGGACGATGACCCGCTCGTCGACGAGCTTTCGCCGCTGTTCGACGCCCGTATCGAACTCAGGCAGGTACCCGGACAACCGCCCGAGCAGCGGTGGCACGTCCCGGCGTTCGATAAAACGACTATATGGGTGCGCTTGTAACCCGTCACCGTTTGAATGGAGTTCGAAACGCTCACCCGACGGACCGGGCTCGAAATCAGCGACCCAATTGAGAACACCCGGTTCGAACTGTACGTTCCCGAGCCGATAACCCCGGTACAGACGAGGACGGGCAGATTTTATTTTCCCGTCGACGCCGCCGTCGGATTCGAAACCGCGAGCGTCGAGATTCCGAAACACGTCTCGCCGCTCGTCTGGACGCAATCCGGCGAGCTCGTCGCCGATAGCACGAGGATAGACGGCAACGAGTTTCCGGCGGGCGACTACCTCCTCGAACTCAACAGCACGTCGATGAAGCTCTACCTCGCGTTCGAGAGTGGATTTCGACTCGAACGGGGGGAAACCGCGGTAACGGTTCACTGTGAGGGAACGACGCGCATTCGCGTCGGCGCGCGCTCGCTTCACGAGCACCCGGCGGGGACGATAACCGTCACGGACGAGGTACGCGATGTGATGCGCGCCGTCTCCCTGTTCGGGTCCGCGCTGAAGACGCTCTCGCCGGAGCGGTCGTTCCCCACCTTGCGCGGACATCCGCCGCTCATCGAACGCGGGGAGACGTTCTCGGTTCCGGGCGAAATCGAGCCGCCGGAAACGGACGTGACGCTCGTCCTGCCGCCGGAGCGAACGCGGGTGTACACCGCGTCGTCGCTGGCCTACTATCTCGGTGCGGAAATCATCGCGGGGGACGAACCGCGGCTCATCGCTGGGAATTTCGAGCAGTCGCTCGACGGACCGGACGGCTACGAGGCGACGGTCAATTCGATACTCCGACGAACGTTTTTCTTCGACTGTCTCGCCCGGACGGAGGGCTTCTACGATGTCGAGCTGTACGAGCGAAAACGGGTTGAGTCGAGGATGGACGTCGATTTCGAGTCGTTGTACGACGCGCCGCTCGCCGACCGGGTGGAGAGGGCGCTTTCGCTGCCGTTCGAACGGGTCGAATCGGTAGCGATGGACTGGAATCTGACGACGGATATCGTGCCGACGAAGGCGAACGTCGAAGCGCTTCCGTTCGTCGCGTACGACCTTTCGTTCTGTCGAACACCGTCGAATCCGACGGAAAGGAACGTCACCGAACCTCCCAAAGCGTTCGACGACTTTGCCAGGAATGCGAGCGACTGGCGGTGGGACGACGACGACTTCTTTCAGGTGGCGTCCGCACCGACTGCGGAACACGCGTGGATAGGGAACGGCTATCCCCTGGGAGTGAACAAACTCACGCTCGAATCGCTGTACCGACGCCTCGACAGACCCGACCCCGACGACTCGACGCTAACCGTTCACGTCGTCTGCAACGACGAGACGATGGAGGACGAAAAGGACGTAGCGGAACAATACGGCGTCCGGGATTTCGTCGAATCGGACGTGTCTGTACACCATCAGTTGACTGGCGACGAGTTGTCCGAACTGCTCTCCCTGCCGTCGGATTTCGTCCACTTCATCGGCCACGTGGATTCGGACGGCTTTCGGTGCCCGGACGGACATCTCGATGCCGAATCGCTGTCGAGCGTCGAGACGAACGCGTTCCTGCTCAACGCCTGTCGCTCGTACGAACAGGGTACCGCGCTGATAGAAAAGGGAAGTCAGGGCGGCGTCGTCACGATGTCGCCCGTGCTCAACTCCGCCGCGACGCGGGTCGGGAAGGCGCTCGCCCGGTTGCTCAACGCGGGATTCCCGCTTCGGGTGGCGCTCGAAATCGCACGAACGCAACTGGTAGATAGGCATCGCTATCTCGTCGTCGGCGACGGGGCGTTGACCCTGTGTCAGAGCGAAAGCGGACAGCCGATTCGCTTGGACGTGGAACCGAACGGGGACGGTTACGTCGTCACTCCAGTCGCGTATCCGACGCAAACCTACGGTCTCGGAACGGTTCTCTCGCCGATGTTCGACGAACAGAGATACATCGGGTCGGGAACGGTTCGGGCGTTCGAGTTATCGGCTGACGAACTCGATGCCGCGCTCGACGCGGAGGTGATGCCGGTCGAAGCGAACGGTACGCTCCACTGGAGCGACGAGCTATCGACGTCGGACCTGTAAGCGACGTCGCTCAGGGACCGGGACTGATGTCCGCGAAGTTCGCGGCGACACACTGTACTTGGAGCAAAATGAGGGTCGCAGCGAACAGGACACCGAGCAATCGGGGATTCGATTTGACGCGCTCCGATAGCGAATTTATTTTCATACAATATTATATCCGAGAATAAAGCACTTAATAGTTACTGAAGCTAACAGACAGAAGAGGGAACGAGTCCGGGGAACCATCACCGACCGTGGACCCGTACGACAGCGGGAAAATCTAGCGGTTTTAACGGGTAACGCGCGAACGAATCCGCTATGCAGTCCATCGACGAGGTACATATCGCTCCGCTCGGATTCGAGTACGACCGAATCTTGGGTCCCGTGAAGCAACACGGGGTAGACATCCTCTATCTCCTCGAACACGATAGTCCGGGAAGTCCCGACTATCACGACGCGTTGAAGGAGGAACTCGACGCGGAAGGTATCGAGGTTCGGTCGCGGACGGTCGATCTGATGGACATCTACGACGTTCTGGGAATCGTCACGACGCTCGTCTCCGAACACGAGGACGACATCGTTCGGGTGAACGTCGCGAGCGGGTCGAAGCTCTCGGCGGTCGGCGCGGCCATCGCCTGCATGGCGACCGATGCGACGGCGTACTACGTCCACCCCGAAGGCTACGCGTACGCGGACCGAAACGAACGCCAGAGTTACGGATACGTCGGCGAGGAGGTGCTACCGACCTACCCCATCGAATCGCCGACGCACGACCAAGTGTCCGTCATGCACTACCTCGAAGAGGCGAACACGGACGTGTACACCCCGAAGAAAAAGGACCTCATCAGCTACGCCGAGGACGAAGAGTTGTCGTTCATCGCCGACAGTAACCCGGCGAACGACAAGGCGAAGTTCGCCCTGCTGAACGCGAACATCGTCGACCCGCTGGAACGCGACGGCTACATCGAAGTTAGAAAGGTCGGACGGCAAAAGCAGGTGACGCTGACCGAAACCGGCCACGACGTGCTGCGTGCGTTCCGACACAAACTGTAACGACGGAAATCGAACGACTGCGAGGTAGTGTTACGAGTTAGAATCGAATAGTGAGTTGAAACAGGGTCGTGAGTATCGATAGTATGGTGAGTTGCAATACTATCGACAGTCACATGGTAGAACTGAATTATCTATCCCCAGAAGAACTAATCGATGACGACGTAGCGCCCCATCACACCCACCCTCCACGGTCGTCTCCCCTGACGACCCGCTTCGGCCCTCACCGCCCCGGCTGTTCGGTTCTACCGACAGCCATCCCCGCGGTCGTCTCCCCCGACGACCCGCTTCGGCCCTCGCCGCCCAGTGGTCCCATGCTGCCCCATGGTTCCCGGTGGGGCGCGTACGCATCGTCATCTACTCTCCTTCGACGGCCGCCGAACCCACAGCTCCGAGCGACGGGAGCAAAATAGGCTCGACGCAAGAGAAGGCAAAACAGAAATCTTCGAAATTCGGCGGTATCTCGGAAGTCCCGTTCAGGTTAGCGGTTCATGCGGATGTATTCCATCAGACCGCGTATCGTCGCCTGCAAGTCCGCCTTATCGACCGGCTTTTCGAGGATGGTCTGTGCACCTCGGCTGACCGCCTTTTGGCGCATCGCGGGCGGAATCTGTGCCGCGAGGACGAGCATGGGAATATCGCGGTCGTTGAGTTGTTCACAGCGCTTCCAGATGTCCTCGGTGAAGCCGTCCACGTCCAAAACGGCGAGGGCAACGTCGTCACGCTGTTCGAGCAGGGCGTCGAACTCGTCCATGCTGGTCGCGATTTCGACGTCGTAGCCGCCGTTTTTGAGGAGGTCGGCGAGGAGTTCGAGGTTTCGCTCCCGTTTTCCCAGCGCGAGGATGAGGGCCGCCTCACTCATTGGCCGACTCCGAACGTTCCCGTGCCAACTCAGGAGAGCCGGAGAGAACGCCGCTGAGTTCGGTCAGCGGTTCGCCGACTTTGAGACCGTGTTCCGTGATCTGGAACTCGCGGAGCATCCGTTCGAAGTCGCTGGTTCGTTTTTTCAGCACGCCGATGGCCTTGCGCATCTCGCCGGAAACTTCGAGATGCCGGAGGAAAACGATATTGTCGGCGAGATAGCTGATTCCCGCCTCCGTCGCCTGAAACTCGCCGGTTACGGTGTCGATTTCGTCCACCAGAATGACGGTGATACCCATGTTCTTCAGATAGCGACAGAGGGTGTGGAGTTTGCGGACCAGTACGCGGTCGTCGTCGTCGTCACGGAGCGACAGTTTGTAGCCGTCGATACCGTCTATCATGACGATACTGGTGTCGTTCTCCTCGACGTCCGTTCGAACACGGTGGGCGAACTCGGTCGCCGAGCAGTCGAGGGGTTTCATCTCCTCGACGGAGAGCGACCCCTGTTCTTCCATCCGCCGAACCGGGATGTTGATGTTCTCGCTCCGTTCGCGGAACGTCTCCAGCGTCTCCTCGAACATGTACATGACGGAGCGTTCTCCCCGCCCGGCGGCCTCCTTCATGAACTGCGTTCCGACGGTCGTCTTCCCGACGCCGGTCGGACCGCTGAGGATGGTGATGGTGCCGCGCTCGAAGCCGCCGTGGAGGAGTTGGTCAACCTCCGGGACGCCGGAGGAGATGGATTCCAACTCGAACTCCCCGGAGTGATTTGCGGGGTTCAGTTCGGGAAACACCGCGATACCCCCGTCCGTAATGCGCATCGCGTGGTTGCCCTCGTTGACCGACGACCCGCGGAACTTCGGCACGCTGATGGTGCGACCGTACGCGGAGTGTTCGAGTTCGATAGTGCCGTCTGTCATGTACTGCAGGTCGTCGTCGGACGACTCGTCGCTGTGTTGGGACGTGAACAGGACCGTCGCACCCTGCTCTTTCAGGTAGTGCATGAACGCGATGACCTGCTTTCGGAACTGGTACTCGTCGGACGTGAGATGGCGAAGACGAGTGAGCGGGTCGATGAACACCCGGTCCGGGTCGATGGATTCGACACGCTCGGTTATCGCCTGCGTGAGCGGTTCCTGTTCGACCTCGCTCGGCGTGAAGATGTCGTAGGATTGCTCGTCCACGAACACGTCCGAATCCGGGCTCAAATCGAGAAAGTGAACGTTCGAAAGGTCGATATCAAGCGTCGAAGCGTTGTCGCGGATGTCGTCTTCTGACTCCTCGAGATTGACGAACAACACCGTCTCGTCCGACTCGACACCGGCGGTGAGATACTTCATCCCGAGAATCGTCTTCCCCGTCCCCGGGTCGCCACGAAGGAGATAGCTTCGTTCCGCGATAAACCCCCCGCGTAGAATCTCGTCGAGACCCGGTGTTCCGGTCGATATTTTTGTCAGATTTGAATCACTCATGCGCGCGTTGCTATAAATATCTATCCTCGCGATATATTTCTATCGAAACACGGAATCCGTAATCGAAGGGGCGAGTGGTAGTTATACAGGGATTTAAGTGAAAACGCGAGCGGCGGGACTTTACCGCGACGACGCGAAAACCGGGCGAGGATGTTCCGCGATTGTACCCATCCCTTGACCCCCGCGACAACGGTGTACCCCGGCGACCCGACGTTCGAACGCACCCCGCACGCGACGCACGACGAGGACGGCTACTGCGTCACCCGACTCGAACTCGGAACCCACAGCGGGACGCACGTCGATGCGCCGAGTCACACCGAACCCGACGGTCGAACCCTCGATTCGTTTCCCGTCGAGACGTTCGCCTTCGACGCCCTCCGCATCGACGTCCGCGATAAGGCGCCGCGCGAACCCATCGAACGGGCCGATCTGCCCGACCCGACGGACGACGAGTTGCTCGTCTTCCACACCGGATGGGACGACCACTGGGGGACGGACGCCTACTTCGACCACCCGTATCTCACGGCCGACGCGGCGGCGTGGTGCGCCGACCGCGACTACCACGTCGCCATCGACGCCCTCAACGTGGACCCCACGCCGACCGAGAACGCGAGAGACGACGAACCCGACGGCGTGCCCGCCCACCACGAGCTCCTCGGCGCGGACCACCTCATCGTGGAGAACCTGACGAACCTCGACGGCCTTCCCCGACGGTTTCGACTTTCGGCGTTTCCGCTGGCAGTGGAAGACGCGGACGGCGCGCCGATTCGAGCGGTTGCGGAGTTCTGGGGAGAGGAGAACGTAGCGAGACGAACTGACGAACCGACAGATTGAATCCCGGTCGAAAATATCGGGATTCATGGATGACGCCTTCCGAATTCGACTGAACCTCATCGTCCTCCTGTTGCTCGTCTGCGCCTCGTTCCTCGGAGCCATCGCCGTCGGCGTGACGGGTGGGGAGGCGCTCGGTACGGCGATGCTCTTTTTGGCCGTGTTCGCCGGACTCTGCCTCCTTCTCGTAGAGGAGTGGAAGTCCGGCGTCGAGGACGAGTTGAAACCTGCCGACGGTGCAAACGCCGAGGAGTCCGAAAGCGAATAGCGAGAACTGATTTCGAACCGAAGAGCGGAGAAAAACGTCGAAAACCCGCTCTCGTCCGGTCAACCTTCCATGCCGCCGAACGAGAGCCCGCTCTCGATGTAGCGCTGGGCGAACAGGTACACGAGCACGATGGGCGTGGCGAACGTCAGCGCGAAGGCCGAGAACCGCGCCCACGGCGTCGAGTACTGTCCGACGAGGCTGTACAGGCCCACGGGAAGGGTGTACTTGCTCGTGCTGAGCAGGAGTTGCGCGACGATGAACTCCGTCCAGCCGGTGAGGAAACTGAAGACGAGCACCGTCGCCAGCCCCGCCTTCGACAGCGGGATGATTATCTCCCAGACGATGCGCCACGAGGGAGCGCCGTCCATCATCGCGGCTTCCTCGTACGAGGTCGGGATGTTGTCCATGTAGGTCTTCAACAGCCACGTGTTGAACGGGACGGCCGTCGCCGCGTAGTAGGCCGCCAGCGCCAGTTTGCTGTTGTCGAGGCCGAACTGGACGAACGTGGCGTAGAGCGCGATGAGCGCCGCTACGCCGAGCCCGCCGCCGATTTGGGTGAACAGGACGTACAGGTAGAGCACCTTCGACCGGAAGAGGAACTTTCGGCGCGAGAGCGCGTAGGCCGCCGGAATAACGATGGCCATGGTCAGGATGACGGTCGGCACCGCGACGGTGAAGCTGTTCCAGAGGAACAGCGGGAACTCCGAACAGCCGTCGAAGCGCGCGCAGTTCACCGTGGTCGAGACGCCGGGCGTGTGCAACGCGATTTCCGTCCCGAACAGGTGGATAGCGACGGTGTAGCTCGGAATCTCCATCCCGCCGAGCACCCAGAGGTACGCGTCGAACGAGGGTTTCTTCGGGAGGAGATGGATGCCGCTCGAACTGTAGAGCGACCCGCCGCTTCCCGAGAGCGAGGCGAGGAAAATCCAGTAGATGGGGAACAGCAACGCGCCGACCATCAGCAGCGCGAACGCGGTGGCGAGGAGCTTCGCCGCGACGAGACGCGGCGACACCTCGCCGGTCCGAAGGCCGACGACGGTGTACCGAACCGATTCGAGGGTGCGACCCGGTGCGCCGAGGGCGTGTCGAACGTCGTCCGCGAACCCGCCGAGAATGCCGTCGCTCATTCGTCCACCCCCTCGGCGAGGCGGCCGCGTTTGACGTTCAGGAACATGAAGCCGCTGATGACGACGAGCGTCGCGGTCATGATTGCGGCCCCTTTGCCGTACTTGTCGAAGCGGAACGCCTCGCGGTAGCCGTACACGATGAGCAGTTCGTTCTGGCGGAGCGGACCGCCCTTGTTCATCACGTACGGGATGAGGAACTGCTGGAACGACGCCGCCGCCGTCAGAATCGACGCGAAGAGGACGGGGCGTTTGATGGACGGGAGCGTGACGTGCAGGAATCGGTTGAAGAAGCCCGCGCCGTCAACCATCGCCGCGTCGTGGAGTTCCTCGGGAACGTCCTGGAGCGCGCTGACGATGATGATGACCATGAACGGGTAGGCCAACCACGCCTCGGTGATGTTGTAGGCCAGAAACGCCGTCCAGCGCTGGTCGAGCCACAGTATCGGCTGGAGGTGGAGTCCATTCAACACCTGATTCGCCAACCCGTACCGGGCGTTGCTGAAGATACCGCGCCAGACGGTGATGGTGAAGATGGTGGGAAGCCCCATCGGGATGATGATGAGCGAGCGCATGTAGCGCCGACCGATGACGTAGGGGTTGGTCAGCACGAGCGCGATACCGATGCTCAGCGCGACCTTGAGCGAGACGCTGGTGGCGACGAAGAGCCACGAGATACCCATCGAGTTCCAAAAGCCCTCGTTGAGCGGGAGGGTTGTGCTGAACCCGAAGAGGACCAACTTGAAGTGCGGCGCGCCGAACAGCACGTTCGCGTAGTTCTCGAAGCCGACGAACGAGAAACTGTTCGTGAACAGCGTCAGGTTCGTCGCGTCCGTGAACGACAGGTACACCGAGTAGAGGATGGGATAGAACATGAACGCCGAGAACAGAAACAGCCCCGGCAGTACCAGTAGTAGGGGCAAATCGTCCCGGTCGAACACGGGGTTTTCCAGCGCTTGCGCGCCGCGTGTGAACGTCGAGCGAATACTCATTGCGAGGCCTTATTCCCAGTTCTGCTTGATGGTCGTTTCCGCCTCTTCGAAGGCCGGTTTGGCGTCCTGCTTGCCTTTGAGCACCTTGAGGAAGGCGTTTTTCACCGGGTCCCACACCTTGTTCATGTGCGGGGCGGTCGGCATGGGTTCACCCATAGTGACGGATTCGGAGAAGCCTTTGACCGCCGCCGGGAGGTCGTCGCTTCCCGCGAGGTCCTTGTGGACCGGGATGAAGCCGTGGTCCTCGGCGAGTCCGAGGAGGAGGTCGGTGTTCGTGGTGTGCCACTCGGCGAACTTCCGACCGGCCGTGGCGTTCTTGCCACCCTCGTTCATCTTCTTGGCGAAGTACCACATCTTGACGCCGGTGTACGGTTTGGGCTCGCCACCCTTCGGTTTCGGTAACGGAGCGACGCCGACGTCCAGACCGGCGTCCCGGACGGTGCCGAGGTACCACGGGCCGTTGATGGCGAACGGGGCGTTGCCCTCGTTGAACACGGCGGCCTGCGGGTCGTACTTCTGGTCTTTCGGCGAGTATTTCGCCAGTTCGTCGCGCACGAACCGGAAGCCCTTGAGCGTCTCCGGTTTCGTGAGGCCGAGTTCGTCCTTCTCCTCGTCGTAGTAGAAGCCGCCGAACGATTGCGCGTAGCCGCTGATGAAGTAGGGGTCGATGGGGTACGAGAGGCCGTACTTTCCGTTCGCCGGGTCGTGGTGCTCGTCCATGATGGACTGCATCTCGCTCACCGTCTCTGGCGGTTCGTCCACCATATCCTTGTTATAGAGCAGCGCGACCGTCTCCGCGGCGTACGGCAGGCCGAGCGTCTCGCCGTTGAACTGGACCGCCCGTGCCGCCGCGCTGGTGTACGTCGATTCTGGGTCGACCGAAAGCTTGTCACTCTGGTCCGAGAGGAACCCGGCGAGTTGGTACTCGCCGACCCAATCGTGAGCCCACTGGAACATGTGTGGTCCCTTCCCGGCGGGGAGTTTGTTCTCGATGGTCTTCTGCAGGTCCGAAATTTCGGAGAGTTGTATCGAGTCGCCGGTCTTCTCGTGGAACGCCGTCACGTTCGCTTCGAGACTCTTTTTCGGTCCCTTCGGGCGCGAGTGCCAGAGCTGTGCGGTCCCGCCGTTCGTCTGGTCGTTCCCGCCGTTGCCGTCGCCACCGTCTCCGTCGCCGTTCGACGTTTCCTCGCCGCTCGCGTCCTTGTCGTCGTCGTTCACGCTGATACAACCCGCGAGGGTGATACCGGCCAGTGCACCGCCTGTCTGTAGGAATTTCCGCCGTGGGTACGACATGAGTTATCCGTTATGAAATATGACTTCACGTATTTAACCGTTAGGGATTTTCGTGTCGTTTTTGAATCGACATATTCGAGAGAAGCAGTTAGGCGGTCGATTTTGCCGCCTAAAAGTGATATGAAATATCCCATCACAGATTTGGCGTGATGGGAAAGAACTTTACCGTGGTACGACACCACACGAGGTAATGGCAAAGCTTCGACTGGAGACCCTCAGAAAGGAGTTCGACCGCGGGCAGATCGTCGCGGTGGACGACCTCAGCCTCGACATCGAGGACGGGGAGTTCGTCACGCTGGTCGGCCCGTCCGGGTGCGGAAAGACGACGACGCTCCGCATGATAGCCGGATTGGAAAGCGCCACCAGCGGTCACATCTACATCGGCGACGAGGACGTGACGGACGTCCACGCGAAAAACCGCGACGTGGCGATGGTGTTCCAGAACTACGCGCTCTACCCGCACAAGACCGTCGAGGAGAACATGGGCTTCGGCCTCCGGATGAGCACCGACCTCACGAAGGAGGAACGGCACGAGCGGGTGTACGAGGCCGCCGAGATGATGGGTATCGAGGACCTTCTCTCGGACAAACCCGACGAGTTATCCGGCGGGCAGAAACAGCGCGTGGCGCTCGGCCGCGCCATCGTCCGCGAACCCGACATCTTCCTCTTCGACGAGCCGCTCTCGAACCTCGACGCCAAACTCAGGACCACGATGCGCACCGAAATCCAGCGCATCCAGCAGGAACTCGGGATCACGTCGGTGTACGTCACGCACGACCAAGAGGAGGCGATGACGATGGGCGACCGAATCGTCATCCTCCGCGACGGCGAACTCCAGCAGATGGGCGCGCCGACGGACGTGTACGACCGGCCGACGAACCGCTTCGTCGGCGGCTTCATCGGCTCGCCGAGCATGAACTTCATCGACGTCGACGCGACGCGCGAGGGCGGGACCGTCGTCCTCGCGGACCGCGACGGCTCGTTCTCCTGTCGTCTCCCGTCGTCGTTCGCCGACCGAATCCGGGACGTGGACGGAGAGTTCACCGTCGGCATCCGCCCGGAGGACATCTTCCCCGCGAGCGAGCGGGACGAAAACGTCCTCACGACCACCGTGGAGGTCGTCGAACCCATCGGAAGCGATAACTACCTCTACCTCGACGCGGCCGAGGACTTCATCGCGCGGGTCGATTCCGACGTCGAACCGGAACCCGGCGAGACGATTCGAGTCACGTTCGCGGAGGACGACGTGCACGTCTTCGACGGGGAGAGTGGTGGGGTCATCCGAAGCGAGAAAGAAACCGCAAAAGCGTCGGTCTGAGGTTCGAATCCGGGAGCATCCGCGATTTTTTGAGGGGGGTCAACTAGCCGTTCGTAGGTACTAGCGTGGTCGAGATCATCGATCAGTGTATTCGTGCAGCGTTACTGCTCCTTCTTTTGACTCTCGTACTTAGACGCGTTTCGAATTACTGAGCTAAATTAACGCTGATCTAATATCACAGATGTGAAACTCGACCAGCTCTTCATCGTTGAGGAGCATCGGGGGTGCACACAGGGAGTTCAAGAATATATTAAATGTTTAATTATTGAAATTAAATGATCTACCTATTGCGACTACCGGAGCCGTATAGCGGGCGCTTGGCCGCCGGCAGCACTGTATAAATTCAGATCCCCAACATATATTCTGTCGTTGAGAGCTTGATACTGCCTTTGGTGGTTATAGTAATTTAGCCGCCTACACCGTCTCGCTAAGCAGCTCTTGGTTGAACAGCGACACAAAACCACTGGGAAGATTATTCCTCAAACTGATTTAACTGAATATCGTCCGTTTAATAAATATATACCCTATAGAATAATATTAATTTACATCTATATGAGAAGAGTTATGTATGTCTAAGAGAAAGATAAAATACAATGTCAGACAAGAATTGGAAAAACCCAATGAACCGGCGTAAAATTTTGAAAACCACGGGCGCAGCTGTTGGGAGCAGTTTGACCCTCGGTGCGACTGGAACCGCCGCTGCAGCTGGCAGCAGTGACGGGAGCAACCAGAAATGCGGTATGCAAGAAATTAGCACAGAGGGAGACCTTATAGTTACGCTCGTCGAAGCACTCGGAGAGAAGTTCCTATTCAAAGAGGCTGCTGCACATAGAAACGCAGATGTCTCTAGCCAATCCGCTGTCACAACGTACGAAGCTACCGAGAGCGGCTATCCGCTTGAGTTCCATAAAATCGACTCATCGATTACTGCAAGTGACATCAACAGCGACGGAACAATTCAGACCCAAGGCGTAAGTTCTCAAGGCATCCACATCACCCCGGAGAATTTCGTCAAGCGATACGATGTCGTCACGAAGCGAATTTCCACCTCCTGTGGTGATATCGCGTTCAATGACCATGATGCAATCGAATTCTACTTCGAGGGCGGTGGAGCGTTCTCCACTATCGGAATTGCAGGCCTCGCAAGTATCCTCTGCTATGCGGCTGGTGCTAGCGCTGCGATTCCGACGGGAGGACTCAGTGGTGCGCTTGCTGCAGGTATCTGTGGGATGTTTACGGCAGCAGTCGATGCGGCCATTGACGTCGACGAAATCCCGAACAATGTTAAGATGTCGTTGGCGCTCTGGGATTACGACGAAGATCAGATAATCAACATCAGTCCGAGTATCGCGTTGGGTATCGCACCCGGCTATGGAGTCCACTGGAACCAGATGCCTCAAGTCGGAGAGTACGACGTCGATCTCCATCTAGGTCTACCACAGTAGAGTTGCGTAACCAGAAGATTATTACACACAGACACACACATTTATACTACAATTTAGCATGAGTGTGAATTCCCTACGTACCGACGGGTGGGTAGATGTTGCCTCCTTCCTTCTAATGGCGATAGTGGCAGTGTATTTTTGGTATATGAATGATCTGTACCTGAACTGGCTAGTACTTGTTGCCGGTATTGGCGCGGGTGTTCTGATATATAAAATATATAAGATACCGGAAGATCACCCCGTGGCTGCATTCCCAATCACGATATTGGTCATCGTTGCTATGATCACGATGATGATGATAAAATCATTGGTCATCGGTGTTGTCGCCGCATTAACGGTTGTAACTTCGATCAAAGTGTACGAAGTGTACCTGTCGTAACGAGTGCGGCGCTGCCGTCGGCAGCGAAAACCGTACACTGCTCTTGTGAAGGAGAATGTGAATGGGGCGAGCGGGAGTTGAAAATCGAAGCGGGCACAGTGCACCGTGCCTGCGATGTCCGATATGTTGCGAGTAATTTCGTATTTTGTCCGGGGAGGCGAGCAGCAAACGCATGTCGGTAGTGGCTCTATCCGGCACTTAGACGGCCACGGACGCCAAAAACCCCCATACAAACACCGATTTCAGTCCAGCGACGATTTCACTTCTTCGGATTCCAACGCGTCCCGTTCGTCCAGCGCCGCGACCGTCGCCAGTCGAATCGCGTGGGGCCATCCGAGCGGCGTCGCGCTGTCGGCCGCGCCCGCGTCGAAGAACTGTTCCGGGAGGTAGCCGCTGTCCGCACAGAGCGGTCCGTCCGGCAGGAGAAGCGCGAGCAGGTCGCGGGAACGGCGCGAGAACGCCTCGGCGCGCCGGTCGTCGCGGTCGGAAAGCAGGTCGGCCAGTTCGCTCGCGGCGTTGGCACCCCACGCCGTCGAAACCGTCCATATTTTGGGTGCGTCCTGTTCGCGGAGCCGCCAGTCGTCGGCCTCGAACCGGGCGAGGCCGCGGATATCGCTCTCGTCCGGGTCGCGCCAGAGGCCGTCGAGGACGACCTCGGTGTGGGAGACAATGCGGTCCACCTGTTCCGCGTCGAGGGTGACGACTGCCGCCGCGGCGCGGTGTGCGGCCGCGAGCGCGAGCGCGCTGGAATCCAGTCGTTCGTCGCGTTCGCCGTCGACGAGTCGAAGCGCGTAGAACTCGCCCGTCCACAGTTCGTTCAGTCCGTCCAGGACCGCGTTCGCGCCGTCCAACGCGCGGTCCCGTAGGTCGTCGGCCACCGGCGCGCGGGCGAGCGCGGCGTACGCTTCGAGGTACGTCGCGGCGGTGTGGGCGAACCGTCCGGTCATGTTCTCCCACGCGTTCTGGCAGTGGACCGGCAAGCCGTCGGCTTCGAGCGTGTCGTCGAGACCGTCGAGCGCCGCCCGGAGCGTCTCCCGAACCGTCGATTCGAGGTCCGAATCGAGATTCTGCGTTCGGAGGTAGGTAGCGAGGAACGCGATGACGCTCCCCGTCTGGTCGGCCTGATAATCCGCCCCGTCGCCCGCCTCGACGCGGGCGTTCGCCCATCCGGGCGCGATGGTTCCGTCGTGGGGCCAGACGCGGTGGGGCCACGTGCCGTCGTCGCGTTGCGTTTCGCAGTAGAGGCGCGCGCTTCGGGCGTGCCAGTCCGACAGCGAGAGGTCGAAGTGGCCGTCCGCGGCGAGCAGGAACCGCGAGATTTCCGCGTCGTCGCGGAACCACGTGTAGCCGTAGCCGCCGGAGTAGCGGTAGAACGGGTCGAAATCCGGCCCGGCGATGCGCGCGCCGGTATCGGCCGAGAGGAACGAGAGAACGCGCAAATCGTCGGTGACGGCGGTCGCCGTCGGCGCGTCGAGCGTCGCGTCGGGAGACTGATCGGGAGAGCGTTTCCCGGCGGCGGCGCGGAGCGCCTTGGCCGAGTCGTACTTCGATGCAAGTTCCCGAACGCGGGAAAGCGCGTCCTCGCGCGGCGTTTCGCCGTGGTCGGCGAGCAACGAGGCGAGCGTGGCACCCCCGTCGAGCGCGAGCGAGACGACGAGTTCGCCGCTGAGTCTGCTCTCCTCGTATCGCCCTGCGTCGCCCATCGGGGGAACCTCCTGCGGGCGGTCCGAGAGGAGGGTTTCGAAGTTCGCGGGAACGAGACCGTCGATTGCGCTCGGCCGGGGTGCCGCGGCGAGGTAGTCGTGTTCTTCGGCGTGAAACACCTCGACCGCATCGCCGTGGCGGAGTTGGCCGATTCTGTCGTCGCGGCCGTCGGGCGCGAACCCGAGGTAGGCGACGAGTTCGGCGTCGTCTGGTATCCCTTCATTCTCGACGAAACACGTGAGGTGAGCGTCGTCGAGCGTCAGGTCGTACTGGGTGAGCGACCAGCCTTCGGCCTCGTGTTCGGTGACGACGAGGGCGGTGCCGTCGTCGTAGCGCTGCGCCGAGTCGAGCGAGTCGAACCAGACGAGTTCGCCGTTCCGCCGAACGCCGAACCGGGAGCGGTCGATACCGTATCGGCCGGAGAGCGGGTAGGAGTAGTCGCGGAGCGACCCGTGCGGGCCGACGTGGACGAGACGACCGCCGAGACCGGAGAATCGGCCCGCAGTCGTCCGGCGCTCACCGGGGAAACGGGTCGCGTTCCCGCGGTGACGTTTGAAATCGGAAAGTGCGTCACGGAGCGTCATCAGGTACCACCACGAGAAGCGACGGTAAAAGGCTTGGTGAAATAGTCCTTCACAGATTATCGTCGGAGCGCAAGATAGTTAATCCTCCTCTGCGCCGTGGAACACATGCACAGTGTAGCTCCTCCGCGGTTTACCACGGTCGGCCAGTCGGTGGAACTGGCACCGCGCGACCCGGACCCGGACGTTGATTCGGAGTACAGTTGGACCGTCGAAGCACGTCCGAACGGAAGTTCGGCGGTGGTCAGCGACGATGCGGTCGTCCACTTCGCGCCCGACGTTCCCGGCCTCTATCGACTTCGCCTCACCGCGCCCGACGGCGAGCGCGAACGGCTCGTTCGCGCGTTTCCCGACGTGCGCCGCACCGCGCGGTTCGAGTTGCCGCTGTCCGACCTCCCGATACCCCACGAGGAACTGGAGTCCATCTGTATCATGGGACCGTTCAACGAGCAACTCGTGGGACGGGACCGCCCGACCTACGAGGACGGGGCGTACGTGTACGAGACGAAACTGCCGCCCGGGGAGCATCCCTACGGATTCCTGCTGAACGACGACCTCACCGAGCAGGTTCGGGGGACGCTCTCGGTTCCGGGACCGGGACGGCCGCGAATTCGTCTCGACGCGGAGCGGGAGGCGGGAGACGTCCTCGTCACGGCCGACGCGAAAGCCGCACCCGACAGCGACTACGCGGACGACGAACTTGCCGTGGAGTTCTACATCGGCGAGCGCGCTCCCGGCGCGCTCGCCAGCGGGGAGAAACGCGTTCATCGAGTCGAAAGCGACGGACGAACCGTCCGAATCCCGCGCGACGAAATCGCCGACGGGCGACGGGTTCACGCCGTCGCGGTCGGCGAGCGCCACAGCGTCGCCGAGCGCGTGGAGATTCGCGGCGACGACGAAGCGGGTCGAAATCGGAACGCACGGACGCGAATCCACCGACCGAACGACCCGCCGGAGTGGGCGGCGTCGCCGACGGTGTACGAGATTTTCGTCCGGTCCTTCGCGGGGGAGACGGTCGATACCAGCTTCACTGAACTGGAGCGCCGAGTCCCCTACCTCGAATGGCTGGGGGTGGACTGCGTGTGGTTGACCCCGGTTCTGGGGAGTCCGACGACGCACGGCTATCACACGACGAACTACTTCGAAACGGCGGACGACCTCGGCACGCGCGCCGAATTCGAGTCCTTCGTCGCCGCCTGCCACGACGCCGGGATTCGCGTCATCTTCGACCTCGTTATTAACCACTCCTCGCGCGACCACCCCGCGTTCCAGATGAGCGCAGCGGGCGTACCCGAGTACCGGGATTGGTACGTCTGGGAGGAGGATGGGGAAACGGGAGAAACGAAAGCCCAGCGCTACTTCAACTGGGAGCGGATTCCGAACTTCAACTTCGATTCGCTCGCGGTCCGGCGCTTCCTGCTCGACGTGGTGGACGAGTGGGCGGGACTCGTGGACGGGTTCCGATGCGACGTGGCGTGGGGCGTCCCCCACGAGTTCTGGAAAGAGGTCGCCGACCGCGTGCCCGACGATTTCCTGCTCCTCGACGAGACGATTCCGCGCGACCCGGCCTACCACGAGGGCGAGTTCACGATGCACTACGACACGACGCTGTACGGTACGCTGCGCGACATCGGGACGGGCGAAAAACCCGCCTCCGACGTTTTCGACGCACTTGAGGACGCGAAACGCGTCGGGTTCCCCGACAGCGCGGTCCATTTGAGGTACGTCGAGAACCACGACGAATCGCGCTACCGCGAGGAGTGCGGACGCGACGCGCTGAAAGCCGCCGCGGCGGCGACGTTCACGCTCCCCGGCGCGCCGATGATGTACTACGGCCAAGAGCGCGGCATGACCGAATACCGGGGCACGATGCGCTGGGACGACGGCGACGAGGTGTTGACGACCTTCCACCGCTCGCTGTGCGAAACCCGCGACGAGTTGTCCGTCCTTCGGGACGGAACGGTCGAGCGAGTCGAATGGGAGAGCGATTCGGAAGCGGTCGTCGCGTTCGCCCGCGAGATGGACGCCGAACGCGTCGTCGTGGCGCTGAACTTCTCGGAACGGCCGCAATCGGTTCGAATCGACGAACGAATCGAAGCCGAAGACCTGGTAACGGGAAGGCGGATTCCGACGGCGAGACGAGACGACGGCGGAACGCATTCCGGGACCGAACTCCTCGTTTCGGATGTCGTCGTCGTTCGAGCCACCGGGGAAAGTAAATAGATACCCGAGAAACCATGAGCCAAGAAATGGACGACCGTACGCTCTCAGGACTCCTCCGCCAGTTCGGTCTCTCGGAGAAGGAAGTCGATACGTATCTCGCGATTCTCGAACAGGGTGAAGCCAAAGCCAGCACCATCGCCGACGACGCCGGGGTGTCGAAGCGGTACGTCTACAGTACCAGCGAGAAGTTGGCGGAACGCGGGTTCGTGGAGGTGAACGACCACGTCGTCCCGACCATGATTCGTGCCAACCCGCCCGAGCGGGTCATCGGCACGCTCGCCGACCGGGTGGAGACGATGCGGCCCGCCCTCGACGAGCGGTACTCGGCGACGACCAGCGAACCCGACCAGTTCGAGGTCATCAAGTCCCGCGTCACCGTCATCAAGCGGATTCAAAACCGGCTCGCGGCGGCGAACGAGGAGGTCACGCTCTCGATTCCCTACGAACACCTCCCCGAGGTCGCGGGCGAACTCGAAAGCGCGGTCGAGCGCGGGGTGCTCGTGTTGCTCGTCCTCAGCGGCGTCCACCGGGACGACGTGGACGAGGCGGAGTTCGAGGGACTCGCCAGCACGGTCCGCGTGTGGCGCGAACCGATGCCGACGACGCTCACGGTTGACAAGCAGTTCGGCCTCGTCGCGCCGACGGAGATGATAGTCCGCTCGAACAGCGACAAGCAGGCCATCACGTTCGCACAGGAACAGCTCGTGCCGGTCCTCGTCGGGTCGTTCTTCGGCAACTACTGGCCCATGGCGAACGAGGTGTACGCGACGGAACCGGTGGCGCTGCCGAAGACCTTCGACGACTTCCGCTCCGCCGTGTTGCAAGCGACGCTCCACCTCAGGAAAGGAAACAGCATCACCGCGCGCGTCACGGGACGGCCGGTCGGCGAGGAGGCGGACCCCACGACGGTCGAAGGGAGCGTCATCGACGTCCGCCAATCGCTGCTCGAACCGGCGTCGAACGCGTTTCCGGTCGAAGCGGCGCTCGTCCTCGAAACCGAGGACGGCGAAGTGACGGTCGGCGGTTCGGGGTCGTTCGTGGAGGACTTCGAAGCCGAGGCCGTGACGCTCGAGTTCGCTCAGTAACGCTCGACGTGTCGTTCGATGAGGGCCCGGTTCTTCCGATTCGCCTTCCACGCCGCGTCGAAAACAGAACCGAGTACGGGAACCGACCCGCCGAACGTGTCGATTGCGACGTTTGCGAGCATTCGCGCGAGCACGTGACGCGGAACGTCCATTCGGTACCCTTCGAGCGCGATATAGAGCGAGATGAGCGCCGAGGCGAGGTCGCCGCCGACGGGAAGCAAGCCGAGAATCGGGTCCAGACCGACGCGAAACTGGGTCCCGGGGATGCGAAACGCCTCGTCGAGGAGGCGGCTCACCGTTCGTACTCGCTCGATGGATTTCCGCTTACGGCGAGGGAGCGTTTCGGGGATGTCGGCGGTGTTCATGGAGGTATATCCAGGCACTCCGTCGGGATAGGCGTTCCGGCAGTCAGGCGGCCGGGAGGAAGGCGCTCCGGCGGTCGAGCAGGATAAGTCGGCAGTCCAGTAGTCGGGGCATCCGACAGTTCGGCCGGTTCGTTTACGGAGAGGAGTACCGTCAGCGTCGGCCATGCGCGAGGTCGAAATCACGTCGATACATCGGATGACGCCGCGAGTCAAGCAGTTCGAACTCGTCGCGGACGAAGCGTTCGAGTACGAACCAGGCCACCACACCCACCTCCACTTCGAACGGGAGGGCGATGACGGTGATGGAGAAACGGAAGACGGGGAAGTCGTCCGGCCGTACACCGCGACCGGGTTGCCTGGGACGAACAGCATCACGCTGGCGATAAAGCGCTACGACGACGGGACCGCCTCGGTGTACATGCACGACCGCGAACCCGGGGACACCATCGAAATCGAGGAGTTGGACGGCAACCTCTATCTCCGAGACCTCGATTCCGACGTTGCCTTCGTCTCGACTGGAACAGGAATCACGCCGATGATGGCGATGGTGAAACAGTATCTTCGGGACGGGACCGGCCACGCGACCTTCCTCTACGGCGAAAAGACGCAAGAGGACGTGATGTACCGCGAGACGCTGGACCAACTCGAAGCGGAGCACGAGAACCTGACCGTGGTCTACTCGCTCTCGGACGAGGACTGGAGCGGCCGAACGGGACACGTCCAAGCGCACATCGAGGACGTCGTTCCGGACCCCGAAGCGACCGATTTCTACTGCTGTGGCGTCCCGGGAATGGTCGTCGAAACCACGGAGAAACTGGCCGACATCGGCGTCCCGGACGAGCGAATATACAGCGAAGGATGGGAGAAGGACGAAGTTTCCGAAGAGTGATTTCGGAGCGGCACGGCGACTCTACCCGTCGAACTCCCAGTAGGGGTTCCACGCGACTTCCCAGAGGTGTCCGTCCGGGTCGGCAAAGTAGCCGGAGTAGCCGCCCCACTCGGTTTCCGTCGCTGGTTTTACGAGGTCACCGCCCGCCGAAACCGCGTCGCCGAGGACGGAATCGACCTGTTCTCTCGATTCGACGTTGTGGGCGAGTGTGATGCCGTCGAAGCCACGTCCATCGGGCGAAACGGTCGCGTCGTCCGCGAGTGCCGTCCGCGGGTAAAGCGCCAGCCACGTTCCGGCGAGTTCGAAAAAAGCGATGTCTGCGCCGTCCTCGGACTCCTGCATCGGGAGTTCGAGTCCGTCGCGGTAGAACCGAACTGACTCGCCGAGGTCGGCGACGCCGAGCGTGACGATGCTGATTCTGGGGTCCATGACGCGAATCCGACAGGGATGAAGATAAACGTGGCTGTGGTCGTACGGGAACATACGTGGCTGTGGCCTCGGGGAAATGGGGATACACGTAGCTGTGGTGTGGTCTCGGCGGAGTGGGCTTCCGAAACACCCAATCGAGCGGCCGGTGAGAGACGAGACATGGACGACACGCGCGTCACGGTGTGGAACGAATTCCGGCACGAGCGAGAGGACGAAGCGAGCGAGGAGTGCTATCCCGACGGCATCCACGCGGTGCTCGCCGAAGCGTTCGAGGAGCGAGGTTTCGCTGTCGAAACGGCGACGCTCGACGAACCCGAGCACGGGCTGACGGAGGAGGTGCTCGACGAGACGGACGTACTCACTTGGTGGGGGCACACAGCGCACGACGAAGTGGAAGACGAAGTAGTCGAGCGGGTACAACAACGCGTCCTCGACGGGATGGGGCTCATCGTCCTCCATTCGGGTCACTTCTCGAAGATTTTCAAGCGGTTGATGGGAACGAGTTGCGACCTGAAGTGGCGGGAAGTGGGCGAGCGAGAGCGCCTGTGGGTCGTCGAATCCGGCCACCCCATCGCAGACGGAATCGAAGAGCAAGTCGTCGTTCCGAACGCGGAGATGTACGGTGAACGATTCGACGTTCCGGCCCCCGACGAACTCGTCTTCGTCAGTTGGTTCGAGGGCGGGGAAGTGTTCCGAAGCGGATGTTGTTACCGCCGCGGGTCGGGACGCATCTTCTACTTCCGACCCGGCCACGAAACGTACCCGATTTACAGACAGCCCGAGATTCGGCGTATCTTGGGGAACGCCGTCGAATGGGCCGCCGCCGGGAGCGGTGCCCGCCCCGAGTTCGGGAGGGTTCCCGAGCCGCCCGAAAAACGGTAGCTCGGTAGTCACAACGACGAGCCGAACACGTAGACTGGACCGAAATGGACGTACAACGAGCAGGCAATTGGTGTGAAACGATAGACGGGATAAACCGGGATACGTGAAGTATGTAATGTATCCAAGATGACGAGGACAAAGTTATATATTGGTCACATACGAGACGTGTAATGTAGAATGGAAGGTCGCCCGATTCGGGTGCTCCACGTCGAAGACAACGAGTTCTTCGGAACGATCGCGTCGGAAATCCTTCAACAGGAGATAGAGAACGTGACCGTTCGCACGGAGACCGTCCCAACGGACGCGCTGGCCCGCCTCGAACAGGAGCAGTTCGATTGCGTCGTTAGTGACTACGAGATGCCGGAGATGGACGGCCTCGAACTGCTCGACGCGGTTCGAGAGCGAGCACCCGAAATGCCCTTCATCCTCATGACGGGTGGCGGAAGCGAAAAAACAGCGAGCAAAGCGATTTCCGCTGGAATTACCGACTATCTCAGGAAAGGGACCGGAAAGAGACAGTTCGTCGCCCTCGCAAACCGAGTCGAGAACGCGGTCGCACATCGACGTGCGGAGCAGACGGTCCGACGTCAGATAGCGATCAACGAACTCATCTGGGGCATCAGCCAATCGCTTCTCGAAGCATCGACCCGCGGGGAGATAGAAGAGTCCGTTTGCGAACGACTCACGGCGTCCGAATCGTACCGCCTCGCGTGGATCGGAAAAGCCGACGACGACGGACGAATCGTTCCCCGCGTCTCCGCGGGAGTCGAGGAGGGATACCTCGACGACGTACTCCACACCGATTCGGAAGGATATCACTACACGCCGCTCGCACGCGCCGTCGAAACGGGACAGATGCAGATAACACAGAATATCGGCACGGATTCCTCCGACGAGGAGTGGCAGCGGAAGGCCCGCAAGCGCGGCTATCGGTCGAAGGCAACGATACCCCTCAGATACGAAAGCACCCTCTACGGGGTGTTGAACGTCTATTCTTCTCACCCGCACGCATTCGACGAAACGGAGCGACACGTCCTCTCGAAGTTCGGCAACAGCATCGCGTACGCCATCAACTCCGTTCGGACGCGACAGGAGTTGCTCCGTCGTGAACAACGCCTCCAAGTGTTCAACCGCATCCTCCGACACAACCTTCGAAACGACCTCAACGTCGTTCTCGGACACGCGGACAACCTCATAGAATCGGTCCCCGAGGCGACCGAAAGCGCCGAAATCATCAAACGAAAGGCGACAGACCTGATAGACGTCAGCGAAAAGGCCCGCGAGGTCGGTCGGACGCTCGACAAACCCAGCGGGACGCGGGCCGCCATCGAAATCACGGGTCTCATCGAACGGACGTGCTCTGATCTCCGAGAAGCGTATCCTTCGGTCGAGCTCTCCGCTGATCTCCCCGAGAGGGCGTGGGTATATGGCGACAAAACGCTCGATACGGTCGTTAACGAGGTCGTCGAAAACGCCATCAAACACAACGACCGCGAACGACCGACGGTGACGCTTTCGGTAACGACCGTCGAGGAGGACGAGAAACGGTGGGTAGAGATCGTCGTTGCAGACGACGGACCGGGAATCCCGGAGGAAGAACAGGCGGTGCTTATCGAAGGGAGGGAAACCGCCCTCCAACACGGTAGCGGACTCGGATTGTGGCTGACGAACTGGATCGTCGGTAAGTTCGGGGGCGAGCTACACTTCGGTACCAATCGACCGATGGGGAGCATCGTGACGATTCGACTCAAACGCGCCGATCCGTCGGTAGGGTAGTCGAGACACATCGGATAGTGGAACCCGTCGGATAATCGGAACCCGTTTTCTCGCCGTCGGCCGTCGGGACGGGACAATTCGACCGACAGTTACGCGCGCCTGCTGCAAACAACCCCTTACAATCTCGCTCCTGGTACCGCCATCACTTCCTGTACCGTTCTCACTTCCTGTACCGTTCTCGCTCCTGGTACCGTCCTCACACCGATAGATGGTGACCTCACTCGAATTGAGAATCCATTCTGCTTCCGTTAGTTTCTCGCTTTTTTAATACCATCGACAACATTCAACAATAAATATATAGTGGTGAAGGAAAATGATTGGAATGAAATGAGCACTGAACTCCCACGTACCATCGACCGCTTCCGACAGCCGGAGTACACGGGTGAAAATCGCTGTACACCCTGTACGATAGTCAACGTCGCTATCGCCGTCGTCGTCAGTACGATACTGACGTTTCCAGCGATGCCGCTCGGGATCGCGTTCTTCGCGTTCAGCATGGCCGCGATTTATCTCCGCGGGTACCTCGTTCCCGGAACACCGTGGTTTACGAAAACCTACTTCCCCGACTGGTTGCTTCGAAAGTTCGACAAGCACGAAATGCCGACCGCGACACCGGAACCGACGGACCGCGAGCCGGAGGACGTCCTCTCCGAGGCGAACGTCGTCGAACCCTGTGCCGAAATCGACGACCTCTGCCTCGACGAGAAGTTCCGCTCGGCGTGGCACGAGAACATGGAGCGCGTCATGGCGGACGGTGCAGAAAAGCGGGACTTGAGTCGAATTCTTGGCGCGGACGAATCGGAGTTGGAGTTCGAAGAGCACGACTCCGCCTTCATCGCCCGAATCGAGGGCCGCCGACTCGGCCAATGGGAATCTCGACCCGCGCTGATCGCCGACCTCGCGGCCGCCCGCGAGCTGAGCGACCGATACGATCACTGGGACGACCTCTCCGTCGACAACCAAAGCCGCATCCTTAGCGGCCTTCGTATCTTCCTCGATACCTGCCCGGAATGTGGTGATAATATCACGGCGGAGCAGGAAACCGTCGAGTCCTGCTGCCGGTCGATGGAAGTCGTCGCCGCCACCTGTGAAGGGTGTGACGCACGTATCCTCGAAGTCGAACAAACCGAATAAGAACCCCGTTATTCGGCCTGTTTCTACCGAACGACGTAACAATCGACCTTCTTCCAGTTCCGCTTCAAAGCACAGTGTCAACGGGTGTGTCGGTGGAAAGGCGGGTCGATTCGATGGAGATGAGGATTCGATGGAGATGGGAATTTGATTGGGATTTGATGGGGATTTGATTGGAGTTTGATGGGGACCGAATTGGAATGAGAATCGAATAAATGGGAGAACGAGCCGAAGTCGTGGTTCTCAGAGCCACACCACTGTTTCCGTTGTTTCCACGCCCGACAGACCGAATTCGGAGATCATAACTACATTGATTTACTAGGAGAAAAAACGTCGCAGAACGAATGAGAACCCAACTGATGGGAGAAACCCACAGATACCGAGAACTCGTTGACTCCTCTATTTCCGCTGTTCACTCTCCCGAGCAGCGATGGAATTGTTTCGAGGAGGTTATAAGCGACCCCGTGATTTCCGCTGTTTCCGTCGCTTCGTCGAATTACTCGACGACCCCATGATTTCCGCTGTTTTCAACGGGACCACCGTGTGTTCTGTCGGTGCTGTGGCTGCCGTATCGTCACTGTTTCCTCGCCGTTGTGGGAGCGATTTCTCGCCGTCGGTGAACCAGTCGGTACTGTCGGACAAGTCGTTCTGTTGGACTGGTCGTTACGGCGAATCGGTCGTTATGGTGGATTGTCGTTACTGGTATATCCTCGCTACAGTCGTAGTCTCTTCGTGACCCGTATTGTGGAACTCGTGTTGCTATCGTTCGCGGTAGGCGAGTAGTGGGTGAGTAGTAGATAAGAAGTAGGTGAGTAGTGAGCCGTGCTATGATAGCAGAATGGTGAACATCACAATCCGTGCTGTATCTCATCTCGACTGTACCGTTCAGCCTGAGATATCCATCGTCCCCTTGCTGCTGCCGACCCGAGTCGAAGTACACGGTCATGCCCGAGATCGAAGTACACGGTCCTACACACCCCACGATTTCCGCTGTTGGACGAATGAAACGTGCGGTGCCACCAAACGGAATGAGAATATGGGTAGGGGGACACCCACCCCATGATTTCCGCTGTTTTGGTGGGAAAGGGTGGGTGGGGGGGAGGGGGTGGGATAGGGTGGGGTGGGAGAGAGGAGGGAAGAGAAGTTCAGTCCTATCAACACGTGAACATCTGTGACGAACAGCGGAAACAGAGGAGTTTCTGCCGTACAGAGAACGGGCCAAAAAGACGGGAAAGTCGGGGTAAAAGCGTCCCTCGTTGCTGATAAGGCAGTTCAGCTGGGATATGAATCGAGAAGATCGAGAATGATCCACTAGTTAGACCCATAGATAATTATCTTTGAATAAGCTTCTAAAAACGGGGTGAGAACCAACCCGGAAACGTCTTGGAAAAACCTCGGAAAACGACTGGAAAAGTCACGAAAGAGGTAGTGTCAAATGAGATATATTTATAAGCCATACTTACTTGAACTACAGTCTAGTTTAATAGAATTATTAAGTTGTTCTTTTCTGCTACTACGGGTACTGTTATACGATATGGATAATAAAAGTACCGCCTTCTAGAGACCGCCTTCCTCCACCCCCACCATCCCTTCTCCCAAAGACTCCGGAAACCATGGGGTGGGTGTCCGTTTATAAACGACTCGTGTCTTTTCAACACCTCGCCATCAGATAAACACGCGAATTCTACGGCCAAATGACCTCTTCCTCGATTCTACTCGGATAAATCCACTTCGTCACTTTCCCCAACCCCACCGTTTCCGCTGTCTATCTCACCTCTTCTCCGACGTGTTCACATTCCGTGATTCTCCGTGACTCCCTGTTTCTCGTCCGTAATCTCCTTCTTCTGAGTTACCCTTTCCGAGTTTCCCTTTTCGGATTTCTCTTCTCGTTCCTCCTTTCCGTTCTCCCTTTTCGCTCCCCCTTTCCGGTTTTTCGTCTCCAAGTTTCCAAATCCCGGAATTACCGAAACGCTTCCCCGCGGACAACGGAAACGATGCACCGTGACAAATCCTGAAGGGACTTAAATCATTCGGAACAAAAGAAACAAAGGACGGCCCAGTTTTATATACTCGACCGTGAATACGTTGTGTAATGACCTCGTTTAGTTTCGACCGGGATAACTCCCTTTATAAAAATCGGGACGCCCTTTTGGAGGAGTACACGCCGAATAATCTGGTCGGTCGGGACGACGAACTCGAAGAGTATCACGCCGCACTGCAACCGATAATCAACGGGGAAGCGCCGTCGAACATCTTTCTGTACGGGAAAAGTGGGGTCGGAAAAACCGCCGCGACGCGATTTCTTCTGAACCAACTGCAGGAAGACGCCGCTCGGTACGACGATATCACCCTTTCCGTCGTCGAGATCAACTGCGACGGTCTCAATTCGAGCTACCAGGTCGCGGTTCGGCTCGTCAACACGCTCCGCGATCCGGCTGATCAGATCAGCAACACTGGCTATCCGCAAGCACAGGTCTACAGCTTCCTCTGGGACGAACTCGACGAACTCAACGGCACCATCATCATCGTTCTGGACGAGGTAGACCACATCAACGACAATTCCATTCTCTATCAAATCCCTCGCGCGCGAAGCAATGGATACCTCGAACACGCCAAAATCGGCCTTATCGGCATCAGCAACGACCTCTCGTTCCGCGATTCGCTCTCGGCGAAAGTTCGCTCCTCGCTCTGTGAAAAGGAAGTCTCGTTCCCGCCGTACGACGCGACGGAACTCCAGAAGGTGCTTTCCCAGCGTGAACAGGTCGCGTTTCACGAGAACGCCCTCGCGGAAGACGTGATTCCGCTCTGTGCGGCGTACGGTGCACAGGACGCCGGTGACGCGCGGCAGGCGCTGGACTTGCTCCTGGAAGCGGGGGACCTCGCGCGAAAGGACGCGGCGGAACAGGTCGTCGACCATCACGTTCAAGAGGCACGCCGGAAACTCGAACGCGACCGGATCATGGAGGGCGTCGCGGACCTCACCCAACACGCGCGTCTCATCCTCTACGCCCTCACATCCCTCGAAGCGGAGGATAACTCCCCTGCCCGTTCGCGAGACATCCGCCCTCGGTACGAGCAGCTGTGTAATCACATCGGCACCGAAGCGCTCACGAGCAGGCGAATGCGCGACCACCTCGCCGACCTCGCAATGCTCGGCGTCATCTCTTCGACCGAGAAAAACGAGGGAATGTCCGGCGGGAAGTACCGCGAGCATGCGCTCAAACAGGACCTTCATCTCGTCGTGAGCGCCCTCGAAGAGACCATCGAACTCGCTGGCGTCCACGAAAGTATCCGCCCGTACTATCAGTCACTGCTCGACGAGCGCGAGGATTGAGAAAGAGGTGTACACGAAAGGCGAGAATGAGTGAGAAGTGAGAGTGAATGTCGACTGCGAAACGAGGCTGTACGAGGAACGAAGGATAACGCACGTCTTCACGCCTAACACCATCGTTGCCGTTGTTATGGTAACGTCACTGTAGTCGAATTAACTCCACAATTTCCGTTGTTTTTCCGATGCCGGGTTTTGACTCCCGTATATAACCGCTCAACCCCTCCATTTCCGCTGTTCTTCGCAGCTCATTCTCCGAATCCCGCCCTTCTCTCCTTTCTACCGTTCTTTGTTCTCCGAATCTCTTCTCCGTCGGATCTCTTCTCCGCCGGATCTCTTCTCCGTCATCTCTCCGACTCACTCCACGCCGACGCTGATGCCGCCGCGTCCGGGTGCTTTCGGTCGCTCACCGAGAACGACCGTCTCCGACAGCCGTTGCCCGTTTCGAACGAGTTCGACCTCTGCCTCCTCTCCCGGTCGCGCTTCGATGAGGAGGTGTCGCATCAACTCCTCGTGTGAACGTACCGCTCGTCCGTTCATACCGACGATGACGTCTCCACCGATCGGGACGTCGCGTCCGCGGAGCGTTCGCACCGATTCGCATCCCACGAGGGCACCGCTCGCCGGACCGAGGCGCACGTCCACGACGAGAACCCCGCGCGTCTCCGCTAACTCGTTCGCCTCGGCGACGAGCGGCGACACGTCTACCGTCGAGATTTTAAGGTACGGATGGCGGTAGGTGCCGGTTTCTATCAGCGTCGGTACGACCCGCGAGACGATGGCTCCCGAGATGGCAAAGCCGATACCGTCCCCCTGTCGAGCGCGGTTGACGCCGACGACTTCCCCGTCGAGCGTCACGAGTGGCCCGCCGCTGTTTCCGGGATTGATGGCCGCGTCGGTCTGTACCGTATCGGGAATGGCGAAGCCGTTCCCGGTGGGGAGCGAGCGATTCGTTCCGCTGACGATACCCGTCGTAATCGTTCCGTCGAGACCCATCGGGTTCCCGAGCGCGGCGACCCGCTGTCCCGGCGTCGGCGCATCCGCCGCGACGGGGAGCGGCTCGGCGTACGCCGGAAGGTCGGTGACTTCGACGACCGCGAGGTCGGTTCCACCGTCTCGTCCGACGACGCGTCCGGTTCGCCAGTCGCCCTCGCTGAATCGGAGTTCCACCTCGTCGATACCGCCGACGACGTGCCCGTTCGTCACGACATATCCGTCCGGCTCCCGCTGGGCGTCGTGGTCGTATATGAATCCCGACCCCGCGCCGCTCCTCGTCGGGCCGTTCACGTCCCGCGGCGTGACGTACACCGACACGACCGACGGAATCGTTTCGTCGTACAATCGTTCGTATAGCGACTGTTCGTTTATGGGATGTCTATCTGCCGACTGCTCGTCCGTTTCGTATTTGTCGTCTGATTCGTGTTCGTTCATGCTTCGTTCGACTCTCGAACGCGCGGCCGCTGTTTGCCGACTCGCTCGATGCTCGCCACCGCTTTGCGATTCGGAGGCGACGACATCCGGGGCCGCGGATCGATAGCCGAATTCACGATAGGTTAGTGCCGAACACGGTTAAGCACGTCACTTGCTATCATCAATCATTGCTCGCTCCGGATACCTCCTTCGTGACCGTCACGGGAACGTGTTTGTACGTCGGAATCTTCGATTCGGGGTCGAGTTCGTCACCAGTGAGTCGATTGACGAGCGGTTCGGCGAAGTGGAACGTCAGGAACACCACGCCGGAACGAATCGATGGCGTGACCGTCGCACTCGCTTCCACCCGACCGTGCTCGCTCTCGACGACGACCGTTTCCCCGTCCTCGATTCCTCGCTTTCTCGCGTCGTCGGGGTGTATCTGCATCGCGTCGGTGCTCCGAAGGCGCGTCAACACGTCGGATCGTCGGGTGACGACCCCGCTGTTGAAGTGCTCGATGACGCGCCCAGTCGTCAATACGAGTTCATCCTCGTCGTCCGGTTCCACGAGTTCGACCGGGACGAGCGGCACGCGTCGGTGTCCGTTGGCGAACGTCTCCCGGTGGAGGACACCGGTTCCTTCGCTCGCTCCTTCCGGTAACGGCCAGCGTTGACTTCCCTCCCCGATTTCCGCGTACCGCATCCCGGCGTACTGCGGCGTCACCCGCCGTAACTCCTCGAAGACGGCCGCCGCCCCGTCGTAGTCGAACGTCCCTTCCGACGCCTCGTTTTCGGTCGCTTCCTCGTTTCCCGTCGGCCGCATTAGCCTTCGGCCGAGTTCCCGGAGAACGTCTAAATCGGCGCGCGCGTTCCCCGGTGGGGAGGCGACGGGACGCATCCGCTGTACCTGTCGGTCGGTGTTGGTCACGGTTCCCTCCTTCTCCGCCCACGAACTCGCCGGGAGCACGACGTCCGCGTGTTCGACCGTCCTCGTCGGGAAGATATCCTGCACGACGAGACAGTCGAGCGAATCGAGTTCTCGCGCCGTTCGACTCGCGTTCGGTTCGGTCGCCGCGATGTTCTCGCCGAACACGAACGCGCCGCGAATTCCGTCGCCGAACTCGTGTGTCATCTCGACTTCCGTCAGACCTGGTTTCGACGGCGGTTCGACACCCCACACGTCTCCGATAGCGGTCCGGGCGCCCTCGTCCGTGACCGAGCGGTAGCCCGGGAGCACGTCTGGTAAACAGCCGACGTCGCTCGCGCCTTGGACGTTGTTCTTTCCGCGAAGCGGGTTGACGCCAGCACCGCGCTTTCCGATGTTTCCGGTGACCAGCGAGAGGTTGAGAAGCGCGTGGACGTTCGTCGTCCCGTAGCGATGCTGGCTCATCCCCATGCCGGTGAACGCCGCGGCGCGGTCCGCGGTGGCGTAGACGCGCGCGGCCTCTCGGAGGTCGTCCTCCGCGATGCCCGCGAGTTCCGCACACGCGCTCACGTCAACGTCGGCGATGAATTCCCGAAACGCGGCGACCTCGGACACGCGTTCGCGGAGAAACCCCTCGTCCTCCAACCCTTCCTCGAAAATCACGGCGCACATCGCGTTCAACAGCGGGATATCGTAGCCGGGTTTGACCGGCAAGTGGTGGTCCGCGATGGCGCTCGTTCGGTTGGTTCGCGGGTCGATTTGGACCACCGTCGTCCCCTCTTTCGCGGCCGGTGCGAGGTACGAACTGAAGATTATCGGGTGCTGTTCGGCGGGGTTCGAGCCACAGATGAGAAAACAGTCGGCGTCCCCGAGGTCCGAAAGCGTGTTCGTCATCGCACCGGCACCGAACCGACTCGCCATCGCCGCGACCGTCGAGGAGTGACAGAGCCGAGCGCAGTTGTCCACGTTGTTCGTGCCGAGGGTCCGAGCGATTTTTTGAAGCAGGTAGTCCTCTTCGTTCGTACACCCTGAGGAGGAGAAAAATCCCAGCGCGTCCGGTCCGTGTTCGTCCACGATGCGGGCGAATTCGGTTTCGATTCGGGAGAACGCCTCGTCCCAGGAAACGCTCACGAGGTCCCCGTCGCGGCGAACCTGTGGTTCGGTCAACCGCTCGTCGTGGCCGACGACTTCGTAGGCGGCTACCCCCTTCGGACAGAGTTCACCGCGACGGTTCACCGGCGCGTGCCACCCTCGTCCCCGTGCGGACTTTCCGGACGTGCCCGTTTTCGCCGGTCGAACGCCGCAGCCGACGCCGCAGAAGGGACAGATGCTTTTCGCGTCCCGTTCGATGGTCCGTTCGCCTCCGTCACCGGTTTGCTCACTTTCGCCACCGATTCGCTCCTCCGAGTTATCTCCCATGCACGTGCATGCAACCGGCCGTTGCTAATGCTTGTCGGGGAATCGAACGTCGAGCGACTCTACGCACTACCGTCCGTCATCGTGGCCCGTCGTTACCACCACCTGTCTCCATGGCCGTGACCGACGGTCATCGGGAACCTCCGTACGGTCACGACTCTTCCGAATCTGATCCTTCCGCATCGGACTCTTCTGCATCGAGGTGGTCGTGAAGCGCCGCTATCGCCGGGGCGAGGAGTTTCGGCTGTACGTTCTCGTACTCGATGCCGGGGTCCCACTCCTCCTCGGTCAGCAGGTCGCCGATGTCGAAGACCGCGGCCGCATCTACGCCGCGAAATTCGGCGACCGCGAACAGGGCCGCCGCTTCCATCTCGACGCTGACGACCCCCGCATCCGCGTACTCCTCGATTTCGGCCACCGTCTCGCGGTAGAACGCGCTCGTCGTCCACGTGGTTCCGCGGTGCGTCGGTACCTCGCTCTCTTCGAACCGCGCTTCGAGGCGGTCGGTGAGTTCCGGCGAGGGTTCGGCCTCGGCTTCCGGCGGGAGATAGTGATACGAGACGCCCTCGTCCCGGATTGCCTCGTCGGCGATTATCGCGTCCGTAGGTTCTATCGAGCGCTGGAGCGTCCCGCTCCCGCCGACGATACAGAGCGCTTCCGCGCCCGCCGCGATGAGGTTCTCGGCGACGGTGCCCGTCGCGGGCGCACCGATACTGAACCCGCCGACGACGCCGACCGTTTCGTCGATGGGGTGCACCTCGAAATCCCGAACGATTGGTATCGGGTCGCCCGTTCGCTCCGCGAGTATCTTCTCGAAGAAATCACGTTGGTAGGTGATGATGACTGCCTTCGGAATCTCCACTCCGGTGTCGCCGCCCTGTCCGTCGATGGCGTCCGCGGCGGAGAACAGCGCCGGGGAATCGTACTTGTCGCCGTAGTTCGGAATCGGCATGTTGTTTATCTCGGTTAGATGTGGCAAATAAGATATTGATACATGGTAGCATCTTTCGTCGGATTGCTCGTCAGCGTCCTCGAAAATTCCGTAGTCCCCCGGTAATCCGCTGTGTCACTTCGCCGAAATCGGTGCGACCGTTCGGCGGTCCATCGAACTGATGGCGTGAAAATCGAACCGACTCGGCGTCCTACCGTCGCCTTACCGTTGCCCTACCGACGCGCGACCAGCACGAACGTCTCGGGGCGCTCGCGTCCCGATTCCACCTCGAACCCGGCGGCGGTGAGGAGTTCGCGCGCCGTTTCGAGGTCGTAGCGCTCGTCGACCGGCGGCCCGCTTTCACCCCGCCCGTCGGCGCTCCAGTCGGCGACGACTAACCGGCCATCGGGTCGAAGGACGCGTCCGACCTCCGCGAGCGCGTCCTCGCTCGCGAACTCGTGGAACGTCATCGTCGAGAACGCGGCGTCGAGTTCGTCGTCGTCGAACGGAAGGTCGTCGATGGTCGCCGTCACGAGCGCGACGTTCTCCGGGACGCCCTTCTCCCGGTAGTAGTCGTGCATCGCGTCCTGCATGTCGACCGCGTACACGCTGACGTTCGACGTCTCGCCGAACGAGGCGACGTCGTCCGTGTAAAATCCGGTCCCGCTCCCGAGGTCGGCGACGGTTTCGTCGGTATCGAGGTCGAGTCGCGCCAGTAACTCCTCGCGGGAGACGTACCGATACCGCCCTGCGTCTTCGAGCTTTGCCGCCTTCTCGGGGTCGAACGTGTGAAAACCCATCTCGTTCTCCTGTTGTGACCGGTCGAATAAAGAACCCCGTTTAGGCGAACTGGTTGACGAGATTCATCAACGTCGCCTGGTCCTGCATCCCGACCATCCGCTTTGCGACCTCGCCGTCGGCGTACAACTGGAGCGTCGGCACGCCGCGCACGCCGTTCTGCTGTGCGAGCAGTTGGTGTTGGTCGATGTCTACCTTGGCGACGACGGCTTCGGTCTCTTTCGCCACGGCTTTGACCACCGGTTCGAGCATCTTGCACGGGCCACACCAGTCCGCGTAGAAGTCCACCAACACGACGTCGTTCGTCTTCGTAAGCTCGTTGAGGTGCGACTCACTCTCGACGTGAACCGGCTCTTTTGGGGTTCCTTCGTCTTCTTCCGTCGTTCCGTTCATCAATTCTTCCCGTTTTTGTTTCCTGATTTCGCTGATTTCGTCCGTCATCTACCCCACGATAGGGACCCATCCGACTTAACGGTTTTGCACTAATTGCACAATTCAACATCTCGTCGTCGCTCGGTGCTTCGTCACACCTAATGGAGAAACTATCCCGAATTCTCGCTTGAAATTCTACCTAGAAACCTTCCCGAACAGCTCTACAGAAATCTATACAGAATTCTTCTCGTATGTCTTGGCAGATTTCTATCGAGATATCCGCAAGCAGAAAGCGCCGTTACCGCCGACCGTATCCCCACTCTTCCATCACTCGGCGCACGTCGTCCACGTTCTCCAACCCCGCGCGGATGAGGGCTTCGCGCACGTCGAGGGCCATCACTTTGTCCCCATCGAACGTTTGACTCAGGTCCCGTTCCAGTTCGTCGATCTCGGTCGCCGTTTGGTCTTGTACGTACACCGGAACAGCGTCCCGGTCGGCTTTCACGGTTCGCCGCGCGAAGATGAACGGTAACGGGTCGGAACTCGCGGCCGTCGAATCCGTGGTCGAATCGGCGCTATCCGCCTCGGAGGCGTTCGATTCTACCGTTTCGGTCTCCCCGCTCGAATCCGTTGTCGTAACGGTTTCCGTGCCGTAGCCGTCGAGGTCGTCGCTGTAATCGTCGTCCGTCGCGCCGTACCTGTCGTCCTTGGTCATGCCTCGACCTCCACCGCGTCGACCGTTCCCTGTTGGACGATTCGCGCCAACTGTTCGAAGTTCGCGAGCAGATCGCCTTCGTACTCGCGGAGGTCACGGGTTTCGTCGCTTTCCGCGAACTCGAACAGGTTCATTTGGTTCTTCCACGCTTCCTTCAGCACGTCGCGCTTTCGAACACCGAACGGCGTCACCGGTTTCCCGTCCGTTTCGAGTTCCTCGCGCGTATCGCGGTAGATGTTCGAATCCCCGACTTCGTTCGGGACGACGGCGAGGATGCCCAACTCGAAGCTGTCGTCGAACTTCTTGAACCCGCGTTCCATGCTGTCGAGGGTGTCTTCCAGTCCTTCGATGGAGATACTCCCTTTTCGGGTGAGTTCGATGGGAATGAGTACGTTTCGTGCCGCGACGAGCGCGTTGTCCACGAGGACGTTCAGCGTCGCTGGCGGGTCGATGATGAAGTAATCGTACTCCCCGGCGACGGATTTGAGGGCGGACCGCAGTTGGAACTCCCGAAGCGACGTGTTCCGCGCGGCCATCTCGCTCTCGATGTTCGCAAGCCCTTCGTGGGACGGTACGAGGTCGAAATCCTCCGTTTCGACGATGAGCGAGCGGATGTCCTTTTCGTCGTCCAGCAGGACGTGCCCGAGGTGGTCGCGGTCGCCGGTTTTCAACTCTTGGTAGCCCACGTGGTCGGTCAGACTTCCCAGTTGGGGGTCCAGGTCGATGACGAGAACCCGCTCGTCCTGTCGGCCCAGCGCGGCGGAGACGTTGGTCGCCATGGTCGTCTTGCCGACCCCGCCGGACTCGCTCCACAGTGTGATGGCCCGTTTCATACAGTCGGTCGATATACGCTTCCCCCTCATAAATTCTCGTCAGACAACTGGGCGAAACTATGCGGATAGCTATCTGGATAGCTATCTCTACGGGAATATTTCTAGATATCTCTGCAGATTTCTGGGTGGGTGTTTGGGTGGCGGCGGCGGGTTCCCTGTAAATCTCGTCCCGAATTCTCTGAAACGTGCGTTTCACACCGTCTCGGTTTGGGTTTCTATTTGGATATCTTTGCGGATGTCTCTCTAGAAAGCTATCTGGAAATCTTTCTTCGGCTAGCTCTGTGTGATTTCTCCACCTCCGCGGCGATCCATTTGGGTATCTGGATGGATATCTGGCTATCTATCTAGATGGCTCTCCAGATGGCTGTCTGGCAATATGTCCGCACAACCCCACGAAGGAGCCCGCCGGTCGGTCGTTACAGTTCGACTTCCTCGCCGGTCCCCGCCTCGCTCGCTCGTTCGAACACTAGCTCGCTCGCGGCCGCGTCGAGCACGGCCGACCCGACGCTTTCGACCACGACGATTTCCGAGTCCGAACTTCGACCGTCCGACCCCTCGAACACGTCGGAGAGCGGAACGAAATCGTCGGCGTCGAGGTCGGTCGCTCGAACGTCGCCGATTTCAGCCACCTCCTCGGGAACGTCGCCGAACGTCTCGTCGGCGCGGGCGAACGTCTCCCGGTCGAGTTCCCGCATCTCCGCGCTGTACGCGCCGACCGCGATGACTAGCGTTCCGGACTGAAGCGACTCGCCGGAGAAGACCGGGCTTGTCGCAGTCGTCGCGGTGACGACGACCGTCGCGTCCGCCACCGCTTCGTCCGCCGATTCGACGGGTGTGGTCGGTATTCCGAGTTCCGACTCCAGTTCCGCCGCGCACACCAGTTTGGAATCGCTCGGTGAGTAGACTCGAATCGACTCGACGTCGGTCGCGGCCGCGATACAGCGCGCTTGCCACCGGGCTTGCGTCCCCGCCCCGATGACGGCGAGTTGTATCGGCGTGGCGGCGGCGAGGTCGGCGGCCGCGAGTCCGCCGATGCATCCGGTCCGCGCGTTCGTGATTCGCGTCCCCGCGACGAACGCGGCGGGACGTCCCGTTTCGGCGTCAGTCAGCGCGATTTGGGCGTTGACAGTCGGCAGCCCTCGGTCGGCGTTCCCGCCGTGCACGCCGACCAGTTTCGTGGCGTAGTGGGCCGCCCCGTGGATGTACGCGGGCATGACGAGGCCGGTTCCGAGCGGCGCGTCACCCGCGAGTCCCGCGCCGACCGGGAAGTGGGGTCTGTCGGGGCGTTCGACGTCGCCGCGTCCCTGCTTGACGAACGCGTCGCGGACGACCGGCAGCAACGATTCGATTTCGAGGACCGACGCCACGTCTGCGTCGGAGAGGATTCGAACCATGGCGGATGTTCTGTGCGAACGTGCTTATTTCCCGACGATGGAACCATTATCCAGGAGGTCATTTTCCGATTCATGCGAGTCGTCGTGGTCGGTGGCGGTATCGTCGGTTGTTCGAGCGCGTACTACCTCTCGGAACGCGGGGCCGATGTGGTCCTCTGCGAGCGCTCGAACATCGGCGCCGGAAGCACCGAACGCTCAGCTGGCGGTATCCGTGCACAGTTCTCGACCCCCGTCAACGTCGCGCTCTCCCGGGCCAGCATGCGGGTCTGGGACCGGTTCGAGGAGGAGTTCGACGCCGACATCGCGCTCCGTCGTTCCGGGTACCTCTTCCTCGCCAGGGACGAGGACTCCGCGGACGAACTCGCGGAGACGGTCGCGATGCAAAACGAACAGGGCGTCCCGAGCGAACTCCTCACGCCCGAGGAAGCGCGCGAGGTCTGCCCCGGCCTCCGCACGGACCTGTTCCGCGCCGCGACGTACTCCCCGAACGACGGGTTTGCGGACCCACACTTCGCCCTGCAGGCGTTCGCCGCTCGCGCCCGAGAGGTCGGGACGGACGTCCGAACCGGGGTCGAGGTGACGGACGTGCTCGGCGACGCCGGTGGTGTCACGGGCGTCGAAACGACCGACGGAACCATCGATGCCGATTTCGTCGTCAACGCGGCCGGGCCGTGGGCGAGCAGCGTCGCCGAGATGGCGGGCCTCGACCTTCCGATTTCACCCGAGCGTCGCCAAATGGCGGTCGTGGATCCGGAGACGCCGGTCGCCGAATCGGTTCCGCTGACCATCGACCTCGATACGGGGTCGTACTTCCGCCCGGAACGGGAAGGGGCCGCGCTCGTCGGCGGGCATTTCGGGGGCGACACGACGGCCGACCCGAACGCATTCGACCAAACGACCGACCTCGACTGGACGATAGAAGCGGTGGAGAAGGCGTCGGACTGGACGACCTACTTCGGTCCTGAGTCCCGGATTCGCCGGGGATGGGCGGGTCTGTACGCCGTCACGCCCGACCACCATCCGATAATCGAGGAGACGATTCCGGGCTTCGTCAACGCGGTCGGCTTCTCGGGGCACGGGTTCCAACACGCACCGGCGACGGGGCAACTCGTCACCGAACTCGTCTTCGACGGCGAACCGTCGCTCGTCGATATCTCCGGCCTCGACGCCGACCGATTCGAGGAGGGACGGACGGTCGACGAACGGAACGTCGCGTAACTCCTCGTCGCTCCCGACCCGTCCAATTTGCTGGCGCACATACATCTATTAGCCTCCCGTGGGACGGAATATTCGTGACGAACACCGTTCAACTGGACGATTTCTACGACCTGACGTTGGTGAGCGACCTCGCGCTCTCGCCCGACGGCGACCGAATCGCCTTCGTCGCAGACGAGTTCGACGAGTCCGAAGACGACCGACGAACCTCCCTGTTCGTCGTTCCGTCGGACGGAAGCGACGACCCGTATCGACTCTCGCGGGCGTCGGACGCCGGGTCGCCGAAGTGGTCGCCCGACGGCGCGAAACTCGCGTTCCTCGCCGCCCGCGACGAGGACGTTTCCCTGTCGGTACGGGCCGACGATACTGACGAAGACGGCGATGAGGACGAGGCGGACGAGGCGAACGGCGCGGACGACGAACCCAAACCCCAAGTCTGGCTGTTCGACATGGTTCGCGGCGGCGACGCCCGGCAAATCACCGACCGCGAGGAGGGTGTCCGCGAGTTCGACTGGGGACCGGACGGCGACCGACTCGTCGTCTCGTCGCGCGACCCGACCGAGACGGAACGCGACTACCTCGCCGACCTCCGGGACGGCGGCCCGGTCGAAACCGAGCGACTGCAACACCGGTTCGACGGCGAGGGCTTTCTGGACGACGTGACGACCTACCTGTTCGTCGTCGACGTCGAAACGCGGGACAGCCGCCGCCTCGACGACGCCTACGGCGGCGGCGCGTACGAACCGATGTTCGGTCTGCAACCGGCGTGGGGGGCCGACCGAATCGCGTTCCTTTCGAACCGCACCGACCGCCCCGATGATTCCGGCGTCATGGATGTGTACACCATCGCACCCGACGGGAGCGACCTGCGGACGGTTACCGATTCGGACCTCGCCGCCGCGGGGCCGCGCTGGTCGCCCGACGGGTCCCGTCTCGCGTTCGCCGTCGACGACCCGGTGAACACGCACATCCCGACCCAGTTGTACGTCGCCGACGACGGTGACTATCGGTCGGTCACGGAATCGCTCGACCGGACGCTGGCACGCTCCCGGCGGTTCCGGTGGGTGGACGACGGGACGTTGCTCGCGGCCGTCGGCGACGAGGGGAGCACCCGCCTGGTGCGCTGTTCGGCCGACGAGGATTCGCCCGCGTTCACCTTCGACTCGCAGGGCGACTATCGAACCGTCCAGACCTTCGACTTCGCGGACGGGACGGTCGCGTTCCTCCTGACCGACCCCGGAACAGTCGGCGACCTGTACGCGATGGACGCGGACGAACTCGACGCCGGGGAACCCGCTCGCGTGACCGACTGCAACGCGGCGTTCGAGGAAAGGTACGATACGTCCGGCTGTCGGCGCGTAGTCTACTCGAACGAGGCCGACGACGAAATCGAGGGCATCGTCTACTATCCCGACGACTTCGACCCCGAGGACCCCGACCCGAGGCCGTTGATAACCGCCATCCACGGCGGCCCGGTGTCTTACGACGCGCCGGAATTCGCGTTCGAATACGCCTATTGGACCGACCGGGGATACGTCGTCCTCCGCCCCAACTATCGAGGAAGCAGTTCCTACGGCCGGGACTTCAGCGAATCGATCCGTGGTGACTGGGGTCCGCGGGAGTCCGAGGACGTACTCGCGGGCGTCGAGCACCTCGTCGAACGCGGGTGGGCCGATTCGGACCGCACCTTCGTCACCGGCTTTTCCTACGGCGGCATCACGACGGGCTATCTCGTGACGCGGACGGACCGCTTCGCCGCGGCCGCCGCCGAACACGGTATCTACGACCTCCGGTCGTCGTACGGGACCGACGACGCACACCTCTGGTGGACGAACGATTTCGGTCTCCCGTGGGAGAATCCGGAAATCTACGACGCCGCCTCCAGCATCACGGACGTCGGCAACGTCGAAACGCCCCTGTTGGTGACGGCGGGCGGCGAGGACTGGCGGTGTCCGCCCTCGCAGTCCGAACAGCTCTACGTCAGCGTGAAAAAGCAGGGCGTTCCCGCGAAACTGGTGGTCTATCCAGACGAACACCACAACATCGGCGACCCGGACAGGGCCGTTCACCGCCTCGAACAGCTCACGGAATGGTTCACAACCCACGACTCCGAATCGGCGTAATGGCACGTTAGCCGTTGAACGGTCGCCGTTTCCGGTTAAACGGTCGCTCGCTTTATTCACTCGCTCGACTTACCCTTCATCGGGGAAACACTGATGAGTGAAACAGAAGCGAGAGAGAGAACGACACGGAGCACCGACACCGACGAATCGAGCCTGAAATGGCTGAGCGGGTTCGTATCGCTCGTGGGGGCGTGGATATTCATCTCCGCGTTCGTCTACCCGTCGATGTCGATGACGAGCTACTGGAACAACCTCATCATCGGCGCGGCCATCTTCCTCGTCGCGGGGTACAACTACTACCGCATGTCGCGGGGAATGTCGGCGAGCGTGGGTAGCTCGTCGTTCGTCGCGCTGTTGGGCCTCTGGATGATACTCGTCCCGTTCATCATGACTGCCTCGACGGCGTTCTGGAGCGACGTCATCTCGGGAATCGTCGTCGCCATCGTCGCCGGGTACAACGCCTACGCGGGCCGCAGTGAGAGAGCGGGTGCGCCTGCCGGAACCGCCTAAACTCGTTCCAGTTTCTCCAACCGGAATGACGCGAGATGGTATCGGGTGACGAGTACCGCGAACCCGACCATCACGACGGCGAACAGCGCGTGGAAGGAGAGTGCGGTCTGGTGCGAATAGCCGTTCCATAACTGGGCGATACCGAGCAATACCGGTCCGAAGCTGAATAGACCGGTCTGTACTGGCAGCTCTTCGAACAGTTCACGGAACGTAACGGATACTTCGTTAGTCATCAATCGGTTCTTGACGCCATTCATGGCCGGATGGTCAATACCGTTTCGAAATCGTTCGGCTATTTCTCGTCGTCCGTGACCGGCCCGTAGATGAGTATCTCGCCGTCCGCATCGACGATTATCTCGCAACCGCGAGCGGTAAAGGTGACCTTTCCGCCGGTCCGCGTCGTTCCGTCGTGTTTCTCCTCGAATATCGCGTCCAACGCATCGGGGTCTACGCTGTCGTAGAGCCACGTCTGCTTTTCTGCGCTCCGTCCAACTATCTCTTCTACGCCTCGGATGATTCTCGTGCTAGGGTCGTCGGTCTCTCCGGCGACTCGATACGCGTTGCGTCCGTCCCGGTCGAGATCCGCCGCCCGTTCCGTGAATTGTCCTTCTGTCATAATCTACTGTTCTGTCTGGTCAGTTAGACAGTTAGACTAATCACAGCAATAAAAGAATCTCGATTGTATCTGAAACTAATATAATTATATAATATTAGAAATGTCTCTCCGAAAGTAGATGAATTACGTAGCGGTACCAGTATGCCACCGCTACGTCATGGTTCGTGGTCATTGCTTTTCAGTCCTCGGAAGTCTACGCTCGTCTGCCCCTCCACAACCCCAGAATGACGACCGCGACCACCGCTATTGGTACCGTGAACCCCGGTAAGCTCGTGTTGCTCGACGGGGAATCCGCTTCGGGGGTCGATTCCGCTCCCGTCGTGCTCGTTCCCGAGGTACTCGTCGTCTCGTCCGCGGACGTATCGTTCGTCGCGCTCGTCATCGACCCCGGTCCGAGTTCCAGCACCCAGCCGTCCTTGGCTTCGGCACCGAACCCGCCGGTCTGCCCGGCGAGCAGGAAGCCGCCATCGTGTGTTCGTATCGCCGGCCACGGTTTATCCCACGCGTCGCTTCCGTACGCTTTCTCCCACTGGAGCGTCCCGTCGGCTCCCGTCTTCACAACGTAGCCGTCCGCGCTACCGATTCCGCCGGTGAGCGTCCCGCCGGTGAACAGGTAGCCGCCGTCGTCCGTTCGCATCGCCGAATCGAGCCAATCGACTTCGCCGCCGCCGAACCGCTTTTCCCACTGTCGTTCGCCGCTCGCGTCGTATCGGAACACCCAGCCGTCGCGCGATTCGCCGCTCTCGGATTCACCGGCCACGACGATACCGCTCTCGTCGCCGGTCGCCGCCCAGACCGCTTCCCGGTCCGCGCCGCCCAGCGTTCGCTGCCACTGCCGTTCCCCGTTGTCGCCGACCCGGAGTATCCACGCGTCTTGGCTCCCGCTCTCGACTTCTCCCGCGAGGAGGTATCCGTCCGACGTGGGAACGACGGCTTTGAAGCGCCCCGTGCTCCCGTCCGGTGTCGCGTACGTCCGCTCCCACGCCTTCGCTCCCGACGTATCGTGTTTTACCAGCCATCCGCCGACGCCGCCGTCACCGCGCGTCCACCCCGCGAGGACGTACCCGTCGCCGTCCCGTTCGACCCCGTAGAACGCACCCGTTCCCGGCGTCCGTTCGCGTCGCGTCTCCCCGTCCGAATCGAGTTCCAGCACCCATCCCATCGGGGTGCCGCCGCGGTCGGTTCGCCCGGCGGCGACGATTCCATCGTCCGTCGTGACCACCGAGTACAGTCGGTCCGTCCCCGGCCCGGAGAACGTTCGTTCCCAGTCCGTATTTCCGTTGCCGTCTATCTTCATCACCCAGCCGTCGATACCAGAGCTATCGCTCTCGGTTTCGCCCGCGAGGACGTAGCCGCCGTCGTCCGTTCGCGCGATGTCCGCGAAGATGTCGTCGCCTGACCCGCCGTACGTTCGGTTCCATCGCTCGTTCGGTTTCGAATCCCCTTGCGGCTCGGCCGTCCCTATCGCCATCGCCCCGACCGCGGAGGCGACGACCAGGGTAAACACGAGAATCGTCGGGCGTCTCATATCCGGTTCGTCGGGAGTACGCCAGTTTGTTATGCTTCTCCTGCGTTCGAATCAAGGGCCGTCTGTTCGTCGGTTGTCGTCCCCTGTTCCGGCGGAATCCGAACACCTTCGTCGGTGGACCGTTTCCGGAACGCCATGGTTCGAACCGCGATATATTTCGCACTCGTCGGTATGTTCGCGTGGGGCGTCTGGGCGCTGTTTGCCGATTACGCCACCCGAACGCTCGCGCCCGAAGTGGCGATGGCCATCTCCTACACCGTCGGCGTCGGCGTCGCAATCGCGTACATCGCCACTCAAGCCGGTCCCGTGTCGTTCTCCGAGTCGGGCGTCGCCTTCGCCGTCGCTGGCGGTCTGTTCTCCGGCATCGGTTCCATCAGCTACTACGTCGCGCTGCAACGCGGCAATACTGCCGTTGCGACGACCGTGACCGCCCTCTACTTCGTCGTCGCCGCGGTTCTCGGCGCGGTGTTCCTCGGCGAATCGGTCGATGTTCGGGACGTGGCAGGTGTCGGGTTGGCCGTCGGTGCGGTCGTCCTCTTGGCGACCTGAGCGTGCTCGCGGCAGAAATATATCCCAATTCGCTATATCCATCCATCTCGTGGTTCGTCGGCCACGCTTCGGATGTTCGTCGCCGTCCCGAGAAAAAGTCGCGTTTGCGGCGGCTCGCTCGGCTCAGCAGCCGTCGTCTTTCTCGTCGTCCTCGTCGCCCCGCCTGCCGTCGTTGCCCTCGTTTTCGTCCGTGTCGTCGTTCTCGTCGTCGCGTCCGTTCCAGTCGCGCTTTCCGGGGGAGAACAGCCAGAGGACGTTGTTCTCGTGGTCGCCGTCCTCGCCGACGAGCACGCGGCCGTCTTCAAGCGTAAAGATGTTGTCGGGATTTGCGAGCGTGTTCACGAGCATACCGTTCGCGTCCGTGCCGTCCGCGCCGGGGGCGACGACGTTCGCCTCCGGACCGCCGACCAGCGACGGTTCGATGCGGCGGATGTCGTAGTTCCCGGTCAGCCGCGCGGTGTAGACGGCTCCGTACCCGTCACCTTGGAGCATCATGTCGCCGTCCACGTCGCTCATCGTGTCGCGGACGTTCGAACAGGCGATGTTGATGAAGTCGCCCGGCGTGGCGTCGCTCGGAGCGCTGACGCCTTCGAGCTTCTGCCACTCGTTCGTCGCGCCGACCGCGGCGGCGGCCTTTCGGGTTTCGAGGAACGCTACCCGGTCGTCCTCGGCATTGCCGTTCGCCCACGCTCGAACCTCGTGGTCGGTGATGTAGTTCGCCTCGTACCCGTCCGCGGCCGGGTCTTGGCCGTCGTACTCGCTTATCCACGACTCGATTTCGTCCTCCGTCGCGTGCGCCAGTTCGACCCACTCCACGTCGAACCCGGCTTCGGTCACGTCGTCCGTCGCGTCCTGCTCCAATTTCGCGGCGAAGAGCGTCCCGGCGCTCAAGTCGCCCGCCTCGTCGGCGACGAACTTGTAGAGGACGCCGCCCCCGTAGTCGTCGGTGAGGTAGACGGTTCGCTCGTCGGCCATCACTTCGCCGACCTCGTGGGACGCGCGGCCCAGCGCGAACCGTTTCGTCGGCGTCGCGTCACCGGCCGGATCCTCTACTTCCACGATGTAGCCGTAGCGGTAGGCGTTGCCGAAGTAGCCGAGGTACTCCTCGAACGTCTTCTCGGCGTTGCCGTACGTTTTCTCGTCGCTTTCGAACCACGCCTTCGCGTCCGGTTCGTACTCCTCGCTGGACAGCGGCGTGTTCCACGGGCTGAGCGACCCGTTGCAGTTGTTCCACGTTCCTTTCATCTGGCGTACGTCGAGGTTTTCGATGCTGTCCGAATCGACGCTCCACTCCGCGGCATCGTCCTCGCGGCTGATGAACAGCCGCGAAATCATGCCGGGTTGGGCTTCCCAGTTCGTGAAGAGGTAGCCCTCGTTCTCGCCAGTCGGCACGAACGCGTTCATGTCGGATTCGGCTTCGTCCGAGATAGGGTTCCCGTCGGCGTCGTTCGGCACGCCGAGCAGGTCGCCGTTTCCGAGCTTTTGTGCGCCCGTCGCCAGCACTTGGTGCTCGCCGACGGCCGTCCGAGTCGTGCGTTTTTCGGCGTCGGTCGTCGGAACCGAGAGGTTCGGGACGTCCATCGGAACTTCCGCCCCGTCGATTCCGACGACGGCACCGACGACGCTCGCGTCGTACGGTGCCGGGTTGTCTTCGTTCGGGTGCTGGACGTTCAGGAACAGCTCTCCGCCGGGTGCGACGCGGAGACCAGTGACTTCCGCTCCGAGCGGGACGGTGGCGAACCGCGTCAGGGATGGCTCGTTCGGGTTGCTATGGTCGCCATCCGTTTTCGTCTCCTCGGTGGTCTCGTTACTATCGTCGTTTTTCTCGGCGACCGCGATGCCGGTCGTCGAGAGTGCCGTCAGACCGAGGAGGCCGAGCGTTTTCCGCCGGGAGTATGTTTCTGGCATACGGTCGCTTGATTCGACAAACCGATAATCAACGTGTATATGTTGATACTAATGGGGTACATAGCGGCCGTGTACCGAATATAGAATATATTTGCTCGAAACTATCCGATAACTGTCTCACCCGACGCGTGTCCGACTGCATTCGATTTCGACGTCTATTTACGTCTTTTCCGTTCAGGTTGTTCTCCAGATAATTCGCCTTCGATGTGCGTTCTCTTCCCGTCGCTTGTCGTGAGACTGACACCGAGTTCGATGCCGGAACGCCGCCCCGACGGGGCCACCACTAAGTTGATAATCGCGCTCGTCCGATATGCGCCCGAATGTTCGACTGGGTGACGCACGCCGTCCTGTCGTTCGTCTCCGACTACGGCTATTTCGCCGTGTTCGTGTACATGGCGCTCGAAACGGCGTTCATCCTTCACTTCGCGCCCAGCGAACTCGTCGTCCCGTTCGCGGCCAGCCAACTCGTTCACGACCCGCTCTCGTTCGGCATCTTCGTCCTCGACGCGACGGTCGGTGCCACCGTCGGGAGCGTCCTCGCGTACTTCGTTCTCGGAAAGAACAGCGAATACGTTCTGGGTCGGTACGGACACCTCGTTCACGTCACCGAGGACGACATCCATCGGGGCCGCCGGTGGTTCCAGCGCTGGGGCGAGAGTTCGGTTCTCTGGGGGCGGATGGTGCCGCTGATGCGCGCCGTCATCTCGATTCCCGCCGGAATCGCGGAGATGGACCTCCGGAAGTTCGTCACGTATTCCGCGAGCGGCGCGTTCGTCTTCAACCTCCTGCTCACGTTTCTGGTCTACAGCGGCGCGGGCGAAACGTCGCCGCTCGGCATATTGCTCGGCGCGCTGTCTGCCGAGGTCGCGGAGACGCTCACCTACGCACAGCTACATCCGCGGGTCGTCGTCGTTCTCGGCGGTCTCGCCGCCGTCGCGCTCGGTTCGCTCTGGCTTTCCCGGAATTACATCCGTCAGAACCCGGCCGTCTCCCAGCGCATCATCCTCCGCGTCCTGTGGGCCGGTGGCACCCTCGTCGGGTCGCTGTTCCTGCTCGGCGCGGTGGTGACGCCGCTCCAGTCGTTCCGCACCGCCACGAACATCTGGGACGACCCGCTCTTTTTCACTCGGTTCGGGTTGTCGCCGCAGCTCGCACTCCTGCTGACCGGCGTGGCGTTCTGCGCCGGCGCACTCGCCGTGTTCGAACTCGGAAAACGAGTTCCCGTCGCCGAACTCGCCCGACGTTTTAGGGCCGAGCGGCTCTCGTGGTGACGACTCACCGCACGGCGTCGCCGACGATATAATCGAATTCGGATTATACCGTCTCGAAAACTTTTCGACCTCTTGGCCGCAACCGTCGTTCATTGACACGAAATCGTAGCCACCCGCCGCCTCGTCCGGCCCGTGCTTTCGCCCATCTGCCCGCGGAGGAATCCCACCGATGACCGCACGGTCGGCCGACGTAATCGTCGTCGGTGCCGGACCCGCGGGGTGCGTCGTCAGCTACCTGCTCGCCAGAAGCGGTGTAGAGACGGTTCTCATCGAACGCCAGCGTACGCTGGACCGCGAGTTCCGCGGCTACGGTTTTCGCCCGCCGATTCCGCGACTCTTCGACGAGATGGACCTCCTCGCGGACGTCGAAGACCTCCCCCACGAAACCATCTCCCGCGGGACGGTCGTCGCCTACGGCAAGTCGTATCCGGTGTTCGATTTCGACGACCGGCGCGTCCTCCTGCTCAAGCAACCGCCGTTGCTCCGACTCCTCATCGAACGCGCTCGCGAGTTCGAGACGTTCACGTTCCACGCCGGGACCTCGTTCGACGGATTCCGCCGCGAGGACGGCGCTGTCGCGGGCATCACGGCCACGTCCCGCCCGGACGGCGAGACGCACGACTTCCGTAGCCGACTCGTCATCGGGGCCGACGGTCGGTTTTCGACGACTCGACGGGCCGCCGGAATCGACGCGGGGATGGACGAGTCCGGGACGGAAGTCGTCTGGTTCAGGCTCCCACGCGCGGCGGCGGATTTCACGACGCACATTCGCATCGAGGACGACGGGGTGTTGGTGTACTCCCCGCTCTCCGAACGCGAATCCCAGTACGGACTGCTCGTGCCCGAGGGTCGCTATCCCGCGATACGCGACCGCGGCATCGCCCGCTTTCGGGAGACCGTCGCGGGAATCGAACCCGCCATCGCGGACAGCGTGGAATCGCACCTGACGTCCTTCGACCAGTGTTCGCTGTTGTCGGTCCGCTCCGGACTCGCGGAGCGGTGGACCGACGACGGTCTGCTCCTCATCGGCGACGCCGCGCACGTCGCATCGCCCATCGGTGCCGAGGGGAACAACCTCGCCATTCAGGACGCCGTGGAGACACATCGCCTGCTGACCCCCGTGTTGGCTCGCGGCGACGGTCCGATTTCGAACGCCACCCTCCGGCGGGTCGAGGGGAACCGCCGCCCCGCCGTCGAGCGGACGATACGAGGACAGCGGTCGCGCGGACGCGGCCTGTTCTCGCTCCTCTCGTCGCGCGACCGTCTCCCGGACCCGCTCGAACCGCACCTGTTGCGGGGCGGTGCGGCCCTGATGAGCCTGTTGGCGCGGCTTCCGAACCGCTCGGGGACGGACGACCCGGAACCGTCGGTTGACCGGTCGCTGTTCGCGGACTGATCAGGTACCGGCGTGACACCTCGACCTCTCCCGCGCCGGTTCGTGCGCCGACCTCTGTCGTCCCCCGATTCGGAGACCGACGCGATTTAACCGCTGCTCGCCTCACCTCCCGACGATGGAACCGACACCACGTTCCGCCGACCCCCCCGCGGGACCGATTTCGGTGCTCGTGGTCGGCGACCCGAACTGGCGAACGCCGCTCGTCGCCGACCTCTCCGCGGCCGACGAAACCCTCGTCACGACCGCCGCTCGCGGTCACGACGGATACGAGTGGCTGACGGCACAGCCCGGCGAAGTCGATTGTATCGTCTGTTCGCTCGACTTGGTGGACATGTCCGGCGTTCGTTTTCTGGAGGTCGTTCGCGCCGCCTATCCCGACCTTCCGGTGGTCCTCCTCGCCTCCGACGGCGACGAGGCGACGGCCAGCAGGGCCGTCGCCGCCGACGTCACGGAGTACGTCCCCGTAGACGACCGGCCGTCGCTCACCGACGACCTCCTCCGGCGCGTTCGGCGGGCGGCCGTCCGGTATCGGACGGCCCGCGCTCGCCGCCGCCGGGCGCGGCAGTTCGACGCGCTGTTCGACGACCCGCGGACGTTCATGTGGGTCCTCGACCCGAGCGGGGCGATTCGACGGACGAACCGCACCGCCCTCGACTTCCTCGACGCTCCGGCGACGTCGGTCGTCGATGCGTCGTTCGCCGACTCGCCGTGGTGGGAGCGGTCGGAGACGACGCCGGACGAGATACGGGACGCCCTCCGAACCGCGAGGAACGGCTCCGTGACGCGGTTCGAGACGGCGTTCGGTGCCCCCGACGGCCGCGTCGAACTCGACGTTTCGTTCCGCCCGGTAACCGACCGGGACGGAGCCATCGTCAGCGTCGTCGTCGAGGCGCTCGACGTGAGCGAACGCGCCAACCTCGAACGGGAACTCCGCGAGTCGGAGGAACTTCACCGCGTCACCCTCAACAACATGACCGATACCGTCCTCGTCACGGACGATTCGGGCGAGTTCACCTACATCTGCCCGAACGTCCACTACATCTTCGGCTACTCGGTCGAGGAGATTCGGGACCTCGGACGCATCGACGCGCTCCTCGGCGACGACCTGTTCGACCGGGAAACGCTCGATTCCCAGGGGCTCCTCACGAACATCGAGTGCACCGCGACCGACAGGGCGGGGCGGGAACACACGCTCCTCGTCAACGTGAAGCGAGTCTCGATTCAAGGCGGAACGACGCTCTACAGTTGCCGCGACATCACCAAACGGAAGGACCGCGAGCGGGCGCTGACCGCGCTACACCGCACGAGCCGCGACCTCCTCTACGCGGAGACGACGCCGGAGATCGCTTCGCTCGTCATCGACGACGTGACCGACATCTTCGACGTGGACGAGTGTGCCGTGTACCTCTTCGACACCGACGCGAACGAACTGTGGCCCGCCGCGGCCACGGACGCCATCGAGTCGCTCTCGGGGCCGCTCCCGACGGTTCGGCTCGACGAGTCGAGCGCGCTCGGTCGGGCGTTCGTGGACCGGACGACGCTCACGTTCGACGACGTGACCGAATCCGACGCGTTCCCCGTGACGGCCGTCGAACGGCGGAGCGGGCTGTTCATCCCGCTCTCGGACCACGGCGTCTTCGTCGCGGCCGACGAACGCGGCACGCTGGACGAGGTAACGAGGGAGATAATCGACCTCCTCGCGGCGACCGTCGAGGCGGCGCTCGACCGCATCGAGCGCGAGGACGAACTCCGCGAACGCGACCGCGAACTCCACCGGCGCAATCGCCAACTCTCCCGGTTGAACCGGACGAACGAGATAATCCGCGAAATCGACCGCGCCCTCGTTCGGGCCGATTCGCGCGAGGAAATCGAAGCCGAGGTCTGTGAACTGCTGACCGCGAGCGACCGGTTCGAGTTCGCGTGGGTCGGCGATACCGACCCCGGGTCGGGTGACCTCGAACCCCGGTCGTGGGCGGGCGACGACCGAGGCTATCTCGACGCCGCCGATTTCACCGCCCGGGGCGACCCCGCGGGGCGAACGGCGGCCGCCGATTCCGTCACCGTCGTCCCGAACGTGGCGGACGATTTGCAGGACACGTCGTGGCGTCGAGAGGCCATCTCCCGCGGGTTCCAGTCGATACTTTCCGTTCCGCTGACCCACGGCGACGTCGCCTACGGGACGCTCTCCGTGTACGCCGGTCGTCCGAACGCGTTCGACGACCGGGCGCGGACGGTGCTGTCCGAACTCGGCGAGACCATCGCCTCGGCCATCCAATCCGTCGAGCGAAAACGCGCGCTCGTGAGCGATACCGTCGTCGAACTCGACTACCGTATCACAGACGAAAACTGCGTCCTTCACGCGCTCTCGCGGCGCGCGGAGTGTGCCCTCGAACTGCAGGGCGGCGTCCGCGAACTCGATTCCGGTGCCCGAATTCTCGTCGCCGTGTCGGGCGGGTCGCCGAGCGAGGTCGCCGCCGCCGCAAACGCCATCGTGGCGGTCGAGTCCGTTCGCGTCGTTTCGAGCGACGACGAGGGCGGATTGGTCCAGTTGACGCTCACCGCGCCGTTCATCGCCACCAGATTGGCCGAGTCCGGGGCGACGCTCGAACGCCTCCGCTCCGACGGCGGCGACACGACGGCGACGGTTTTCGTCCCCTCCCCGGTCGCGGTTCGTACCATCGACGACGTGCTCTCGAACGCGTACCCCTCGTCCGAACTCGTCGCACGGCGGGAGCGAGAGCGGCCGACGGACACCGGGAGCCGGTTCCGCGACGGGTTCCTGTCCGACATCACCCATCGACAACTCGAAGTCGTCCAGACGGCCTACTACAGCGGCTACTTCGAATCCCCCCGTGCGAACGACGGCGCGGCCGTCGCCGCCATGCTGGACATCTCCTCCGCCGCGTTCTATGAACACATGCGGAAAGTACAGCGGAAACTCCTCGCCGCGGTCTTCGACCGAATTCCGTCCGTCCCGAATGGGGGTTGACTATCTAGGCACCCTCTTCCCCAATTGCTTCTTTATCCAACATCCAATTACTTGCACGCGTCGCAAAAATTGCGGTACGTGGCGGCGACCTGTCGGTGCCAACCGAGCAGCGCGTCGTCGCCGATTGGAGGAATTTCCGATGCGAGATATAACCCCCGACCCGACGACGGAATCGCAGTACGAGTGTCCGCGGTGTGGTACCATCGTGACCGCGACCCACCACCCCGGAGCGTGTGACGAGTGCGACGTTCACCTCCGCAATCGAGGGACGCCCCTCGAATAACCCATCGATGGCATCCAACGTAAATTCGCGCCCGGAACCGGCGGAGGAACCGGGCGACGGACCCGTGGAATCGGCGCTCGACACCGCACGGCGACAGTTGACTCGAGCGGCGGCCGGGACCGACATCGACCCGAACATCGTCGAGCGCTTGCGCCATCCGACCCACGTCCACCGCGTCACCGTCCCGTTGAAGCGCGACGACGGGTCGGTCGAGGTGTTCACCGGTTACCGCGCGCAACACGACAGCGTTCGGGGGCCGTACAAGGGTGGCCTCCGGTATCACCCCGGCGTGACCGAGGAGGAGTGTATCGGCCTCTCGATGTGGATGACGTGGAAGTGCGCCGTCATGGACATCCCGTTCGGCGGCGCGAAGGGCGGCCTCGTCGTCAATCCGAAACGACTCTCGGACTCCGAGCGCGAACGCCTGACGCGGCGGTTCGCACAGGAACTGCGCGATACGGTCGGGCCGAACAGCGACATTCCGGCCCCCGATATGGGAACCGACTCCCAGACGATGGCGTGGTTCATGGACGCCTACTCGATGCAGGAGGGCGAGACTCAACCCGGCGTCGTCACGGGGAAACCGCCGGTCGTCGGCGGTTCGTTCGGCCGCGAGGAAGCGCCGGGTCGTTCGGTCGCGCTCGTCACCCGCGAGGCGTGTGACTACTACGACTTCGGACTCGACGGAACGACCGTCGCGGTACAGGGGTTCGGGAGCGTCGGCGCGAACGCCGCCCGCCTCCTCGACGAATGGGGGGCGACCGTCGTCGCCGTCTCCGACGTGAACGGCGCGGCGTACGACCCCGACGGCATCGAGACGGCGGCGGTTCCGTCCCACGAGGAGGAACCCGAGGCCGTCACCCGGTACGCCGACGACTGCATCAGCAACGAGGACCTGCTCACGCTCGACGTGGACGTGCTCGTTCCCGCCGCCGTCGGCAACGCCCTCACCGGTGCGAACGCGGACGACGTACGGGCCTCGCTCGTGGTCGAGGGTGCGAACGGTCCCACGACCGCCTCCGCTGACGCCATCCTCGCGGAGCGGGACGTCCCGGTAATCCCGGACATCCTCGCCAACGCGGGCGGCGTGACCGTCTCGTACTTCGAGTGGCTACAGGACATCAACCGTCGGCAGTGGTCGCTGGAGCGCGTGAACGACGAACTCGAAGCCGGGATGCTCGACGCGTGGAACGACGTGCGCGAGGAAGTCGAAGACCGCGACGTGACGTGGCGCGACGCCGCGTACGTCGTCGCCCTTTCGCGTATCGGCGAAGCCCATCGGGTTCGGGGTCTCTGGCCCTGACGGCCGACTCCTCCCGACCGAACGGAGAACAACGGAAACGACGGGGGTAGGCGGCCGGTTTTTCCCTCTCTTATTCTCGGACCAGCGGTGCAACCTCGTCCCCGAGTCGTTTCACGCACTCGACCATCGCGTCGGTGCCGATGCCGGGGTGGTAGGTGCGGAAGACGAAGTGAACGTCGTCGCCCAGCGCGTCGCGGTACTCGTTCAACTCCTCGGCCACCTGTTCGGGCGTGCCGAAGATGGCCTGTTCTTTCAGCTCCGATTTCCGCTCCGCGTCCAGTTCGTCCACCGATTCGCCGGAGAAGATTTCGGCGTAACGGCGCTGGATGTAGAAGTACCCGGGTTTCATCGCTTCCCACGCCTCTTCCTTGGAATCGGCGACGAAGCCGTGCTGGAGGACGTACACTTCGAAGTCGCCCTCGATTCCTTCCTTCTCCCGAACGCGCTCGATGTCCTCCTTGCGCTTTCTGACGCCCTCGACGGAGAGGGCGGAGGGCGCACACCACGCGTCGGCGACGCGGGCCGCGCGTCGCACGGCGGGTTTGACCGACCCGCCGAACATGATCGGAATCTCCGATTCGGGTTTCGGCGTCACGCTCACGTCGGGGGACACGTCGTGGAACTCGGCGTCGTAGTCGAGCGGACCGTCGGACCACGAGGCGCGGAGGAGGTCGGTCAGGTCGGTCATGCGCTCCACGCGCTCCTCGCGGGGGACGCCGAACGATTCGAACTCGCGCGGGTTCGACCCGATGGCGAGTCCCATCGTCAGTCGGCCGTCGGCGAGCAGGTCCACCGTCGCGGCGTCCTCGGCGAGCCGAACCCCGTCGTAGAGCGGGGCGAGCGCGATACAGGTACCGAGTTCGACGGTTTCGGTGCGGGCGGCCAGCGCCGCGAGCGAGGGCATGGTGGCCGAGAGGTAGCCGTCCTCGGCGAAGTGGTGTTCCGACACCCACATGCTGTCGAGGCCGGAGTCGTCGATAACCTCCCCGAGTTCGAGCATTTCGTCGTAAATCTCGGTCATCGAACGGTCGTCGTCCGGTCGTCGCTGGCAGGTGAACAGCCCCGTCCCGAGTTTCATGCCCGGGAAATCGAACGGCGACACCTTAACGGTTTATAAGCACGGATTCGAACATTTCCGAATGCTCGACGTTCCTCACCACAAAACTTTTTCCCACTAGTTTGAATGTCGTAACTATGGATGGTCCACTCACCAGTTCCGGCCCGAAGAAGCCGGATCGCTCGATACTGAACGCGTTCAAGCCGGTGATGGTGTTGCTCGCGTTGCTCGTCCTGTTCTTCGCCGCGATGTACTTCCTCGGCTGAAACCGATAGTGGAGGCGGAGAACCGCGTCAGCGCGTCGCGCTCCCCGGAGGGAGCGCCTCCGCGACCTTCTCGATGGGGTGCGGTGGGCGCGCCTCGTGGCCTTCGAGTTGCGTGCGACAGGACGCGCCGGGCGCGACGACGGTTTCCGCGTCGCTCTCTTCCACCTGCTCGAACAGGATTCGACCGATGGCTTGCGAGAGGTCGTACTGTTCTTCTCGATAGCCGAAACTCCCCGCCATGCCACAGCACCCGCTCTCCAGCGGGTCCACCGCGTACCCCGCCCGGCGGAGCACGCCCACCGCGTGGTGGTCGCGCCCGAGCGCCTTCTGGTTGCAGTGGCCGTGGTAGGCGAGCGATTCCGTCACTTCGCGGAACTCGATGTCGTCGTCCAACCGCTCGCGGTCGATGAACTCGCAGACGCCGAAGGTGTTCGCGGCGACTTTCTCGACGGCGGAATCCGATACGAGGTCCCGGTATTCGTCCTGCACCATCACCGCGTCCGAGGGTTCCACGAAGACGACTGACCACCCCTCAGAAACGGCCGGTTCGAGCGCCGAGACGTTTTTCTCCGCGTTCTCTTTCGCCGTATCGAGGAAGCCCTCGGAGTAGGCCGCCCGCCCGCTCGGCGCGAGGTTCGAGGGGACTTGCACGTGGACGCCCGCCGCTTCGAGGACGCGAACCGCGGCCTTGCCGGGTGCCGGATAGCTGTAATTCGTGAATGTGTCGGGAACGAGGACGACGTGCTCCGTGGCGATGTCCTTCGGAACGCGAGGGCCGCGCGCCTCGAACCACTCTTCCAACGACTCCCTGCTGAAGGTCGGGAGGTCTCGTTCGGGCGCGATGCCGAGGAGTTTCTCGGCGATGACGTCCGACCCCGGCAACCGCGTCGCCCAGTTCGACACCGGGGCGAGCGCGCTTCCGAGCGCCGAGATTCTGTCCACGTTGGCGAAAAATCGGTCCCGACGGCTCGGCCCGCACTCCTCGTGGTGGGCGTGTTTCACCTCCGCTTTCAGCTTCGCCAAATCGACGCCCGTCGGACAGTCGCGGGCACAGCCCTTACAGCCCAGACAGAGGTCGAGCACCTCCTCCTGAAACCGGTCGGTGTACAGTTCTTCGGTCGGAATCTCGCCGCTGATGGCGGCGCGGAGCATGTTCGCTCGCCCCCGCGTGGTCGCCATCTCGTCCTTCATGCCGCGGTACGACGGACACATGGTTTCGCTCCCGGTCTGGCGGCAGGTGCCACAGCCGTTACACAGTTCCACGAGGTGCGAGAAGCCGCCCTCGTCGGAGAAGTCCTGCACCGTCGTCGGTTCGAGCGAGGAGTACTCGGGACCGTATCGGAGGTGCTCGCGCATGTCCGCGCCGTCCTCGTCGCGGAACACGACGGTTCCGGGGTTCAATCGCCAGTCCGGGTCGAACGCCGTCTTCAGCTCCTGAAACGCCGACCACAGTTGCGGGCCGTACATCTTCGGGTTGAACTCGGTTCGAGCTAATCCGTCCCCGTGTTCGCCCGAGAAGGACCCGTGGTGGTCGAGGACGAGCGACGTCACATCGTCGGCGATGGAGTGCATCGTCTCGATGCCCTCGGCGTCCTTCAGGTTCAGAATCGGGCGGATGTGCAGCGTCCCGCTTCCGGCGTGGGCGAAGTAGGCCGCCGAGGTGTCGTGATTTTCGAGCACGTCCATGAACTCGCGCACGTACTCGGCGAGTTCCTCCGGCGGCACGGAGGCGTCCTCGATGAAGGGGTAGGGCTTCGGGTCGCCTTCCATGCTCATCAACAGCGGAATCGCCGCCTTCCGGAGCTTCCAGAGGTCGGCTTGCTCGTCTTCGGTGTAGGCTTCGAGGACGTCGAACGCCTCGCCCGCGTGGACGAAGTGGGCGTTCGTCTCCGCGATGGCGTCCTCGAAGTCGTCGCAAATCTCGCCGTCGAACTCCAACATGAGGGCCGCGGCGGCCTGCTCGGGAATCGGTTCCGCGTATGCGGCGAACTCCGACGAGTTGCGCGCCAGACGGAACACCTCGTCGTCCATCAACTCGACCGCGCTCACGTCGAACTCCAACGCCTCCGGAACCGCTTCCATCGCCGACACGAGGTCGTCGAAGCAGTAGAGCGCGAGCGCGGTTTCGCCGGGACGCGACACCAAATCCAACGTCGCGCGGACGACGACGCCTAAGGTCCCCTCCGCGCCGACGAACAGTTTCGAGAGGTTGATGTAGCGCGTCCCGTCCCGCTCGAAGACGACTTTGTGGAGGTTGTAGCCGCTGACGGAGCGCTTGAGCGTCGGATAGCGCGCTTCGATTTCGTCCTCGTTTTCCTCCACGAGTTCCCGGACGGTGCGGTACAGTTCGGCTTCGCGGTCGTCCTTCCCGACGATTTCGTCCCACTCCTCGCCGTCGAGTTCGACGTCGCGGGTGTGAATCAGCGACCCGTCCGCGAGCACGACGTCGAGCTCGGCGGTGTAGGCGTCCGTGATGCCGTAGCGGACCGAGTGCGCGCCGGTGGAGTTGTTGCCGATGCCGCCGCCGACGGTCGCTCGGTTGGAGGAGGCCGGGTCGGGGGCGAACTTCAGGTCCCACTGCGCGAGGTGGTCGTCCAAATCGTCCTGTACGACGCCGGGTTCGACGACCGCCCGTCGGCCGTCGGGGTCCACGTCGAGTATCGAATCCATGTGCCGTGAGAAGTCGAGCACGACACAGCCGGGACCGACGGTTTGCCCGGCGAGCGAGGAACCGGCACCGCGCGGGAGAACGGGCATGTCGTGGTCGGCGGCGACCCGGACCGCGGCCCGGACGTCCTCGACGTCGGTCGGAAAGACGACGCCCGCCGGTTGCGCTTGATAGATGCTGCCGTCGGTCGCGTACAGCACGCGCGTGTATCGGTCGAACCTGACTTCTCCGTTGACCGCGGCGCGCAACTCGTCCGCGAGGGAGGGGTGGGCGTCCGGCGGTTCGTGTCCGAGAGCGGCACGGTACGTCTCGAAGTCGGGATGATCGTCCCGTATTGCCATGCGTGAGACAACCAGACACGTGGGCATAAATCCGGGGTTGAATCCATCGCATCGCCGCGTGTCTAAAACCGAAACCGCCGGGACGGACGTGTCGAGAAAACTGGACGGCGCGTCCCGTAACGTCCGATTTCGACCGACCGATCGCTTCGAGCGGTCCTTTTTTCGACGTGTCGCTTCTCGGGACGTGACGACCGGAGGAGTATCTATAGAGTTTGGGGAGAGGTCATTCACATAGATTTTCCAACAGATTTCGACACGAGAGTAGTCGATACGCCCTTTCAAAAAACCGCAAGCAAGCGTCGGGGTATGCTCGGCACGGCCATCACTCTTTTGTCTGTTGCATGATTCTGTAGGGATAGGGAGAACCATGCACGACCTGACTGGTTTCCAGCGGGACTTGCTGTACGTCATCGCTGGTCTGGACGAACCCCACGGCCTCGCCATCAAAGAAGAACTCGAAGCGTACTACGAGAAGGAGATTCATCACGGGCGACTGTATCCGAATCTCGACTCCCTCGTGGACAAAGGGTTGGTGGAGAAGGGACAGCGAGACCGTCGAACGAACTACTACACGCTCACCCGGAGGGGTGCGCGTGAAATCGAAGCGCGCCGTGAGTGGGAAGAAGACTACGTCGGGGCGGATCTCAGTCAGACACAGACCGCTTAAGGGGAGAGGGCGGTGCCGAGAACCGCGGCGTTCAGCGCTCTGATGTGAGCGAAGACAGAACTCGATTCGTTTATTTTGTAGCCGCTACCGGAGTCCGTGAGCACGCCGAGTTCCTCCAGCGGGTCAACGTGCATCCACACCGATTTCCGGGACAACCCCACGCGTTCGTGGAGGTCGTCCTGCGTGAACTCTTCCGTCTCGTCCACGGCGAGGAGCGCGTCCAATAGCAGGCGAACCGCTTCGGGCTGCGTGAGGTCGCGGAAGCCGTCGGACGCGCCCCGCTCGTCCGCCGCGCTTCGTAACTGTCCGACGGCGTTCGCGACGACGCTTTCCGAGTTCGGTCGATACGTCTCGTCGTCCTCGCGGAACACGCGAAGCGCAACGAGGTCCTCCAAACTTCGCTCGACGTCTTCGAGGTCCCGGTCGAGTTCGTGCGCGAGGTCCTCCACCTGCCACTCGCCGCCGGTCGCCGCGGCGAGCCGAACCAGCTCACGGGTCGACGGGTCACGGGTCAAAAAGAGCCAGCCGGACGGGTAGGACGCCCGTGCCGCTCGAATTCCTTCTTCGTCCGCGAGCGCCAACATCTCGTCTCGATTGTGGGTCGTACGGAGGGTCCAATCGCGGGAGTCTACATGGAGCGCCATTAGATTACGTTCACCCGCCGATGGTATATAATGGTTGTACTCCGTTTCGATTTGTCAGTTTGGGTTCGACTCGCACGAGACGCTCCACGAGCAGTCCGAACACGCCGTTAGTCGATGATAGAGCGTCTGTAACCCCGACGAACGCGTGTCAGGGAGAATGTGTAGCTCGACTGACTCGTATCGAACGACGACGCGAAACGTGGTGTCGTGTTCGCGGTCGCGCACGAGATACATCGGAACGGGGAGGTCGAACCAGTCGCCGTAGGTGTACGACTCCCCGTCGAGCACGCGCTCGACGAGGTTCACGAGGTCGTTCTCGGAGGGGTCCGAACTCGGCGAGAGGCGAAACAGCGTCTCCCCCTCGTAGCGGACGCCGCCCTGCCGCGGATACGTCCGTCGCGGCCGGTGCGGAATCGAGAACGACGGGTCACTGTCGGACATGGCTTGGGAACCTGTACCAACGGATTATGCCACCATCCGTTAAATAGTTGAGCCACGGGTGCGGATAAAAATCGCGCTCCCCGAGACGCAGAGCACCGCGACGACGTGGCCGACCAGCGCGAACACCAGCAGGTCGTAGCCCCGGACGAACGGCACGAGGACGAGTTGCAACAGGGCGAAGCAGATGACGAAGGCGTCCACGCGGCGGAGACTTCGCCGCGTCGCTCCCTCCGTCGGATGCCGGAACGCGACCCAGAAGCCGATGACGCTCGCCCACCACGCGGTGCCGATGCGATAGCACACGTCCCACAGGACGAGCAGCGTGAGGAACACCGCTGGTATCGGCGGGGCGGTTCCCAACAGCGATTCGAGGAGCGGCGCGCCCGTCCGTGGGGTGTACACCAGCAGGTACGTTATCAACGCGACGTACGCGATGACGCCGAGCACCACCTCGATGCTCGACCCGAACAGCAGCTTTCGGTACGCCGTCGGCATCGACAGGTCCCGCACTCGGCGGCCGATGAGGAGCATCAGCGCGCTTCCGGCGGTGGCGACGACGATGGCCGCGGTTCCCGCCGGGACGGCGTGCCAGAGGTCGTATCGCCACGCGAGGAGCAACATGACCCCTTCGAAGAGGACGAACTGTATCGTGAGCGCGAGCCAATCGGGAAACGTGACGCCCGGAATCGCGTCCACGATGCTCTCGTACGTCCATCGATAGACGGGGCGATTCATGCGATGGCGCGCCGAACGGCGTCGTCGAACGACGTCAACTCGATGGGGACGAGCGAGCGGATTCGGTCGTCCTCCACGACGGTTCGCGTCTTCAAGCCGAGGATGAGCGGATGGGCAACCTCCTTCGGAACGTCCGTCACGAGGTCGACCCAGTAGGCCGAGAGCTTCGGGGTGAGGACTGGAACGGGAATCATGGTGGACTGCTTGCCGAGCAGGTCACCCGTCCGAATCACCATCTCGCCGTAGGTGAGGACGTCCGGTCCACCGATTTCGAACGTCTTTCCGGCCGTCTCGGGCGCGTCGAGGACGCCGAGGAGGTAGGCCACCACGTCGTCGATGGCGATGGGTTGGCAGTCGGTCCCGACCCACCGCGGCGTTATCATCAGCGGAAGGCGCTCCGACAGCTGTCGAACCATGCGAAAGCTGGCGCTGTCGCCCCCCACGACGATGGCCGCCCGGAGGACGGTCAGGTCGTAGGGACCGGTGCCGAGGATGTACTCCACCTCGCGGCGCGATTTGAGGTGGTCGGAGAGGGTGACTCGCTCCCCCCCGAGTCCGGAGAGGTAGACGACGCGGGAGAGGTCCCCCTCGCGTGCCGCGGAAACGAAGTTCCGCGCGGTGACCCGGTCGTGGGCCATGAAGTCCTCGCTCTCGCCCATGGAGTGGACGAGGTAGTACGCGACGTCCACGCCCTCGAAGATACCTTGCAGGCTATCCCGGTCGTTCAGGTCGCCTTCGACGACCGAGACGCCCTCCGGCGGGTCGTACGTCGATGCGTCCCGCGTCATCGCCACGACCTCCTCACCGCGCTCGACGAGTGCAGGGACGAGGTGGCGGCCGACGAACCCGGTTGCGCCGGCGACGAGTACCGTCATCGTTCGTATCTCCGGTCGCTAGCGTTCAAAAGCTATCGGGCAACCTGAAGGGTTATGGCTCGTAACCGCCTTCCCTTCCACATGGATTGGCCCTTCCTCCTCGCCCTCGCGCTCCTGCTGGGCGGCGTCCTCGGCAGCGTCGTCCCGCTCCTGCCGGGCGTCCCGCTCTCGCTCGCGGGCATCTACGCCTACTGGTGGGGGACGGGGTTCGGGGACCCCGGTCTTCCCTTCGTGGCCATCGCAACGGTCCTCGGGGTCGCCGCGGTCGTCGCCGAGTACGCCGGGAGCGCGATTTCCGCCCGAGCGAGCGGTGGTTCGGTCTGGTCGGCCGCCGTCGCGGGCGTCGTCGGCGTCGTCGCACTGTTCACGACGGGACCGCTGGGGATGCTCGTCGCCGTCGCCCTTGCCACGTTCGCCGTCGAACTGGCCCGAACCCGCGATGCGGGAAGAGGGGCCAAGACGGCCACCTTCGCCATCGTCGGCCTGTTGGCGTCGGCGGTGTTCCAACTCGTCGTGACGGGAACGCTACTCGTCGGATTCCTCGCCGTCACGCTGTTCTGACGGACGGCGGTTCTTCACACTGTCAAATAAATTTTCAATCCCGCGTGGCCGGATTCGATTCCGAACCCGACGCGGTTCGTGCCGTCCGATTGATGGATTGCGATATGGCGTAATTTTAAATCAGTTGCCTGATTTGTAGTTCACGAAAATAGAAGGCGACACTCCATGCAAGCTATCGAAATCACGTATATCGTACTCAGCGTCGTTCTCGCCGCGACCGGTCTCACCATGGTCGGGTTAGCGATGCGCGCATACCAACAGACGTCCCGTCGGTCGATGCTCGTCCTCTCTATCGGGTTTTCCATCCTCGTCGCGGCGGCCATCGCCACCACGTTCAGCGCGTTTCTCACCGATTTCAACAACAGTCGGTTGCTCCTCACGGTGAACTACGGCGTCTCGACGGTCGGGTACCTCTTCGTCATCTACAGCGTGACCGGGGCGGATTGAGCGGATTTCCCCGACCCGGTGCTATTTTTCCCTCCCACCCGTCCTGCACCCCATGAGCGAACTGCCAACCGCCATCCGTGCGGGCGACGCCGCGGTCGGGTCGTGGATTTCCATCGCCCACCCGGCGGTCGCCGAGATGTGCGCCGAACTGGGCTTCGATTTCGTGGTCATCGACGCCGAACACACGGCCATGTCCCTCGAAACGGTCGAAACCCTCGCCCGCGCCGTGGACGCCGCGAGCGGGACCACCGAACCGCTCGTTCGCGTGGCGGACGACGACCCCGCGCGGCTCAAGCGCGTCCTCGATACCGGCGTCTCCGGCGTCATCGTTCCGATGGTCGAGACGGGGGCACAGGCCCGTGGAATCGCCGACGCGACGCGCTATCCGCCGGACGGAACCCGGGGCGTCGCCGGGTCGCGGGCGTCGCGGTACGGCCGCGACCTGGCCGACTACTTCGAGCGGGCGAACGACGAACGGCTCGTCGTGGCGCAAATCGAGACCGAGAGCGGCGTCGAACACGCCGCCGACATCGCGGCTGCGGACGGCATCGACGCGCTCTTCGTCGGCCCGGCGGACCTCTCCGCGTCGCTCGGACGGTTCGGCGACACGGAGTCGCTGGACACCGAAATTTCCGCTGTTCTGGACGCGGCTCACGACGCCGACGTTCCGGTCGGGAGCATCGCACTCGACCCCGAGGACGTCGAACGCTGGGTGAACGCCGGATTCGACTTTCAGGTCGTCGGCATCGACGCCGACTACCTGCTCGACGGCGCGAGTCGCGCCAAACGAACCTACGAGGACGCGATCCGATGACGGGGACGAAAACGCCGCCGACGCGGGTCTGCTATCGGTGCGGCCGGGAAGCCGCGACGGGTGCGCGCTGTTCGTGCGGCGAACCGCTCTGGTTGAAAATCGACGGAACGGATGGGGTTGACGCGACGGGCCGAGCGGACCGAACGGACGCGACGCGATTTTCGTGGCCGGAAACGTCCGGCTCGTCCATCTGGCGCTACCGCGACCTGCTCCCCGTCTCCCGCCCGCCGGGCATCGGGTCCGTCGTCGGCGGAACGCCGCTGCTTCGTACGCCGCGACTCGACGACTACGCCGGATGCGAACTCCGGGTCAAGGACGAGAGCGCGAACCCGACGGGCAGCTTCAAGGACCGTGGAAGCGCGGTCGGCGTCGCCCGAGCGCTCGACGCGGGCGACGACTGGGTGGGAACCGTTTCGCACGGCAACATGGCGATGAGCACGGCCGCGACGGCCGCCAGCGCGGGGCTGAACTGCCTCGTGCTCGTCCCCGACGACATCCCGACGGAGCGGCTGACCCACATCGCCCGGCACGACCCGACGCTGGTGCGCGTCGAGGGCGACTACGGTCGGCTGTACGACGTGAGTCTCGACCTACCGGGGGTCCGGTTCGTCAACTCCGACGCGCCGCTCAGGGTCGCGGGCCAGAAGACGACGGCGCTGGAAATCTGCGAGGCGTTCGCCGACGAGGGACGGACGCCCGACGCCATCGTCGCCCCCGTGAGTAGCGGCGGCCACGCCAGCGCCATCTGGAAGGCGGTGTGCGAACTCCGCGACGCGAACCTGCTCAATGCCGAGTCGCTCCCCCGACTCTACTTCGTCCAAGCCGCCGCGTGCGACCCGATAGCAGAAGCGTTCCGGAACGGGGCGGACCGCGTGACGCCCGTCGATGGCGGCGAAACGGTGGCGTACTCCATCGCCAATGCTTCCCCGCCGAGCGGAAACCGGGTCCTCGCCGCGGTTCGTGACACCGGCGGGGCCGTGCTCTCGGTGGCGGACGACGCCATCCTCGACGCGAAACGACAACTCGCGCGCCGCGCCGGTCTCTGCGTCGAACCGGCTTCGGCGACGACGCTGGCGGGAATCCGTCACCTTTCGACCGCGGGCAAAATCGACCCCGAAGAATCAGTCGTCGCCATCGCGACCGGCACCGGGTTTCGGGAACGCTCCCCGCTCGCCGAGACCCCCGAATCGGTGCCGATAGGCGACCTCCCGGAGCGCGTCGCGTCTTTGGTATCCGGGTAGCACTTCGCGAGGATGGTTTCCGTTTCGACGGTCGCTCCGTTGACCATCACTTCGACGCTCGTGAACACGATGCCGTTCCCGTACGGTTCGACCGTCTTCCCGCGCATCGGGCCGACGAGCGCCTTGCCTCGCTTTCCCGTGACGGTATCCTCGTAGAAGATAACGAGGTCGTACTGCACCCGCTCGGGTTCGACCGTGACGGTCACGTTCCGACACGTGTACTCGATGTCGGCAGTCACGCCGACCGCTTGGACCGCTGGGGGCTCCGTCGCTCCCGGTTCGCCTCCTCCCGAAGCGACTCCGATACCCCCGACAATCGCGGCGGCGACGACGACCGCGACGACCGCACCCGCCGGTATTCCCCTCATCTTCTTCCCCTCGTCTCCCCGAGACGCATACCTTCGGGACGCGGGCGATTCGGTTAGGCGTTGTTGCCGACGCGGCGCGTCAGTCGCCGTTGTCGTCCCCGTAGTCGCGGTTACCGTCCCCGCGGTCGTCGGTGCCGTTTCCGTGGTCGCCGCTCTCGTTCCCTTCCCGATAGACGATTTCCTCGATTACCCGTCGCTCGCCGTCTTCGTACCGGTACACCGTTCCCTCCTCCTCGTCCCGCGTCGTTCGGTGTGTGCCGTCACAGAACGGATACTCCGCGGACAGGCCGCACCGGCAGACGGCGATATCGCCTTTCTCCTCGTCGATGTCGTCCTCGTCGAGTTTGAGCGGACTCCTCGCGTCGTGTCGCACTTCGCGGGCCATACCCCGACGTTGTGGCCGCCGTTACTTCACTCCCGTCGCCGAGTCAGTCGTCTTCCTCTCGCTCGTCCAGCACCGTCTCCTGAATTCGAATCCCCTTCGAAGCGAGATGGCGCAACTGCTGGCGGGCGAACTCCTCCTCGCGGGTGCCGCGCGTCGCCAGCACGTACATCCGAGCGCGTCCGGCGGGGCGCATGGTCCGCCCGGCGCGCTGTGCGCCCTGCCGCCGCGACCCGCCCAACCCGGACGCGACGATGGCGATTTCGGCGTCCGGCAGGTCGATTCCCTCGTCGCCGACGCGCGAAATGACCAAGGTGTCCTCCCGGCCGTCGCGGAACGCCTGCAGGTGGCGCTCGCGCTCCGCGTGGCGCATCTGGCCGCTCAGGAACGGCACGTCGAGGGCCTCCGCGATTCGGTCGCCCTGTTCGAGGTACTCCACGAACACCAGCGCCTTCGAGGTGGGGTGTTCGGCGAGCAGGAACCGAATCTCGTCCAGTTTCGCGGGGTTCGTCGCGGCGATTCGCCGCTTCCCGCGTCCGTCGGCGTTAGCGTACTCGCCGTGATAGGTCTCCTCGTCCCACCCGACGTACCGGATTTCCACCTCGGGTTCCGCGACGAATCCGGCCTCGAACAGCGCGTCCCAGTCGGTGCCGATGGGCGGGCCGATGAGCGTGAAAATGTCTTTTTCCTTGTCATCTTCCCGTACGGGCGTCGCTGACAATCCCAGTCGGTGCTTCGACTGCAGGTCCGCGCTCCGGCGGAACACCCGCGACGGGATGTGTTGACATTCATCGTATACGATGAGGCCCCACCGTCGCTGGTCGAACAGCTGGCGGTGGCGGTCCATTCCGGCGGTTTGGTAGGTCGCAATCGTCACCGGGCGGACGTTCTTCTCGCCGCCGTGGTACTCGCCGACCTGCTCCGGCGTGAGGCTGGTGCTGGCCAGCAGTTCGTCGCGCCACTGCCCGGCGAGTTCCCGTCCCGGAACCAGAATCAGGCTCTCGCCGGAGACGGCTTCGAGGACGCCCATCGCGGCCACCGTCTTCCCGCTCCCCGGCGGGCCGACGAGGACGCCGGATTTGAGATCGACGAACTCCTCGACCCACTCGCGCTGGTAGTCGCGCAAATCGAGGGCGCAGGTGATATCGAGGTCGTCCCCGGTTTCCAAGTCGCGTTCGTCCTGCACGGGGTAGCCCGCTTCGTAGAGGATTCGTTTGACTTCGGCCACCTTGTCCTCCGCGACCCAGCTCTCGTCGTCGGCGATGGGCGCGCGGAGGTGGTCCTCGCTCAACTTCTGTCGGGCGACGTTCCCCATCAGGTCGTCGCTCGCGGCTTCGAGGACGACGTAGCCGTCCTCGTGGGTGTAGAGGCGAAACTGCCGCGCGCGCTTCCACTGGGCCTCGATGAATCCCTCCAAATCCGGCGACGGCTCCGGGAGCACCTGCCGGACGGTCCGCATCAGGGTTTCCAGAGAATCGTACGGCGCGGACCAGATGTCCTCCTCCCGAACACGATAGCTGTAGCTCCCCGCCCGCGTCGTATCGGTGAGGTGGGCGAACTGCGAGAGCTGCGCCCGCGTGAACTGCGCCGGTTGGTCGGCGACGATTTCGCGGCGTTTCGGGAACACCACGATTCGCTCGCGGTCGGCGAGTCGTTCCCACTCGGTCGGGAACCAGACCACGGGGTCGTTCTCCACGTCTAGCCGCGCCACGTCGCGCTCCTCGGCGAGTCGCTCCAGCACGCGGTTGGCGTCCTCGTGCGAACAGTCGAGTGCGCGGGCAACCTCATCGGCGGTGAGCACCGGACGCCCCACGTCTTCGATGGCGTCGTAGAAGTCAGAAATCTCGTACTCGTCGGTCACTGTCCCTCGATTGGGTCCCCGACCGAATACCCGTTACGACTCCTCTCGGTCGGGGTTACCGGGGCGGTCGTAGGCACCCGATTCCCGGAGTTCTCCGCGCTTTGCGAGCACGCTGGGCGTTCGACAGACGCCGCGCGCCCCCGTCGCTTGCGGGACGGTGCAGTTGTTGCAATTTTCGCACGCGACGGCGGCGTTCGGGCTTTCGAGCAGTCGCGCCGGGAGCCGCGGCTCAGCGTAAAACGGCCGACCCATTCCCACGGCGTCGCACGCGCCCTCGGCGAGCAGTCGGTCGATTTGGGCGCGGGTCCGAATCCCGCCCTCCGCCAGCACGGGCACCGACACGCGCGACGAGACGCGACGGGTGAACGGACGGTTCCACGCCGGGTCGAAGTCGTATTTCAGCGACTGGAGCCAGTTGAGCAGGGCGACGAGCGCGGCGCGCGGTTTGCTCCCGAACGCCTCCCCGTATCCGTCGCGGAACCGCTCGTCGCGCCACGCGCGGGCCGGGAACGCGCCGCGAACGATGCTCGCGTCCCAGAACACCGACGCCTGCACCGGGACGAGGGCGTCGAATCCCACGTCGGCCAACCGCTCGCAGATGCGGATTCCGTCGGCGAGCGAGAGGTGCCGCCGGACGAACGCCGGGGCGGTCGTTTCGGCGGGAACCTTGGTCACGACGGGAACGTCGGGGCCGACGCGCTCCCGAATCTCGTCGTACGCCACTTCGAGGAACCTCGTCCGGGCCGCGAGCGACCCGCCGAACTCGTCGTCGCGGCGGTTGTAGAACGGCGAGAGGAACTGCTGGACGATACCCATGTTCGCCCCGGCGATGTGAATTCCGTCGTAGCCCGCTTCGACCGCGTATTCCGCCGAGCGGCCGAAATCGGCCGCGAGGTCGTACACCTCCGCTGTCGAGAGGACGTGCGGGTCGTAGTCGAGGAAGCCCACTCTGTCCAGCAATCGGAGGACGGCGGGCGGCCGCGAGACGGCCAACTGTCGCAACTCGGGGTTTTCGGCGCGGTAGCCCGCGTGCCACGTCTCCATGCTCCGCAACCCCCCGTGTTCGAGTTGGACGAAAATCCGACTCCCGTGGTCGTGCACCGCGTCCGTGAGTCGGGAGAGGCGCGAGACGAACGCGGGGTCGTGGACCCTGGTCATTCCCGGCGCGGCACACCCTCCTTCGCCGCGCACGATGGTCGCACCCTGACATATCAGCCCGACGCCCGACTCGGCGGCCGGTTCGAGTTCCCGAAGCAGGGTTTCCACCGCGTCTTCGCCGTTGCCTGCGCATTCGAGTAACGGGGCGCGATAGAGTCGGTTCGGAAGTTCGACGCCCCCGATTTCGAGCGGGTCTTCGAGGCGGGCCACGATGTGGTCCGATTCGTCGGATTCGCCCGTAAAGCTTTGCGGCACTCGGGTCCGCGGTCGGTGTACTCGTTCGAAAAAAGCGCCGTCGCGGCCGTCCGTCGCTCGCCGGTCAGTTCGTCGCGTGTCGCTCGGTTCGTTATTCGTCGGTCGATTTTTTCGCCTTCTCGGATTCCGCGACGCCGAGGAAGGCGAGTGCCGCGCCGAGCATGGCCGCGTTTTTGAGGAAGTGGTTCTCTTCGTTCTGTCGTTCCTGACCCTCTTGATTCCAGAAGTCGTGGGTGAACGGGGTGACGCCGACTAAGAAACTGATGGCGGCGCTGGCGGCGAGCGCCGGAAGTTTCCACAGGGTGATTCCGACGCCACCGACGAGGAGGAGCCAGTGGGATGCCACGACGGACGTTTCGGGCATCGGGACGCCCTTGGCTTCCGCGTAGCCCGCCTGCGCTTCGACGTTCCGGAGCCCGGAAATCCCCATGTACGTGAGAAGACCGCCGTAGATCACTCTGGCCAACCTGAACCCCGTCGATTTCGTCACCGTATCGCTTCCTTCTGCCATGGATACTACAACGACGAATTCTCACTTATAGCTGGTTCCCAAAATATTCGGTTACACTCACGTCGGGAAGTGACACGAGTGTTACCGCCTGCTCCTACTTTTCGTTATTTCCACTTGATGGAACAACCACGAGACGGCATGAATTCCAAGTCCACATCCTCGCCCGACAGCACGCTGTCGATGGCGTCGCGGATGTAGAACTCGGTCGCCTCCGCGTCGGGGTTCAGCGCGTCGTCCAGTCGGCCGTGGTAGGCCAGCGTGAACGTGTCTCCCTCGTTGCGGAGCAAGAACGGGTCCGGCGTGCAGACCGCGCCGTAGGCCTCCGCGACCTCTTGTGACTCGTCGCGGAGGTAGGCGTCGTACCCTATCGTCCCGTCTTCCACTCGCGATTGCATCGCCTCGAAGGAGTCGTCGGGGTACTCGTCGGCGTCGTTGGGGTTGATACCGACGACGGCCGCGTCGTCGTACTCGTCCGCGAGGTCGTTGAGCAGGTCGAACTTCGCCTGCGCGTAGGGACAGTGGTTGCAGGTGAACACCAGCAACACGGCGTCGTAGTCCGCGAAGTCGCCCAGCGTGTGATATTCTCCGTCCGTGCCGCGGAGTTCGAAGTTCGGCACGGGGTCGTCGCGTCCGATCTTCTCCTCTGACTCTTTCATCACCATATCTCATCATTTCCGCCGACCCCCAAAACACGTTCGCCCGACACGGTTAGGGTTTCCCGGGTCGGTATTCGGCGTTACCCGCTCCGACCGACGTACTTTCGGCGTTACCCGCTCCGACCGACGTACTTTCGACGATACCCGGTTCTACCAACGTGCTTTCGCCGTTACGACGTCGCTTCCGGCGAATAACAAAGCACCGGCCGCTCGTGCCGGGGGACATGCGACCGTCACGCCCCGCGCGTTCGTCACGACTCGTTCGGTTGTTCGTTCTGCTGCTCGCCGTTTCGCTGGTCTGTGCGTCCGTTCCGGCGTTCGGCGACGCCCCCGACGCGTCGAGTGCGTCCCTCGACTCCTGTACGACGATTTCGACGCCCGGCCGCTACGTCCTCGCGTCCGACGTTCGAACCGAGACGGCGGAATCCTGCATCGACATCCGCGCCGACGACGTGACGCTCGACGGTCGCGGCCACGTCATCGACGGGCGCAAAACCGACCGACGGAGCGTCGGAAACAGCGGAAATACTGGTCTGTCCGTCCGCGACGCGCGGAACGTCACCGTTCGGAACTTGACGGCGACCGACTGGGAGGTCGGCGTCGGGTTCGCAGGGACGACCGACGGAACGCTTCGGGACGTTCGCGTCGTCGATAACGACCTGTCCGGCGTGCGACTCGCCGACGCGACCGGAACCGACCTGACGAACGTCACGGCGACGACCAACGTGAATCCCCAACGTCGTCCGTTCCCGGGGCCATCGGAGTCCGCGGGAATCTTCGTCGCCGACAGCACCGACACGCGCGTCCTCGATGCGAACCTATCGCGCAACGTCGCCGGATTCGCGTCCGTCCGTTCGACCGGTTCCGTCGTCGTCGATAGCGTCGGGCAGTCGAACGAAGTCGGGTTCCTCCTCGGCGGGACGAACGGGACCGTCCGCGGGGGCGTGGCCGCCGGGAACAACGTCGCGTTCTTCGCCGACAACGCGAGCGCCAGCACGTTCGCCCGCTCGTTCGCCATCTCGAATCGCGTCGGGTTCGGGGTGGAAAACAGCACGAACGCCACCGTCGCCGACGTGAACGCCAGTTCGGGTCTGCTCGGCGTGAGCGTCGTCGAATCCCGACGGACCACGCTGGACAACGCCACGACGACCGACGAACTCGTCGGCGTCAACTTCCTGGACTCGACCGACGCGACGGTGACCGACAGCACCGTCACCGGAAGCGGGTTCGTCGGTGTCGGACTGGTCGGGACTTCTCGGGCCCGGATTTCGAACACGACGGTCGCACGCTCGGCGGGCAACGCCTCTATCCCCGGCGCGACGAGTTCTGGGTTCTATCTCAACGACTCCGCCGCCCGTCTCCGCGACGTGACGGCGACGAAAAACGAGAACTGGACCGTGTTCGCCGAACGCGGTTCGTCCCTCGACGCTCGGAACGTCTCGCTCGACGGCACGCGACTGTCCTTCTCGGGGCGGAACGTCGCCCTCGACTCGACCGACCGGCCGGAGGCTCCGCCGAATCGCGCGCCCGTCGGCCGGTCGTTCGTGGTCAGCGGAACGTCGTCCGACTCGACGCTCGACCTTCGAGTGGGATACGACCCCCGCGCCGTCGCGGCCGCTGGCGTGAACGAGACGACGCTTCGACTGTGGCGGTACGACGGCGACTGGTCGAGAGTCGCGGACAGTCGGGTGGTCCGCGACGATTCCGCCGTCACCGCCTCCCTCTCCCGCACGGACCGCTCGGTCGTCACCGCGCTCGGGGAGCGAAACGCGACCGAACCGGCGTCTGGTCGTTACAGCGACAGGTACGGAATCGTCGCCAGTTCGTCGGCGGAGTAGGCGAGCGCGTCCGGCTGATTCACTCCCTCGGGCGTCACGAGGTCGATGACGTTCGGGTTCATCGAATCTTCGCGGCCGCCGCCGAAGGTGTAGCCGCCCGCCGTCGCGTTGACGGGGCGAATCCGTCCCGGACTGTAACCGTCCTGTCCGAGGAGGAGCGGCACGAGTTGCATGTCGGTCAAATCGCCGTCGAGGGTGGACTTCGGCAGTTCGAGCTTGACCGCATCGACCGACTCGTAGCCCGTTATCGTCACGTCGCGCGTGAGCTCGCTCCCGTCTCCCGCTTCGACGCGCGCCGGAACGAACCCTTCCGCGACGACGCGGTACTGGTACGGCGCTTCGAGGGTCGCGTTGACGCCCTCGCGGGCGGCCGTTTCCCCACCGGACGCGTCGGGGTCGCGGAGGTACACCTGAATCGTCTGCAAGGATAGCTCGTTGCCGCCCCACGGGTTCGTCAACTCGCCCGCGAGCCGGAGCAGGAACTGGTAGGCGTCGTCGGTTTCGTAGACGCCGAACGAGTCGATGTCGAACGCGCCGTCCACGAACTCGCCCGAGGTCGGGTAGGTGTAGGAACCCGGCCCCGCGTCGTCGCCCTCCGGGTCGTCCCACGTCGCAACCTCGTCGCCGACGTCGACGTACGCCACCGTCTTCCGGCGCACCGTCGTTCCCGTCTCCGCGAGGGAATCTCCGTCGGTCGCGGCCGCGACCGTAATGCCGCTCTCGCCGTCGCCGACCTCGACGGCGACGCTGAACGCGCCGCCGTCGCGCACGATGGTCTGGCTCGGCGTCTTCACGACGACCGTCGCGCCGTCCGTTTCGCCCGAGACCGTGACGGTCCGTCGCGTGACCGGCGACGACGGGAACTCGACCGAGAGGGCCGGTCCGTCCGGGACTTCGCCGTCCGCGTAGCGCCCCTCGACGAACGCGGGCGTCTCGACCGGCTTTCCGGCCTCGATGCCGTAGGCCAGTCGGACGAACTGCGCCATGCTCCACGACAGCGGGGTCGCGGAGCCGGTTCCTTCGCCGAACTCCCACCCGTAGGCGGTCGAATCGGGCCGGTCCCACACCTGCTCGGGAATCATCCGCCCCGAGTTGGCGAACCCGGCCATCGTCGTGAGCAACGATTCGGGGTCGTACTCGCGCTCACATCCCGCGAGGAGTTCGTACTCGCCCCGCTCGCCGGTGAAGATGGGCCAGAGGCGACCCTGCCCCTCGTTGTCGAGCGACCACGGTCCGCCCTCGCGGTAGTCGTCGCTCGCGTTTTCACCCTGCTCGCCGTAGCCGTCGTCGTTGTAGCGGTAGAACGCCGGACCGTGCGGCGTCTCGACCTCGATGGTGTCGTCCACGACGGCGAGCGAGTTCCGAATCGTCGGGTCGTCCCACGGCTTGACGCCGAGGCGGACGAGTTCGAGGAAGCCCGCGTCGATGACGTTCCGCTCGTCCAGCGTCGGCCCGCCGTTGTTGATGCTCCGCGGCGCGCCGTCGTCCGGGTCCGTGTCGTCGTTGATGCGGAAGTAGTACGGCGTCCGCGTGTGCTCATCGGTGCCCGTCGTCGTCGCCATCCACGCTTCCGTCTTCGCCTGCCAGCGGTCGGCCAGCGCGAGGTAGACGAGCGCGTCGGCGTCCTCACCCTCCTCGTCGGCGATGGCCGCGGCGCAGGCGAGTCCGGCGATTTCGGCGGCCGTCGTGCTCGGCGAGTAGCCCGACTCCTCCTCCCAGCGTTCCTGTCCGGTGGCGGGTCCGTGACCGACGACGTAATCCGCCGAGAGGCGGACGTTCTCGTAGTCGTAGCTCACGTCGTCGAACCCGATGTCGTGGCGTTCGCGCAGTTGATACGCCATGATTTGGGGGAACGAGATGTTGTCCATCTGCTCGCCGCCCCAGCGCGTCCGGCCGTCGAGGAACGTGTTCTGCGGGAGAAAGCCCGCGTCGTCCTGCTGATACTCGTACAGGTACTCGACGGCGGCGACGGCGCTCTCCACGTCGCCCATGGCCGAGAGCGCGGTGAACGCCTGATAGAGGTCGCGCGACCAGACGAAGTTGTACCCGTAGTCGGACGGTTCGTTCGCAACTACGGCCTCGCCCCACGGGACGCTCGGACTGGCGACGCCCGCACCGCGGAACCGCTTCGACTCGGCGGCTTTCAGCGCCATCGCGCTGGCGTCGAACTGCCGTCGAAGCTCCTCGTCCCTTCGAACGCTTTTCGGGACTGTGACTCCTTTCAGGTACTCTCGCCACGACTTCGCGTAGCGCGCGCGGACCTTCCCGAACGGCGAGGAGAGTGCCGCCTTCGCCTCCTCGTACGCGCTCGTTTCGTCCGCGTTCTCGGCGAAGCCGAACGCGACGGTCGCGTTCACTCCGTCCGTCTTCCGTCCGAGTCGTCCGACGAGCGCGACGTTCCCGGCCGCCTCGTCGTAGCTCGTTTCGGCCGTTCCGTCCGTGAGCAGCGGCGAGAGGCTGTCGCCCCCCACGACGTCCACCGTCGTCCAGTCGAAGCCGCCGTCCGCGGCGAGCGCCCCGGCGACGTTGTAGGGGTTCCCGTCCGCGTCGAGGATGACCGCGTTCCCGTCGTTGTCGGTCGTGTCGTGGCCGGACAGGTAGGACTCGCCGCTGTCTGCCCTGGTGTGTGCAACGTCGCCCATCCCGCTGTTCGAGAACGCCGTGTCGGCGAGGGCGTACACGTCGTACTTCGCTCCGCCCCCGTCGAACTTCACGTCGGCGAGGAACGCGTCGCGGTCGGGATGCGCCGCGTACTCCACGACGAGTTTCCAATCCCGGCCGTCGGTCGCGGTTATCGTCTGCCGGAAGGAGAGCGAATCGTCGTCCGCCATCTCGGTCGTCCGCTCGACGCCCTCCTCCTCGTCGTCCAAGCGGGAGACGTTGAACGAGCGGGCGACGTAGCCGTCCGCCGGGTCTGCCACGACGAAATCGAGCGTTCGGAGGTTGATGTAGTCGATTCGCGGGAATCGCGCCTCGGTCAGCGCGCCCTCGGTGAGGGTGAACCAGACCCGCGAGGGGTCGTCGGAATCGTGGTCGGCGACGGTGCCGACGCCGTACTTCTCGCCCGTCGTCCAGTGGGCGTCGCTGCCGCCGGTCGGCCGCTCGCCCGCCGCGATGGGGGCAGTCATCGCCCCGGCCACACCTGCTCCCAAGAGTGCCAGCGCGCTCCGCCTCGTGATGTCGAATGTATTCTCGCGCACTTCTGGAAGTAAGATGATTAGTTACTTCATACTTTTCCAACGATGGTTATCTATGTATTCTGGGGATTTTCACCGTCGAATCTCGTTCGGCGGGCCGCCCGCTAACCGCTCGCGGTCGTGGTCCGCATCGAAGTCGAGGTCCGGGCCGACGGGGACGATTCCGGTCGGGTTGATGTCCGCGTGGCTTCGGTAGTAGTGTCCCTTGATGTGGTCCATCCGAATCGTCTCGGCGACGTCGGGCAGTTGTGCCAACTCCTTCAGGTAGTTCCAGAGGTTCGGGTAGTCCGCGATTCGGCGGACGTTGCACTTGAAGTGCGTCGCGTACACCGCGTCGAAGCGCACGAGCGTCGTGAACAGGCAGAGGTCGGCCTCGGTCAGGTCCGGCCCGCAGAGGTAGCGCCGGTCGGCGAGTACCCCCTCCCAGCGGTCGAGCGCCTCGAACAGGTCGGACACGGCCGCTTCGTAGGCGGTCTGGGTCTCCGCGAACCCCGCACGGTACACGCCGTTGTTGATGGGGTCGTAGATCGCCTCGATGGTCTCGTCCACTTCCTCGCGGTACGTCTCGGGGTAGAGGGTCACGTCGCGGTCCGCGATGTCGTCGAACGCGGTGTCGAACATCCGCATTATCTCCGCCGACTCGTTGTTGACGACGGTTTCGCGCTCCTCGTCCCAGAGGACGGGCACCGTCACGCGCCCGGTGAACTCGGGGTCGGCCTTCACGTACACCTCTCGGAGGTACTCCGCCCCGTTCGCGCTGTCAGCCGTACAGCCGAGCCGGTCGGGAGAGAACTCCCAGCCGTCGTTCTGCCGGTGTGGGTCCACGACCGACACCGAGATGTGGTTTTCGAGTCCCTTCAGCGACCGCACGAGGAGCGTCCGGTGTGCCCACGGGCAGGCGTAGGAGACGTACAGGTGATAGCGACCCGATTCCGCCGGAAACTCGCTCTCCGGGTCGTCCTCGACCCACTCGCGGAACGACGTCGTTTGTCGCTCGAACTCTCCCTCCTCGTTCGTGCTCTCGTACGCGTCGGTCCGCCACTCGCCGTCCACGAGCATGTTCATGCCAACGGATTGGGTTCTCCCGGCCTTAGGACTGGGGTTCCCCCACGTTCCTTCCGGGTTCGGTCGGGATTTCGTCGAAGGGATGGGTCGGAGAGTAATCCTTCCCGACCCATTCGAAGGGTATTTTCCTGTCCAATTAGAAATCTCTCCGCATTTCTGTCCAGATATCTCTCTGTATATCTTCCCAGAAATCCCATTCTCTTCGAGTCCGGCGCACCCGACTGAGCGATTTCCGGACGCTCCACGATTTTTCACGAATTTATATTTGTAATAGGAAATATAGGGTGTATATATGCTCCGGCGTTCGTAGTTCATTCGAAGCATGACCGACCAGACCATCAACGAGGGATTGGAGAACGTCATCGTCGCGGAAACCCGACGCAGCTACATCGACGGCGACGCCGGTGAACTGGTCATCGCCGGGTATCCGCTCGCGGAACTCGCCGAGCAAGCGACGTTCGAGGAGACGGTCTTCCTCCTGTGGAACGACCGCCTGCCGACCGCCGAGGAGTTGGCGTCCTTCCGCGCCGACCTCGCCGCCTACCGCGACCTCTCGGATGCGACGCTTGACTTGCTCCGGGCGGCCGCGGCGGACGACGCCGACCCGATGGACGCGCTTCGGATGGGCGTCGCGGCCGCGACGCTCGGACACGAAACGGACGGTCCCGAGGACGAAGCCCGCCTCCTCGTCGCGCAACTGCCGACCATCGTGGCGGCCTACTGGCGACTCCGAAACGGGAACGAACCGGTCGCCCCCGACGGCGACCTCTCGCACGCCGCGAACTACCTCTACATGCTCACCGGGGAGAAACCGACCGACGCCGAGACGCGCGGCCTCGAAACCTATCTCAACTCCGTCGTGGACCACGGCCTCAACGCCTCGACGTTCAGCGGACGAGCCATCGTCTCGACGGAGACGGACCTCGTGTCGGCAGTTACGGGCGCGGTCGGCGCGCTCAAGGGGCCGCTCCACGGGGGCGCGCCCGGCCCGGTTCTCGACATGCTCCTCGACATCAACGAATCGGGCGACGCGGCGGGCTACGTCGAGGACAAACTCGACGAAGGAGAGCGAATCATGGGCTTCGGTCACCGGGTCTACAACGTCCGCGACCCGCGGGCCGCCGTGCTTTCGTCGGCCGCCGAATCCTTCTACGAGTCGGGCGGCGAGCGCGCGTTCTTCGAGACGGCGAAGACGGTTGAAACGACCACGACCGACCTGCTCTCGGAACGCAGGCCCGACCTCAGTCTGGCGACGAACGTCGAATTCTACACGGCCGTCCTCCTCCACGGCATCGGGATTCCGTCGGAACTGTTCACGACGACGTTCGCCATCGCCCGCGTCGGCGGATGGACCGCACACTGTCTGGAACAGCTCGACGACAACCGCATCATCCGGCCGCGCTCCGCCTACGTCGGCGGGGAAAATCGGGAGTGGCAACCGGTCGAGGAGCGGTAATCGGAGAGCGATAATCGGGAATTGCTCTACTCTGGAACTGCTCGTTACCCCTACTCACCCGACGAATCCGTCGGCCGCGGCAGGGCGACGAACGAGAGCCGTTCGATGGCGTACGGGTCGTAGATGGACTGGTGGCACGGGCAGTAGATATCGTTTTGCGCGTTGAACTTCGCGCTCCCCGGGTCGGCTTTGAACAGCGGCACACAGCAGAAGTGCGTACACTTGTCGAGGATGGCGATGAACCCTTCCTGCGTGCTCGCCTGTAACCACTGGTTGTTCTTCGCCTTCTCCTCTATCGCCGTGCTCCTGATTATCTGGACGGGAATCGTCCCGCTCGCTTCCACGTCCTGTGACCGCCACGTCGCGGAGGCGGGTTTCCCGAGCCCGGATTTTCCGATGTCGTTCCCCCACGTCCTGTAGTCGTCGAAGTCGTCGATGTTGACCCTATCCCCCGCGGAAACCGATTCGGACTGCCACGTGTACTGCGAGGACGTGTAGCGGAAGTAGTTGTCCTGTTCCGCGTCCGGTTGGATACCGGGATACGTCTGGACGCCACAGTACTGGAACCACTGGGAGGAGTACGTGATTCCCCCCATCTGTTGTTCGGCGATGGTGACGGTGTTGCCGTTTCGTTCGACCTGCTTCACCTCGGGCCACACGCCTCTCAGGTCGCCGTTGCTATCGAGTTCGACCGGAATTTGGGGCATCCCCCGCGGTGCGGGTCCGGCGATGTTCTCGACGCCGTAGTATTCGACGGTCCCGCCACCCGCTCCGGAGGGCGACGTCGCGGTTTTCATCATCGCCGCCGTTCCCGTTCCGATACCGGCCAACGCCGCACTGCCGACGACTCCTTTCACGAACCGTCGGCGCGAGGACTCCTCCGGATATTTGTCGGTGTCTGCGTCGGACATCGTATTTTCACCTGCGTGTCGCTCACCCCGTCAGGGTCGGTGGACGAGCGGCTCACGCGATGGCGTCGCTAGGTCCCTCTCTCCCTTTGTTATTTGTTGCCAATCGAACGGCTGCCGGTGCTTACCCCCTGACGGTTCCGGGTAAGTGTTCGTTTTCTGCTACTTCGTCACGTTCTCGAAACCACCTTTGTCATACACGTTCTCAGACTGTTCACGTCACGGTCCGTTCCACCTATTTTCCCCGCATCGGGTCGCCGCTCCCTTGCGATTCGTTCCTTTCACGCCCAATAGAGATATATGTGTGTTCCCGCGATTATGTACTAGGGTATGACTCTCAGTCCACCGAAGCGGATATCGACCGGTGTGCCCGGACTGGACGAGATAGTGCACGGCGGACTCATTCCGGGACGAAGCTATCTCGTTCGAGGCGATCCGGGAACGGGGAAGACGATTCTCGGCATCAATTATCTCACCGCGAGTCTCGACGCGGGCGAGACGGTGTTGTTTGTCAATTTGGAGGAATCGGAATCTGACATTCGACAGAACGCGGCGACGCTGGGTATCGACCTCGACGACGTGCACTTCCTCGATTTGAGTCCCGATTCGGACGTGTTCGTCGACGACCAGTCCTACGATATCTTCTCTCCGAGCGAAGTCGAACAGGAACCGCTCACGCGGGCGATAACAGAGCGCGTCGAAACCATACAGCCGGATCGGGTGTTCATCGACCCCCTCACGAAACTCCGACATCTGACCTCGGATGAGTACCAGTTCCGAAAGCAGGTCATCGCGTTCATGCGCTACCTGAAAGAGCAGGGCGCGACCGTTCTCGTCACGTCGGAAAACACTGCGAACTCGCCGGACGATGACCTCCAGTACATGACGGACGGTACTATCGAACTCAAACGGTCGGAACGCGGTCGCACCATCAGCGTGCCGAAGTTCCGCGGCTCGTCGATTCGAGAGGGGAGACATTCGATGCGAATCGAGGCGGGCGGTCTCGCCGTCTATCCCGAACTGACGACGAGCAAGTCCGACGGCGAGTACGTCGCCGAACCCATCCCGTCGGGCGTCTCCGAAATCGACGAACTGCTGCACGGCGGTATCGAGCGCGGCACGGTGTCCGTCATCAGCGGTCCGACCGGCGTCGGGAAGACGACGGCCGGAACGCAGTTCATGAAGGAGGCCGCGAATCGCGGCGAGCGGTCGATAATCTACATGTTCGAGGAATCGACCGAGACGTTCATGCAACGGAACAAATCCGTCGGCATCCCGGTCGAAGAGATGATGGCGGAAGGGACGCTTTCGGTCGAAGAGGTCGAGCCCCTCGACCACTCGGCGATGGAGTTCGCCAGAAAGGTGCGCCACGAAGTGGAGGACAACGACATCAGCATCGTGATGATAGACGGTCTGCAGGGGTACAAGCTGTCGGTCCAAAGCGAGGACAACGAGACGCTGGTCCGAAAGCTCCACACCCTCTCGCGCTACCTGAAGAGCATGGGCGTCACCGTCATCCTCGTGGACGAAATCGGCACCGTGACCGGTGAATTCCGCGCGACCGAGGCCGGTATCAGTTATCTCGCCGACACCCTCGTCTTCCTTCGCCACCTCGAAATCTCCGGCGAGATGCGCAAGGCCATCGGCGTGCTGAAAAAACGAACCAGCGATTTCGAGCGCACCCTCCGCGAGTTCCGCATCACCGAACACGGCGTCGAAGTCGGGAAACCGCTCACCGGTCTTCGCGGCGTCCTCTCGGGCGCTCCCGAGTGGGTCGAATCCGCGCCGGACCTCGACGATGAATGACCGCTTCGTCATCCGTGCTCGTCCTGAGTAAGAACGAGCGCAACCTCTCGCTCCTCGCCGACCTCGTTTCCGAGGAGGGTTGTGAGGCGACCACCGTCACGTCCGTCGCGGAGTTCGACACCGTGCTCCGAGACGAGGCGTCGATAGCCGTCGCCGTCCTCGATACGGAGGGGTACACTGCAGACCTCTGGAAACGGTGTGACGACCTCCACGAGCGCGGGGTTCCGATGGTCGTTCTCACCCCCGAGACGTCGCCGCGCCTCCGGCGCGAAGCCATCAGCCGCGGGGTTCGATCCATCCTCGAAAAGCCGGTCGATACCGCCGACCTGCGCGCGACGATTCGCGGCATGCTCAGTGCGGAGTAAGTTTCGACCATGGTTTCATTCACGGAACTGATGGTTTTCGTCCGCGAGAGACAACGCATTTAACGCTCTCGTGGTATCCTTCGGTCGATGCGAATCGAGAACAGTTTCATTCCCGTCCGCGGGGTGGGCGAGAAGACGGAACGGAAACTGTGGCGAAACGGCGTCACACACTGGGACGAGTTCGACCCGTCGTACGTCGGGGACGCCACCGGCGACCGAATCGAGTCGTTCATCGCCACCGCGAGCGAGCACTTGGACGACGGAAACTCCGCCTTTTTCGCGTCCGCCTTCCCCAGCGGCGAGGGATGGCGGTTGTACGAGAACTTCCGCTCTTCCACCTGCTTTTTCGATATCGAGACGACCGGGCTGAGCCACCACTCCAGCGTCGTCACCACGGTCAGCCTCCACCGCGACGGCGAGACGAAGACGCTCGTCCGCGGCGACGATTTGACCGCGGACGCCCTTCGGCGCGAACTCGGCGAGTCGGACCTGATAGTCTCGTTCAACGGCAAGCGCTTCGACCAGCCGTTCCTCGAACACGAGTTCGACCTGTCGCTCGACACGCCCCACGTCGATTTGATGTACGTCTGCAAGCGCCTCGGTCTCACCGGCGGCCTCAGCGCGGTGGAGTCCGACCTCGACATCAGTCGCGGCGGCATGGACATCGGCGGCGAGGACGCGGTTCGACTCTGGCACCAGTACGAAGCGGGCGACGAGGACGCCCTCGACGTTCTCGTCCGGTACAACCAGTACGACACGCAAAACCTGGAGACGATTCTCGACTACGCCTGCGAGACGCTCCACGACGACGTGTTCGCGCGACACCTCCCCTGACCGCGACTCTACCCCGATTTCCCCCGACTCGGACGGTTTCGACCTTTGGGACCTCGTACATTCGTATTTCCGTTTTGCGTGTTTCGCGCATTCGAATTTCCAGTCCGGCGCGCGCTGGCGAGGCGGGGGCTTTCGAAGTTCTCACTTCTGTAGATGTGTTCTCAGTAACAGCAAACTCACCTCGTAGCGCTGCAATCACGCGAAAACCGTTGGCTGTTCGTCGCGACCGTGACCGAACTATCCGAAAACTGCTGCCAACTGCACCAAACATCCGTTTCCCGGTCTCGAAACGCGAACTCGTGATTACGGACTCGTCGCCATCCGGTCCTCGAAGAGCGCGTCCAAATCGGGTTGCTCGACCAGTTCGTACTCGTCGCCGACGCGTTCGACGTATCCCGCTTCCGCGAGATGTCTGAGGTGGGCGTAGGATTCGCCGGGGCCGTGGAGGAGGTGGATGCCGTCGAGGTCGCCGAACAGGTGGGAACCCACGGTCCACGGGTCGGTCGGGCCGTGTCGTTCCAGCACGTCGATGACGTCACCGGCGCGGTCGCGGTGGTGGTCCCGAATCTCGCGGGCGCGCTCCGTCGGGTCGAGCGGGCCGCCGTGGCCGGGCCAGGCGCGCTCGTAGGACTCCCCGACGACGTGCGACAGCGTATCGAGGTACGCCGCAAGCGGATTTTCGAGGCGGACGTCCGCGCCGCCGACGTTGGGCGTGTAGTTTCCGAGGAGGGCGTCGCCGCAGAAGAGTCCGCGGCCGGAGTCGCCGTCGAAGGCGAACCCCGAGAGACCGGCGGTGTGGCCGGGGAGGTGGACGGCTTCGAGTTCGACGTCGCCGCAGTCGAAGCGGTCGCCCGCGGAAAACGGCTCGACGGTCGGTTCGGGACCGTCGAGACGACCGATTTTCCGCGCGTGCTGGAACACCGGGTCCTGGATGTGCTCGGGGAGCCCCCACTCGTCGAGGAGGCGCCGTTGGCGGGTTTCGATGGCGTCCCACGCCGACTCGTCTTGGGCGACGAGCGCCGCGTCGTCCTCGTGGACGAAGACGGCGGCGTCGCTTCGCGCTTGGACGGTTCCCGCGAGTCCGGCGTGGTCGGTGTGCCAATGGGTGACGAGCACACGGTCCACGTCGCCGACCGAACAGCCGTAGTCGGCCAATCCCGACTCCAGCGAATCGAGCGTTTCGGACTTTCGCACGCTCGTGTCGATGAGTGTCGTGGGAGCATCGGTATCGGTACCGAGGAGGTAAACGCTGTTTTCTCCCTCGAACTCCGAGTTTTCGAGTCGAATTCGGTTCACACCTGTTTTCGAGCGTCACCACTCATTATATTTTTTATATTTCTCTCGATAACGAGTGGCGTCCGTCGGCGTGTCGAACGTCGGAGCGGTACTCGTTACTCGTCGCCCGCGAGGAGTTGGGCGAGCGACAGCGCCGTAAACGACGCGACGATGAGGACGTCCCAAATGAGGTTGGGGACGAAGGAAACGGGTGGGACGCCGAGCCACGCCGCCGCCACGACGGCGATTCCGACCGCGGTGGCGCGTCGATAGTAGCGCAACCACGGGATTTCGTCGTCGCTCGATTCGGTCTCTTTCGTTTCGACTTCGTAGTCGGATTCGTCCGCCGTGTCGAGATACGGGTCGAACTGGTCGGCCAGCGGTCCGCGTTCGACGATGCCGCGGCTCTTGTTGTAGCGGATGATTCCCTCGCTTTCGAGCTTCGGCAGGTGAGATTGGTACAGCGCGATGTAGACGCGCTGGCGTTCGTCCGAGGTGAGCGCCTGCACGGTCGTGTCGTTCTCCCACGCGGCGACCTGCTCCGCGAGGTCGCGCATCTCGACCGTGCCGCCGGTCTCCTTCAGGAACCGAAGCGCGTCCCGACGTCGCTGTGTCTGGAGAATATGAAATATCTTGTCGCGGGAGAGCGGTTCGACGGACTCCTCCGTGGCGTGTTCGAACCCGTCTCCCGCGGTCGAGTCGGAACTGACGCTCATCGTTTCGTCCCTTGGTATGCGTCGCTTTCCACTCGATTTCGAGTGCCCGGTCGTGGATTCTCGTCGTTACTTCGGTCCGAGACTGTCGGTCGTCTCGGTAATCGGTCGTTTCGTTGCTCGCGTGCCATGTAGTTCAATATCTCTTGTTGATTTTAAAAAGGTATTGGGTCTACGACGATGATAAAGGTCTCATTTATCTTCTGGCCGCTCGTTGGTAGTTTCCGATTCCCGACTGTTCAGTTTCGTCGTCGAAGCCGTGGTCGGGGTTTTAATATCTCGAAATGGAAGCTTTCCACGACGATGGAGAACTTCGACGGCCGGGAGTACAGGCGAGTCGTGCACCGACTCGCGGGCAAGGTTCGGGAACGGGTCGGTTCCGGGATGAGCATGCGCTCCGCCCTGTACCGGTCGGTCGGCGAGTGTATCGGCAACCTCTGGAATCGTGACGTGTCGCTTCGCGTCTGTGAACTCTCCGAACAGGACCCCGAAATCGAGATGGTGACCGAAATCGTCGCCGAGGACGAGACCGAGACGCACGCCGATTACGAGGTGTTCGTCCGCGCGATGGCGTTCTCGGTCCTCGAACAGGACGTGCGCGAAGCGGTCGAAAACACGGTTTCCGTCGAACGGGAAACTGACTCCGGAGCGAACGGACGCGAACTCGGCGGCTAGACCATACGTTTACGCGCCTTCGGGCCGTGGTGACTCTATGCCCAGTCCCACCCGCTCGGACGATGAATTCACGTCCTGTGCCAACTGCGGCAAACTCGTCAACCTCTCGGAGTATCACCCGACGGTGGTCGTTCGACACAGCGTCACCGCCAACCAAACGGAGAACGTGACCCTCCACTTCTGTAGCGAGGACTGTCTGGACGAGTGGACCGGCCCGTTCCCGTGACCCGATTTTCGCAGTAATCTCCCCTTACCGGCCGAACGCTCACCGCGTTTTACCCGCCCGCTCGACGTTCTCGCCGCATGGAGTTCGAACGCCCGGAATCGCGCTGGAAACGCGCCGCCATCATCGGCGGCATCGCGCTCGGCTTTCTCGCCGCTTCGTTCATCGTGCTTCCCGTCGCGCTGCTCGCGGTCGAGTTCGTCGCGGGAATCGTGGTCGGACTCGTTCGCGTCGTCACCGGACCTCGTACGGATCGGCGTCCGGCATGAAGCGCCCCAGATCGACCGTCTGCTGGTAGTCCGAGGACAGGATTCCGTTCAGTCGCTCCCGAAGGCGGTCGCCGTCGTTCGGTCCCCACTCGCGCGGGTCACGAACCGGGACGACGAGGAAGCCCCGTCCTTTGATCTCCTCGGCGTGGAGCGCCGCCATATCTGGGCCGTCCCGTCCGTCGCCGATTCCGTGTTTTTCGGCTTGCGCCGTGAACTCCCAGAAGACGTGTTCGGTCGCTGTTCGGCCGACCGGAAGCAGGACGTGTGCGGCGATAGCCCTGAGTTCGGCGTCGAAAAACCGCTCCATGTCGTCGTACTCTCGCGGCGTGGGTTGCCGACCGTCGGGCAGCCTGCACATGTGGAGGTAGCTCATGAACAGGTTCGCGATGGTCGGCCGGTCGCTGTACACGTCGCCGATGAGGCCGACCTCGTTCAACACCGGCTGTAGCGTCTCCCCGACGGGGCCGCCGGTAAACGGCACGTTCGACTCGATGCCGCCGTGCGCTCCCGGATGGTCGCCGATGAGGTGGAAGTCCGCGTTCGCGTCGCCGTAGCCGAACACTGCACAGTCCCCGTCGTGTGTGACGTTACACTGGCAGGGTGGTTGCATTCCGAACGGATTGCTCGTCCGTTCATCCTCGTGAAGCCATTGCACACCCTCCGTAGCAGTCCCGTATGAAAAAGCGCGTCGGTCCGCGGAACCGCACCGCTGTCGGGTTCAACGGACGTTCGACTGGAATCGTATTTCCGAAAACCGGTAGACCTGAATTGGAAGATGCATCGGGAGATGCACCGAACCAGAGACACAGAGCTGTAGATTTTGACAGGCGCAAAGCCGTGATTTTTCGCGGGTCGTTCTTCGAATCCTATTCGTTCCCTCCTGTTTGGTATGACATAACACATAGTACAACGGCGCGATTACTATTTAGTTCTTGTGGTGATATCGGGCGATAAGCTCTGCCAATGATTTCCCAATTTGCTAAAAACAATGCAAATGGGATTTTCTAACCGAAATAATTTGAACATCTCGTTTCACGTGGTCCCGTTCTCACCGTCGCCGTTTTCCCTCCTTCTTCGCCTGCTCTCACCTCTCTCCTTCTTCCCCTGATCTCTTTCCCCGTTCTTCGTTTTCTACCCGACACTGTGCGGCCCGGAGCGGCGCGGATGCGCCGCTCCGGGCTGTTTCACCATCTTCCGTACACTCACCGGACTTCATCCCGCGAAAAACAGCAATTCGGGCCGACGCCCGCTACTTCTCGTTCACTTCCAGCACCCGCCCCGCCGCGATGGTCTGGCCCATGTCGCGCACCGCGAAACTGCCGAGTTCGGGAATCTCCGACGACGGTTCGATGGACAGCGGTTTCTGCGGTCTGACGGTGACGACGGCGGCGTCGCCGCTCTGGATGTAGTCGGGATTCTCCTCGACGACTTCGCCGCTGGCCGGGTCTATCTTCTGATCGATGGATTCGATGGTGCAGGCGTCCTGTGCGGTGTGCGCGTGGAACACCGGCGTGTAGCCCGCGGTGATGACCGACGGGTGTTGCATCACGACGATTTGGGCCGTGAAGGTGTCCGCCACCTTCGGCGGGTCGTCCGCCGGACCCGCGACGTCCCCGCGCCGGATGTCGTTTTTGCCGACTCCGCGGACGTTGAACCCGACGTTATCCCCCGGTCCCGCTTCCGGGACCTCCTCGTGGTGCATCTCGATGGTTTTGACCTCGCCGGTCACGTCGCTCGGTTGGAAGGACACCGAGTCGCCGATGTTCAACATGCCCGTCTCGACGCGTCCGACCGGGACGGTTCCGATGCCCGAAATCGTGTACACGTCCTGAATCGGCAACCGAAGCGGCGCGTCGGTCGGCGGCTCCGGCATCGGCAGGTCGTTGAGCGCTTCGAGGACGGTTTCCCCGTCGTACCACGACATCTCGTCGCTGTGGTCCACGATGTTGTCCCCCGCGAGCGCCGAAATCGGAATGAACGAAGCGTCCTCGGTGTCGAACCGGACTTGATTCAACAGCCCCTTTACCTCGTCTACGACCTCGCGGTAGCGGTCCTCGCTGTAATTCGCGGCGTCCATCTTGTTTACCGCGACGATGAGTTCGTTGATGCCCAAGGTGCGCGCGAGGAAGACGTGTTCTTGCGTCTGTGGCTGAACGCCGTCGTCCGCGGCGACGACGAGGACGGCGTTGTCCGCCTGACTCGCTCCCGTAATCATGTTCTTCACGAAGTCGCGGTGGCCCGGCGTATCGACGATGGTGAAATAGTACTCGTCGGTGTCGAACTCCTGGTGGGCGATGTCGATGGTGACGCCGCGTTCGCGCTCCTCGGCGAGGTTGTCCATCACGTAGGCGAACTCGAAGCCGCCCTTCCCCTTCTCTTCGGCTTCCTGTTTGTGCTGTTCGATGACGTGTTCCGGGACGCTCCCCGTCTCGAAGAGGAGTCGTCCGACTAAGGTGGATTTTCCGTGGTCGACGTGACCGATGATCGCTAGGTTCTGATGTGGTTTGTCTGGCATACCCCTTTCCCCCGTATCGAGTACGTATCGTGACGAATGAGCAAAACAGTTGTGCCGGTTCCCTACTCCCCGCTGCGCCTCGTCTTCGTCATTTCCCGCCGTAGCTCCCGTTGAATCTCGTTCGTCGAAAGGCCGTCCTCACGCGCCTGTCTGGTAAGCCGGTGTAACACCTCCCGGAACTCCTGCTCGCTCTCGATTCCTCCGCTCGCCACTGCTTCTCCCCCGTTCGCCACTGTTTCATTCGCCCTCGTATCGTTCACTCCCGATTTGTTCGCTCCCGCGCCGCTCTCCTCCGTCTCGTCCCCCACCGTACCCTTCCTCTCGGTCGGTTTCACTTCCGCCGAGTCGCGTTCGCGGTCGCTTTTGGCGGCGTCTCCCGTCCGTCCGGCGAGGACCGCGTTGACCGCCGCGCCGAACAGGATGACGATGCTGCCGACGTAGAGCCAGACGATGACGAGGAGGATCTTTCCGACGGTTCCGTACAGGCTGGTGTTGTACGCCGAGACTTGCGCGTACATGTGAAACACCGAGTGGAGGACCTGCCAGCCCACGGCCGCGATGGCGACACCGGGGAGGATTTCTCCGATTTCGACGTCGATGTTCGGAAACACGTAGTACATCGGGAGGAACGCGATGCCGAGGACGAGTATCGACACCCCCTCGGCCAGATACTCGTCGAACGGCAACCGCTGTGGCGTCGAAATCGTCGCGCTGGTCACGCCGATGGTGACGACGACGAGGACGAGCGCCACGAGGACGACCACGCCGTCCTCCAGTTCGTCCCTGAACGAGGTCTTTCGCTCCACGTCGTAGATGTCCGCGAACGCCGCGTCGAGCGCCCGAAAGATTCGAAACGTGCCCCAGAGGAGCACCAGGACGACGACGAGCGAGTCGCCCGGCGACGGTGCCCCTGAAATCGCGTTTTGCAGGAAGATGTTGGCGCTCGCCGGGAGGTAGGACCCGATGTCCTGTATCAACCGCCTCGCGAGGGTTTCGCTCCCGACCGCGGAGACGATGAGCGTCAACAACAGAAGCACGGGAAGCAGGGAGACGAAGGAGTGGTAGGCGATGCTCCCCGCCATGAATTTGATGTTCTCCTCGTGCACTTCCCGCACGATGTCCCGCCCTAAAGAGACGACGCGCCGGAGTCGAGGGTTCATATCCGATATACGGTGAGCGCCCCTAAAAGTTCCAACCGTGATTCACGTTCTCCCGTTTGCCCCCTCCCGCCGTTTTAAGCCGACGAGGGCCGACACTCGGGTATGAAAGCCGCTGTGTTGTGCGAGTACGGCGAACCGCTTTCCATCGAGGAGGTGCCGGAACCGACCCCCGACCCGCACGGCGTCGTCATCGAAACCGAAGCCTGTGGCATCTGTCGAAGCGACTGGCACGCGTGGCAGGGCCACGGCGAGTGGGCCGACGACCAAGTTCCAATCGGGCAAATCCTCGGCCACGAACCCGCCGGACGGGTCGTCGCGGTCGGCGAGCAGGTCCGGGACATCGGCGAGGGGGACCGAATCGCGGTCCCGTTCAATCTCGGCCGAGGCCACTGCGGGTACTGCCAGAACGGCCACGGCAACGTCTGTGAAAACGGCATCGCCCTCGGCTTCGAGGAGTCCGCGCCCGGCGCGTTCGCGGAACGGGTCCACGTCCCGTCCGCCGACTACAACGCGGTGCACCTCCCAGAATCCGTCTCGCCGGTCGAGATGGCCGGGTTGGGCTGTCGGTTCGTCACGGCGTACCACGCGCTCGCCCACCGCGCCGACCTAACGCCGGGGGATTGGGTCGCGGTTCACGGGTGTGGCGGCGTCGGCCTCTCGGCGGTTCACGTCGCCGACGCGCTCGGCGCGAACGTCATCGCGGTGGATTTGGACGCCGACAAACTCGACCGCGCGCGAGACCTCGGCGCGGACGAGACGGTGCTCGCCGACGCCGAGACCGACGTTCCGACGACGATCCAGGCGCGACTCGGCGGGGCCGACGTCTCCATCGACGCGCTCGGCATCGCCGAAACGTGTCGGAATTCCATCGACTGCCTCCGCCCGCGCGGTCAACACGTCCAACTCGGGTTGACGACGGACGCGGAACGCGGCGAGGTCTCCCTCCCGACGGACGCGATGACGATGCGCGAAATCACGTTTTTGGGGTCGCGCGGGATGCCGCCGTCCCGCTACGACGAACTGCTTCGCATGCTGGAACGGGACACGCTCTCGCCCGGTAAACTCGTGACGAACACCGTTTCTCTGGCCGAGGTTCCCGACCGCCTCGCCGCCATGAACGACTTCGAAACGTCCGGCATCGAGGTTGTCGAGTTCTCCGCGTCATCGTAGCTCGAAAAACCCTCCTGAATAAATACAAATTTTGACGACACATCACCAGTATGTCTCCCACAACTGAATCCGCGGAGGGCCTTCCCCTTCGGCGCATCCTCCTCATCGCCCTCCTCCTGCTGGCGACGCCGCTCGTCGCGTTCGTTCTCATCGCTGGAGCGCTGACGGCGGACGCCGGTCTCGGCGGGTGGTTGCTGTTGGTCGTCGCGCCGCTGTCGTTCCTCGGCACCGGCCTCTGGCTGTTGGCTGGCGGGTCGCTGCGCTGGCCGAAGCGTGTCGATACGTCCGCGTAGAAGGAATTCGCTCAGTTCGGTTCCGTACCGCTACGTTCCGGTCCTACACCGGCACTTCGTTCAAGCAGTTCACTTGCTCCCAGTCGCCCGTATCGTCCAGTCGGTAGAGCCGCTGTCGGGCGTCGGGGATGTACACTTCCTCGGTGACGGCACCGATTTCCGTCAGGTTCTCCAGTGCGCTCCTGACCGTTCGCGCCGAAAGTCGTGACCGCTTCACGATTTCCTTCTGCGTGTGGGCGCCGCTGTACTCCAACACTTTGAACACGAGCTTCGCGCTCGGCGGTAGCTCACATAGGCAGGTCAGGGTCTGCTTCTCCATACACGGTTCCATGGGTGCCAGCCACTAAACCGCTCGCTAACTGCACGGTAACCCGGTATCATGCATGTCACCCGACGGTGGGAAGTTCTCCCAACGATAGGGAGTCTCACACATGTCACCGGAAAAACGTAGGTTCTTTCATTGATGACTGCGAATATACGCGTATGCAGCCTGAACTTGCAAGCAGAACGCGGTCGGGGGACCTCGACCGACTGTTCTGCCAGGTGTGTGGGGAGCGTTTCGATGCCGACGCCGCGACGGACGACGGGTGGCACTACCAGTGTCCGAACGACGACTGTGACGGCGCGGGCATCCGTGAAGACCTGTATCCGGTTCGAGACGTCCTTCCGTCCCGTCGATAACCGATTCCGACCGACCGTCCCGTTTTCTTTCTCCCCACGTTCGATGGAAACCCTTTACCTCTCCCGCTACACCACAACCAACATCGAATGCGGTTCGACAGCTTTCTGATTCAGGCACTCGCGACGCTCATGCTCTTGGCCGGGCTCGTCCTCACCGGCTACGCGCTCCTCCAGCCGCCGCAAAACACGACGACCTACACGCTCTCGCTGGAGCAGGTGGAGAAGAACGAACCCGGCGTGCGCTCGTCGTCGGTGAAGTACGGAAGCTTATCGAGCGAGGCGCGGGTCGCCTTCGGTCGCGCGAAACTCCACGGGTCGTATCAGCTGTCGGACGAGCCGCCCGGCGCGTTGGAGGACTATTCGTTCGTCATCGACAACGATAGGGTGTACGCCATCACGATTTCGGAACGAGAACACATCACGGAGCGGATGGCGACCCTCTTCGGCGGCACGATGGCCGCGGTCATCGGGGCGTTCATCTTCGTCTCGTGGCTGGACGTGCTCTCTGGATTCCGGCCGAATCGGAATTGAAACGGGAAACACGCACCACGCACCCGATTCGACCGCTTCGTTGAACGTCCTTTCCTCAGAGTCCCCAGAACGTCACGATTCCGGCGACCGTCACGGCGGACAGGAGCAGTTGGAGCGGTGCCCCGATTCGGAAGTAGTCCGTGAACTTGTAGCCGCCCGGCCCGTAGACGAACAGGTTGGTCTGATAGCCGACGGGACCGAGGAACGACGTCGAGGCGGCGAACGTCACCGCGAGGACGAACGCGAACGGGTTGGCGTCGATTCGGGTCGCCGCCTCGACGGCCACGGGAATCATCAGGACGACGCTGGCGTTGTTGCTGATGACCTCCGTGATGAGGCCCGTGGCGATGTAGAATATCCAGAGGACGGCCACGACCGGGAGGTAGTTCGCGCTGGCCGCGACGAGGCCGCCGAGCAGTTCCGCGCCGCCGGAGTTTTCGAGGGCGACGCCGAGCGGGATGACGCCCGCCAGCAGGAAGATGACGTTCCACTCGACCGATTCGTACAACTCGCCGGGTTTCAGGACGCCGGTGGCGACCATCGCCACCACGCCGCCGAGCGCCGTGACGAGAATCGGGAAGACCCCGAGCGCGGCGAGCGAGACGACCCCGACGATGATGGCGAGCGCCGCCGGAATCTTCTCGGTTCGGTAGTCCGGGTCGCTCACTTGGTGGGCCACGATGAAATCCCGATTCGCCGCCAGCCGGTCGATGCTGTCCGCCGACGCCTGCACGAGGAGCGTGTCGCCGACCCGAATCGTCACCCGGTCGAGACGCTCGTGGATGACCTCGCCGCGGCTCCGGAAGGCGAGGACCGCGGCGTCGAAGCGCTCCCGAAACGTCGAACTCGAAAGCGTCTCCCCGACGAGCGAGGACCCGGAGGGAATGACGACTTCGACGAGCGTCTGTTCCTCGCCGGGGTCGATTTCCGCCTCCGTCGGCGTCCCCGCGAGCGTCAGATGTTCGAGCGTCGTGAGCGTACTTAGCGTCTGCTTGTCGATTCGGAGCGTGAGCACGTCACCGGCGCGTATCGTCCGCTGACCGATGTGTTCGATGAACGTCTCGTCGTCCCGAACTAACTGGATTATCTCGGCGTCGAAGACGGCCTCGTCGATGGCGTCTTCGACCGTTTGGCCGACGAACGGCGACCCCTCGGCCACTTCGACTTCCGTGAGGTAGTTTTCCATCTCGTACTCCTCGATGTAGTCTTCCTCCGGCGGGACGCGTTCGGGTAGGAGTCGGTGGCCGACGAACAACAGGTAGCATCCGCCGACCACGAGGACGATGACGCCGAGTCCCGTGAACTCGAACATCGAGAAGGCGTGGAGGCGGGCGTTTCCGGTTCGCTCGGCGAGTCGCCCCGTCACGTTGCTGGCGAGGATGTTGGTCGAGGTGCCGATGAGCGTGAGCATCCCGCCGAGCATTGAGGCGTAGGAGAGCGGGATGAGGAGCTTCGACGGCGAGGTTTTTCCCTCGTGTGCGAGGTCCGTGATGACGGGGACGAGAATCGCCACGACCGGCGTATTGTTCACGAACCCGGACGCGGGTCCGGCGACGCCGATGGTGGCGAACAGCTGTTTTCTGAGGTCCGTTCCCGCGAAGTCGGCTAGCCGACTGCCGAGCAACTGGACGACCCCCGTTTGGCTGACGCCGGCGCTGAGGATGAGCATCGCCAGCACGGTGATGGTCGCCTCGTTTGCGAACCCGGCGATTCCCTCGGTCGTGCTGATTCCCGTCCACGGTTCGAGCACCATCAGCGTGACCATTATCAGAATCGCGGTCACGTCCACGGGAAGCAACTCCGTCGCAAAGAACACCAGCGCGATGAGGACGATGGCGAACACCACGAGCATGTCCGTCGTCACAGCCGCCAACCCGGTCTGCATCATATCCCCGTGTACGGATTTTCGCCTCAAAAAGATTGGTGATAACTTATGGAGATGAAATAAAAATCATTCAAAATGGATTCAAAACATCACTGTGTGAATTATCAATGGCGTTGCTTTCGATATTCGTGTTCGCGACCCCGCCTCCGTCGGCCTGGCCGCGTTCGTGGTTTTCACCACCGCGACCCTACCGGCGTGACTTCGTGACTACTGGAGCGTTCTATTTTTTACTGGATACTACCGGAGAATACTATTTCATACTATATCCTACTATTTCATACTTATATCTACCATCCTACACTGTATTCTCCTCCTCCACTCTCGTCCGAGCGGTTCAAAAATCGGTTTCTATGTCCACCGCACCGCACCGCACCGCACCGCACACGTCCTTATCGAACCGCACCTCTCCATCGAACCGCTTTCTCCGCTTCGCCGCTCATTTCCATTCAATCGGCGACGTGGCCGCCGTTCGCCGGATAGCAGTCGAAGTCGGCGGTTTCGCAGTCGCCGCTCTCGGACTCGACTTGGATGGTCGCGTGACCGATGTCGTGGCGTTCGTTGAGGGCGTGGCGGGCGGCGTCGAGAACCGCGTCGCGGTCCGCGTCATCCGCGACGACGACGTGGGCGCTACAGGCCAAACTGCGGTTGGTGAGCGCCCAGACGTGCACGTCGTGGACGTCGATTGCTCCGTCGAGGTCGGAGAGCGTCCCGGTGATGTCGTCCACGTCCACGCTGGACGGCGTGCCCTGCAGGAGGATGTTGACGCTCTCGATGAGGAGGTCCTTCGCGGAGTACAGGACGAGCGCGGCGATGACGAGGCTGAATATCGGGTCGAGGACGTAGAGGTCGGAGACGTACAATCCGACCCCCAGCGCGATGGCGGCGAGGCTTCCGGCGGCGTCGGTCAGCAGGTGGAGGTAGACGCCCTCGACGTTGAGGCTGTCCCGGCCGCCGTGGAGGACGTACGCCCCGGCGAGGTTCGCGCCGAGTCCCACGACACCGATGACGATTGTGGGAAGCGCCTTCACGTCCTGCGGGTTCTGGAACCGCATGACGGCCTCGTAGGCGACGTAGACGACGATGATGACGAGGAAGACGCCGTTCGCCAGCGCGGCGAGAATCTCGGCGCGTTGATAGCCGTAGGTGCGTTTCGAGTCCGCATCGAGCGTGGCAATCCACGCGGCGAAGAGCGCGAGGACGATGCTCGCCGAGTCCGTGAGCATGTGCCCGGCGTCCGCGAGGAGCGTGAGCGAGTTGGCGTACAGCGCCCCGGCGATTTCCACCACGAAGAACGCGGTGTTGATGACGAGCGCGATTTTCAACGCTCGCCGGTTCCCCGACCCCCCGTGGCCGCCGTGACCGTGGCCGTCGTGGTCGTGACCGTGACCGCCGTGGTCGTGACCGTGACCGCCGTGACCGTGGCCGCCATGACCGTGACCATCGTGGTCATGGTCGTGTCCGTGACCGTTCGAGCGGTCGCTCATGTGGGAACGAAACCCCTTCTCGGGTATTAATTCCCCTGTCAGCGTTCCGGGGTAGAATAGCAGTCTCTAGCAACTGAACGGGTCTGTGTTCATAACACCCGTCGTCCTCGGGACGTCAGTTCACGAGTCGCTCGACCAGTTCGATTTCGTCCGCCGAGAGTCCGTAGGCTCGGGAGACGAGTCGGTCGATTTCCGCATCCGTCCGCTCGATTTTCGCGTCCACCTGTGCCGCGGACCGACACCGCTCCGCGAACGCCGTCGCGGTTTCGAGCGACGGGAGCCGAATCGATTCGAGTCGGTCGAGCGGCGAGATGGTTTTCCGCGCCTCCTCGGTGAACCCGTCGCTTTCGACGTGGCGCGGGACGTACCACGGGAGCACGTCGCGCCACTCCTCCCGCCCGTCGGCCTCGAACACGAGCGCTCGAATCGGTTCCGTCTCCGCGAACCCCCACGTATCGGTGGCCCGCTCTTCCGCGGGACGATAGCGGGCCGTCGCCGAGAACACGAGTTCGTCCACTCCTCTCTCGACGCTGACGTTCCCGACGCGAAGCCCGTCCCGCGTCGTCGTCGTCTCGGCCAACGGCGAGTCGGTGCCGACCCGCCGAACGAGGTCACCGAGTCGCGGGCCGTCATCCCCCTCACCCTCATCCTCTTCTGGACCCTCATCTCCTTCTGGACTCCCATCCTCTTCATCCTCATCCCCATCCCCTCCGGGAAGGCGGATTTCGATGTCCGCCCGCGCCTCTCGAAGCCGTTCCAACCGTTCCGTCAGCGCGACCAGTTCGTCGCGCTCCCCCTCGCCGTCGGGAATCGGCAGCCGATTTGCGAACATCGGCTTGAACCGGAGATAGCCGCCGCTGACGTGCGTGCCGCCGTACACCTGCTGAAACCAGCAGGCCGAAACCGTGGCGTTGATGACCGCGAGGAGGTACCGTAGCGGCAGGTCGGAACGAGGGCGGGACCGGACGCTGAAGAGGGTGTTCAGCGCGTACGTTCCGGCGTCGTCGTACGTCGCCACGGGACGGTCGCTGATGTCTCGGAGGAGCAGTTTCTCGCCGTCGAAGACCGTCCGGTCGCGTAGGGCACCGTACTCGCCGTCGCCGATGAGCGACGGGTCGAACCGAACCCAGTCGCCGTCCCACTCCAATCGGTAGCGCGATACGTCCCCCCCGCCCACGACTTTTTCACAGTCCGGCCCCGGTTCGTCCACGACGAGCTTTTCCCGCACGTTGCCGGTGTGGATACCCTCCGTCATATCGACGTGCGCTCCGAGTTCGTCGAACTCCCGGACGAGTCGTTCCGCCAGCGACCCGAACGAGGGGTCGATACCCACCGGAATCACCCGGTCGCCGAGCGCGTCCACGAACGACCGGGAGAGCGTCGTTTCCGCTGTTTCCTCCGTCCCGTCGCTCGACTCCCCCCGCCGAATCGATATCTCCTCGGTCGGGCCGCCGCCGGAGTCGAACGTGAGAACCAGCGGGTAGACGCTCGCGTCGGGGAACACCGTGCCGTTCGACACGTCGAGCAGTTCCACCAATCGGTGCTCGTCGAGCAGTCGGTCGCGGAGGGGTCGCCCGTATCGCGCCGTCGTCCACTTGTTCGGGACGATACAGGACACCCTCCCTCCGAGTTCGGCCATGCGCTCGACGAACGGCACGTAGAGGTCGAACGACCCGGTCACCGTATCGTACCGCTCCCGAAGATCGTCTTTTCGCTCCGCCGGGAGGTGGCGGCTCCGTACGTAGGGTGGATTGCCGACCACGGCGTCGAATCCGTTCCCGTCGAATCCCGCCGCGTCCATCCACTCCGGGTTCGACGCGAGCGCGTCGCCGACGACGAGGGTGTCGTCCGGCCAGACGCCGGTTTCGAACCACACGGCCGACCGTGCGAGTTCGACGGCCAGCGGGTCCACGTCCACCCCGAAGACGCGGTTCTCCGCGACGAACTGACGGGCTCGCTCGCTCTGCTCGTCGCGGGATTCGGCCAACCGGTCGATGGCGCAGGTCAGAAAGTTTCCGCTCCCCATCGCGGGGTCGATGACTCGGGCGTCCTCCCGTCCGTGGAGCGCCCGCGAAACCGCGTATTCGACCACCTCGTTCGGCGTGTAGTACGCTCCCACGGACACCCGCCGCGTCGCGTCTCCCGTGAGACGAATCCCGCCGTCTTCCATCTCGGGTACGTAATCGAGCGACCGCTCGTACGCGCCACCGAGTCGCCGAAACGACAGCGAATCGTACGCCAGCGAGTCCAACAGCGCGTGCAATCGTTCGTTCGCGTCCTCCGACAGCGAGTCGAAGCGCACCCGCTCGTCCCGGAGTTCCGGCCCCTTCGCAAACGGCGGTCGGTCGCGGTCGCGTGCCGCCGCAAATTCGGTGACGAGGCGGTCGAACACGCCGACGAGGGCGGCGTCGAACGCCAGTTCCGGTCCCGCCGCTGTCGGTTCGAGCGTCACGAGCAATTCGTCCGTGGCGAGTTCGAGGGCGCACCGGACGGTCTCGTCCACCGATTCCGTAGCACCCGCGGCCGCTCCACGGTGCCGGGTCATTAGTTTCACAACGCCCGCCACCGGGATAAGTTTACTCCGCGTCGAACGGCTACTCCGCGTAGAGCGAGTAGGCGATGGCGGCGAAGCCGAGCGCGGTCAGCGTGCTTTCGATGACGAGGACGAAATCCCGGTTCACGCTGAACGCTTGGTCGGCGAGTCCGGCGAGCAGAGCGCCGAGGGTGACGACGCCGAACCCGATGGCGAGCGACCTGAGTGCCGGTGAGCCGGTTCGGCGGTACGCTTTGAACGCGAAGTACGTTATCACGCCGCCGAGGACGAGCGTGAGCGTCTTGAGCGTGATGACGATGACGGTGACGTTCATGTTTCCTTTCGCACCTCCGTCCAGAGCCGTTCGAGGCGTTCGTCGGTGGTCTCCGGTGGACGGTCTATCGACACGTCGAATTCCCTATCGTCCGTCAGCGAGATGTTCACCGATTCCACCGTGATTCGGTATCGGGAGGTGTGATGGCCGTCCTCCCGAATCTCGGTTCGTTCGTCGACGAGGGAGGCTTCGCTTAGCATGTCGAGCTTTCGGTAGAGCGTCGAGAGCGGGATGTCCGTCGCGTCGGCGAGTTCCCGCGCTGTCATCGGGTCGCGTAATTCCATGATTATTCGTCGGCATGCGGGGTCGTCGAGGGCGTCGAGGACGTCCTGTAATTCGGGCGCATCGTCTGCCAAATCCCGCACCATTCACCCGACCTTTCGTTGCTCGGCACATAATAGGTTCGACTACCTCCATCGTTCGCATCTGCTGAGAACCATCGAAAAAGCGGAGGACGGTACGGCGACACACACCACGACTTCCGCTGTTCAGCGGAGGAAGCCGAGCAGGCGGTACTCGTGGTCGGGGACGTACCGTCGGAATGCTAAACTGTTCGTCAGGACGCTCACGCTGGAGAACGCCATTGCGCCCGCGGCGAGCGCGGGTTGGAGCAGTCCGAGCGAGGCCAACGGAATCATGGCGGTGTTGTAGCCGAGCGCCCAGAAGAGGTTCTGCTTTATCTTCGAGAGCGTTCCCGCCGAAATCCGAATCGCCTTCACCACGTCGCGCGGGTCGTCGCGCATCAGCGTCACGTCTGCGGCCTCGATGGCGACATCGGTGCCGCTGCCGATGGCGGTGCCGACGAACGCCGCCGCGAGCGCAGGGGCGTCGTTCACGCCGTCGCCGACCATCATCGCGTTCTCGCCGCCCGCTTGCACGTCCTCGACTACGGCCGCCTTCTCGTCGGGGAGCACCTCTGCGCGGACGTTTTCGGGGTCGATGCCGACCCGTTCCGCGACGGCGCGGGCGGTCCGCTCGTTGTCCCCCGTGAGCATGAGCACGGTCAGTCCCCGCTCTCGGAGGTCCGAGACGGCTTCCTTCGCGCTCGCCTTCACCTCGTCGGCGTTGGCGACGACGCCGAGGAGGCGGTCGTCGAGCGCGACGAGCATGGCCGTCTTCCCCTCGCGTTCGAGCCGTTCCATCGTCTCCTCTGCCGGGTCGGTGTCGATTCCGGCCTCCCGAAGGAGTTTCCGGTTGCCGACGAGCACCTCGCCGTGGCTCGTCTCCGCCCGGATTCCGTGGCCGGGCACGTTCTCGAAGGAACTCGGGTCCTCGATTTCGACGCCGCGCTCGTCCGCACCCGCCACGATGGCCTTCGCCAGCGGGTGCTCGCTTCCCCGCTCCGCGCTGGCCGCGGCGGAGAGCACGAGTTCTTCCGTCGTCTCGGCGTCCGCCGCCGTTCCGAGTACGTCCGCCCCGCCGTCCGCCATCGCGGGGTCGGTTTCGTCGGCAATCGCCACCACGTCCGTCAACTGCATCTCGCCCTCGGTCAGCGTCCCGGTCTTGTCGAAGACGACCGTCTCCGCGTCCTTCACCCGTTCCAGCACGTCGCCGCCCTTGAACAGGACGCCGGTACGCGCGCCGATGGCCGTTCCGACCATCGTCGCCGTCGGGGTGGCGAGGCCGAGCGCGCAGGGACACGCGATGAGCACCGCGCTGGCGAAGACGACGACGGCGAACTCGAAGACCGTGACGCCGCCAGCAGCACCCGCCGCACCGCCCGCGACGTTCGGGCCACCGGCGACCAGTCCCCACAGCGGCAGGCCGTTCACGAACCCGGAGAGCGCTTCGGGGAACAGATACCAGAGGATTCCCCACAGCAGCGCGTTCGCGATGACCGCCGGGACGAAGTAGGCGCTGATGCGGTCGGCGAGGTTCTGAATCTCGGGTTGGCGGGCCTGTGCCTCCTTCACCATGCCGACGATTTGCTGGAGCGCCGTCTCCTCGCCGACTTTCGTCGCGCGAACCGTCAGCACGCCGTTCTCGTTGATGGTCGCGCCGATAACCTCGTCGCCTTCGCGCTTTTCGACGGGGACGGATTCACCCGTCACCATCGACTCGTCCGTCGCGCTCTCTCCGTCCACGACGATACCGTCCGTCGGAATCTTCTCGCCGGGGCGGACGCGAAGCAGGTCGCCCTCCTCCACGTCTTCGAGCGGGATTTCTCGTTCGCCGTCGTCCTCGATTACGGTCGCCGTATCGGCTTCCAGTTCGAGGAGTTCGCGGAGCGCGTCGCTGGCCTGCCCCTTCGACCGGGCTTCGAGCCAGTTGCCGAGCGTGATGAACACGAGGATGAGCACCGCGCTGTCGAAGTAGGTGCCGCCCGGGATGAGCGACAGCATGACGGCGACGCTGTAGACGTACGCCGTGGTCGAACCGAGCGCGATGAGCACGTCCATGTTCGCCGTCCGGTTCTTCACGAGCGCGTTGTAGGCGTTCCCGTAGAACTCCTTACCCAGCCAAATCTGAACCGGCGTGGCGAGAAGGAACTGTATTACTGCCACATCGACGCCGAACACCGTCTCGCTCACCATCTCCGGGAAAAACAGGTGTTCGAGCATGAAGAAGACGAGCGGCGCCGCGAGCACCGCGCCGAACAGCGTCAGTCGGAACTGCTTGCGTATCTCGGCGTCGCGCGCGGCTTGGCGGGCGTCCGCCTCCGCTTCCTTCCCGTCCGTGCCGTCCTCCCGGACCGGTTCGTAGCCCGCCTCCTCCACGGCGTCGTAGAGGGCCGACCGGTTCACTCCGGCGGGGTTGTACTCGACGCTCGCCTCGTCGGTCGCGTAATTGACCTCGGCGTCCACCACGCCCGGGACAGATTCGAGCGCCGTTCGATTCGTGTCCGCACAGTTCGCACAGGACATCCCCGTGATTCCGATGGTCGTCGTCGCGCGAACCGGGTCGTATCCAGCGTCCTCGATGGCCGCGTAGATTTCGGACAGCGAGACGACCTCCGGGTCGTACTCGACGGTACCCTCGTCGGTGGCGAAGTTGACGTTCGCCTCCCGTACGCCGTCGAGCGAGTTCAACGCCTCGCTGACCGTTCCCGAACAATTCGCGCAACTCATCCCACGGATTTCGAGTTGCGTTCGTTCCGTCATTGTGTCTCTCTACGGTATCCGTGTTCATTCACCTTGTCCTTTAGAAAATTCGGCCAGGTTGTGGATGGACCTCAGATACTAATTTCTCGGGTCGAGACGACGATACGGTCGAACCCGAATGGGGCGTGAACACCTTTGTTACTGCTTTCGACACGCGTATCGCGTACCTTTTTATGCCATGTCGAGCCGATTTCAGAATAATGCGTCGTGCCCTCCTCGCGGCCGCGAAAAACACCTCGAGCCACGGTTGCGGCTACGACTGTCCGCTTCCGCCCACGTCGCTTCGGGAGCGTCGTTCGAGCGCCGCCGTCCGCGCTTCTCGTACCACGCGCCCGCCGAGAAACGCCAGCAGGACGCCGACGACCGCGTCGCCCCACTTCGGAATCGGTCCTGCGGTAGCGACGGCGAACGGGCGCGTCACTTGCCAGAGTCCGAGCAGGGCGAGCAGTCCCCCCGCCGCGATGCCGACCTGTCGGTCGCGCCACGTGCAGACGACGCCGTAGAGCGCGAGCGCCGCCACGACGACCCCCACGAGAATGTCGTTCCAGAAGTTCGGTGCGAGCATCGCGTCGTAGACGACGAACGGCGCGGCGAGCAGCCAGACGGCGAGCGACGTTCCCCCGATGATGAGTTCCTTCCCTCTCATATCCGTCCATTCCCCCATATCCGTTCACGTTCACGATTCGTCGGCTGATAAGTGAGACGGCCGTAGAACAAACTCACTTTCAAAAATACAAGTACAGATGTTTTATCTGTGAGCGTCGTGTAGCGCCACTCGATGCACGACACTGCGACACTCGCCGAATCGCGGACGGTCATGAGCGAAATCCTGATGCCGAACGACGCCAACAACCTCGGTCGGGCGCTCGGTGGGTCGATTCTACACTGGATGGACATCTGCGCGGCCATCTCCTCGCGCCGGTTCTCCCGCCGACAGGTCGTCACGGCGTCCATGGATCACGTCGATTTCCTCGGTCCCATCGACCTCGGCGACATCGTGACTGTGGAGGGGTACGTGTTCGAGACGGGCGAGACGAGCATGGAGGTCGTGGTCTCGGTTCGGGCGGAGCGGCCCAGTCACGACGAGAAGGGAGAGACGGCGACGTCGTTCTTCACGATGGTCGCGCTGGACGACGACGAGACTCCGACGGCGGTCCCCGCCCTCGACTGTCCGACGGACGACCAGAAAACCCTGCGTGACGACGCCCTTCGCCGCCGCGAAAAGCGCCGCACGTCGCTCAGTGCGTCCCGATAAGAACGGCCGCTACCAGTCGAGCGACCCGCCGCTCTGATACTCCGTGACTTGCGTTTCGAAGAAGTTCTTCTCCTTGTTGAGGTCCACCTGCTCGGACATCCACGGGAAGGGATTCTCCGTCCCGTACTGTTCGTCGAGGTCGAGTTGCGCCAGTCTGCGGTCGGCGATGTGCTCGACGTACTCGGCGAACTGCGCCGCGCTCATGCCGAGGATTTCGTCCGGGCAGGCCTCGTACGCGTAAATTTTCTCCAACTCGACGGCGTTCGTGATGAGGTCAGTCACCTCGTCGCCGAACGCGTCCGTCCACGCGTTCGGGTTCTCCGCGCGAATTTCGTTGATGAGGTCCACGCCGAACCCGACGTGGAGCGACTCGTCGCGCAGGATGTACTCGAACTGCTGGCCGATGCCGACCATCTTGTTCTGGCGCTTCAGGCCGAGCATCATGGCGAATCCTGCGTAGAAGAAGACGCCCTCCATGATGACGTAGAAGCCAACGAGGTCGCGGAGGAACTCGCGGACGTCGGCGTCGGTTTCGATGGTGAAATCGGGGCGGTCGATGGCGCGGGTCAGGTCCACGACGAACTCGTCCTTCTCGGCGATGGAGGGAACTCGGTCGTACATCCCGTAGAGGTAGTCGGGGTCGAAGCCGAGCGAGTCACAGCAGTAGATGAACGTGTCCGTGTGAATCGCCTCCTCGTAGGCCTGTCGGAGGAGGTACTGGCGACACTCCGGAGCCGTCACGTACTCGTAGAGCGCGAGGACGATGTTGTTCGCGGTGAGCGATTCCGCCGTCGAGAAGAACCCGAGGTTCCACTCGATGAGTTGGCGCTCGGCGTCGGACAGGGCGTCGCCGTTCCACTGGGAGATGTCGTCCTGCATCGGAATCTCCTCCGGAACCCAGTTGTTGTTGACGCCCGCCTCGTAGTAGTCGCGGGCCCAGTCGTAGTCGAGCGGCAGTATCTTGTTCGGGTCGTGTTCGTTGTCGGTGTCGAGTATCGGCATGTATCGTTCGTGAGGTATGTTATCGCGTCGGTCGTGTCACTGGCAGGCGTCGCAGGTGGGGTCCTCGACGGTACAGAGATCGGTTTCGCCGTCTCCGTCGTCGGCGTCCCCGCCGTCTCTACTGTCGTCATCCCCGCTCCCGTCACCGTCGGGGTCGGTTCCGAATCCGTCCCGGTGCTGGCTCTTTCCGTATTCGGCCATGTCGAGCGTCGATTTCTCGATTCCCGACGCGCCGAGTGTGCGGAGGTAGTAGGTCGTCTTCAGTCCCAACCGCCACGCCGTCTTGTACACGTCGTCGAGCAGCGTGCCGTCGGTCGAGGGGAAAAAGACGTTGTGCGAGACGGACTGGTCTATCCACGTCTGTCGGTGCGCGGTCAGGCGGAGTTGGTGGCGCGGGTCGATTTCGAACGCACCCCGGTACAGTTCCTTCAGGTCGTCCGGTACGGCGTCGATTTCCTGAATCGTCCCGTCGTGGTACTTGATGCGGTCCACCATCTCCTCGTCCCACAGTTCGAGGGCTTTCAAGTCGTCCACGAGGTGGTCGTTGACGACGGTGAACTCCCCGGACATGTTCGATTTCACGTAGAGGTTCGAGTACATCGGTTCGATGGAGGGCGTGGTTCCGTTGATGGTCGAGACGGTCGCCGTCGGCGCGATGGCCATCGTGTTCGAGTTCCGCATGCCGTGTTCCTCGACGTGTTCGCGGACGACGTACCAGTCGAGCGTCTCCTCGCGTTCGGTCGGAATTTCGCGGCCCCGTTCGGCTTCGAGCGTATCTACGGTATCCTGCGGGAGCATCCCGCGGTCCCACTTCGACCCCTCGTAGGACGGGTAGGTCCCGCGCTCCGCCGCGAGCTTCGAGGAGTTGTGAATGGCGTGGTAGGAGACGAACTCCTGCCAGCGGTTCGCTTTCTCGATCGCGTCCTCGGAGTCCATGGGGATTCCCAGTTCCATCAGCGCGTCGTGGAATCCCATCGTGCCGAGCCCCACCGGCCGATGCTGCATGTTCGAGTGTTCGGCCTCGTCCGTCGGGTAAAAGCAGAGGTCAACCACGTTGTCCAGCATCCGCATCGCGGTTTCGATGGTCTCGGCGAGGTGGTCGCGATTCAGTTCGCCGCCCGAAACGTGCGTCGCAAAGTTCACGCTGCCGAGGTTGCAGACGGCGTGTTCGTCCTCGCTCGTGTTCAGCGTGATTTCGGTACAGAGGTTCGAGGAGTGGACCGTCCCGGCGTGGTCCTGCGGCGAGCGGACGTTACACGGGTCCTTGAACGTCAGCCACGGGTGGCCCGTCTCGAACAGTCGCGTGAGCGTCTTTCGCCACAGTTCTTCGGCATCGACGCGCTCGTACTGCCTGAACTCGCCCGCCTCCGCCTGCTTCTCGTACTCCCGATACTTCTCGGCGAACGCCTCGCCGGACAGGTCGTGGAGGTCGGGCACCTCGTCGGGGCTGAACAGCGTCCACTCCTCGCCCGCTTCGACCCGCTTCATGAACAGGTCCGGAATCCACGCGGCCGTGTTCATGTCCGGCGTGCGCCGCCGCTCGTCGCCGGTGTTGCGCTTCAGGTCGATGAACGCCGGGAAGTCGAGGTGCCAGCAGGCGAGGTAGGCACAGGCCGCGCCGCGTCGCTTCCCGGAGCGGTTGATGGCCGCCGTCACGTCGTTGCTGATGCGGAGGAACGGCACGACGCCGGTCGATTCGACGCCGGTCGATTCGATGAGCGCGCCGCTCGCCCGGAGGTTGGTCCAGTCGTTGCCGAGGCCGCCGCTCCACTTCGAGAGGTGGGCGTGGTGGTTGTACGAATCGAAGATGTGTTCGAGGTCGTCCGAGACGGTCGTCAGATAGCACGAGGAGAGCTGCGGGTGGGTCGAGCCGCTGTGGAACAGCGTCGGCGTCGAAGGGGTGAACTCCAGCTTCGAGAGGACGTCGTAGAACTCCTTGGCCCGGCGTTGCGGGTCGTCCTCTTCGACGGCGAGGCCCATGGCGACCCGCATCCAGAACGCTTGCGGGAGTTCGAGTCGCTCGCCATTCTCCTCGGTTTTGAGGAAGTAGCGCTGGGCCAGCGTCTCCATCGCCATGTACTCGAAGCGCTCGTCGCGGTCCGGTTCGAGATAGGACGCGAGGTCGTCGAGGTCGAATCGCTCGGGTAGTCGCTCGTCGAGGCGTCCGATTTCGACCGCGCGTTCGAGGTTCTCGATGAAGGTCGCGCGGTACTCGCGGTCCAGTTCGTAACCCCGGAGGTTCTCGCCGATGACTTCGTGGTAGTACCCCTGTCGGAAGGCCGCGGCCGCGATTCGTTTGAACGCCGGTTCGCGCTCGACGCGCGCCGAAAGCGCTTGGGTAACGGCCTGATACACTTCGTCTGTGGACGCGCCGTCGTAGAGGGTGCGTTCGATTTCGCTGGCGAGGGTTTCACACTCGTCCTCGGGGAGTGCGGTTTCGTAGCCTGTTCGTGCTCGGTCGAGGATGGACCGTACGTCGATGGTCGTCGTCGGTGTTCGTTGACTCATGGATTATCGGTATCATCGGTTGGATGCGGCGGGTCGTCGTCGAGTTCCGCGTCGAGAACGGCGTCGAGTTCGCGGAGGAATTCCTCGGGTTCGGAAAAGGCCTTGTACACCGAAACGAACCGGATGTACGCGACCTGGTCGAGTTCGCGGAGGCGTTCGGAAACGAGGTCGCCGACGAGGCTGGACGAGACGATTCGAGTTTCTCGGTTTCCCAACTCGGACTCGACCGCTTCCACCAAGGCCGTCACGTCCGCCTCGCTCACGTGGCGCTTCTCCACGGCTCGTTCGATACCCGCGCGGAGCTTCTCGCGGCTGAACGACTCGATGTTCCCATCGCGCTTTTTCACCTGGAGGGAGTCCCACTCCGGACGCTCGTACGTGGTAAATCGAAACGAGCAGCGTTGGCACTCGCGCCGCCGCCGTACCGATGTTCCGTCGGCACTCGTGGTGTCGATGACTCGCGTCCGCTCGTTCCCGCAGTCCGGGCAGTCCATAGTTGTCACTCCTTGTACCTCCAGTCTTGTAAGCCCACATGTGGGGCGTACCCTGCTCCAACCGCTATATGTGGTGTCCCGACGGGCACCCATAAACTTTGCCCAATTCAATTGCAGTAAAACAAATTTGTTTGTATTAGGGCGATAGAGATCACCGGCTCGAACGACGAAAACGGCCGCGGACGCCGCTGTCGGAGCCAGTTATTCGAAAATCGGACCGTCTCGATTCCGACGACGGGAGACGGCGCTCAGTCCATCTCGTGGATGTTCTCGCCGCGGTTGAGCCGTTCCGCGATTCGGAACGTCTGCTCGCCCGCTCGCCGCGTCGGCGTGTGGGCCGAGAGGTAGCGCGCGGTGGCGATGAGGTGAATCCGCGCCCTTCGTTCGCTCTCTTCGGTTCCTTCGGCCGCGAGCGCGTCGTACTGCCCGAAGGCCACTTCGACGTTCTGTCGGGTGTGGAAGCCGACGTCCTCGCGCACCAACGCCTCCCCGAGTTTTCGCTTCAGTCGGTCCGCGTCGCCTCCGGCGGCGAGGTAGTCCGCGGTCGATTCCCCGGCGAGGTCCACCTCTTCGTCGGCTTCCACCTCGAAGGTCTCCATCAGCTCGTCGAGCGCGGCGTCGGGGTCACGGTCCTCGTCCGGGTCTGGAATCGGCGTCGGCGGCGTGTTGAGGAATCGGTCGAGGTAGACGTTCATCGCGGCATCGAAGACGCCGCGGTACACCTCCGGTGCGTCAGTCCGCCGGGAGAGCCCGTTCACCGCGTTCGCGTAGGTGTACGTGTGATGGACCGTGTTCCAGTCGCGGAACTCGTTCGACGTGCCGAAGTGGGCGACCCGTCGCGCCGCGGCGAACGTCACGACGCGGGCGAGTTCGGTCGCCGTCGCGCCGTTTTCGATGGCGTCCGTCACCGCGTCCACGATGGCGTGCGGGTCCTCGCCGAGGAGCACGTCCACGAAGTCGTCGGGTTCCTTCCACGTCTTGCCCCCGCCCGCTTCGAGCAGGTCCGGCAGTTCCTCGGCGGCGTCGAAACACAGTTGCGCCACGTCGATGGGCTGTCGCCACGAGGAGTTCTCCTCCGCGCGGTTGGCCGACGCCAATCCGGGGACGAGGCTGGGGAGCACGTCGTCCGCGCGCTCCCACCCGATGTGGTCGAGCGTCTCGAACGCCTTGTTGATGAAGTCCAACCGGTGGCCGGTATCGAGGTACAAGTGGTCCGTCGCGGCGGCGACGAGCATCCCCGCGATGTCGGACTCGTCGAGGTCCGCCGTGATTCCCGCTCGAAGGACGCGCTCCGCGCCGTCCGAGTCCCGAACTTCGATGTTGTCGCGGAACCACTCCGTGAGCCGTTCGGCCGACACGTCGTCCGTCGAAAGCGCCTCCTGCACGAAGAACGGCGGTTCGCCGGAACAGTTGTCCGCCACCTCCGTCAATCCGACGTAGAGCGCCCGGCGGCGGTCCTCCGGGCGGAGCGCGGGAAGGAGGTTCGTCATCACGCCCAGCGTCGTCAGTCCCCGACCCCACCCGGCTTGGCGGTAGTGCGTTCCGAACTCCGTCCCGAGTTCCACCGGGACGGTGGACGGAACCTCCTCGGACTCCAACCCGATGACCGATTTGGCGACGACGAGGCTGATGTTCTCTCGAAGGCCGTGTTCGAGTCGATTCCGCCAATGTTCTTCGGGCGGTTCGTCCCGCGGTGGATTCGGTTGGATGTATACGTCCCCGTCCCGGACCTCGACGGGATAGGTCCGCACGTCGTCGGCGAACGGGTCGAACGTGTCCCCGCAGGACAGTTCGAACCGCGCGTGGTGCCAGTGACAGGTGAGGATGCCGTCGTCGACCGACCCCTTCGTGAGCGGGAACCCCATGTGCGGGCACCGGTTATCGACGGCGTGAACCTCTCCTTCGTGGAAAAAGAGTCCGATGGAGTGGCCGTCCGCCTGGACGATTTGCGGGTTATCTTCCCGGAGGTCGTCCGCGTCGGCGACCCGGACGAACGATTGTTCGGTTGCCATGTCTCGTCGTTTGGTACATGGCACCAAAACCCTTCCCTGAAACGGATTTATGTAACTCCCGTGTCAGTCGGCGGCACCTTCCTGTAGTCGTTCGTATCGCTCGGCGAACTGCCCTTTGCACGACGAACAACAGAAGTGGTACAGTTCGCCGTCGATGCGCGTCGATTCCCCCTCGTTCGTGACGGTGTTGCCACACTCGACGCAATCCGGGGCGAACTCGATGGTTCCCGGTTGCGGGTTCCACTCCTCGTCAACGAGCAACTGGACGTCGTAATCGCGTACGGCGTCCTCCTCGATGGCGTCGGAGAGCAGCGCCTCGACCGCGTGTTCGTGTAAGTTCGCCTTGCAGACGATGTGCGCGTCGGCGGTGACGAAGACGTGTTCCACGCCGTCGAACGAACCGAGCGAGCCCTTGATGGCGTCCACGTGTCCCGGTTTGGCGTTGACCGTGACGAGCAACGAGAGGCCGTCGATGAGAATTCCTTGGTCCAAATCCGCGGTGAACCGGCGGATGATACCGATTTCTCGTAACCGTTCCACGCGGTCGGAGACCGTCGGCGGCGAGAGGCCGACCGTTTCCGCGATTTCGTTGTAGGGGCGGCGTGCGTCCTCTACAAGCAACCGGATTATCTCCCGGTCAGTGTCGTCGAGTTGTCGCATTACAACTCAGTTAGCGTTATAGAATAAAAACAGTTTTCGTTATCTCGCTTCTCTGCCGCTGACTTCCTGTGTATATTCGGTGAAATACAAAATTCCGCTTGTTTAAAAAACGAATTATCCTCGAACTCCTCTCTCCCTTCGACGACTTCCGCTTCCGCGCCACGTCACCCTCACGAGTCCTCTTTTCACGCCTCCTTTCCCCCGTTCGGATTCGACGGAACGGCTTTGGATATTTTTCCGAAATCGCAAAAAGCAACGGGTGAGTAACCGTGAGTATGGTTCGAACCATCGATGTGGACGGAATGAGTTGCGGTGGCTGTGAGCAGAACGTCGTCGAAGCGCTCGAAGACGTTTCGGGCGTCTCGGACGCTAGCGCGGACCACGAGGCGGGAACGGCGACCGTCGAAGGCGACGCGAACGACGCCGATATCGTCGCCGCCGTCGAGGACGCCGGGTACGACGCCTCGGCCTGAAACGCTCTCGCTTTTTCCGCCGCTCGAAATAGGACGAGTCGAAACGCTTAGACGCTATCCGGCCAATCTCGGCACATGAGCGACCTGTTGGTTCGGGCGGCACGCGGCGAACGGACCGAACGCCCACCGGTTTGGTTGATGCGACAGGCCGGACGATACATCCCTGAGTACCGCGACATCCGCGAACAGTACACGTTCAAGGAGGCCATCAAGAATCCCGAGGTGGCCGAGCGGATAACCCTGCTCCCGTGGGAGCTGTTCGAACCGGACGGTCTCGTCATGTTCTCGGACATCCTCACCGTCCTCGAACCCCTCGGTTTCGACTACCGCATCGAGAGCGGCGTCGGCCCCGTCGTCTCCAATCCCGTCACCGACCCGGGCGACGTGCCCACCGAGTTCGCCGACGTCGCCACGGAAATCGACTACGTGGGCGACCTATTGGCCCGATTGCAGTCGAGTATCGGCGACGAGACGAGCATCATCGGCTTCTCCGGCGGTCCGTACACCCTCGCCTCCTACGTCGTCGGCGACGAACCCACGTCCAGAAAACCGATTCGGCGGTTCCGAACCAATCATCCCGAGGCGTTCCGCGACCTCCTCTCGATGTTCACCGACGTGGTGGAGGAGTACGTCCGGTACCAAGTCGAGCAGGGTGCGGACGTGGTGCAGGTGTTCGACACGTGGGCGGGCGTGTTGACGCCGGACGACTACCGGGAGTTCGTCCTGCCGCTCCACCAGCGCATCTTCGACGCAATCGACGTCCCCTCCATCGTCTTCGCGCGCCACCCCGGCGGCAAACTCGACCTGCTCGCCGAATCGGGCGCGGATGTCGTCGGCCTCGACTGGACGGTGGACATGGCCGACGCCCGCGAGCAGCTGGGCGACACACCGGTGCAGGGCAACCTCGACCCCTCCTACCTGCTCGGGAGTCCCGAGTTCGTCAAGGAGAAGACCCACGAGGTCATCGAGAAGGCGGGCGATTCCGGCCATATCCTCAATCTCGGCCACGGCATCGACCGAACGACGCCCGTCGAGAACGCGACGGCGTTCGTGGACGCGGCGAAGGAAATCGAACGATAGGCATCTTTATAGCAAAATAGCGTCAGTTCGGATTTATGTCCCTCCGATTGGTCGCCCGAAAGGATTTTTTCGATTTTGCTCGGAAGAAGTCGTTCTGGGCCGTTTCGGTCGTCCTCTCCCTGCTCGTTGTCCTGTGGTCGTACTTCTATACGATTCACTCCTACAGCACTGGAAGTGCGGTTGATGTGGTGGAGTACGTCTACTCCGCGGCACAGGTGCTCGTTCCGCTCATCGGACTGTTCGTCGGGTACAGCGCGGTCGCCGGTGAACGCGAGTCGGGGTCGCTAAAACTGCTGCTCGGCTTGCCACACTCTCGACGGGACGTGTTCGGCGGCAAGTTCCTCTCTCGCTGCGGTGTCGCTCTCGTCCCTTCGTTGGCGAGTTTCCTCCTCGCCATCGTCTTCATCGTCTCGCAGTTCGGCCGCTTTTCGCTCGGACCGTACGCGCTGTTCACGGCGGCGACGGTCCTCCTCGGTGCCGTGTACGTTGCAATCGGCGTCGGACTGTCGGGACTGGCGAAATCGAACCGCCGCGCCGGAATCCTCGCGGTCGGCGCGTTCGCCCTCTTCCAGTTGTTTTGGGGTGTGCTGGTCAATATCGTCGCGTACTTCAAAACGGGTTCTTCGACGATGACCTACCCGATTCCGGCGTGGGCGTATCTCGTACAGTGGCTGAGTCCGTCCGGCGCGTACGAGGGATTGCTTCGTCTGTCCTTGCTCCCGTCCCTCCGAATCGCCTCGGGCGGTCAACCCCCGGCGTATCTCTCCCTGTGGCTGTTCCTCGTCGTCCTGCTCCTCTGGGGAGTCGTCCCGCTCGCTTTGGGCTACTGGCGGTTCGAAAACGCCGACATCCAGTAGTTACTCCGCGAACCGCTCCGCCAGCGCCTTCGCCTCCCGAATCCGGCTCGGGACGCCCATCCGCGCGGTGTAGTTCGTGGCGAGGTGGATGCCGTCCGGGGCCTCGAACTCCTCCAGCGCGTCCCACGATGCGTCGTAGGCGGGGAATCCTCGGTCGAGTTTGTTGACGCTCACCACCTCGGCCTCGGTTCCCATCACCGCGGCAAACTCCGTCGCGGCGATGTCGCCGAGCGTTTCGTCGCTCTCTTCGAGCAGTTCGGGCTTTTTCATCCCGCCGAGGAAGACGGTGTAGACCCCTCCTGCCTCGTCCGCGCCGTCGTCCGACCGTCCGGTCCGGCCGAACATGCTCGCGTTCCACGAGACGCCGAGCGTGTCGAGGTCCTCGTCGTGGCGGACCTGATAGCCGAAGCCGTCCCGGTCGGAATCGGCGCGGAGGTGGACGAACGCGAGCGGGTTGTAGTTCAGCCGCCGGAGCGCGTCCGCGCTCTCGGTGAGCGGGGCCAGCAGGTCGGCGCTCACTTCGGCGGGCGTCGTGACAACCACGTCATCGACCTCGAACGATTCGTCGTCCGTTTCGAGGACGTATCCCGCACCGTCCTCCCGAATTCCGGTGACGGGGGTTCCCAGATGCACGTTCTCGCGGTGGGCCTCGTACAGGGCCGTCGGAAGCTGTTGGACGCCCTCCTCGAAGGACATGGGGGGAGCCGAACTGCCCCCCGCCATGGCGCGTTTCAGGACGGGGGTCAGCAGGTCGCCGTACTTCTCTTCCATCCGCAACACGCCGGAGAGCGAGTGTTTGACCGGCATGTACTCGGGAAGCGATCCGTACGTCCCGCCGAACAGCGGGCCGATGAGGTTCTCGTACGCCTCCTCGCCGAACTTCCGGGTGAACATCTCCGCGGCGGTCTCCTCGGGGTCCGCGGGGGCGGTCTGGGGTTCTTTCAGCACGTCGAGCTTGCCGCGCCACGAGAGCAGGTCGGTGTGGCCGAACTCCTCGATGGTGAACGGTGCGCGCCGGAGGTCGCCGTCCGCGTAGACGAACAATTTCGTGTCCCCGGCTTCGATGACCTCGCCGTCCAGCCCGAGGTCGGTGACGAGTTCGTCCACCGGTCCCGTCCGTCGGAGTCGCTGTGGGCCCCACTCCAGCAGGTAGCCATCGACGCGCCCGCTCCGAATCACGCCGCCGGGTTGGTCGTCGGCTTCGAGGACGACGTACTCGGTTTCCGTCCCGTCGAGGTGGTGGGCGAGCGCCAGCCCCGTGATGCCCGCGCCGATGATTCCGACCGTCATCGGCTGAACGGGGCGTTGAGGCACATCGTGCCGGGCGTGTCCTTACACTGGCACTGGCGGAACTGGTAGTAGGAAGGGTCGAAGTCGGCGACGAACGGCTCCACGAGGTCGGCGAGGACGCCCGCGAATCGCTCGTCGTCGTGCGGGACGGGAACCCGGTAGAAGTCGAGTCCGACTTCCTCGGCCTCCTCGCGGAGTTCGTCGTCCAACTCCGAGAGCGTCTCGCTCTGTTCGTGCATGAAGCTGATAGGTTCGACGACGACGCGCTCGGCGTCGATGTCGGCGACGACCTCCTCGACGTCGGGTTCGGTCCACGGAATCTTCCGGTTGCCGTGGTTCTGGAAGCCGAGCGAGTACGACTCGGCGCCGAGTTCGCTCGCCATCACGTCACAGAACTCCTCGACGTAGACGTCGTAGCGACTCCCTTCGTCCAGATAGTGACTCGGCGTCCCGTGAGCCGAAAAGAGGAGTTCGGTGTCGTCGTCGGTCACGTCGATGCCCTCCTCGTCCGCGAACGCTCGGATGTTCTCCGCGCGAATCCGGTTGTACGTCGGGTGTTTGTGCCAGCCGGTGATTTCGTGGACCGGGACGTCCCAGTCGCGGTCGTCCACCGCCTCCGTGAGTTCTTCGAGGGAGGCGACGGTGGTCGAGGCACCGCAGAGCGGGTAGACGGGCAGGCCGATGAGTTCGTCCACGCCGTCCTCGTGAGCCTTCTCCACGGCGTCGGCGATGAACGGTTCGGTGAATTGGAAGCCAGTGTAGGTCGTCGCGTCGAACCCCCGCGCGTCGAGTTCGTCTTCCAGCGCGTCGGCCTGCGCTTTCGCTTGCGGGTCGAGCGGCGACCCGCCGATCTCCTCGTACTCTTCGATGAGACCGGGCGCGCGTCGTTCGGCCAGTTGCCGGGAGCGCTGTCGCGCTTCCTCTTCGGTGGTGTCACCTTCGAGGTCGGCGTTATTCATGAAAATGCGCTCGAGATAATCGAGGACGCTCTCTCGCGTCGGTTCGTCCGGCTCTCCGAAGTTGAGTACCACGACGCCAGTCGTCATAGTCGAATGTCGGGACGGACGCGCCGAATAGTTGTCGTTTGCGGGACGAACCGGAAGGCGTTCGATGAACCGCGATGCGTCTCGACGTTCGAAATCGTACAGTGCGGGCGCGCTTTTTCCCGCCGATACGAGGACGCGTTTCAGCGGGAAGACGTTCTCAGAGCCACTCGTCGGCCCACAGTTCGAGTTCCTCGAAGATGGGACAGAGCGAGCGACCCTTCTCGTTCAGGCTGTAGTACGTCGCTATCGGCGCGTCCTCCTCGGTACGGCGACTGACGAATCCCATCTCACCGAGGTCGTCCAGCACGCGCGAGAGGGTCCGCGAACTCGCTCCCGTGGAGCGCTTGAGTTCGTTGAATCGCTTCTCGCCATCGTGTAAATCGTGGAGGACGACCAACCGCCACTGCGACCCTATCTGCTCGATGGATTTGACGACTGGACAGACGTTCTTCTCGACGGACTCGGACATTCGTGTTCTCGTTCCATCCAACTCCGCGGAGGCATAAATCGGTTCGTATTCTAACCACGTAACGAAATGATACCGCTTGTCCCTCGCGCGAGCGGGGAAACTCGGCGCGAACGAAAGCTAATTTATTTATCCTTCGACTCTGGCAATATCTGGTGTGAAACGAGCACTCGCGGTCGTCGAGGCATCCGAATCGGCAAAAGAATTAGTTCGGGAAGCGGGCGAATTGGCAGCGGGCGTCGGGGCGGAACTCGTCTTGCTCCACGTCACGACCAACGAGGAGTACGAGGAGACGCGCACGTCGTTGGAAGGCATTCCGAATCTCGAAACGTCCTACACCGCCGGGCAGGCGCTCGAAGGTGCCCGACAGTTCGCCCAAGACATCGGGCGCGAAGTCCTCGACGGTATCGACGTCGAATACGAGGCCATCGGGCGCATCGGGGACGAGCGCGATCAGATTCTCGACGCCGCCACCGAACTCGACTGCGACCACGTGTTCCTCGCGGGCCGAAAGCGCTCTCCCACCGGGAAAGCCCTGTTCGGCGACCGAACGCAGTCGGTCATCCTCGATTTCGACGGCGCGGTCACTGTCGTAACGGAATAGTTACCTGTCTTCGTTTCTTCACAATCGCAACTGGTAAGTTGATGCTTCGATGACGGTCGTACGTATGTTCGGACGATTGTTCGGCCGTCACCCCGTCTCTTCGCCGATACACTTGTCCCGAGACGAACTGTTCAACTTGTGTCGCGTCGAGCGCCGCCGTCACGCGATTACCATTATGGCAGACGTCGAGGACGTGATTCCGATGCGAACGCTCGTCGACGAGGTGACGTCCCGGGAGTTCGGTCCCGACTGGACCACGAACCAACGGACCACCGTCTACACGACGTTCTATCAGCAACACGTCTCCGTCCTGGACGACGCCGACGTTCTCTCCGCCCCTGACGGCCCCAGCGGGTCCCTCTATCCGGAAGCCAACGCGGAACCCCTCGCCGAACTGCTCTCGTTTATCGAGACGATTTCCGACTGAGCGACCGTCTTTACCGCCCGTTTCACCAATCGTTCCCCAACTTTCTCCGCGCGACCAGATACCCGGCGTGCGTTCGCCAGCGCCGTCCGCTTTCGACGTGCTCGACTCGATAGCGCGCGCCGCAGTTCCCACACCGCCGCCGCTCGGGTCGTTTAACTGCCTTCGACGCGCGGAAGCGACGCGCGTCCCAGTCACAGGACGAACAGACGAGTCGAAGTCGTGCGTCCGCGAACGACCGACAGTGGCGCGGCGCGTCGAGTTCCCTCGCTTTCTCGGCGAATCGCGGGCCGTGACCCGATTCGCCGAACCGCTGAAACTCCCACGCGTGTACCAGTTCGTGTCGAATCGTTCCCGTGAACTCGTCCCATCCGAACGAGCGATAGGCGTCCCACGTCAAGCGAATCGTCACCCGTGCCGCCCGCCGGTCGTACAGACAGGCACCCGCACGGCGCACCGCCCGGTCCGAGCACTCCCACTCTACGGCGTCGAGGTCAACCGCTATCGGAACCGTCTCCGCGTAGCGTTCGGCCGCGGAAAGCAGTTCCTCGCGGGTCTCCGGTTCCATCGACGGGCGGTTCGAATCGGCGAACTATAGAACTCCCGTCTCCGCGGCGGCTCTCCCCCTGATCCGACCGTTCCCCCTGTCCCGACTATCTTCCGTTCGCCGCATCTCCGATTCTACCGTCCCCTCATATCCGCTCCAACTGACCGTTCTTGCAGTACGGACAGTGAGCACCGGGTCCCGGACGCGTGCAGACACGGCCGCACATGGTACACGCCCTGACGACGCGTTCCCGTCGGTTACGCTCGGCTTCGAGGACTTCGACCCGCTCCTCGGCTTCCGCGAGGCGGCGACGGAGCGACTCTATTTCGGCGCGTAGCTGATCGAACAGCTCGCGCTCCGTTATTCCTCGTCGAGAGTCCGCCGGGTCGATTCGTGGCCGCCGCGGACGCCACCGACCGTGCTTGTCTCTCGTCATACCTTCCGTCGAAGAAACGTGACGGACATGTATGAATGGGTCGGCGGTTTCGTGATTCCTTGCGATATACCGCACATGCGATAGAAACCGACCCGTCGAATGAAACGCGGAGTCGGCTACTCCGTCTCGTCGTCCGGGCGTTCGACTTCGAGCGGCGCGTAGAGCCGCTTTCGCGCGTCGGGAAGATAGAGTCGTTCCTCGACGAGATTTTCGTCTTTCAGTTTCATCAATGCGTCTCGCGTCGTGCGGGCCGGTAGCAGGGCGTCGGTGCGCACCTGCTGCTGGGTCATCGGTGCATCCTCCGTGAGAACCCGGTAGACGAGTTTTGCACTGGGTGGCAGTTCGATAAGTCGCTCGAATCGTTCTTGGGGGGTTGTGTTACTGCCGGAGTGTCCGGCAAAAACGACCACTGGTTTTCGACATACCAGTTTCTCATTGGATGTCATCTGTGTTATTTATTTCGGTACTGTCGAACTGATAGAAGAACCGAGTATGGACCTGTCTTTCGCCATTCACGGATTTCGTAACCACAAGATATAAAGATGCTTTAGCGAATGGTTCAGTAACAAACCGCGGTCGATGGATAAACGGGACCTCTGGAACCAATTATGGCTGTTGACGAACCAACGATTCTCGTCGTCGATGACGAGGCAGACGTTACGGACTTGTATGCGACGTGGTTAGAAGATTCCTACGACGTCCGACGCGCATACGAGGGCCGTGAAGCGCTGGACATGCTCGACGATGAGGTCGATGTCGTTCTCCTCGACCGTCGGATGCCCGGCCTCTCCGGGGACGAAGTGCTCGCGGAACTTCGAAGCCGCGACCTCCACTCCCGTGTGGTGATGGTGACGGCCGTCAAGCCCGACTTCGACATCATCGACATGGGATTCGACGACTACCTCGTCAAACCGGTTTCGAAAGACGACCTCTATACGACTGTGAGCGGGATGTTGTCGCGGGTCGAATACGACTCCCAGATGCAGGAATATTTCTCGCTCGCCTCCAAACTCGCCGTCCTCGAAACCGAAAAGGACGAAGCGAATCTGCGCGACAACGAGCGGTATCAGGAACTCAAGCGGGATGTCGAACGCCTCCGCGAGGTCGCCGACGACTCGCGCGAGAACTTACAGAACCACGACGATTTCGTCGGCGCGTTTCAGGACCTCGACTGACATCATTTCGACCACCGTTACCTCGCTCGATTTCCCCCGATTCCGCCGACCCCGCTCTCGCTCCCCTCCGACGTGTTTTTTACGCTCGCTACGGCCGTCTCAGTATGAACCTTCCCGACGGCTGGACGACGAACACCGCCCGCGTGAACGGCGTCGAGCTACGGTACTACCGCACCGGCGACGGGCCGACGCTGGTTCTGGCACACGGCTTTTACAGCAACGGTCGCTGCTGGGAGCGGTTGGCCGCGGACCTCGCCGACGAGTACGAACTCGTGATGTACGATGCCCGCGGGCACGGGCGGTCGGACGCACCGGAGTCGGGGTACGGCATCGAGGACCGAGTCGCCGACCTCGTGGGACTCGTGGGGGCGCTCTCGCTCGACGACCCGATTCTGGTGGGCCACTCGATGGGCGGTTCGACGGCGGCGTGGACGGCCGCGACCCATCCCGACCTCCCGCGTGCCGTCGTCCTCGAAGACCCTGCTGGCGTGCACGGCCCTCCCGATACCGGACCCGACGAGCGGGCGCGGATGGTCCGCGAAAACGTCCGCGAGTGGTCGAACCGGTCGCTCGAAGCACTCGTGGCCGACCACGACGACCGAGAACCGGCGCTGGCCCGACGCCTCGCGGTGGCGAACGCCGAGTGTCGCCCGCAAATCGCGGAGATTGCCCGTGAAGGCTATCCCCCGTTGGCGGACGCGTTCCCGGATATCGAGTGTCCGACGCTCGTCCTGAAAGCCGACGCCGACCCGGAGACGCGGGCGGCCGACCTCGACCTCGCCGACGAACTGACGGACGGACGACTAGTTCACGTCCACGACGCCGGACACTGCGTGCTCCGTGACGAGTACGAGGCCGCATACGTGGAACTGCGGACGTTTCTCCGTCGGTTGTCGTTCGACGCCGATTACTGACAGATTCTAGACTTCACTATCCGTAATAGTAAAGCGCTAGAGTTCACAGACTTCGGACATGGGTGACGAGGAGGCGGACGAGATACTGGCCGCGCTCGGATTGGACGAGGAAGCGACCGAATCGCCGGAACGACGGTTCGAACGCCGAGTGGTCGCGGCGATGGTGGACGCGCGGCGCGCCGGTGTGGACTACTGGCGGTTGTTCGAACTCGTCGAACGACAGCAGCGGGCGGCGGTTCGAGCGTCGTTTTCAGGGGGCGAGTTCGGCGACGACCACTCGACGGTGGACGAGGAGACGATACAGTACTCGCAAGTGGTTCACGCCACCGCACGCGCGCTCGACGCCGGGGCGTCGGAGCGCAGACTCCTCTTCAACCTCGCCAGCGCTTACCAGTTGTTCGAGGACGACTGGTCGGGAGAGCAGTAACTGTCGGTGTAGCGATAAAGAAAACCTCGTGTACCCCTACCCGAGGTAAGCTGAAATTGACGTGGATACGATAAATGCTTTGTGTTCTTCACTCCGGTTAGAGCGCAACCGTGTACACCGATTCGTCGTACTCTCCGGGACCGATTTCGACGGTCGCTTCGTCCGTTTTCTCGAATCCGAGTCGCTGGTAAAACTCGATCCCCATATCGTTTTGAGAGAGCACCATCGCCCGGATTCGCTTCATGTTGATGTCCCGGAAATCGCCTCGTAATCGCTCGTAGAGTGCGGTTCCGATGCCATCCCCCCAATGGTCCGGATCGACGTACAGTCGGAGCAAGTCACCTTCGTCCTCGTAACAGACCGCATGACAGAACCCGAGAAGTCCGTCCGCTCCCGTTGCCACGAGAAACACGGTTCCGGGTTTCTCGACGGCCGCCGCGAGCGACTCGTCCGAGTACCAGGACGATACCGTCCCGTCGATGGACTCGTCATCGACGAAATTCTCGTATGCTTCCTTCCACGCACGCCGTGCGACGTTCCGGACCGATTCGAAATCCTCCCCGTTCGCTGGTCGTATCTCCATTCGCAGTTCCCCCGGCAGTCCGTTCACCGTGCTCTGTGGTAACGATGCTGAATCACAACCGTCGTTGCAGAACGAAAAGTCAGTTTTCCTCGGTCGTCGGCCGCTCCCCCTCGAACACGAGTTTCGTTCCCGGTTCGATGCCGACTCGCTCCGCGAATCCTTGCCGCATCTCGACGACGTACTTCGCGTCCCCGTCGCTTCGATAGGTCCGCAGTTCGCTGTCGCTCGCGTTCGGCTGCGTGTCCGCGTGAGCGACGTTGAGGACCGTCCCGTTCGGCGAAACGAATATCATATCGAGCGGGATGAGGGTGTTTTTCATCCAGAACGACTGCACCGACGGGTTCTCGAAGACGAATATCATCCCGTGGTTTTTCGGGAGCGACTTCCGGTACATCAGTCCGCGCTCGCGCTCGTCGTAGGAGTTTGCGACTTCGAGTTCGACCGTCGTTCGGTCGCCGTTCGTGACGAACGCCGCGGTGGCGGTTTCCTCTACCTTGGTGGTTCCGGTGGTCGATTGGTTCCCGCCGTCGGTTCCGAACCCGCCTCCGACGCATCCGGCGAGCACGACGAGGCACACGACCGATAGGACCGCACTCACGCGCATGGCTCTCGAAACGCGCGCGACTGACAAAAATACGTGGTGTCGTCGGACCATCCCCGCTGGGGGCTTCCAAACACGTCCGACCGAAATCCGCGCTCAGTCTCGCGTCTCGTCTTTCTGTACCGTTTCCTCGCCGATGAAGCGCGGTCGCTTTTCGAGCGCGAGGAAGTTGTTCACGTCCTCGCGGGCTTCCTTGGCCTTGCCTTTGTCGGGGTCGTAGTCGCGGCTGCCCTCGCTGCCGAGGGCGTCGTGGAGCGCATCGAGGTCCTCGAAGTAGAGTTCGGCGATGCCGTCGAACTCGGCGTTCTCGGGGTCGGTCGGGAGCACGGTGTCGTATTTGACGACGCCCTCGATTTCGCGGGCGATGGGCGTGTGGTTGTTCTGCCAGTGGTCCACGAACTCCTCGTGGCTCATGCCGTCCTTGCGAACGAGGAAGGCGGAGTGTTTGTACAGGCCGTCGGTTTTGCCGTCAACCTCGTCCTTCTGGGTGACGACTTCGCCGATGAATCGCGGTCGCTTTTCGAGTGCGAGGAAGTTGTCCACGTCCTCGCGGGCTTCCTTGGCCTTGCCTTTGTCGGGGTCGTAGTCGCGACTGCCCTCGCTGCCGAGGGCGTCGTGGAGCGCGTCCAAATCCTCGAAGTAGAGTTCGGCGAGACCGTCGAACTCCGCGGCGTCGGGGGTCACCGGGAGGACGGTGCTGTATTTGACGACGCCTTCGATGTCACGGGCGATTTCCGTGTGGTTGTTCTGCCAGTACTCCACGAACTCCTCGTGGCTCATGTCGTCCTTGCGCACCAACAAGGCAACGTGCTTGTACATTTCGTTCGAGGGCACAGTCCGTGCTGTGATAAAAGGCGCGAAGCATGTCGGCTCAGGCGACTTTCGCCCGGAAATTCAACACCATCGTTTCCGCTGTTTGTCGTCCTCTCTTCGGTCGGTCTCTCCTTCGACCCCGACCGACGACGAGGAGTAGAAACGGAGACGTCTGTGAACGCTAAACTCGACGCCTCCGGCGTGTTTCTCACCTTCGTGTAAATCTTCCACCGCTGTTGGGTGCATCAAAAACATTCACTTACGAATACACAATCATTTATTATGCACCATTTGCTCCTTGTTGCCATGGCTGACAGTAATACGGGACAGGCGAACGGTTTCAAGACGACTCGGCGCGCCGTTCTGGGTGCGGTCGGGGCGGGGGGAATTGCCGGGGTTGCTGGCTGTCTCAGCGACATCGGCGGCGGAGGGGGCGGGAGCGATACGGTAAAGTACGGGGTTCTCAACCCGATGACCGGACCGTACGCGGGACTCGCGAAGGAACAGAGAAAGGGGGCGAAACTCGCGGTGAAGACGATAAACGACAGCGACGAGTACGATTTCACCATCGACGCGCAGTATGGCGACACGCAGGCGGACGCGGAGACCGGGCAACAAGAGGCGCGGAAATTGGTCGAACAGCACGGTGCATCGTTCGTCATGGGAGCGATTTCCAGTTCCGTCGCGCTGGGCTTGAACGAGTTCGCAACGGAGGAGAGCGTGGTCTACTCCCCCGGAGCGGCGGCCATCCCCATCACGGGTGCGAACTGTAACAAGTACGTGTTCCGCTGTGAGACGAACACGGCCCAAATCGCCGAGGCGTGTTCCGAATGGACGCTCAACAACCTCGGGAGCAACGTCTGGTTCCACATCGCGGATTACGCGTACGGGAAATCCGTCCTCAGCGAGTGGCGCTCGCGGATGAAGGGGTCGAGCGCCGACTTCTCGGAAGCGGGCGTCACGCGGGCCAAACTCGGCGCGAAGAACTTCGATTCGTTCATCAGTCAGATCAAGAACTCCGACGCCGATGTCGTCGTCGTCGGTTCGACGGGCGGCGACCTCATCGAGTTCCTCAATCAGGCGAACGCGCAGGGACTCACCGACCAGAAGAAGGTGATGACGACCACGGGGTCGTTCCAAGTCATTCGCGGGGCGCTCGGCGAGAAAGCCGACGGAGTTTACAGCGGGACGCGATACGTCCCCAAAATCGACGCGGGCGACAATCAGGAGTTCGTCGAAGCGTACAAGAGCGCCAACGATAGCGAACCCGGCAACTTCGCGCGGGTCGCGTACGACTCCATCCGCATGGTCGCAAACGGAATCAAGGAGGCCGGAAGCACCGACCCCGACGACGTTGCCGACACGCTCGGCGGACTGAAGATGCAGTCCCTCTTCGGGGAAAACGAGTTCCGGAGCTGTGACCATCAGGCGAAAAACCCGGTCTGGGTCGGACAGAACGTCTACGAGAGCGGTCCGATGGCCGACGTGAAACTCATCGAGAAGGTGAGCGGCGACGACGCGATACCGCCGTGTGACCAAACCGGCTGCCAGCTCTGATATGGCGGGGGTATTCTTCGAACAACTCCTGAACGGGTTAACCATCGGCGCGGTGTACGTCCTGTTAGCGGCCGGTCTCTCCATCATCTTCGGCGTGATGGACGTCATCAACTTCGCCCACGGGGAGTTCTTCGCGCTCGGCGCGTACCTCGCCGTCGCCATCGTCGCCGTCGGCACCGGCGGCGGCATGTTCTGGCTCGCGTTGCTCGTCGCGCCGCTCGTCGTCGCCCTCATCGCGGCGGTCATCGAGCGCGGCACCATCCGCCCGCTCTACGGGCGAAACCCGCTGTACCACATCCTCCTCACGTTCGGGTTGGTCCTCATCTTCGAGGACGTCATCTCGTTCGTCTGGGGGGACAACGCCAAGCAGTTCGCCCAGCCACCGCTCCTCCGCGGTCCCGTCGATTTGCTCGGGTTCAGCTACTCGAAGTACAACTTCTTCGTCATCGCCATCGGCGTCGTGATGGCCGTCGGAACGTGGCTCCTGTTGAATCGCACGCGGTTCGGCCTCGTCGTTCGCGCTGGTGCACAGGACCGCGAGATGGTTCGTCACCTCGGCATCGACATCGACCGCTACTACACGTTGGTCTTCGCTTTCGGGGCGTTCCTCGCCGCGCTCGCCGGAATCGTCCTCGGCGCGAAACAGAGCGTCAACCCGGGGATGGGAAACTCGGTCATCATCCCTGCCTTCGTCATCGTCGTTCTCGGCGGATTGGGAAGTTTCCGCGGTGCGGTGGTCGGCGGGTTCGGCGTCGGTCTCATCGAGACGTTCCTCCGGAGTCCGCCGTTCGGCTTGGACGCGTTTCTGCCGAATCTCGAAGGCTTGGTCATCTTCCTGTTGATGATCGGGGTCTTGCTCGTTCGCCCGCAAGGGTTGTTCGGCAACCCCGAGTGGGAATCCTCGGACGGCGGCGGCGAACTGCTGACCGGCGGCGGTGGCGGCGTGTTGGACGGCCAAACGCGCTTCCGTCTTGGCGCGCTCGTCGTCGCTCTCCTCGCGCTCGCACCGCTCGGAATCGGCGTCCTCTACACATCCTACGAGGTGAACTCGCTTCTCCTGACCACGCTGGTCTGGGCGCTGTTCGCGTTGAGCCTCGACTTCGTGATGGGCTACGCCGGACTCGTCTCGCTGGGCCACGTCCTCTTCTTCGGATTGGGCGCGTACAGCACCGTCCTTACGGTCGAAAACGGGATGCCGTCCGTCTTCGTCGCCTTGGGCGTCGGGATGGTCGTCGCGGCCCTCGTCGCGTGGGCCGTCGGCCACCTCTCGATTCGCGTCTCCGGCGTGTACTTCTCGATGATCACCCTCGGCTTCGCGGAACTGTTCTTCCAACTCGTCCAGAAGGTCGGCTTCACGGGCGGCAGCGAAGGGCTGTTCGGATTCGACCCGGTGTACGGACTCACGAGCGGGCCGGAGGTCGGCGACGTGTCCCTCCTCGGCGACATCGAACTGTACTACTACTTCGTCCTCGCCGCGGTCGTCGGGTCGTACCTCCTCGCCAGACGGATGATGAACGCGCCGTTCGGGAGCGTGCTCCAGGGCATCCGCGAGAGCGAGGAGCGCGCCTCGTTCATCGGCTACGACGTGACCGCCTACAAGCGCCGTGCGTTCGTCGTCAGCGGCGGACTGGCGGGTCTGGCTGGTGGCCTCTCGGCGATTCACACCGGCGGCGTCTCGCCGTCAGTCTTCGCGTGGATAAACTCCGGCGAGGTCATCGTGATGACCATCCTCGGCGGGATGGGTACCCTGTACGGACCGATGATCGGTGCGGGCGTCTTCTTCGGCCTGCAGGAACTCCTACAGTCGTTCACCGAACAGTGGCAGGGAATCCTCGGCGTCGTGTTCGTCCTCTTCGTCATCTACGTTCCCGAGGGCCTCGTCTCGGTACCGGCGATGCTTTCCCGGCACACCAACGACGAGACCGGCGGCGGTCCCGAACCGGTCGCGGAACCCGACTCGGAGGTGAGCAACTGATGGCGCTCCTCGAAACCACGGACCTGACGCGGCAGTTCGGGAACTTGGTCGCCACCGACAACGTGAATCTCGCCGTCGAAGCGGGCGAGTTTCGGAGCGTTATCGGCCCGAACGGGGCGGGAAAGACGACGCTGTTCAACCTGATTTCCGGCGCACTCTTTCCCACCTCGGGGACCATCACGTTCGCGGGCGAGGACGTCTCTCGACTCCCGCCGCACGAACGGGTTCGTCAGGGTATCGGGCGGTCGTTCCAGATAACGACGGTTTTCAGCGGTCTCAGCGTTCGTGAGAACGTCCGACTGGCCGCACAGTCCGGCCAGCGGTTCTCCCCGCGACAACGACTGTTCCACCCGACGGACGACTTTCCCGCTGTCGAAAAGCGCGTCGAGGAGGTCCTCTCGCAAATCGGCCTGACGGAACGGGCGGACGAACGCGCCTCCGCGCTGGCCTACGGCGACCGACGGCGACTGGAAATCGGCCTGGTGCTCGCCACGGACCCGCGGGTCGTCCTGCTGGACGAACCGACCGCCGGGATGAGCGTGGAGGAGACGCAAGCGACGATGGAGCTCATCGACGACGTCCTCGCGGACCGGACGGTGTTGCTCATCGAACACGATATCGACCTCGTCATGAACGTCTCCGACCGAATCACGGTGCTCAACCGCGGCCGCGAACTCGCGACCGGAACGCCGGCGCAGGTGGCGGCGAACGACGAGGTGCAGGCCGCGTACCTCGGAGGTGTTCGGACCTGATGCTCTCCATCGACAACCTGCGCGCGGGGTACGGCGAAACGGAAGTGCTCTCGGGCGTCTCGCTCGACGTTCCGGAGGGCGAAGTCGTCGCCCTCATCGGTCGAAACGGCGTCGGAAAGACGACCACGCTTCGCTCGATTACAGGCGCGCTGACGCCGAGGTCGGGCACGATTCGGTTCGACGGCGAGGACATCACCGGCTGTTCCCCCGTCGAATCCGTCAAGCACGGTATCGCGCTCGTCCCCGAAGAGCGACGGGTGTTTCCCGGTCTCACGGTCCGTGAAAATCTCTCCGTCGGGGCGCTCGGCGGGAACGACAGCGCGCGGCGAAAATCCGTCGAGGAGGTCCTCTCCGCGAGCGCGTTCGAAAACCTACAAGAACGCAAAAACAGCCGCGGCACCGACCTCTCCGGCGGCGAACAGCAGATGCTCTCCATCGCCCGGGCGCTGGTCTGTGGCGCGGATTTGCTCATGCTGGACGAACCGACCGAGGGCCTCGCCCCCCTCATCGTCGAACGCGTGGAGGCGCTCATCCGCGACCTGAACGAGGAGGGAATTACGGTCTTCCTCGTGGAGCAGAACGTCGCCGTCGCGCTCTCGCTGGCCGACAGGGCGTATCTCCTCGACCAAGGGCGAATCGTCTTCGAGGGGACCCCGCAGGAGTTGGAGGCGAACGAGGAACTGATGGACAGACACCTCGGAATCAGCGTCTAAGCGCATCTTTCGTCCGATTCTATTCCCGACCTCCTTCCCCGACTCGACTCCCGTTGACGAACAACTCCCGCGGCGGACGCCGGTTTTCGTGGTAATCGTCGTGGTACTCCATCAACTGGAAGAGCGCGCCGCTCGGGTTTCGCGGCGAGACGAACGCCTCCGTCCACGTATCGAATTCGGCTCGGTCGATGACGCGAATCCCGTGTTCGCGGAGCGATTCGACGACGGCGGCGATGTCGGCGACTTCGAGCGTGACGTGGTGCAGCCCCGGTCCGTGTCGGTCGAGAAAGTCCGTGAGGAAGGTGTCGTCGGCTATCGGTTCGATGAGTTCGAGTCGGGAGGCGTCGCCCAACCGATAGTACGCCCACCGAAACCGCTCCTCGACCGTTTCGACCGAAAGTCGCTCGCAGCCGAGGGCGAGCAAAATCGGTTCGGCGTCCTCGATGGATTCGACGGCGATGCCGACGTGGTCCACTCGAATCGGCGTGTCGTGTGTGTTCATTGCCCATGACGAAGGAACGGACCATCTTGAACGTGTAGGCGACAATCTATCACGGACGATTCGGGAAATTACATAACGCCGCTCCGTGTACGGTTTCGCATGGGGTTCTATCAACGCGATTTCATGGAAGGGACGCGCGGAACGATGAGCGTCGATTGGGAGGAACGAATCGACATGCAGCGGATGCGCGAGGAGCGCAAGGAGCGCGCTCTCACTCGGATGCGCGAAGCGGGACTGGGGAGCATGCTCCTCATCAACGACCCGAACGTCCGCTACGTGACGGGGCTCGCCATGACGGGCGGGTCCGGGGCCGACCACTACACCCTGCTCACCGAGGACGGCGATATCGTCCACTGGGACACGGCGGACCACGCGAGCAACCAACAGTTCAACTGCCCGTGGATTTCCGACATCCGCTACGCCTGCCCCGGCCTCGGGAACGTCCCGCGAGCGTCCGGGCGCGACTCCGCCCGCGACTGGTTGAAGGACAAGATGGCCGGACTCGTCTACGAGGCGATGGAGGAGTACGGCGTGGCGAAGGAACCGATGGGAATCGACATCGGCAACGCTCCCCTCATCTCGAAGTTCGAGGACCGCGGCGTGGACGTCCGCACCGACGAGTGCGCGAAGGTAATGGAGGACGCCCGCAAGGTGAAGACGCGTGACGAAATCGAGTGTCTGCGGATGGTCGCCGCGCTCTGTGAAGCGGGCTTCCAGCGTATCACGGAAACCGCAAAGCCGGGCGTCCGCGAGTCGGAAGTGTGGGGCGAAGCCACCCGCGAACTGTGGGGGCTCGGCGCGATGGTCCAAGGCGGCTACGTCACCTCCGGCCCGAACACGTGGCCGAAACACCAGGCGAACACCACGGACCGCATCATCCGTCCCGGCGACATCGTGTACGCCGACTTCTACAACATCGGCTTCATGGGCTATCGGTCCTGTTACTACCGAACCTTCAGCATGGGCGAGCCGACGCAAGCCCAGCAGGACGCCTACGAAACCGCCCGCGACAACCTCTACGACGTGCTGGAACGCATCGAACCCGGCGCGACGACGGACGAGATTTGCAAGGGCTTCCCCGACATGGAGGGCGAACACGCCGACTGGTACGACGCCACCGACCACTGGCAGATGACGACCAACCACTGGGCGCACGGCCTCGGCCTCCAACTGTACGAAGTGCCGCTCATCTGGCGCGGCATCTCGCCGGACCACCCCATCGAAATCGAGGAGGGCATGACCATGGCCGTCGAGACGATGGAACCGGCGGACCGACAGGGCGTCCGCGTCGAGGAGATGGTCGTCGTCCGCGAGAACGGCGTCGAGATTCTCAGCCAGTGGCCGGTCGAGGAAATCACGCAGATAGAGTACTGAGCCGAGACATCCTCGTTTAGTGGCGCTCGCCACGTTCCATTTCGAACTCGTGCCGCGCCCATATCTCACCATCCAAAATAGTCCAATTTAATTTTAGCTAGAATAAGATTTAACTATCCATAGTAATGGAAACTAGATGCATGTCTGAGAAAAAATTCAACCGGAGAAGTATTCTCAAAAAAGCTGGTGCGTCGGCGATCGGCGCTGTCGCCCTCAGTAGTAGTGGCGTCATGGCAGAGGAGCCGGAGCGCGACCGGGAACTCGAAAAGCAGTATCTGAATGAGGGGGCACATCGGAGTACGCTCGCCTCCCGCGGACACGACGTGCTCGCGGAGCTGGCCGCACACGACATCATCGCACGACCGTCGCCCGAGGTGTTCGATTTGGACACGAAACTCGACAGCACGCGGGTCGAAGCCTCGTGGGCCACCGACGGATGGACCGTCACGGAGTACACGAATCAGGAGGACGTTCGGACGGCCCATCTCATGTTCTCGAAGACGACCGACGAGTACGACCTCACCCTTCACATCCAACCGCAGGCCGGGAAGGAGTACGCGCTCGTCGAATCCAAATCGTCCGGAGAGGAGTTCGCCATCGACCCCTCACTCGACAGGACGAAATTCCCGCTGACGACCGACGGGGACGTGCAGGCGAGTAGTTGTTCGGACAGTTCGTACTGCACGGACAATTCCTGTCTCAGGATCGGACATCCCAACGGCACAGCGGATTGTTACGCGACCCGTGTCCACACGACCTGTAATCAGCGGAACGGTGAGTGTCGCTGTTACTCGTCGGGTGAAGACTGTCCCGCTCGCTCCGGAAACTACATCTGTTACACGTCGTGTGCATAGATTCGAGTAAATAGCGTCTCTCCCGTTCCACGTTCCTTTTTTCGAACCGTTCCACGCACCAGCACCAGCTCAGTCGGCCTTCGAAGAGTCGGTCCTTCCAGCAGCGCGTCCATCGACGTAGCCCCGAATTCCGCCGACGACTCGCGGCCACTTCACGAGGAGGAACCCACAGAGGATGGCGAGGAAGCCGCCGCCGGTCGTCGGGGTGAGTCCTTCCCCGAGGACGAGCCAGCCGAAGACGGCGGCGAAGGGCGGGATGACGTACTCGATGAGTCCCATCTCTATCGGGCCGAGGCGGTGGAGCAGGCGGAAGTAGACGAGGAATCCCAGCGCGCCGGGAACGACGGCGAGGTAGAGCACCCAGACGAACGAACTCGTCGTCGGCGCGGCGGCGGCGAAGCCTTGTCCCGGAACGACGAACGCCGCGGCGTCGAGCGCCAGCGCGCCGACGGCGAGCATCCACGCTTGGAGGGAAAGCCCGGAGAGTCCGGCGTCGTCCTCGTCGGTGAACACGGCCCCGACGACCCACGCGACGGCGGCCCCGAGGACGAACCAGACGCCCACGTCGCTAAAGAAGTTGCCCGCGCTCGGGTTTGCGATGAGGACGACGCCGACGAACCCGAGGAGGACGCCGACGGCACCCCGTACGGAGATTGACTCCTCCGGGCGGAACGCCGAGGTGACGACGGGCGTGAGAACCGGGACGAGGCCGAGGAGGGTCGATGCGACGGCGCTCGTGACGTACACCTGCCCGGCGAAGAGGAGCGCGTGATGCAGGCCGATGTTGAACACGCCGCCGACGAGGACGGGCGTCCAGTCACCTCGCCCACGCGGTCGGAGCGAGCGCCCGGTCGCGGCGGCGACGGCGAAGAGGACGAACGCGGCCAAACTGAAGCGGACGGCGGCGAGAGCGACCGGCGGAAACCCGTCGAGCGCCGCTTTCGTCGCGGGGAACGCGGTCCCCCACACGGCGGCGAGCGAGAGATAGAGAGCGATGTCACGACGGCTAGCCATTATCGGCATCTGGTCGTTGGTACTTAGATGGGTTTCGATACGAAACGATGAGGTGAATGGGGATTTCTTTTGTAAGTGTTCCAGTCTCGATGGGCACCTCTTTGAAAATTCTAACAACGCTCGTTACGGATAGAATCTGCTTTCGAGGTCCGTTCCGCCTCTCTGATGGCCTCGAAAGCCGTCGGGTAGTGTGCCCTCTCGCTCGTCCCAGCGCGCGTCACAGGGAAATCCGAACACTCTCGAAACGAGAGGGGGGTGTAATTGAAACAGGCCCCGAATCATCAAAATAAGCCGAAAAAGAAACCATATTCGGTTACATATGTCGGAATTAGATACATACACTTATTGGGAACCGTAACGGTTCTTAACGCGGGATGTCGACAAAATCAGCCAGTGAACGCAAAACCGAGATTCAACAACGCCACGAAACCGCCGCCGCCGAAGTCGTCCCGAGCGAACTGAAGCTGTACATCGGCGGGGAGTGGGTCGAAAGCGCCTCCGGCGAGACGTTTCAGACGAGAGACCCGACGACGGGCGAGGTACTGGCCGACGTACAAGCCGGAAATGCGGACGATATCGACCGCGCAGTCGAGGCCGCGTGGGAGGCTTACGACGAAACGTGGTCAGACTACTCCACCGCAGATCGACAGGAAGTCCTCGAAACCATCGCCGACAGAGTGGAGGCGAAAAAACAGGAGTTCGCCACGCTCGAATCGCTCGACAACGGCAAGCCGATTACCGAGGCGCGAATCGACATGGGACTCGTTGCCGACCACTTCCGGTACTTCGCCGGAGCGGCGCGGACGAACGAGGGGACGACCGTTCCGACGGACGACAGCCGACACGTACAGACCATCCGCGAACCCTACGGCGTCGTCGGACAGATTATCCCGTGGAACTTCCCGCTGCTGATGGCGGCGTGGAAACTGGGTCCGGCCCTCTCCGCCGGAAACGCCGTCGTCCTGAAACCGGCAGAGGAGACGCCGTTGACCGTTCTCAAACTGATGGAGGAGATAGACGACGTGCTTCCGGACGGCGTCGTCAACGTCGTCACCGGATACGGTCGGGAGGCCGGTGAACCGCTCACCCAGCACTCCGACGTGCGGAAACTCGCGTTCACCGGTTCGACGGAAGTCGGCAAATCCGTGATGAAGAACGCGGCGGACAACGTTGCCGACCTGACGCTCGAACTCGGCGGTAAGAGTCCGCTCGTCGTCTTCCCCGATGCCGATTTGGACAGGGCGGTTCAGACCACGATCATCTCCATCTTCTTCAACACGGGCGAGTGTTGCTGTGCGGGGTCGCGTTTGTTCCTCCACAGCGACATCAAAGACCAGTTCGTGGAGAAGTTGGCCGCGGCCGCGGAAGACCTCACGGTCGGCGACCCGCTCCTCGACAGCACCGACCTCGGTCCGAAGGTGACACAGGAGCAGGTGGACCGAACCATGGAGTACATCGAGACCGCCCGCGACTCCGGTGCCACGTTCGTTACCGGCGGCGAGGCGCCGGACGACGAGGCGTTGGAGAACGGTTGTTTCGTCGCCCCGACGCTCATCGACGACATCGACCACGACAATAAAGCGGTGCAGGAGGAAATCTTCGGTCCCGTTCAGGAAGTGTTCGAGTGGACGGACTACGACGAGATGATAGAGCGGGCGAACGACGTGGAGTACGGTCTCGCGGCGGGCGTCATCACGAACGACGTGACGAAGGCCTACGAAACCGCGAAGGACATCGAGGCGGGCAACATCTGGGTCAACCAGTACAACGACTTCCCCGCCGGACAGCCGTTCGGCGGCTACAAACAGTCCGGAATCGGACGCGAGACGGCGTTCGAAGCGGTCGAACACTACACCCAGACGAAGACCATCAACCTCTCGCTGAACTGACAGCGATAATCGTCTTTTTCGGAGCCGGGTTCGTGGCGATTTGAGCGATTCCGGGCTTCGAAGTACCCCCGTCACAACCGAAATCGCAGTTGAGTGACTCACCCGCTCGCGGTACGCCTCCCATTCACGAACCATTACGTTCTCACGAATCAAACCGATTCTTCATGAGCGACGACACTCCCGACTACCGGACACAAGTGGAAAGCGCCTATCCGGAACTCCAGTCCATCGAGGACGACGAATTGCGCGAGAAGGTCATCGAGGCGTGGGTGCTCGGCCTCGAACGCGGCGGGTGGAAGGACATCGAGGACATTCCCTACGCGTGGAACATCCACGAGAAGACGAACGTGGAACACGTCCGCGGCGTGACGCGCATCGCCATGCGCTCTGCGGAGGAACAGCGCGAGTTCCACGGGGCCGACCCGGACGAGGATACCATCATCGCGGCGTGTCTGCTCCACGACGTCGGCAAGTGCTACGAGTACGTGGATTTCGCGGACGAGGACCAACTGCTCGACCCCGACCCGACCTACGCCACGGAGGAGATTCCCCACTCCCTGTCGGGGTACGCGCTGGCCCACGAGGTCGGCTGTCCGATTTCGGTCCAGCGCGCGATTCCGCACTTCCTCGGCGAGATTCCGACCCGCACGCTGGAAGCCGAACTCGTCAAGAGCGCGAACTCGGCGAGTTCGAACGCCATCACCCAGTCCGCGATGGGCATCACGCTACAGGAGTGGGTGGAGAAGTACAGCCAAACGCAGTGAAGTCCGACGGCACTCGGACTCAGAGCCACTTCCGACGGGACGATACGATGTCAACACCGGGGCTGTAGTAGCAAATCGGGTCCCCGTCCGGGTGGGCGAAGTTGTTCGCCCGGAAACTCTCGTTCACGCCGAACTCGACCGTCGCCGGGTACAGCGACCACACGTCGTGGTCCACGTTCGCGTACCCTATTTTCCCGTCCCGCCCGCCGACGTAGAACCGATAGCGCTCGGTGAGGAACGTCGCCAGCGAATCGGGACCGGTGTCGAGTCGCTCCCCGGTCGGTTCGTAGCGCGCATCGAATCGCAGTGGTTGGTCGCCGGGATGGGCGCGACGACTCCGGAAGCGAACTGCACCGTCCCGTTCCGCCATCTCGATGGTCGCGTTGTAGTACGGCAGTCCGAAGGCGAGACGGGCACCGAGCACGGACAGCAGACCGTCCGCGTCGAGGCTATAGAAGAAGACGGCGGGTCGGTCCTCCCCCGGAACGGTGACGTAGGTTCGGAGGTTGAGTTCGGGCAAGGACACGCCGACGGCGGCGGGAAGCCCCCGCGGACGAACCGCGACGTTCGTGAAGGGAACGACGCTGAGCCACGCTTTCCCGTCGTACGTGTCCACCTCCAACCCTTCCGGAAGTCCTCGCTCCACGATTTCCGGTTCGACCGGCCAGTTGGCGAACAGCAGTCGTCGCCATCCCATCTCGATGCCGAGCATTGGGACGTACTTGGAAACGGTCGCAAAAAGCAGTTCCGTCGTTCGATTCGTCCCCTCAGACCGTCTCCAGTCCGTTCTCCTCGCGGAGCACGTTGATGTACGACCGGAACCCGCTCTCCAGGTCGTAGCGCGGTTCGTAACCCAAATCCTCCTGAATCGCGGTCATGTCGAGCTTCTGGGTCCACGGGAGTTCGCCCTCGTCGGACACCTCCAAGTCGGCGTCGGGCACGATTTTCTCGACCGTCTCGGCGGCCTCACGAATCGTCGCCACGGTGCCGCGAACGTTGTAGACGCGCTGGTTCAGGTCCTCGTCCGGCGTGAACGCCGCGCGGCGGAACGCCTGTGCGATGTCTTCGACGTGCTGCCAGTCGATGACTTGATCACCGTACTCGACGCTGAACGGTTCGCCGAGCGCGGGCTTTTCGATGATATTTGCGAGGAACGCAGAGCCACCCGTTTCGCGGTACGGACCGTAGGCGACGGTCGGTCGGAGCGCGACGTGCGACAGGTCGTGGTCCTCGAAGTACACCTTCGCCTGATGCTCGTTGAACTCCTTGCTCGCGCCGTAGAGCGTATCGGGGTACACGAGGTCGTCCTCGGTCACCCAGTCGTCGTCGTAGTTCGCGGGCGGCGCGAACACGGCGGCGCTGGACGCCCACGCCACGCGCTCCACTTGGTCGGAGAACGTGCGCGCCGCCTCGAAGATGGTGTTCGTGCCGCGAACGTTCACGTCGATGGCGAGGCGAGGGTTCTCGCGCGCCGTCGTCGTGAGTAGCGCCGCGAGGTGAACGATTCGCGTCGCACCCGTCTCGCGCACCGCGCGGAACACGTCCGTCGAGTCGGTGATGTCGCCGCGGCGAATCTCCACGTCGTCCGCGATGCCGAGTTTCTCCAAGATGCGCGTGTCCGTCGAAAGGTCGTAGGCGACCACGTCGTGGCCGTGGTCGAGCAGTTCCTTTGCCGTGTACGACCCGATGAAGCCTGTCCCGCCAGTGACGAGCACCGTCTCGCTTTGCGCCATGGTTTTTTACTCTCTGGCTGGCAAGAAAAGGTTTCCTTCCTGTTTTTTCGTGACGGGGTTCGAAAACCGCCGTACATTCTTACGTGATGGCGCGGAATTTCCGTTCGATGAAACTAGGTGAGGACCGACTCGAACGTCACGTCAACGAACTCGGAGTGAAACGATACTATGACGAACTCCAAAGCGCGTGACGCCGAAGAACGACGAGCGTTCATCAAGCAGTGGGCCGAGTACGTTCGCACCCACGACGACGAGGAGTGGTCGCGCCAGCAGAAGACGGTCGTCGATTCGCAACTCCAGTCCGCGAGGGAACTCGCCGCGAAGGGTGAAACCGACCCCGCCGAGTTCGTCCGAAAGCGCGACGAAATCGCGCGGAAAAACACCGATGACTTTACTCGTGTAATCCGCCCGTTTCGGCGTAGAACGAGGATTCCAACTGTTCGGCCATGTCCTCCTCGCGGTCGATTCGCGCGTCGATGACGAACGGAACGTCGCTTTCCTTCCCCGTTCGAAGCGCGTCGGCGAGTTCTTCGGGGGTCACCGCCCGCGTCCCGTCCGCGCCGAAGCCCTCGGCGACCGTGACGAAATCCGTATCGTGGAATTCGACGCCCGCGATGTCGCCGTCCTCCTCCTGCATCTGGCGCACCATGCCGAGACTGGTGTCGTTCAGCACGACGAACGTCGGCGCGACGCCGTTCTCGACGGCGATTTCGACGCTGGTCATGGTCATGGTGAAGCCGCCGTCGCCCGCGACGCCGATGACGTCCTTGTCGGTGGTGATGGCGGCACTGACGGCGGCCGGGGCGGACCACCCCATCCCGCCGACGCCTCCCGACCCGAAGTAGGTCCGAACGGCGGGCGTCTGGAGGTAGTTCAATAGCCAGAATCGGTTGTTGCCCGAGTCGGCCGTGACGATGGTGTCCTCGTCCACCATCGCCTCTATTTCCTTCACTGCGCGCTGCGGTTTGATGGGCGAGGCGTCGCTCTCGCACGTCTCGGTGAAAAACGACTCCCGCGCGGTTTCCGCCCGGTCGCGCGCCCAGTCGTTGTCGGCGCTCCCGGCGTCCGATAGCGCCCGAAGGCTCTCCTTCGCGTCGCCGATGAGTCCCACGTCGGCGGGGTACACCCAGCCCGCGTTTCGCGTGTCGATGTCGGCGTGGATGATGGTCTGTTCGTCCGGGCGGATGAACGAGGGTGCCTGCCAGTTGGTGTCCATCGGGTTCATCCGGCAGCCGACGACGAGCAGGGTGTCGGCCTCGCTGACGACCCGATTCGCGCCTTCGTGGCCGAACGAGCCGATGACGCCCGCCGCGAGGTCGTGCGTCTCGGGAATCGTCGATTTGCCGAGATAGGAAGTCGTAACGATTGCATCGTACGCATCCGCGACGTCCCGGAGTTCGTCGTAGGCTCCCGCCGAGTGGACGCCGTTCCCGGCGATGATAACGGGACGCTCCGCGGATTCGAGTGCCTCGACCGCCGCGCTCACGTCGCGGTCGGTCGGCTTGGACTCCCAGTTTCGAACCTGCTCCTCGCTGTCCCAGACAGGCGGTATCGGGTTTTCGGGGACGTCATCCGTAATGGCGTTGCCGTCGAGGATGACGGCCGTCGGTCCCGACCGGCCCGCCGTCGAGTGTTTGAACGCGAGTTGGACGCTTCGTATGGTCTCGGTCGGCGTGCGCGGGAACCAGTGTTCTTTGGTCACGCCGTCCAGAATCTTCGGGAGCGAGAGCCCGCCGTAGTCGCCGCGTGACTGCTGATAGGGCGCGAGCGTCGAGTAGTCGCCGCGCTCGCTCGCTTCGGTCAAGACCACCATCGGTGAGGAGGCGAGCCGGGCCTCCATCTGTCCGATGACGCCGAGGCTCCCTATCCACGGTCCCTGTCCGGCCAGCACGGCGGGCTTGCCGTGGAGGCGGCCGTACATCTCGGCCATCACGCTTCCCTCGCGTTCGTCGCGCGGGCGAACCACGTCCACGCTCGACTCGGGGAGGTCGTCGAGCAACTCGATGACGCGCCCGCCCGGATAGCCGAACACGTACTCCACGCCCAGCGATTCGAGGACGGAAACCAGCGCTTCGCTCGTCGTCTCTCCCGCACCGTCGTCGAGGCCTGTCATGCTACTCGAATCCACCCGCTCTCGTCTCTTTGTTCTGTCGATTATCACGGTCGTTTCTGTAAAATCCGGCTCGATTCGGGCGACCGTTTATAGTCGGGACCGGCTAGGGTGTCTCCAGTGAAGCGAAACGACCGAACCATCCTCGGCCTGACCATGCTGGCCCACGCGATGGTTCACACCTACGAACTCTCCCTTCCCATCCTCATCCCGGTCTGGCTCGTCGAGTTCGGCGCGTCGAAGGCCACGCTCGGGGTCGTCCTCTCGCTCGGCTACGCGCTGTTCGGCATCGGCGCGCTGCCCGGCGGCGTCCTCTCCGATAGCTACGGCTCCCGCCGACTCATCGTCGTCTGTCTGCTCGGCATGGGTGGGTCGTTTCTCCTCCTCTCGTTCGCCCCGACGCTCCCCGTCATCGCGCTCGCGCTCCTGTTGTGGGGGACGGCGGCGAGCGTCTATCACCCGTCCGGCCTCTCGTTGCTGAGCACCGGCATCGAACCCGACGACCAGGGGAGCGCCTTCGCGTACCACGGCATCGCCGGAAACGTCGGTATCGCCTTCGGCCCGTTGGCGACGACGCTCCTCCTGCTCGCGTTCGGCTGGCGGACCGTCGTCGCCGTCCTCGCGGTTCCCGCCCTCGTCGCCGCCGTGGTCGCGTTTCGAACGTCCATCGACGAGACGGCGGCGGTCGAGACGGAAACGCGTGCGCGGGATTCGAGCGTGGAGCGAACCACCCGTACCGACGGCGGCCTCACCTCGATTTCGGACCTCCTTTCCGCCTCTCGGTCGCTCTTTTCGGGCTGGTTCGTCGCCGTCTTCGGCGTCGTCATGCTCTCCGGACTGTACTACCGCGGCGTATTGACCTTCCTCCCAGACCTCCTCTCGGGCCTCTCGCTCTTCGCGCCCATCGACGTTGCCGGAAAATCGCTCGAACCGGCGCGCTACCTCTACGCCGGACTCCTCACCGTCGGGATGGTCGGACAGTTCGCGGGCGGCAAACTCACCGACCGCGTGGAAAACACCGCCGCCATCGCGGTCGCCTTCGGCACGTTGGCGCTCATCGCGCTCGTGTTCGTCCCCGCCGCGGACGCCGGGCTCGTCCCCCTGCTCGTCGTCAGTTTCGCGCTCGGATTCTGGCTGTTCGCGGTGCAACCGCTGTATCAGGCGACCGTCGCCGAGTTCACGCCGCCCGACGCCCGCGGTCTTTCATACGGTTACACCTATCTCGGCGTGTTCGGAATCGGCGCGCTCGGTGCGGCAGTCGCTGGCTACGTGCTCCAGTACTATTCGCCGACGGTCCTGTTCCTCGTCCTCGCGGGATTCGCGACGGTCGCGTCCCTACTCGGCGTCTTGCTCTCGCTTCGAGCGGGGTCAGAGTTGGTTTGAGTTGACGTGCTTGCCGACCTCCTCCATCACCTTCCGCTCCGCACGGGCGAGGTGTTCCCACGCCGTCGTGGATGCTATGCCGACGGTATCGGCGATGTCCTCGATGCTGGTCTCCTTCTTCGGTCGGTAGTAGCCGAGGTCGATGGCCGTACCGAGCACCTCTCGCTGTCGTCCCGTGAGTTCGTGGACGACGCGCGAGAACTCCAACTGCTCCTGTTCTGCGACGGTCCCGAGTTCGACGTTTCGAACGAGGTCGGTCTCGTTCCCGGCGCGTTCGAGCGACTCGACGATTTCGTTTAGGTCGTCCGCGTCGTCCAGATACAACGTCCAGCGTTCCCACCCGGCGGCTATCGTCGCTCCGGTTCGGTAGTGGACGCCCAAGTCGGTCAACCGCTGTGAGATGCTGTCCCACTGGTAGCTGTCGATGGTGACGGCGACGAGGACTCGCGGCACGTCGAGCGGCGTCAACGCGTCCACGTCCAGTACGGGTTCCGCGGCCTCGAACTCGTCGAGGAAGCCCGCAATCGACGTTTCCGGGCCGGTTATTTCGATGATGCGTTTTCGCTCCGCGGCGCTTCCCGTCATCGACGAGACGGAGCGAATCGTGATGGCCGGGTAATCGGCGCTGATGTCGCTCTCCGGCTCGCCGTGGTGACGTATCCGAAGCGTCACTTCTCGCATAACTACAATCGAGGAAACCGAATGTGTTGAACCTTTGTATCCACTCTAGTTATCCTTCTGCATCATATATTGTATGTTTCTATCATTTTCATATTCGATTCTTTGACAACCGAATCTATACGGGTATCCAACGAAGGGGGCTGTTCATCTGTACCATACTACCATGGGAAACAGTGGCAAAATTTCGGACGAAGCCCTCAGTGGCCCGGTTATCGACCGCCGGACGACCGTCAAACTGCTCGGTGCGGCAGGTATCACTAGCCTGGCCGGTTGTACGAGCGGCGGTGACGACAACGGCGACGGTGGCAGCGGTGGCGATGGTGGAACCGACGACGGTGGCAACGGCACGACCGACGTTCCCTCGGACGACCAGCGCGGTGGACGGTTGACGGCCGGGTGGTTCACCGGCAGCATCGACGTGCTCGACCCGCCGTACATCAGCGTCGGCCAGTACTTCCAGGTGGCCGCCAACGTGTTCAACGGCCTCGTCACGCTCAAAAAGGATCTGACCATTCGGGGCGACCTCGCCAAGGACTGGGAGGTCAGCAACGGCGGGAAGAAGATCACCTTCGACCTGCGTACGGGCGTGAAGTTCCACAACGGCACCGACTTCACCGCCGAGGACGTGAAATACACCATCAATCGGACGATTTCGGAGGAAGCTCCCGCCGCCTCGAAACTCGGGTCGCTCAAGCCGGTGGACGATGGCGGCGTCGTGGTCAAGGACGACCACACGGTCGAACTCAACTTCGAGGAACCGATGGCACCCGCCCTCGTCTACCTCACGCGCGGACCGGGCCGCGCCGCGACCATCGTCAACAAGGAGGCTATCGAAAAGATGGGCGCGGACCAGTACAAGGTGACGCCGGTCGGGACCGGTCCGTTCGAGGTCTCGAAACACGAAATCGGCTCCGGTATCACCCTCGACGCGTTCGAGGACTACTTCGAAACCGACAGCGACGGAAACGCGCTCCCGTACTTGGACGGCATCGACATCAAGCCGATTCCCGAACCCGCGACGCTCGTGAACGCGCTTCGGAGCGGCGACATCGACTTCGCCAACCTCGTGCCCCTCCAGAACGTGAAGAAGGTCGAGTCGGCGAGCGGCGTGACGAAACTGGAAGCGCCGGGAATCAACTGGTATGGATTTGCCATGAACGAGCGTCGGAAGCCGTTCGACTCGAAGAAGGCCCGCATGGGTATCGCGAAATCCATCGACAATCAGGCGTACGTGGATGCGGCCTACTTCGGCAACGCGCTCCCCGACACGGGTCCGATCAACAAGGCGACGAACTGGGTCTGGCGCGACGACAAGCCGACCGACCAGCAGTACGACCCCGAAGCGGGCAAACAGCTCATCAAGGAGGCGGGTGCCGAAGGGGCGTCCTTCTCCATCCTGACGACCGAAAGCAGTCTCCGCGGTGCGAAGGCAATGCGCCAACAGCTGAACAAGGCCGGATTCGACGTGAGCATCGAACAGGTGACGAGTTCGTCCTACTGGGAACGCTACGAGAAGGGTAACTACGACACGACCATCAGCGGCAGCGTCGGCGACCCCGACCCGGAGCAGTCGCTTTGGAACTTCTACCGTAAGCCCGACGACGGGGGCGCGTGGAACTGGGTGAACTTCGAGGACGACAAGGCACACAACCTGCTCGCAGAACAGCGGAAAGCGCTCGACCGGGACGAGCGCAAGAAGCTCCTGCAGGAACTCGAAGACCACCTCATCAAGCAGGTCCCGCACGCCTACCTGATGCACCAGAACGACATCGCGGCGAAACGCTCGAACATGAAGGGATTCACCCACATCCCGTTCATGCGTAACTTCCACACGACGTGGGTCGAGGAATAGATGCGCCAGTACGTCGCAAAGCGGGTCGCACACGCCATCTTTATCATGTGGTTGGTGGCGACCACGGTCTTCTTCGGCCTGCGCCTGATTCCGGGCGGTCCGGTTCGGACCATGCTCGGGCAGGAAGCGACACCGAAAGCGGTTGCGGCGCTGCGGGCGAAACTCGGCCTGAACCAGCCGCTGTACGTCCAGTATTTCGACTGGCTGAAGGAGATGCTCACGCTACACTTCGGCCAGAGCCTGAGCACCGGCCAGCCGGTTTCGACGCTGGTCTCGCAGGCCGCACCGAAGACGCTCTCCATCGCGATTCTCGCCATCATCATCGGCCTCGGTGTCGCCATCCCGACCGGAATCATCAGCGCCACGCGCAAGGGCGAACCGGTCGATTACGCGGCGACGGTGACGGCGTTCCTCGGCGTTTCCATGCCCGCGTTCTTCGTCGGCATCCTGCTCGCGCTGGTGTTCGGCGTCTGGCTGAACCTGCTTCCCGTCTTCGGCTACACGCCGCCGAGCGAGGGACTCGTCCCGTGGCTGGAGAGCGTCCTACTCCCCGGCATCGCGGTCGGCCTGCCGTACGCCGCCGTCGTCATGCGGATGATGCGCTCGTCGTTACTGGAAGTGCTGAACGAACCGTACATGCGAACCGCCCGAGCGAAGGGCGTCAACGGTCGCGTGATGCTGTTCAAACACGCGCTCCAGAACGCGCTCATCCCCGTCATCACCGTCGCCGGGATTCAACTCGCGCTGGTGTTAGTCGGCAGCGTCACGGTCGAACTCGTCTTCGGGATTCAGGGACTCGGCAGACTGCTCGTGGATTCGATGCTCGACCGTAACTACCCGGTGACGCAAGCGGTCATCCTCATCGTCGCCGCGGTGATGGTGTTCACGAACCTCGCGGTGGACCTCGTGTACACCGTCATCGACCCGCGCATCGGCTACGGAGGGAACCAATGACGGAACACACCGATTCGAACGTCGGCCACAATGCGACCACCGAGTCCGGCGCTCCTGTTGAATCGGGACCCATCGACGTCCCGCCAGAATATCGGGAGGAAGAACACTACGAGGAACACAAATCGACGCGCCAACGCCTCGTCGAGGGGCTACTGGCCGACAAGATGGCGTTGTTCGGTGCCGTGGTCGTCTTGTTGTTCGTCTTCGTCGCAATCTTCGCGCCGGTCGTCGCACCCCACGACCCCGAGGCCACGTTCGGCTTCATGAAAGCGCCGAACTCCCACTCCGTGGGCAACTACGACGGCGCGCCCGGAACCGAATCCGTGTGGCATCCGCTCGGGACGGACTCGTTCGGGCACGACATCCTCTCGCGCATGATCTACGGTGCGCGGGTTTCGCTGCTCGTGGCCCTCTCGACGGTCGCCGTGGCGTTCACGCTCGGCACGTCCATCGGCCTCCTCGCCGGATTCTACGGCGGCTGGGTCGATAGCGTGCTGATGCGCTACGTCGACTTTCAGTGGGCGTTCCCCGAACTCATCCTCGGGGTCGGTATCATCGCCATCTCCGGCGGGTTGGGCATCACGAACGTCGTCATCGCCATCGGTATCGCGTACATCGACGACTTCGCCCGCCTCGTTCGGGGCGAGGTGCTGTCGCTCCGCGAGGAGGAGTACGTCATGGCGGCCCGCGCCATCGGCATGACCGACAAGCGAATCATGACGCGGGAAATCCTGCCGAACGCGGTCGCGCCGCTCATCGTGCAGGCGACGCTCATGATTCCGCTCGCCATCCTCGCCGAGGCGGGCCTCTCGTTCCTCGGTCTGGGCGTCAAACCGACGACGCCGACGTGGGGGCTGTTGCTCTCGGACGGGCGTCAGTTCATAGGCGAGGCGTGGTGGATAAGCGTCATGCCCGGCCTCGCCATCATGCTGGTAGTCCTCGCGTTCAACATGCTCGGCGACGGTCTCCGCGACATCTTCGACGTGAGCGACGGGGAGGTCGAGAGCCGATGACCGTCCTCGAAGTCGACGGGCTTCACACCCGCTTCCCGACCCCCAGAGGGACGGTGGACGCGGTGAACGAGGTGGACTTGCGCATCGAACCCGGCGAAATCGTCGGTCTCGTCGGGGAAAGCGGGTCGGGAAAGAGCGTCCTCGCGGAGAGCATCATGGGCATCGTCGAGGAACCGGGCGAAATCGCGTCGGGCGACATCCGACTCCACGGGGAGTCGCTGCTCGACCTGCCCGAATCGAAGCGCCGTGAAATCCGCGGCGGGACGATTTCGATGGTGTTCCAAGACCCGATGAACAGCCTCAACCCGACGCTGACCGTCGGCGAGCAGATCGCCGAGATGGTCCGACTCCACCAACCCGTCGGCGAGTCGGTGAGGCTCCCGGCGGAACTCAAGCGCAAACTCGTCGGGTCCTCGAAGAACGGCCAAGCGTGGCGACGGGCCATCGAGATGCTCGAAAGCGTCGAGATTCCGGAGCCGGAGACGCGGGCGAGCGACTACCCCCACGAGTTCTCCGGCGGTATGCGCCAGCGGGCGATGATAGCCATGGCGCTGGCGGCCGAACCGGACCTGCTCATCGCGGACGAGCCGACGACGGCGCTCGACGTGACGATTCAGGCCCAAATCCTCGACGAACTCCGGGAGTTGAAGGACGCCTTCGACACGTCGATTCTGCTCATCACGCACGACCTCGCGGTCGTGTCCGAGGTGTGCGACCGGGTGAACGTGATGTACGCCGGGGAAATCGTCGAACGCGCCGACGCGACCGAACTGTTCCGTAATCCACAACACCCCTACACGCAAGGCCTCATCGCCAGTACGCCGCGTCTCGACGCGCCGATGGACAGCCTCGAACCGATAGACGGGAACGTCCCCGACCTCATCGACATCCCCTTCGCGTGCCACTTCGCGCCGCGCTGTCCCGAAGCCACGCGGGAGTGTTACGAAATCGACCCGGACTTCCGACCGGTCGATGCTGACACGGACGGCGAATCGAACGACCACGTTGCGGCGTGTCTGCGCCGCGGACCCACGGAGGAACGACTATGAGCATGCAGCTAACGAGCGCAGACGAGACGTCCGACACCGAACCGTTGCTCGCCGTTCGCGGCCTGAAAAAGCACTTCGACCAGTCGGGGGGCGTCCTCGACAGACTGGTCGGCGACACGGCGAGCGTCCGCGCCGTCGATGGCGTCGATCTGACGGTCACCGAGGGCGAGACGCTCGCCATCGTGGGAGAGTCCGGCTGTGGCAAATCGACGCTCGGTCGGACGATTCTCAACCTGCACGACGCGACCGACGGGTCGGTCGAATATCGCGGGACGAACCTCTCCGAGCTCTCACAGCAGGAGATGCGACCGTACCGGCGCGACCTGCAGATGATATTCCAGGACCCCCTGGCGTCGCTGAATCCGCGCCAGACGGTCGGCGAAATCATCACCGCGCCGATGGAGGTCCACGGCATCGGCGACAGCGACGAGGGCCGACTGGAGCGGACGAAAGACCTCCTCCGGCGCGTCGGATTGAAGGCCGGACACATCGAACGCTACCCGAACCAGTTCTCGGGGGGACAACAGCAGCGCGTCGGTATCGCCCGCGCGCTCGCACTCGAGCCCGAACTGATAATCGCGGACGAACCCGTTTCGGCGCTGGACGTGTCCGTGCAGGCCCAGATTCTCAACCTCCTGGACGAACTTCAGGACGACCTCGGCCTGTCGCTCGTGTTCATCGCGCACAACCTCTCGGTCGTGCGCCACGTCGCCGACCGGGTGGCCGTGATGTACCTCGGTCGAATCGTGGAGACCGCACCCGTCGCGGAACTCTACGAGAATCCACAGCATCCGTACACGAAATCGCTGCTGTCGGCGGTGCCCCGCATCGACCCGGCGGACCGCGACGAGCGAATCATCCTCGAAGGGTCGGTTCCGTCGCCGTTGGACCCGCCGTCCGGCTGTCGGTTCCACACGCGCTGTCCGATGGTGATTCCGCCCGAGGACTGGGTGGGCACCGACGAGGCGTTCCGCGCGGCCTTCGCGTTCAGGAACCACGTGCTCTCGGGCGAACTCGACCCGGACGCCGCGCGGACCCGTCTCGAAGCCGAGGGGCGCGAGACGGACGATTCGAGCGTGGCGTCGTACCTCGTGGCGCAACTGCTTCCGGGCGACCCGGAGGCCTTGCCGTCGGACGCGGGCGAGGCCGTTCGCTCGGCGGCGGACGCGTTGGCCGCCGCCGACCACGAACGCGCGAACGAAATCGTCGAGAACGCGTTTCCGTCGCCGTGCGAACACGAGACGCCACAGCCGACCGACGCGGGAGACGGACACGCCGCGGCGTGCCACCGCGTTACTTCGCAGGATTCCTGACGAAATCGCGGATTCTCTTCGTCGTTCGTCCCTCGGCCGGACGTATCTGTCATCCACCGTCCGGCGTCCGGTCATCACGCCGGACCGGGGACGACGAAAACTCGGTGCTGAAGCGCTTCGTGGCGATTCCTCATGGCCGCTGTCTGATGAGGGAGATGAGTTCCCTCGCATCCTTGAGTTTCTTCAGTCGCACCTCCTCCTCGATGTTCGGGGAGTCCAACCCCTCCAGTGCGGTCAGGGCGCGGTCGATGCCGTGGATGCTCCGAACGAGTCGCTCTCCCTCCTCGACCGCTATCTCTCCACGGTCGATTCGCTGTTTTCGGGCGAGACGCTCGCGTTTGAGTTTCGTCTTCATCTCCTCGATGGCATCGCGTTCGCTCTCGGGAATCGCTTCGAGGCGCTTGCACTCGAAGACGAACTCTTGGACGTCTATCGTCGTTCCCTGTATCGTGAGTTCGTCGACCATCTGCTTTCCGACGGTCGCCGATGGACGCTGAATCCGGTCGAGGAGCCGCTGTCGTTGTCGTTCGTTCATGGGTTGTGGTGGTTCGACTTCATCTGTCAGTTCGACTGACGACGAAATATTCGTTCGGAGCAACGAATTCCTCCGACAGAACTGACACTAACGTTTTCCTTTCGAGGGACGAAGCTGCGAACGATGAGCGACGGCGAACCGAACACGACCGGGGTCTTCGACTCGGTGAGCAACTCGACTCGGGTCGAAATCCTGCGAGCGCTGGCGGACGCACACGGCGATTCGCCGACCGACCCGTGGCTCGCGTACAGCGAACTTCGGGAGGTCGTCGGAATCCGTGACAACGGAAACTTCAACTACCACCTCGACCAACTCGGGGGCCTCGTCGTGAAGGGTTCGCCGGGGTACAGACTCTCGCGTATCGGGATGTCGGTCGTCTCGGCCATCTCTTCCGGCGTCTTCGACACCGAGCGGGCGTGGGGACCGATAGACGCACCCGGCCACTGTCGTCGCTGTGACGACCCACTGCAACTCCGCTACGAGGGCGGCATCCTGTGGCTCTCGTGTGGAATCGACGAGCATTCCGTTCCGCTTTCGATACCGCCGAGTCTTCTCGAATCGCATCCGGAGGGAAGCGAGACGGAAATCGTCGAACGAATCGCATTTCTCGAAAACCAGTGGGGGTCGCTCACCCGTCGCGGAATCTGTTCGGAGTGTCAGGGGTACGTCGAGGGGAGAATCGAGACCGTTCCCGAAGAACCCGAACACTACCATTACCACGGCCGCTGTCGTCGGTGCGGGTTCCACCACGGGATTCCGGTCGGGATGTTCCTCGCCAGCCATCCCGCCGTGACGAGTTTCTACTACGAGCGCGGCGTCGATGTCCTGACCACTCCGTTCTGGACGCTGGAGTTTTGCGCGCCCGGCCGCGAGACGGTGCTGTCCACGGACCCGCTCCGACTGGGTGTGGACGCGAATCTGGACGGTGAAACCCTCTCCCTCACGTTGGACCGGAACGGAACCGTCGTCTCGACTGCGATAGCAGGGGCGTCCGCTGAAGAACCGTACAACGGCTGACGCCGCGTCCGGTCCTTCCGGACCGACTGCTGACCGTCCCTACTCGTCGTCTGTCGTTTCGGATTCGCTCTCGTCTGTCGGTTTCGATTCGCTCTCGTCTGTCGTTTCTGATTCCTCTGCCACCGGAACCACGGTTCCGCCGCACTCCGGGCAGCCGTCGTGGCTCGTGTAGAGGCGCTTTCCGCAGTCCGTACACTCGTAACTCGCCTCTTCGGCCGCGACCGCCTCGGAGGTTTGTTTGAACTCCTCGACTTTCCGGCCGATGTTCTTGAACAGTCCCATCGTTATCGGCACAGAGGGGGATGGGAAGGATAAGTCTTGGTGAGCTGAGAACTCCGATACCGTGCGAACGGCGACCCGAATCGACCCGCTTTCCGCCCGATTCAGTCGAAAATCCGTTCCTTCGAGGACTCGCTGAAGCCGTCGCTCGCCGCTTTCGTCGTCTCGTAGACGCGCCGGAGTTCCGCTATCGGCTCCTCGTGTGCATCGACTCGCAAGTCGTGATAGGCCGTCGTTCGCGGCGCTTTGACCATCACCGTCGCCGAGGTGTGACCGCGCTTGTCGCCCCCCGCTTCCTTCCCCGCCGCGAGGGCGTCGATGAGTCGGGAAACGAGGTCCTCTTCCTCGTTCCCCTCCTCGTTGCCCGCGGCGAATTTTTCGGCCAGCGCGTCCAGCGTCTCCTCGCCGACGAGCATGTTTCCGGCGACCGTGAGGTCTTTCTCATCGTGAACCTGATGGCCGAACCAGCCGTCACAGCCGTCGCCGGAGTGCGCGAAGGCGTTTCCCCGCGCGTCGAGTCCGTGCACCTGTCGGAGGTGGCTGTGGTCGTCCTGTTCGAGCAGTCCGGCCAGCGCGTCGTCCACGCCGAGGTCCGGCAGGAGCGCGACGCCCCGCCTGCCGAGGCGAACGTTGACGAAACTCTGCGTGCTGATAACGCCGTCGTGGGTGACGTACGGTGCGAGCGCGCCGACCGCGGGCGCGTCGGTGGCGACGGCGACGCCGAAACTGGTCCCTTCGTCGGTTTCCTCCCGGACGCAGATCGAGAAAGTCATATGCGTGTGGTTATCTCACACTCCGATAAGGGCCACCCCGGACCTATTTGGGGGGTACTTTAGGGTTGCATCCGAGTATGTCATGGTATGACGCAACCCGATTTGGATAGGTTTACTTCGCGGCGTTCGACCGTTTACGCGCCGAACGGTGTCGTCGCTACCAGTCAACCGCTCGCTTCGCAAGCGGGTGTCTCGATTCTGCAGCAGGGGGGGAACGCGTTCGACGCCGCCGTCGCCACTGCCGCGGCGCTCAACGTCGTCGAACCGACGAGTACCGGACTCGGCGGCGACGTGTTCGCGCTGTATCGCACCGCGGACGGCGACGTCGGCGCGATGCGAAGCTGTGGCGGCGCGCCCGCCGAGGCGACCATCGAAAACGTCCGCGCCTCGTTAAAAGCGCAGGATGACCCGTCGGAGTGGTACCCCGAGAACCGTGGGTACGCCGTGGACGGCACCGAGGACACGGACGACCTCGGCATGCCGTTCCTCGGCCCGCACGCCGTCACCGTCCCCGGAACCGCCCGCGGGTGGGAAGCGACGGTGGAGCGCTTCGGGAAGCTATCGCTCGAAGACGCGCTCCAACCCGCCATCGACTACGCCATCGGCGGCTATCCCGTCTCGGAAGTCATCGCCTCCCACTGGGTCGGCGCGGAGACTCTCTTCAAAACGGACCACGCCCGCGAGGCGTACCTGAAGGACGGAAAGGCACCGGAAGCGGGCGAGACGATGACGCTTCCCCGCCTCGGCGAGAGCCTCCGTCGAATCGCGGAGGAGGGCGCGGACGTCCTGTACGAGGGGGACATCGCCGAGAAAATCGCCGAGGAAGTACAATCGCAGGGCGGCTTCCTCACCGTGGAGGACCTCGCGGCGTTCGAACCCGAGTTTCCCGACCCGGTTTCGACGACGTACAACGGCGCTGAAATCTACGAACTGCCGCCGAACAATCAGGGCCTCATAGCGCTGGAGGCGCTCAACATCGCCGACGAACTCGGCGCGAGCGACCACCCCATCGACTCGCCCGAACGGGTTCACTACTTCGCAGAGGCGATGAAACTCGCGTTCCACGACGGCCACCGCTACATCACGGACCCCGAGTACGAGGAGGTTCCACCGCTGGCGTCCGACTCGTGGGCGAAGAAACGAGCAGAACACGTCGGCGAGAGCGCGAACCACGACGTTTCGTTCGGCGTGCCCGACGCGAACGCGGAGGACGCGGATACCGTCCTCCTCTGTGTCGCCGACGACGAGGGCAACGTCGTCTCATTCATCAACTCCCGATTCGCCGGGTTCGGCTCCGGGCTGGTCGCCGGGGATACCGGCATCGCGCTCCAGAACCGCGGCGCGTCCTTCTCGCTGGACCCCGGCCACCCGAACCACCTCGAACCCGGAAAGCGCCCGTTCCACACCCTGATTCCCGCGCTCGCCAAGTTCGACGATGACGACTGGGCCGCCTTCGGCGTGATGGGCGGCTACATGCAACCGCAAGGCCACGTCCAAGTCGTTTCCAATATCGTGGACTACGACCTGCCATTACAGGCCGCGCTCGACCTACCGCGCTGGCGCTATCGGGAGGATGGCACCCTCGCCATCGAGGGGAGAATGGACGGCAACCTCGCCACGAAACTCACGCGGAAGGGCCACGACGTGCGCGTTCTCGCGCCGGTGCTCTTCGGCGGCGCACAGATAGTGAGAAACGACAACGGCGTCCTCTCCGGTGCGACCGAACCGCGAAAGGACGGCAACGCCTCCGGGTACTGAACTACTCTTCTTCTTCCTCTTCCTCTTCCTCTTCTTCGTGGTCCGATTCCGTCTCGTCGTCCGCTTCTTCGTCTTCGTTCTCTCCGTCCGCTTCTTCGCTTTCCGCGGATTCCTCCGCTTCCTCTTCTTCGTCGTCCGATTCCGCCGTGGCACCCACGTCGGTATCGTGAATCTCGATTTCCATCGGGCCGCTTTCGGACCCGCTGAACTCACCCAACTCCTCGTCGAGGCTCGATTCGTTTCGGCTCTTTCCGACGAGATAGCCAGCGATAAAGGAAATCCCGAGGAGGACCAGCGTTTTGAGTCCCGAACCGGACCGCTCCGCGCTCTCGGGTTCGGTTTCCGATTCCTCGTCTGTCGCGTTCTCGGACATACCGTTCGCTTTGCGGCTGAGTGACTTTTCCGTTGTGGTCGGGGACTGACACGGCGGTTGTCGCCGTCGGAGTGGACAGTTTACGGCGTCACCGTGGCCTAACGGGTCGAACAAGTTCGGCACGCCGACGGACGATGCTGTCTCTCGTCGGTGACGTCAGAAAAATCCGGTTCGGGCCGGGTGTTCCCCCAGACCCCCAAAATCCGCGGTTACGCGTCCGCTTCGGTTTCGACCGTCGGGTTCTGCTCGGTGTCGCTGCCGGAGTCGCGCATCTCGCGGAGCTCCGTCTCGACTTCCTCGCGGCCTTTCTTGAACTCTCCCATCGCCTCACCGGTCGAACGGGCGAGTTTCGGAATCTTGTTTGCACCGAACAGGAGGACCGCGATGAGCAGAATCACCGCGAGTTCCATCCCACCGGGAACCGGCCCGAACAGCGGAATCATTTCGACTACCATCTGTGTAAAACGATACCGTTCGGTTATTTATAGGCTTTTTGCCTCGTGGTAACTGTTACCACAACCCTGCTCGTCTCTCCTCCTTCTTTATCGTGTGCTAATTGTCGTTTTCTTCCCTCCGTTTTTCAGCACCTTACTGATATTGCTGTTTGTCGGCCGCAAGAGACGGTATGTCGCTTGAATAGGTCGCGCATGCCGTTTACTAGAATCAGGTACTAATACAGACAAATAAAAACATTTATATAACTACTCCCGGGCGAAACTGGATATGGAGTCAACAGCAACGTCGGATGCCGAACCGCAGTCGATGCGGTCGAAACGACTCGCGTCGTTCTGCACTCGCGGGTTCACGTTCGGTCTTCTCTCGTATCTCGTCGGCTATCTCCTCGTCGCGGCACTGTTCGTCGTCGGTCCCGCGAACGTCGAGGGGCCCCTTGATGTCAAACTCAAGTGGTTCGGATTCGCGTTCTACAACGCCCACTTCATTCCCATCGCCATCGGGAGCCAATCGTACAACTACATCAGTCAGGCGTCCGACCCGGCGGTTCCGCCCATCGTGTACTACGCGATTCCGGTCGTCTCGCTCCTCGCGACGAGCGCCGTGTTCTCCGCTCGCAACCGTCTGGGTGAGACGGTCGAAACCGTCGTCTACTCCGGCGCGAGCATCACCGTCGGATACGCGGCGATGGCAATCGTCGGCGCGTTCACCTTCACGCTCCCCATCCTCGGGATGACGGCGCAACCGGACCTGCAAAAGGCGGCCGCCATCGGTGCCGCGTATCCCATCGTGCTGGCGACCGTGACCACCTTCGCGGTCGTTTTCCTCCGGCGATAGCAGATAACAGCTTCGCGGTATCGATCGCTTCGATTACGCACCGCTCGATGTTTCGACGAATTCGACGACCGCCTCCGTTCCCCGAAAGCCGTCGGCCATTCGGTCGACGAGTTCGCCATCCTCGAACAGCAGGAGGGTCGGCACGCTCCGGATGTCGTATCGCTCGACCAGCGAGAGGTCCTCTCCGAGGTTGACCATCGCAACCGCGACGTCCGTCGCGCGGGCGACGTTCCCGACGACGGGTTCGATGGCCTGACAGAGGGCACAGCCGTTCGTGTAGCAATCGACCAGCAGTCGGTCGTGTTTCTCGATACAGCGGTCGAGTTCGTCGGCGTCTTCGACCCGTAGCGGCTTCGTATCGTCCTCGCTCACGTCGTTCACGAGCGGAGTACGTGCGCGGCGTACTTGGGAAACTCGTTTTCGGAACTCCTCGTTTCGAGGTGTTCCGATTTCGACGGGTCGCTTACGCGTGCCGTTCGATTTCCGAGCGGAGTGCCGATTCCATCTCCCGTGCATCCTCGTTCGTGAACGACAGTTGCGACCACCGCTCGTCGATGTCGGCCATCTCCGAGAGCAGACCGCCGCGGCGGTCGATTTCGAGCTTCACGTCGAGTCCCGTTCCGGTCTCCGTGGGGACGACTTCGAGTTCGTCGAGCGCACCGGCGAACGGACCAGCGTGCGGGACGAACTCCAACTCCTGTACGAACCGTCCGGGGAAGATGGACCCCGGTGCCTGCTCGCACTCGGCCGACCTGAGCCTGAATCCGAGCGAGTCGAGCGCGTCCATGAACGCACCGAGCCGCGGGCCGGGTTCGACCTGCACCGGGTCCTCGTCCTCGGGGTCCATCGACCAATCGATATCGAGACCGGTTTCGAGCCACACGTTCGTCCGCCCGGCCGTGATGGGCGCATCGAGTGGGACGTCGATGGTGACGTGGAACGTCCGCTCCTCGTCCGGGCCGATGGTGAACGGGTCGGCGACCTGAAACTTGTCGATGACGCCGGTTCGAACGCTGTCGTCGGTTTTGTATCGGGTCAACAGCGCGAAGTAGATGGCGTCAATTTCCTGTTCGGAAGAGCCGCCTTCGATGCGGACTTCGACATCGACCGACTCTCCGGCCGAGAGCGTGGTTTTCGGGAGGACGGTATCGACGCGAGCGGAACCAATACCAACGCGGGAAAGGATTTGTTTCATTCCACCGGCCACTTGCTCCATTTCCGATATAAGCTTTGTTGGTGCAGGTCGGTAGCGTTCGACACGGCTTTGTGTCCCGCCATCGCCCCTTCGAGCGATGACCGAGCCGGAACGCGCCGCCCGTGAATTTCTCCTCGCCGACCGCCGAGAAACCGTCCGCACCCTTCTGCAGTGTGCGAAGCGAGTCGCCGAGGGGTGGGACGACGGTTCGACGGACGGCCCCGATTCAACGGACGGCCCCGATTCAACTGGCGGCCGGAACTCGACGACCGACCGAGATTCCGTCGTCCGACCGCTCTCGCGCGAGCTTCGGAAGACGGGGTTGTTGGAGCGGCTCCCCGACCTCCTCTCGGAGACGGTAACCGCCGCCGGATTCTCGCTTCAGGCGCGACCGGTTCCCGCGCCGCCGTACGTGGCCGTGACCAGTCGCGGGCCGGTCCTTCGCGCCACCCTCCCGGCGGGTCGCCTCGTCGTTTCGTTTCGCCTGTTCGACATGGTTCGAGAGGAGGACGCCACCCGAGAGGACGGGGTTCGGGTTCGGTATGTTCTCGGCGCGCGCGACCCCGAGAAGGTCGTCTCGGTCGAATTGCGGTGACTCCTCCCGCCGTCGAGCGGCGTCAGGTCGCTGGCGGTTCGACGCTCACGGTTCCCGCCGCGCCGCCCGCGATTGCGCCCTCCAGCGCGACGATTATCCCCGCGAGGAGCGGCAGGGCGATGCCGAGTTGCGCGTCGTACGCGGCCAGCCAAAGCGGGATGCCGCCCGTCGCTATCAGGTAGTTCATGCCCCAGAGCGCGCCCACCTCGCTTCCGGGCGTCGCCATGGTGTAGCCGAGGACGGCGGCGAGGGCGATGCCGCCTATCGCGCCCGCCAGCAGGCCGTGCCGGAATCCGTCGCGCCAGTTGCCGCCCGCGAACCATCCGGCGACGTACCCGCCCGCGAGGCCGACGGCGAGGAGGGCCAGCGCCGCCGAGACGCGGACGCTTCGGGGGAGCGGAATCGTCGCGCCGACGGCGACCGCGAGCAATTCGACCAGCGCGCCCGCACCGACCGCTTCGAATCGCATGCCCCACACTGGGCGCTTCGTGCGGGAAGGCGTTTCGGCCTCCCCTGCCCCGATTCGAACGCTCGATGGGGTTCGAATATTAAGTGTCCGCGACCCGTCGCCCCGATATGGCCCGGCAACTCGCTCCCGGCGTGTGGATGCTCGAACTCGCGGTTCCCGTCGTCGGCGCGAACGCCTTCCTCGTGGACGACGGAGAGGTGACGCTCGTGGACGCGGGCTTGCCGCGATTCGGGTTGCGCCGCGAACTCCGCGAAGCGGGTTACGACGCCGCCGATATCGACCGCGTGCTGCTCACGCACTACGACATCGACCACGTTGGCGGCCTCCGCGACCTCCCTGCCCTCGACGCGCCGGTGTTCGTCGGCGAACGCGACGCCGACCTGCTCGCCGGGCGGTACGACCCGCCGCTTTTCCACCACAAGGGCGCGTTTCACCGATTCGCGCGCCGACTCGTTTCGATTCCCTCCCGGTTCGACGTCCGCCCCGTCGGCCACGGCGCGCGAATCGGCGAATTCACGGCCTACCACACGCCCGGCCACAATCCGGGGCACACGGCCTACGTTCACGATGGACTCGGCGTCGGCTTCCTCGGCGACCTCGTGTGGGAGCGCGACGGGACGCTGACGCCGCCCGAGTGGTGGGACTCCTACGACACCGGCGAAATCCGACGGAGCATCCGGGCGTTCGCCGGGTCCATCCCGCCGCTCGACCTCCTCTGTATGGGTCACGGCACGCCGATTCTCCGCGGCGGGTCCGACGCGCTCGCGTCGCTGGCTCGACGACTGTGACGCGTTTCGGTGATTCCTGTTGTTGCACCTCTTCCCGCCTCTAGCGTTCGTTCTCCCGTTCGAAACTCCTCGGTCCTTTCAGCCGTGATTTCAACCGCTAAGGTTCATCCACCCCGATTTCGGCTTCGCGCGGGACGTGAGTCCCGCGCTTCGCCTCTTTTTCTACCCGAATCGACCGGACGAGCGGCCGCTGGAAATCGGAAGCCGACCGTTCGACGGCGTGGGGTGGCCAAGTGAGCGGACCGAGCGGACGCTTTGCGTTCGCTCGGGGAGCGGGCGGTGGGGTTGGTTGCGGTGGGGTGGGTAGTCCCTAGCGACTGCAATCACCATCGCTGTTCTCCCCATCGTCGTTCTCCTCATCGATGTCGCCGTCGAGGCTATCGAATTCACGTGTTTCCCGGCCCCATTCCTTCTTCACGCATTTCTCCACACGTTCCCCAGTCACGCGGTTCTCCAATCACGCCGTTCCGTTCGATTTCATACGCCGAGTTCGTCGGCGAACTCGGACAGCGACTCGACGGTCAGGTCGGGGTCGCCGTCGAACGGTTCCCACGGCATATCCTTTCGATTCAGCCACACGCCCTGCAGTCCGGCGTGTCTCGCACCCATCACGTCGAACCACCCGGCCGTAACGTGGGCGAGTTCCTCGACCGGCACGCCGATTCGGTCGGCGGCGTGGCGGTACAGTTCCGCGTCGGGTTTGAACGTCCTCACCTCGTCGGCGCTGATGGTGTCCGAAAGCAGGTCGCCGATGTCGGCGTGTTCGACCATCGAATCGAGCATTTCGGGGTTGCCGTTCGAGACGACGTAACAGTCGTAGCCGCCGTCCCGCAACCGCTCGATGCCGCTTCGAACGTCGTCGAACACGTCGAGTTCGTGGTAGACCGCGAGGATTTCGTCGCGCTCGTCCGCGGACACGTCCGCGTCGTGGACCGACAGGGCGTATTCGAGCGCGTCGCGGTTCATCTCGTAGAACGTTTGATACGCGTCGATGTGATTTCCCACGAAGGTGTATTCGAGGGACCGAGCGCGCCAGAGTTTCGAGACGGGTTCCGGGTCGGCGACGCGCTCCGCGAGCGCCTTCTCGGCGGCGTCCACGTCCACCAGCGTGCTGTACGAGTCGAACGTCACCGTCGAAACGCGGTCGGAATCGAAGGCCATGCGTCGAACCGACGGAGTGGGGCAGGTTAATCCCTGGGGCGCGGCGGCACCACGACTATTTCCCTCCCCGTCCTATATCCGAATATGACCACGGCAAACGACGGTAACTCGTTCCTCCGACTGCTCGTCGTCATCGTTATCGCCCTCCTGGTGTTCCCGATGGCGATGATGCTGTTCGCGTTCCCCATGATGGGCGGGTGGATGATGGGCGGTCAATACGGCCCGGGATACGGGGCGATGCCCGTGTGGGGCTGGCTCGTCATGCTCGTCCCGCTCGGTCTCCTCGTCGCGCTGGGCTATCTCGCTTACCGAGTTCTCCGCTCCGGCGAGCACGGGACCGACCCGGCGCTCGCCGAACTGCGGATGGCGTACGCCCGCGGCGACATCTCGGAGGAGGAGTTCGAAAATCGACGCGAGCGACTCCGCGGCGAGCGCTGACCGCGTTCAGTCGGCGGAGTGCGCGCTTCCCTCGCCCATCTTTTTCGGGTTCATCATCCCCTCCTTGACGCCGAAGCGGACGAGCGCGGCGTTCACCGGGTAGGCGAACAGGAACCCGACCGAGAGCGAGAAGGCGAGCGACCCCCAGAACAGGGGACTCCCGAACTTCGCGCCCCCGGCGAGCAGGAGGTCCGTGCCGATGGCCGTGATTTCCATGATGGTTATCGACGGCGTTTCGCTGTAGAAGGCGTCGGCGAACGCCGTCCGGAAGCCTTCTCCCTCCTGCATCAGCGGCCCGACCGTCAGCGCGTAGCCGAAGACGTACGCGAGTGCGAACGTTCCCGCGGCCTGAACCAGCGTGCTCCCGACCGCGAGCATGCCCGCGATGGTTACCATGCCGACCACTTCCCCGGCACCGCAGCCGGAGTAACAGTGTGCGGTCGAGCGAAAGCCGCGACGCCACAGCGAGTCGTGGGAAATCTGGGCTCGTCCGGAGTACCAGTAGATGGCCAGTCCGAACGGCCCGGAGTACAGCACGACGAGCGTCCAGACGAACTTCATCAGCGAGGGGAGCGCCCCGTTTCGCTCCCGGATGTCCCACCATAGGACGCCGACACAGACGAGGACGAGAAGCGCCCACGCACCGAGTAACGTCGGATTCGACAGTATCGGCTTCAGTAGTTCCCGCGCTGGCTCGAACGCGTGTTCGACCTGCGTGACGACGTGTGTGAGTTGCATGCGATGGTCACCTCGGAGTCCGCGTTCGGACCCGGATGTATGTGACCGCGCTTTTATACCGTTCTGGCTAATGACGACGAAAAATCACCGTCGGAAATGTACGGAAGACAAAAATCAGAGGCGCTTTCGTGTGCTCTATTTCAATTCACTGGTGGCCGGACACGCGAACCGGTTCGTACGGCTCTTCGAGATACGCCATGTCGCCCGAGGAGAGGTCGATGTCGAGCGCCTCGACGGCCTCCTCCAGGTGTTCGATGCTGGTCGTTCCGACGATGGGGGCGTCCACGGCGTCCTTGTGGAAGAGCCACGACAGCGCGATTTGCGCCATCGTAACGCCCTTCTCGGCGGCCAACTCCTGCACTCGTTCGTTGATTTCCTCGCCGCCACCCTCGGCGTAGGGGTGCTCGTGAGCGTAGTCGTCCGTCTTGCCGCGCGTCGTGTCCTCGAACGCCTCGTAGGGACGGGTGAGGAAGCCGCGGGCCAGCGGACTCCACGGGATGACACCCATCCCCTCCTTTTTACAGAGGGGGAGCATCTCGCGCTCTTCCTCCCGGTACGCGAGGTTGTAGTGGTTCTGCATCGTGACGAACCGGTCCAGTCCGATTCGCTCGCTGGTGTAGAGCGCCTCGGCGAGTTGGTGTGCCCACATCGAACTGGCGCCGAGATAGCGGACCTTCTCGCGTCGAACCGCGTCGTCCAGCGCCCGCATGGTGGTTTCGATGGGCGTGTCGGGGTCCCAGCGGTGAATCTGGTAGAGGTCGATGGTGTCCATGCCCAATCGCTCGCGGGAGTTATTGAGTTCCTGCTCGATGGCCTTCCGCGACAGGCCCCCGGAGTTGGGGTCGTTTTCGTCCATCTGGAAGTAGCCCTTCGTGGCGACGACCATCTCGTCGCGTCGGCCCTCCAGCGCCTTCCCGAGGATTCGCTCGCTTTCGCCCTTCGAGTACATGTTCGCCGTGTCGAAGAAGTTGATACCGAGGTCGATGGCCCGCTCGATGATGGGCATGCTCTCGTCCTCGTCCAACACCCATTCGCGCCAGTCGCTCGACCCGAAGCTCATACAGCCGAGACAGATTCGACTGACTTCCATTCCGGTGTCCCCGAGCGTCGTATACTCCATGCGCGTTCGCTCGTCGCCCGCGAGGAAAAAGGTACGGGCAACGGAGATTCCCTCGGTCGAACGAACGACCTCTCCCCGCGAAGTACGGTATCGGGAGGAGAACCCCACGGATTTCGATACTACTAATTATTAGGCAACGAATACGATAGTTGATAGAGAAGTTGAAACGATGATGGACGACATCCGTGTGCTATTCGTTGACCCCCTCTCTGACGCGGGTGTTTTTCCGGACCGTCTCGCCGATGCCATCGACTTTCTCTCCGTCGTGGAGGCGCGGACCACGGACGAAGCACTCGATGTCCTGTCGGAGCGTCGTATCGACTGCGTTATCAGCGCCTACGCGCTTCCCGATTCCGACGGTATCGAGTTGTTGCACGCGGTCAGGCAAACGAGATTGAACCTTCCGTACATCCTCTGTACTGAATCCGGGAGCGAAAAAATCGCAAGCAGAGCCATCTCCGCCGGTGTGACCGAGTACCTCCGGGCCGGGGACACCGACCCGGAAACGCTGGCGAAGCGTGTCGAACGAATCGTCTCTCCATCCGAAACGAGCGGCACCGACCGGCGATTTAACCACTACCGTTCCATCGTGCAGGCGATGGGCGACGGTGTGTACACGCTGGACACGAACGGCCGTATGACCGCCGTCAACGATACCCTCGTCGATATCTCGGGCTACGAACGTGACGAACTCGTCGGCGAGCACATCTCGATGCTGTTGGACGACGAGGACGTCGAGCGCGGGGACGAACTCATCAGAGGCCTCATCCGTGATAACGACGCCGTCGGTCAGTTACAGGCGACGCTTCATACGGTGGATGGGAGGACCGTCCCGTGCGAGGCCCGCATCGGGTTGCTCACGCACAACGACGTGTTTCGCGGAACCGTGGGAGTGTTCCGAAGTATCGAGGAGCACGAACACGTCAAGAAGGAGCTTCGTGACGAAAAACGACGAATCGAGGAACTCCACGAAGTGGCATCGGAGATGGAGTCGTGCCAAACGGCGGACGAAATCTGTGACCTGACCGTCGATGCGGCGGAAAGTATCCTCCAGTTCGACATCTGCGGCGTCGACCTCATCGAGGACGACCACTTCGTTCCGACGGCGATTTCCACCGGTATGACGAACGACGGGTACTCCAAACTCCGGACCAACGAGGGTATCGCCGGGAAGACGCATCAAAACAACGAGACGTACGTCATCGACGACGTGCGCGAGGAATCGGATGCGGTCCCGGCACAGGCCGAATACCGGTCGCTCCTCAGCGTTCCCGTCGGTGACGAGGGCATCTTTCAGGCGGGGTCGCGCGACGTCGCGTCCTTCGACCACGACGACGCCGAACTGGCCGAACTGCTGGTTTCACACACCGCCGAGGCGCTTCGGCGAATCAGCTCGCAAACGGCCCTTCGGGAGAGCGAGGAGAAGTACCGAACGCTGGTCGAACAGAGCCACGACGCGATCTATATCTACCGAAACGACTCGTTCGAGTTCATCAACCAGCGCGTGTGTGACTTGACCGGGTACACGCGCGACGAACTCATGGAGATGGAAATCTGGGACCTGATACATCCCGACGACCGCGAGGAGGTAAAGCACATCGCAAGCGGTCGAAGCCGCGGCGAGCACTCGCCGCACTACGAGGCCCGCGTCGAGACGAAACACGGCGACATCAGGCATATCGAATTCAGCGTGCGCATCATCACGTACGAGGGCAAACACGCGCACCTCGGCTCCGCCCGTGACGTGACCGGCCGAAAGAAGCGAAAACAGGAGCTCAAGCGACAGAACGAGCGCTTGGAGGAGTTCGCCAGCGTCATCTCCCACGACCTTCGCAATCCCTTGAACGTCGCACAGGGCCATCTCGAACTCGCTAAAGAACGCGGAGAGGACCGCCACTTCGAGAAGTCGGAGAGCGCCCTCGACCGAATGGAAAGCCTCATCGCCGACCTCCTAACGCTAGCGCGACAGGGGCAGGTCGTCAGCGAAACGGAACCGGTCGAACTTCCGACCATCGTTCGACAGGCGTGGTCGAACGTCGAGACGGGGGACCGAACGCTCATCGTGGATACCCTCGGAACCGTCGATGCCGACCCCGGACGACTGCAGGAACTGTTCGAGAACCTGTTTCGAAACGCGGTCGAACACGCCGGTGACGAGACGACCGTTCGCGTCGGGGAACTCGCGGACGGATTCTACGTCGAGGACGACGGTCCCGGCATCCCCCCCGAGGAACGCGACGCCGTGTTCGAACACGGCCACACGACCGCAAAGAGCGGGTCAGGACTCGGACTGTCCATCGTGAAGGGCATCGCAAACGCACACGGCTGGTCCATCTCCGTGTCCGACGGATCGGACGGCGGCGCGCGCTTTCGGATTCGACGGAGCTAGGTGCCCCCCGCCCTCGCCGCCGCACGTTTCGTTCTCCGCTCGCTCGACATCGACGCGAAACGGTGCTTCCTCCGCTACTTATCGAGCTACTCCCACCGAAACCCTTCGACGGTCGGCGCTGGCAGCGGACTCGACTGTAACCCGGCGGTCGGTTCGGGGTCGTTGTACGACCGCGGAGCCACGTCGTTCGGTCCGTCCGGGTAGAACAGCGACGCCAGCAGTTGAATCTGTCCGCGGCCGACGCCGAGTTCGAACTGCCCGCCGCCGTACAGCCGAATCCCGTGCTCGGCACAGTATTCCAGCGCGTCGAACAGCGACTCGACGGTTCCGAAGCGCGAGGGCTTGATGTTCAACCACTCGGGTTCGAACGGGCGCGATTCGACGCTCTCGACGCCCGTAATCGGCGCGTCCCACGACACCCGCTCGCGTACCGAATCGAGCACGGTCGCCGTCTCGTCGGTGTACGCCGGGTCCTCGATGACGACTTCGGGCAGCGCGTCCGCCACGCGTCGGTACAGCTCGGGATTCGGAGACTGGCCCACCTCCGCCTCGCCGTACTCCGCTTTCATGTCCACGATTCGAACCCGTTCCGTCTCGGCCAGTTCCGAGACGAGTTCGTCGTCCCACTCCGGCGTGGCGTCGAGTTTGAACCCCAACTCGGGGTCGATGTCGAGCCACTCGCGCACCCGGTCGGCGCTCGGCGGGTCACCCAGCCGCGTGCTCACGACGAATCGCACCGGTTCCGGCGTGCGGTCGAGGACGGCCGCGAGGTCCGTCCCCGCCTGCCGAAGCGCGAGGTCGAGCGCAGCGCTCTCGAACGCCCACTGTCGGTAGTGCCGGAAATCCTCGCGCGACGGTCCGACCGGGAACAGGTCGCGGTCCGATAGCGCTTCCGAGAACGAATCGAGGGTGTAGGTCCCGGTCAGGTCGAACTCCAACTCCGCCAACCCGTGCTGGTCCTCCGCGTCGTAGGTCACGTCCTCGCCCTTGCCGACCTCCCCGCCGCCGCGAAGCGAGATTTCGGTCGTGACGCGCGTGAAATCGCTCGACGTCTCGCGCTCGTGCGGCTCGAACGAACAGGACTCGATTTCGAGCGGCAGGTCCGCGACTGACTCGTAGAGTGTCATCGAACGATGAAACGGCAGGGAGAGTGAAAACTGTCGGGTCGATTTCCGTCGACTCCCAATACTCATTTCCTTGGTCGGCGAAGACGAGAGACGGTCAAAAACGCGGCCGAAAACGGCGACCGCTAATCGTTCGACGCCAGCCACCGAGCCAGCGGTTCGGGATACTCCTCGCCGAGCGTAACGCCGTATCGGTCCCGTTCCTCGGCGGTGAGCCGCCACGGTTCGTGCGCTTTCTCGTCGGGCACGTCGCGGAGTTCGGGGAGCCAGTACTTGACGTACGCCGCGTCCGGGTCGTAGTGCTCGGCCTGCCACAGCACGTCGAACGAGCGGTTTCGGGAGTCGTTGCCGACGCCCGCGACGTACGCCCAGTTGCCGTAGTTGCTCGCCGGATCGTAATCGACGAGTTTGGTTTCGAAGTACGCCGCACCCTTCCGCCAGTCGATGCGGAGGTCGTTCGCCAGCACGCTGGCGACGTTCTGCCGCCCGCGATTCGACATGTACCCCGTCTCGTTCAATTCCCGCATGTTGGCGTCCACGAACGGGATGCCGGTCTCCCCGCGCTTCCACCGTTCGAACTCGCATTCTCCGTCGCCGTCGTCTCCGCTATCTTCGTCTCCTCCGTCGTGTCCGCTATCTCCATCACCCTCTCCGTTCCGCCAGTTGATGGTTCGCCGACGGATTCCCCGCCGTTTGAACGGTTGACTCCCGTGCTTTGCGAATTGGAACTGGAAGAAATCCCGCCACAGCAACTCGAACACGAGCCAGTAGGTCGATTCGTTCGCGACCCGCTCGCGCTCGTACCGCTGGACGGTTTCGAACACCGTTCGAGGAGAGAGGCACCCCGCGTTGAGCCACGGCGAGAGTTTCGAGGAGTAATCCGACCCCAACAGCCCGTTTCGCGTCTCCTTGTACTCGCGGAGACGGTCGCGCGTCCAGACGTAGCGCTCCAACCGCTCCAGTCCGGCGGGTTCGCCGCCCTCGAAATCGAGGACGCGTCGCTCGTCTCGGGTCGGCGGTTCGACCCCTAAATCGGCGAACGACGGAATTGTTCCGGGGTCGATTTCGTCGCCGTCCTCTCCTTCCCCCTCTCGTTTTCCCGCCTTCGTCACCTCCTCCGGCACCGGCGGAAGCGTCGTCGGCGCATCGACGGTGGAACGGACGTCCGCGTCCGAACGCTCGACCGTCTGGCGAAACGTCGTGAACGTGTCGTCGATTTCGGCGACCGGGACGGGCACGTCGTCGGGATGATAGAGCGTGTGCCCCCAAATCGACTCGATGTCGGCATCGACATCCGTTTCCGGGTCGGCGAGTCGCTCGGTGACCGCCCGTTCGACGGCGCGCTCCTCCGGGGTGGGGAGGGCGTGAAAGCATACGAGGTCGGCGTCGATGTCGGCGGCGAGCGACGGGACGACTTCCTCAGGGCGTCCGTGTCGAACGACCAGTTCGTTTCCCCTCTCTCGGAGCGAGATTCTGAGGGCTTCGACGCTCTCCCGGAGGAATCGCGTCCGGTGGCTTCCCGTCTTCTCGTATCGGAACGAATCTTTTCCGCCGTACTCCCGCGACCCGAACTCCCGCGGGTCGAAGCAGTACACACAGCGGAGTCGCTCGGCCTCGGTCGCGACGGCGAGGGCGCGGTTATCCCGAACGCGGAGGTCGGTTCGAAACCAGACGAGCGCGGTTTTCATACCGACCGTTCAGTCCGCGAGCACTTCCCCTATCTCCCTAACTGAGTCGAGTACGTAGTCCGGCGTCACGTCCGATTCGGCGAGTTCACCGCGCGTCGTCACCCCGGAGCGAACCAACACCGTCGTCGCACCGATCCGCTCGCCGAGGGCGACGTCCGTATCGAGTCGGTCGCCGACGACGAGACACTCTTCGGGCGACACGTCGAGGTGCGACAAGGCGGCCCGTCCCGCGTCCGCGGAGGGCTTTCCGAGGACGTGGTTCGGGTCCCGTCCCGCCACGCCGGCGATGGCGTTGATGATGGCTCCCGACCCCGGCACCAGTCGCTCGTGGACCGGAATCGTCACGTCCGGGTCGGTACCGACGAAGGACGCGCCACTTTCCAGCGCCCAGAACGCCTCGGTGAGCGTCTCGTAATCGAACTCGCGGTCGATGGACGCGACGAGGACGTCGGCGGCGTCGGGGTCGTCCCGAACTCCGAACCCGCGCCGTTCGAGCAACTCGCGGAGATACGTCTCCCCGACGACGAACACGTCGCGTCCGGCGTGCTCGTCGTCGAGGAATTCCGCGGTGACGAGCGCCGAGGTGAGCACTTCCGCAGCGTCGATGTCGATGTCGTGCGCCGCGAGTCGCTCGACGTAGTGTTCGGGCGGCTGCGTCGGATTGTTCGAGAAAAAGAGCGGTGTGATTCCCGTCTCTCGCAACGTCCTCACGGCGTCGGCCGCACCGGACAGGCCGTTGTCGCCGCGAACGAGCGTTCCATCCACGTCCACTATCGCGCCGCGATAGGTCGCCATTGGCGTGGTAGACGAACCACGGGATGTTGAGTCGTCCGGTGACCGGCGACTGCGGCAGACGGACTCGGCGCGTCAGCACAACTCCGCCACTCGGAATTTTGTGTAGCCGACGACGAGGGGGACGGTGGACCATCCGAGCAGGGTGAGGACGTTTCTCGCGGTTTGTCGGTACACCTCGTCCGTTTTCTCGGGCGGAATCGACGGGAGTCGCTGGTATCCCCCGCCGACATCCGCGTACAACGAGGCGGTCGAACCGCCGTAGGCTTTCCACGGCGAGAGATTCCGTATCGCCTCCTTCGTCGCGTCGGAAAGGGGCGTCCCGATGAGATGACCGACGCCGGTGAGGACCGTATCGAGGTTGACGAACGGCATGAATCCGCCCCAGAACGGAATCAGGAGGAAGTACGCGGCGAACGCGCCCACCATTGCCGCCGTGCGGTCGTTCGCTAGCGCGGAGAGTCCGAGGTAGATACTCACGAACGAAAGCAGGTAGAGCGCCGTTGCACCGGTAAAGACGGCGAATCTTCTGAGGTCGGGCGCGTTCGTGAAGGTTGTGGCGGCAATGGCGAATCCGAGGACTGCACTGCACCCGACGGCGAGCAACGCGATTGTGAATCGGGAGAGGAGTTTCCCCGCGAAATACTCCCCGCGACTGTTGGGAAGTCCTAAGGGGAACGTGATGCGGCCGCTGACTCGTTCACCGACGATACACTGGTAGGCGAGTGGGGCCACCAGAATCGGACCGAGGAGAATCACCGCTTGCGTCGCGTCGAACAACGTCCGGTACGGGTCGTCGTACTGTCCGCTCTCGGCGACGAACGTGAGCGCGACGATGGCGGCCAATGCCGCGACGACGCCGAGCACCACGGACGACGCGACGCTGTTTTTGAAATCGTCTCGGGCGACGGTGTAGGTGCTCATCGTCGCTCGTCCCCTTCCGACGCGGTTTCAACGGGCTGTTTTCCGTCGGACATCCCTCCCCCACCGAGCGTCTCGTCCTCGCCAGTGAACTCCGCGAACAGCGTCTCCAACGACGTGTCTGCCATCTCGACGTTCCTGACGGTGGTCAGTTCGTCGAGTCGTACCAGTACGCGGGTCTTGGCCGCCTGTCGCGCACACGTGATGCGAACGGTACCCCCAGACACGGATACGTCCGTAACCCCATCGACGTTCCGGAGTGTCGCCATTTCCGGGACGCCATCCACGGTCGCTTCGACGACGCTCGCTCCCGACCGTTCGCGGAGGGTTTCGATGGTGTCCGTCGTGACGAGCGTCCCGCCTCGCATGATTCCGATTCGGTCACACACCCGTTCGACGTGTTCGAGAATGTGCGAGGAGATGAACACTGTCGCACCGCGGTCGTTCTCCTCGCGGATGGCTTGACGGAGGAGTTTGACGCCGCTTGGGTCGAGCCCGCTGGACGGTTCGTCCAGTATCAGGAGGTCGGGGTCGCCGACGAGGGCGATACCCAACGCCAGCCGTTGGGTCATCCCCTTGGAGTACCCACCTGCGGCTCGGCGGGCCTGCTCCGGGGACAGGCCGACCCGTTCGAGTATCGCGTCGGGGTCGTCGTCCGCCCGTTTGGTTTGCACCGCCGAGATGACGTGCTGTCGCCCGGTGAGGTTTCGATACGGTTCGAAGCCGTCCGGAAGGAGACCGATTCGGGACCGCACCGCTTTGGCGTCGGTCGTCGGGTCGCGTCCGAGGACGGAGACGCTCCCGCCCGTCGGCCACAGAAACCCGAGAAGGATGTCGATGGTGGTCGATTTTCCCGCACCGTTAGGTCCGAGAAATCCGAAGACGGAGCCGTCCTCCACTTCGAGGTCGAGGTCGGAAACCGCGGTCACGTCTCCGTAGCGCTTCGACAACCCGCTCGTTTCGATTGCAGTCATTCGACGAAACGTCGTGATGATTCGGTACTAAATGGGCCACACCGTTCATCGTCGGCTCTCGACGATGTATGGCTGTACACCTCTATTATGGCATCTACACCCGAAATACCGCGTCCTCACTATCTTCGATAGCGCGGTTTCGTCGGGTATCGAGGGGGATGTATCCCGATACACGACGACGGGAGAATCCAAACAATCGGGGGATATAACAATCATACAGACGATACGAAACTATGACACGCAAATCGGCGTCGCTGCTCACGAAGACGCAGCGCCGACGCCTCCGGAACGAGTTCGCTGACCTCGACGAGGAAAAGAAACGCCGGGACCAACAACGAATCCGCGAGCGGGTTCGCTCGGGCCTCTTCGATTTCGAACTGTTGGCCGACTACCCGGACGAACAGTTCACGATGGCGCTCGATTCCGCTTCCGACGAGGATGTTCGCACCGCGCTCGCGGAAACGTATCTCACCGTCGAGCGGATTCGTGAACTTCGAGGTATCGACCGGGAGGAACTCGTTTCCGAGGCACGCACCCGCAGTGAGGACCTAACCGGCGACGAGACGTGCGTGGACGTGGAGTCGCTTCACCGACTCGAACTGCGAACGGAGTCCGAGACGCAACGGCAGGCGGAAGCCGAGACCAGCGAACGGTTCGAACTGAACCGATGGGTGAAACGTGCCAACGCGGCGATGGTGCTCGGCGGCGGTGCGGTCGCTGTGAGCACCCTGTTTTGGCTCTCGGACATGCTCCTCGGTACGAGCATCTGGCGCGGTGGCACCACCGTGCTTCAACAGGCGATATTTCTCCTCATCTTCGCCGGAGTCGCCGGATGGACGCTCATCATGGCGTACCACGTTTTGGCGAACGTCGCGGTTCCGTCGTTCAAAAACTCGATGTGGAATTCGAACGAGTCCGCGTAGGCGCTCGACGTTTCTCCGTTTGGCGGCTCCGTCCTACCCTCGACAGTTATTCCCACTCCGAACCTCTCCGAAGGACGGCACAATGAAGTCCTCCGGCTTACGGACGATCCGAGGCGAAAGCCTCGCCCTTCAGGGGCATGGCGAGAGCGAAGCTCTCGCTGCAACCGAAAAGCTTCGCTTTTCGAGGACGGGGATGAAGCCGACCAACAGTATTCAACCGTCCCCAGAACGCTCGCGTTCTGGTGTGGGAACGAGACGCGACGCGTCTCGTTAACGCCGACGACGGCACAGACGGGATTCCAACGCAATCTTTAACGCATCCGACCATAATAGTATACATAGATGGTAAAGTGTACCCGTCACGCGAAATACGAACTCTACTACCACATAGTGTTCATGCCGAAATCGGGCGGGACCGACGGTTCCGCTCAGTATCGGCGTTCGCACCTGACGGGGAAGACAAAGGAACGTCTCGAAACCATCTTCGCGGAAATCTGTGAGGACAAGGGCCTCGAACTGGCTGAGTCCGAGGTTATGCCCGACCACGTACATCTGTTCATCGGGAGTCCACCCAAGAACGCCCCGTCACTCATCGTCAACTGGGTCAAGGGCATCTCGGCGCGGAAGTACAACAACCGCTACGACGACCGCGTGAAGTGGACTCGTTCCTACTACGTCGATACGGCGGGTAGTGCCTCAAAGGGCGCTGTCAAACGCTACATCGCTGAACAGGAGGGTGAGGACGAATGAAGCGCGTCAACACCTTCGAGGTCATCCCACAGTCTGAGAACGACAAAGAGTGCCTCCGACGGCTACTTGACGCCTCCGCATCTCTGTGGAACGAACTGACCTACGAACGTCGTCAGAACTACTTCGGTGACGGCGACGTGTGGAACACCTCCGAGTACCGAGGACGCTACAACGGTGTCGTCGGAAGCGCGACTGTTCAACAGGTCACGCGCAAGAACAGCGAAGCGTGGCGGTCGTTCTTTGCCCTCAAAGAGAAAGGCAAGTACGCCAACCCGCCGTCGTACTGGGGCAACGAGAAGGACGGACGCGAACTCCGCACCTACATCCGATGCAACCAATACACGATTCAGTGGGGCCAGCGGTCGCGTCTCGAAATCCCTGTCGGGCAAGAACTGAAAGACGAATACGGACTCGGCTACCACGAACGACTTCGCCTCGAAGTCCGAGGCAACCCGAAGTGGGACGGAAAACAGGGCCGTCTGGAACTTGAGTACGACGAGGTTAGCGACACGTTCAGGGCTTTCCAACCAGTCTCCGTCCCTGATTCTCGACTGGATTCACCATTGGCTTCTCACGAAGCCGCCCTCGACGTTGGCACGAACAATCTTGTCGCCTGTTCCACGACTACTGGGAACCAGTACCTCTACGACGGTCGGGAATTGTTCGGACGGTTCCGTGAGACGACTGACGAAATCGCCCGTCTCCAGTCAAAACTCCGAGAGGGACACTACAGTTCCAAGCGGATTCGACGGCTGTACCGACAGCGGACGAAGCGTCGTGACCACGCACAGAACGCGCTGGTGCGCGACCTCGTTGAACGGCTGTACGACGAGGGCGTGGCGACGGTGTACGTGGGCGACTTGACCGACGTGCTGGAAACGCACTGGTCGGTCAGGGTGAACGCCAAGACGCACAACTTCTGGGCGTTCAAGAAGTTCATCCACCGTCTCGCGTGCATCTGTGAGGAGTACGGTATCTCCCTCGAAGCCGAGTCGGAAGCGTGGACGAGTCAGACGTGTCCCGAGTGTGGCGACCACGACGCGACGGTTCGCCACGAGGATACGCTGACGTGTCCGTGCGGTTTCGAGGGACACGCCGACCTCACGGCGTCAGAGACGTTCCTTCGAGAAAACAGCGATTGCGAAATCAGGCCGATGGCACGGCCCGTGCGATTCGAGTGGGACGACCACGATTGGTCGGGGAAACCACACCCTCACGAAAGTCCCAAAGAAGTGCGCACAAACCCGCAAGTTGCCTCCGTGGGTCGGTAGCTGAACCCCCAACGGAGGAATCCTCGACCTTTAAGGTGGGGAGGATGTCAAAGTCATACGATAATGGTCGACCGACCTCGGCGCGTTCCGTTCACCGTCTTTCCGTCAGTCACGCGGCAGCGACGCCGGGTGTTTCTCTATATCGCGTCGTTCATCGGGGTCATCGTCCTGTACACCACCGCGTACATGTGGGGGATGGCGACGTTCGAAGGCGAAACCCGGACCGTCCTGCAGGCGTTCTCCATCGTCGTCGAGACGTTTACGACGACCGGATACGGGGTGGATGCGGGCCAGTGGACGACGCCGCAGATGCGCCTGCTGATGGTGTTGATGCAGATGTCCGGGGTGATACTCATCTTCATGGCCCTCCCGGTGTTCGTCGCGCCGTGGGTACAGGAGGCGCTCCGCGTGAGTCCGCCGACGACCATCGACGACGTGGAAAACCACGTCGTCATCTGTGGCTACTCGGCGCGCGCCGAGACGCTCATCGACGAGTTTCACTCGTGGGACCACGAGTACGTCATCGTCGTCAGGGACCGGGACGAGGCGCTCGATTTGTACGAACAGGACATCACCGTCGTCCACGGCGACCCCGAGTCGGCCGACGCGCTCCGAAACGTGTACGTCGAGGACGCGGATGCGGTCATCGCCGACGCGACCGACGAGCAGAACGCGAGTATCGCGCTCGCGGTCCGCGAGGTGTCCGAGACGGTTCGCGTCATCACCCTCGTGGAGAACCCCGACTTGACGAACTACCTCCAGTACGCCGGTGCGGACCAAGTGTTCTCGCCGCGCCACCTGCTCGGTCACAGTCTGGCGGAGAAGGTCACGGCGTCCGTGACGACCGACCTCGGCGAGACCGTCACCATCGGCGAAGATTTCGAAATCCTGGAACTGTCGATTCAAGCCGGGTCGGACATCGACGGGACGAGGCTCGACGAGAGCGGCGTTCGGGAGCGCACCGGCGCGAACATCATCGGCCTGTGGCGGCGCGGGGAGTTCCAGAGTTCGCCCTCCCCGACGACCGAATTGGACGGCGACACGATTTTGCTCGCGGCCGGACGGGAGACGCAGCTCGAACGGCTGAAGGAGATGACCATCTCGGACGGTCGCGGACCCGTTCGGAGTTCGATACTCGTCGCCGGATACGGGGAAGTCGGTTCGACGGTGGAAGAGACGATGCAGTCGAAATCGGTGCGAACCACGGTCGTGGACAGGGAGGAGAAACCCGGCGTGGACGTGCTCGGCGACGTGACCGACGAGGACGTGTTGCGGGAGGCGGGCATCGAGTACGCCAACGCGCTCATCCTCGCGCTCGCGGACGACACGACGACGATTTTCGCCACGCTCATCGCGCGCGAACTCGCGCCGGGCGTCGAAATCGTCGCCCGGGCGAACGAGACGGACAACATCGGAAAGCTGTACAGCGCGGGCGCGGATTACGTCCTCGCCCTCGAAACCGTGAGCGGTCGGATGCTCGCCTCGACCATCCTCGAAGGTGAGGAGATAATCTCGCCCGACAAGCAGATAGAAATCCTCAGGACGACCGCGCCGCGACTCACCGGCCAGACGTTGCGGGATGCGGCGGTCAGAACCCGGACGGGCTGTACCGTCATCGCCGTCGAGCGGAACGGCGAGGTCATCACCGACCTCGGGCCGGATTTCGTGGTTCGCGGCGGCGACCAACTCATCATCGCCGGAACGGACGAGGACACGAACGAGTTCGCCGAAATCGCGCAGTGAGTCTTCCGCTCACACGACCGCCGAGGCGACCCACCACGTCACGAACGCCTCGATGAACGCCGCGACGACGAAGACCGGGAGCAAGCCGAGCAGGACGTAGTAGGCGCGGACGAGTTCGCTCGCAACGGCGTCGGCCGACGACCGACCGCGAACGTAGGACCACGCGACCCCGCCGAGATGTAAGCCGAGCGCACCCGCGACGGACAGGCCGGGGATTTCGATGATTCCGTGCGGGAGGATGAGCGCGAGGGCGAACGTGGGGTCGGGAAGGAGGCCGATGACGGCACCGACCACCGCACCGTTGAACAGCAGCGCGACGAGTGTCGGGACGCCGAACCCGAGCCCCGCGAACGCCGCCGCGATGGAGACGAACCAGTTGTTCGCGGCCAGCTTGACGAACACGTCTATCGGGAACGACCCGAAGACGTTGCTCGTCACGTCCGGGCGAACGCTTTCGAGCGTGAACGGTTGGACCGCGAGCCAGCCGCCGACGCCGCCGACCGCGAAGAGCGAGAGCGCGCCGAGAACGAGAAGCGGTCTCCGGACGAGAAACGTCCGCAGTTCGTGAATCCCACGACCGAATGCGCCGCGGACCGACCCCCGACCGTTGGACACCGCGGATTCAGAATCGAGATACAGCGCCGTCTTCAGCACGCCGAGCGCCGGAAGCACCCCGAAGAAGAGGAGGAGTGCGGCGACTCGACTGACGCCGAGGAAACTCAATCCGGCCGTCACGACGCCGAACACGCCGAACGACGCGACAACGACGACGATGTAGCCAGCGACGCGGGCCTTGTGGTGACGGACGAAACTCCCGCTCCGTCGCAGTCCACCGCGAACGCCAACGTCGTCGATGACGATGGCCTGCGGGACGAACAGGAAGAGCAGGTAAACCGCGAGGAGGACGACGAAGAGCACGAGAGCCAGCACGAGCGACCCGAGGACCGCCGTGACGGTACCCCCACTCGTCACCACGACCTCCGCGACGCCGAACGCGACGAAGACGAGGAAGTACGTAAACAGACGGGCGAGCGACAGCAGGATGAACCTCGTTCCGTCCCTGCTCGCACCGGCGACGCCGGCCCCAATCGCTCGTTCGGTTCGAAGCGGCGTCGGGAGGGGAACGGTGGCCACGTCGCCGTCGGTCGCACTCGCGCGCTCGTTCCGCAGGGTCCTCATCACGGCGTGTACTTGTCCCGCCCCGACGAGCGCGCGGGCGACGAACACGACGACGAGACTGCACAGAACGGACGCGACGAGGATGACGATGACCTCGGGCGTAAACGCGCCCATAATCGCGTCCCGCAGTCGCTCCACGGCGGCGGGATTCGTCTCGATTCCGTTCAAATCGCTCCGTCGAAACGCGGCGAATACGGCGTCGAGTCGCCCGGTTCCCGCGAGGAGCAAAAAGGCCAGCACGAGTCCCACTATCGGGAACGTCTGTGCCATGAGGTTGATGCTCGCCCCCGCGAGGAACAGCGGGAGGACCGAGGCCGGGCGGCTAAGGAGGACCGTTCGAACCGACGCGCTCGCGTCGCTGAACTTCATACGGGAAACCTCTCACTCGAATTAGATATGTGTGATGGTGAAGAAGATTGTGCGGTGATGTCTGGTTGGTAGTTGTGATGGTGAAGAAGGTTGTGCGGTGATGTCGATTTGGTAGTTGTGATGGTTGGGATGGTGGTGATAGTGGTTTTGTTGCGGTAGTGGTGACGGTGGGGACGGTGGAAATGGTGATTCCGTCGTGGTAGTTCTGATAGTGAGGCTTGTAGTGATGGTGATGTTGGTAGTAATAGTGATGCTGTCGCGGCAGTTGTGATGGTTGAGATTGTAGAGATGGTGGTATTGTCGCGGTAGTCGTGAGAGTGAGAACGGTAGTAACAGTGGCACCGTCGCGGTAGTCCTGAGGGTGGGAAGTATCGCGATAGTTGCGAGCGTCGGGATTCTTTCGAGGGTACCGAACGTACCGATGGAACGAATCGTACCGTGAGTGCTGACTACCGTGATGGTTTCGATGGTAGCGATAGTACGAATAGTAAATGAGTGTACGTCGGTTACCGATCCGCGTCGTATTCGATGGTGAGGAACCGTCGACCGAACACCCACATCGCGTGTTCGGCGTGGATGCCGTCACCCTTCGGAGCCACGCGGAACCGCTGTTCCATCGGGAGCGCGACCGGACCGAGCGGCGTGCGGAGATACAACCCCTCGTCGCCCGTCTCGCTTCGGGTCGTCAGTTCGATGCCGGTCCCCTCGCCGTCTTCGTCACCGACCGACCCGTCGAGCGTTCGCACGTGCAGGACGGTGCTCAGGTTCGACCACGGGAGCGGGACGGCGATGTTGACGTAGCGGATTCCGTCCCGAACGTGGCTGGCGTAGATGGCGACGAAGACGGCGGTTCCCGTCCCGTCCGTTCGAATCCACGCTCGCGCCCCGTCTCGGTGGTCCTCGTCCGGGTCGATGGCGACGAGTTCGCTGGTGAGGGGGCCGCCGGACGACTGCCACGGGCCGGGGAGGTTGAGCTGTTCGATGCGGCTCGTGAGTCGGGCGGCGAGCGCCGCGCCGACCCGGAAGCCGCGGTGCCAGTGCACCCGATACGCCATGTCGTAGTCCGCGGTGCGCTCGTAGAACCGTCTGACCTCCGGGTGCACCTCGTCGGGGTCGAAGTCGGGACGGGCGAACGCCGCCATGTCGTCCATCTCGCCCGACAGTTGCACGCCGGTCGTAACGTCGTTCCGTTGAAGATAGTCCGAACCTACCCGGGTGCTGGCGACGAGCGGACTCAACGGAACGTCCCGTGTTCGGCGGAATGCCGAACGAGCGCGGCGACCGACCGCGACGACGGAGACGAGAAGTGCGAGAAAGAATCCGACGGCGCATCGGCGCGGATGGGCGGGCCACACGGTCATGCTATACGATTAGTCATCTCCGTATTTCAATTCATTCCCGCCCTGTCACGCGGTTATCGGGCGTATAATAAAGACGCGTGAAGTGTTTTCTCGGTGGTGTGAGCACCTTCGGAATCAACTGGCGGAAAACGTCCGACCGTGAAACGGACCGACCGGACGCGGAGACCGGACAGTCGGACGACGAGAACGCCGCTCGTCGGTCGTACTCGATTCGCGCCCTCCTTCCCGGACCGTACGTTCGCTACCCAAAGGAGTGACGAGTTGGCCCCGCTACTCGCCGTGCCAGTCTAACACGGTCGCCGCCCACGTGTAGCCCGTCCCGGCGGCGAGGAAGCAAACGACGTCGCCCGATTCGACCAGTCCGTTCTCGAGTCCCGCGTCCAGCGCGAGTATCTGGTCCACGCTCTGGACGTGCCCGAACTCGTCCAGATAGTAGTTCGCCGTGTCGAGCGTCGAACAGAGGTAGTCGTGGAACGACCGTTTCATGTGCGTCAGCGCGACGAATCCGAGGTCGTCCCGGTCGTAGTCCGACCGCGAGAGTGCGGTGTCGGCCACGTCGAGGAAGTTATCGAGGCTGACCTCGCCCAATCGTTCCTTCATGCCGTCCGGGTCGGGCACGTCCAAGGTGTGGAGGTCCGCCGCCACGGTCGCCTCGCTGGGCGGGTTGCGTGACCCGCCAGCGGGCATCACCACGTCCTCCGAGAAGCGGCCGTCCGTTATCGCGGCGCTCTCCCGGACCGTGGCGACGGGGTCGTCCGGCGCTTCTTCGAGCACCATCGCGCACGCCCCGCTGCCGAAGTTGAACATGAACGAAGAATCCTCGTTCTCGTAGTTCACGAGGTCCTCCTCCCGACTCGCCGAGACGAGCAGGATTCGCTCCGGGGCGTCCGCGACGAGGGTGGCTTTCGCCTGCCGGAGCGCGATGGGCGCACCGGCACAGAGCGCGTAACTCTCGCTGGCGAACGCGTTTTCCGCGCCGATGCGCTCGGCGACGTTCGCCGCGGCGCTCCAGACGACGAAATCCTTGAACTCGCTGCCGTGATACAGCACGGCGTCGAGGTCTGTGGCCTCGATTCCGGCGCGGGAAAGCGCCCGCTCTGCCGCTTTCACGCACATGTCCGCCGCGTGGTCGCCGTCCGGCGGGCAAACGTGCTTTTCGCGGACGCCCATCTTCTCGACGACGACTTCCTCGGGAATCCCGCTCCGGCGAGCGATTTCTTCGCCCGTTACCGTCTCTTCGGGAACGTACAGTCCGTAGCCCGTGAGTCCGACCATTATCTGAACCTCCGGAGCCGTGCGGGAATCTCTTTTGAGACGGGACCGCCGAGGCGGTCGCGGAGCGTGCCGAGCAACCCGTTCGGGACGAACAACACGAACAGCACGAACAGCGCGCCGACGTAGAGGCTCGCGTGGCCGTTCAGGAACGTCTCGATGGCTCCCTGTACCGTCAGGCCGTTGTAAATCGTCGTTCCCATGACGCCCGACCCGAGGTGTGTTCTGAGGTACGGCAGGAGTCCGCCGCCCTCGCCCGCCTTCGACAGGAACTCGCGGAACGTCTCGTTGAACAGTTGGCCGTACAGCGGTCCGGCGAGGGTGCCGAACCCGCCGATGATGGAGGCCAACAGTGCATCACCCGCGACGAGGAAGTTGAACGACTCGTCCGGGGAGACGGTTCGTTCGTACCCCGCCAGCAGGCCCCCCGCCACGGCGGCGAAGAAGGCGCTGATGGCGAACGCGCCGAGTTTGTAGCGGAAGGTGTCGTACCCCACCGCGATGGCGCGTTCCTCGTTCTCGCGGATGGCGACCATCACTTTGCCGAACGGCGAGTGGATGATTCGCTGCATGGCGAAGTAGCAGACGAGCACCACGAGACCGATCATGTAGTAGGACACCTCCGTCTGACCGAGGTGGACGAATCCGAGCGATACCTCGTCACCGGTCAGCGCCCCGATGGAGAGGTTCAGCGCATCGACGCCGGGGACGCCGATATTGAGGCCGTTGGCCCCGTTCAGGAAGATGCCGTCGCGCGGGTTCGACCCGACGTAATCCCAGCCGCGGACGAAGACGTACAACACCTGCGCGAAGCCGAGGGTGATCATGGCGAAGTAGACCCCCGTCAGGCGGAACGATACGGCTCCAATCGCCAGCGCGAGCGCGACGGCGACCAGTCCCGCGACGACGAGCGACACCATGAACGGCGTTCCCGGCGGGAGGAGCGGAATCTTGTCGTTCGCCGTGAGGATGACGAAGTACGCGCCGGTCCCGTAGAACGCGGCGTGGCCGAACGAGAGGTAGCCCGTGTAGCCGCTGATGAAGTCGAACGACATGGCGAACAGGCCGAAGTAGAGGACGGGTATCATCGTCTCCACGCGCGGGAGGAGCGTCGCCGCCTCCGTCCCGAACGGCGAGTTCACCAGCAGGTGATACAGGCCGGGATAGGCCGCGAGGAAGGTGATAACCGCGAGGTGGACGATGTGGTCGCGGGCGTACTCTTCGACCCACGAGGCGTCCGTCTCCGAAATCGACCGCCCCGCGTCCGTTCCGGTTTCGGTGCTAATGGCCCCCCACCTCCTCGACGCCGAACAGGCCCTGCGGCCGGAGGATGAGGACGACCACGAGGATGAGGAAGATGGTCATCTCGGGCAGTCCCGCGAAGTCGATGGCGTTGACGAACCACCACGACATCGCCGCGTCCACCATGCCGACGAGGAGCGCCGCGACGACGGTCCCTCGGAACGTCCCGAGGCCGCCGACGATGACGACGACGAACGCCGGGAGGAGCGCTTCCGAGGCGACCGGGACGCTGGCACCCCACTTCGGGTCCCACATGAGCAACACCCCGGCGATTCCGGCCAATCCGGTGCCGAGCGCAAAGACGACGGTGAACACGCGGCGAACGTCGATGCCGAGCGCTTCGGTCATCTCCGCGTCCTCGCTTCCCGCGCGGATGACGAGTCCGTAGCGGGTCCGGGTCAGGAAGGCCCAGATTCCCGCGACGGTGAGCACGCCGAACGCGATTTCGAAGAGCGCGAGGCCGTTCACCGAGACGGAGCCGAGTCCGATCTGGTTCGTCAGGAAGCCGGGTTTCGTCCCGAAGGCGTCCTGCCAGTCGGTCTGAGGTTGCATGCCGTAGAACAGCACTGCGATTCGGACCAGTTCGTTCAGCACGAGCGTCAGCCCGAAGGTGAGCAGAATCTGGTACACCGGCGGGCGGTCGTACAGTTTGCGGATGAGGCCGACTTCGACCGCGGTCCCGAGTCCGGCGAGCAGGGCGAAGACGACCACGACGGCCACGAAAAACAGGGCCAACCGCGTGATAGAACTGCCTCCGGCGGCGACGAACGCGACCATCACCAACCCGCCGAGGTACGCGCCCAACATGGTCAGCGACCCGTGGGCGAAATTCAACACACCCATCAGGCCGAAGATGAGCGTCAAGCCGCTCGCTATCATCACGTACAGCGCGGCCTTCGCCAACCCCTGAATGAACACCGACGCGAGCGTCGATGGCCGGAGGAAATCCCCCAGCGCACTTCCGACCCCCGCGAGCGGAACGAGTTCCATCATGCCGAGAGATACCTCCGGAGTCGCTCGTCGTCCATCGACACCTCGTTCGCGTCGCCCTGTTCGACGACGCGTCCGTTGTCGAGCACGTAGAACCGATCTGCGAGGTCGAGCGCCAGCGGGAGGTTCTGCTCGACCAGCAACAGCGTGGTATCCGTCGCCGCCTCTGCGAGCGCCTCGGCGACGGCCTCGACGATGAGCGGGGCCAGTCCCTCGCTCGGTTCGTCCACCAGCAGGAGTTCGTTCTCCCCGACGAGACCGCGGACGAGGGCCAACATCTGCTGTTGACCGCCGCTGAGATTTCCGGCCTCGCGGTCGCGGTGCTCTTCGAGGTCGGGGAACGTCTCGTAGGCGAGCGAGAGGGCCTCGTGCACGTCCTCCCCGCTCGGCACCGCCACCCGGATGTTCTCCTCGACGGAAAGTTGCGTGAACACCCGCCGCTCCTCGGGAATCCATCCGATTCCCCTCTCCGCGACTTCGTGGGTGCTCTTGCCGACCAGTTCCGTGCCGCGGAACCGGACGCTCCCCCGCCGCGGCGGGGTCAGTTGGAGGATGGTGCGGAGCGTCGTCGTTTTCCCGACGCCGTTTCTGCCGACGAGGGCGACGACTTCGCCCGCTTCGACTTCCATCGAGACGCCCTCCAAGACGTGACTCTCGCCGTAGTACGTGTGGGCGTCCTCGACGGTCAACAGGCTCACGCGATACCCTCCTCGACCTCGTAGCCGCCAAGGTACGCCTTTTGCACGTTCGGGTCGTCCCGCACCGACTCCGGCGTGTCGTCGGCGATGACAGACCCCTGATTCAACACGACGATGCGGTCGCTGACGCGCATCACGATGTCCATGTTGTGTTCGACCAGCAGCACCGCGTGGTCCTCGGCCACGTCCTCGATGAGGTCGATTATCGTCCCCACGCTCTCGGAAGAGACGCCCGCGTTCGGTTCGTCGAGCAGGAGTACGTCCGGGTCGCCCGCGAGCGCGATGGCGACCTCCAACTGGCGTGTCTGGCCGTGGCTCAGGTTCCCCGCCGTCGTCTCGGCGAAGTCGTCGAGTTCCACGCGCTCCAGAATCGCGTGGGCCTCTTCGGTGTGCTCCGGGAACGCCCTCGCGTTTCGAATCGGATTGGCCGACCCGTCCCCGTGTGCCTGCACCGCGACGCGGACGTTTTCGAGGACGGTACTCGTCGGGAAAACGTTCGTTATCTGGTAGGACCGGTGGAGTCCTAACCGCGCCGTCTCGTGGGGCTCCGTCCCCGTGATGTCCCGCCACGACCCGTTCGTTCGGAATTCGATGCTGCCCTCGCTCGGCGCGAGCACGCCGGTCAACAGGTTGAAAAACGTCGTCTTGCCCGCCCCGTTCGGCCCGATGAGCGAACACAGTTCGTCCGCTTCGAGCGTAAAATCCACGTCATCGACGGCGACCAAGCCGCCGAACCGTCTCGTCAGCCCCGTAGTTCGGAGCATGTTAGAGCGAGCAGGACATTCCGGCCGCGTCCTTCGGGATGGTCGCCTCCTCTCCCTCGATGGTGGCGAGCGGCTCGCCGGGCATGACGGCGGCGTCCCAGTTGTCTGCCCACTCGTCCGTGGTCGGGACTGGGTTGGCGACGGTCATCGAAGAGCGGGCCTGATTGTTGTACTTCTGGAAGACGTAGCCGCCCTCTCCCTTCGGCGTGTCTTTCACGGTCATACCGCGCATGGCCTCCGCGATGTCGGTCCCTTTGGTGGAACCGCTCTGGTGGACGCCCTGCACGATGGCCGATGCGGCGGTGAAGGTGCCCGAAGTGAACAGGTCCGGAACGACGCCGTAGGCCTTGGTGTACGAATCGACGAACGAGGTGTTGATATCGTTGTCGTACTGGTTCCAGTGATAGCGGGTCGTGAACGGGCCGAGTTTCGTCTTCTCTATCTTCTCTTTCGTCAGCGGTTTGCCGATGACTTTCTGCATCGTCTGGCCGACCACCTTGTTCGTGATTTGGGTCGCAAAGCCGCCGAAGACGCGGTAGTCGTAGCTTCCGGAGAGGTATTCGGTGAACAGGTTCGGGAGCGTGGCGACGGTGAATCCGCCGACGATTCCCTGTGCGCCCGCATCCTGTGCCTTGTCGAGCAGGCCCTTCCACTCCGAGTGCTCCTGCGGGACGAACTTCTTGCCGACGATTTCGACGCCTTCGTCCTCGAGTACCTGCTCGTAGTTGTTCACGACGGCCTTGCCGAAACTGTAGTCGGCCCCGAACAGGTACACCTTCTTCACGTCGGTTTTCTTGGCGACGTACTTCCCGCCGCTTCGGGCGTCCATCGCGGTGTTCTCGCTCGCGCGGAAGACGAGGTTGTTGCACGTCTCGCCGTCCGAGGTGATGGATGCAGACGCGGCCGGTCCGGCGACGTACGGCACGCCGCTCGCCTTGGCCACCGTCTTGATGACCGTCGTCGCCGAGGACGACGACGCACAGCCGAAGAGCATATCGACCTTCTGATCCGTCACAAGGTTCGTCGCCAGTTTCTTCGCCTTGCTCTGGGAGAACCCGGTGTCGCGGACGTACAGTTCGAAATCGGTGTCGCCGACCGACACGACCGTTTTCCCGCTCTTGACGCCCGTCTTCGGATCGGCGTCGGCTTTGTAGGCCAGTCCCGAGAGGAAGCCCCACAGGCTCTGTTGTCCGTAGTATTTGAGGCTCCCCGAAATCGGTTGGAGAACGCCGATTTTCACCGTCCCCGATACGTTCTTGGTCGTCGTCATGCCACCCGTTCCATTGTCGTTCCCCGATTTGTCGTCGTTCGTCGTATCGTTTGTGTCATCGTTTCCAGTGCACCCTGCCAATCCGGCAATCCCGACCGCACCCGCCGACGTGAGGACGTTGCGCCGTGTCAGTCTCCGCCTTGTCATACCACCTATACCGGGAGTTACGAGCGGCAAATACTGCAGGGTTAACATGTGAACAGAACGGAATCGGGCCGGTTCACATATCAACCGTGGATTTTTCCTCGCTATCGCTCGGAGTTTGAAATATGGCAGACGACGCGGTAACGCCGCCGACGTTCGACCCCGACGAGGTACTGCACGTCGAAGACGACCACTTCACGCCCGAGAACGTGGCTATCGTGACGGGCGCGGCCTCCGGAATCGGTCGTGCGACGACGCTCGCGCTCGCCGCGAACGACCTCACGGTGGTCGGGACGGACGTGGACGAGGACGGCCTGGCAGAGACGACCGACCGCGCCGAGGAGTTGGGACTCGGGGGAAACGTCGAAACGGTGGTCGCCGACCTCACCGACGAGGACGAGATAGACCGCATCGTCTCCCACGCGGCGGACGCGGGCGCGGTGAAATATCTGGTCAACGTCGCCGGACTCCAGCACATCGACCCCATCGACGAGTTCCCGGCCGAGCGGTTCGACCTGCTCCACGACGTGATGGTCCGCGCGCCGTTCCTGCTGGCGAAGGCCTGCCTGCCCCACATGCGCGAGAGCGGCGACGGAACGGGCTGTATCGGCAACATGGCGTCGGTTCACGGCCACTACACCACCTCCGATAAGGTGGCCTACAACGTCTCGAAGTTCGGCCTCCGCGGCCTCACGCAGTCCCTCGCCGCCGAGGGCGACGGCGACGTTCGCGCCTTCTCGGTCAGCACGGGCTACGTGAAGACGCCGCTCGTGACGGACCAGATACCGGACACCGCCGAACAGCGCGGTATCAGCGTGGACGAGGTGGTCGAGGACGTGATGCTGGGCCAAGCGCGCACGAAGGACATGATGACGCCGCAGGACGTGGCGAACCTGTTCGTCTTCGGCTTCTCCAAACACGCGGACCACCTGAACGGCGGCGACCTGCTGTTCGACGGCGGCATGACGTTGACCTACGAGTGAGAACCGTCGTGACGTCCGACCGACTCGCGGAGGACGGCGTGTCCGTCGAACACCGGGACTACGAGGCGATGGTACACGGCTTTGCCAACATGCTCGGCGTCGTGGACACGACGGACGAGTTTTTCGCCTACGCTGGCGAGCGACTACGGAGCGCGTTCGAGGGAGAATAACGTTCAGTCGAGCAGTTCCAGCGCGTCCACGACGCGCTGTATCATCTTTCGCTGTCCGCGGCGGAGGTTCTTCGAGACGGCGGGTTTCGAGACGCCGAACTCGTCGGCCAGCGTGCCGAGGGTGGCCGACCGCGGACTCTGGAAATAGCCGTCCCTGACGGCGTGTTCGAGCGTCTCGCGCTCCACGTCCGAGAGGTCCCGACAGCCGTCGATGAGCGTCATCGCGGCCCCCGCGTTCTGCACGAGGTTCTGTAGGTCCGGCAGGTCGGGCGTTTCGCGCGATACGACCTCGAACTCGTTGTTCCATTCGAGTTCCGAGAGCGCGCCCTCCGCGACGTCCTCGTGGTCGAAGCCGACGTGCCACAGTTCGTGGCCGTCCTCGATGTAGAACGGGCCGGTGATGTAGCCGTCGTGGTTGCGGATGGACTCCATTGCCTCCGTCTGCCCGATGGTGGTTCGGATGTGCGCGACGTTCTCCCGTTTCGACAGCAGCGAGCAGTCGTGCATGTTGTCGTGTTCGCGGAGCGCCCGTAGACCGTGTTCGAGTTCGGTTCGGTCGTCACCCTCGACCACCAACCGCGTCTCCAACTCCTCCCGCGCTCGGTCGAAATCCCAGTGAACGGCCGAGTACGCCACGCCGTAATCGTCGGAGGAGTCGATGAACGGGCAGTCGTACTGCTCCATGTCCATCGTGAGGTCTATCATTATCGTTCGCTCTGTTACCGCGGAACATACGTAAGACGAGTTAAAATAGTTTCCTTATCGCTCGTTGCTGGCTGATTTCTCCCGCCGAGAGTGAAAAAAGGCGGTGACGTCGATATTCACGGACCGGTTGCATTCTCCTCGTTGCGTCGCAGATACTGAAAGACGAGTGCGAACGCCAACCCGCCGAAGGCACCCGTAATCATGGGGGCGACCAGTACCCCGTCGAAGACAAACACACCGAGAACACCCCATATCCCCGCCCACAGCACGACTATGATGGTCGAGTAGACCCATGGATTTTCGAGGCTGAAGACATCCATAGCTGAAATTGGTTTTCCACTACCATATCTGTGTTGGAAATATCTGCCGTTCAGTATCTCTCTCGTAGCTATCGAACCGTCCGTTCGAAAGGGTACGACGACGCTCGACGGAAACTGACTCGAATCACGCGTCGCCCCGCCGCCGTTTCCGCCATCGGTCGAAGACCTAGATGAGGGACAGAAAGAATCCGCACCTCGCACCGGACACCGCTTGGTTAACCGGACGTTCACCGAAGAAGAGAACTCCTATAGTCACCCACACCACTGCACTGAGGATGACCATTCCGGGTACGAAGACCGACGGTTTTTCCGGGCGCATTTTCTTCATTACGACACCATTGTTCCGGACATCAGATCAGAATTAGCTCCCTAAATCCAAACTTTTTTCTAGCCCGACGAATCGGATTCGACGGCTATTTCGCCTCCCCGAACTCCGACTTCACCGCTTCCCTATCTATCTTCGACGGCCCGGACATCGGCATCCCGTCCACGAACGCGAGGTGGCGCGGGCGCTTGAACCGCGCGAGCTTGCCGTCGAGAAACGCCTCCAAATCGGATAGCGTGAGCGACTCGTCGCCCTCGACGACCGCCTTTCCGACCTGTCCCCACGTCTCGTGGGGGACGGCGACCACGACGACTTCCTCGACCTTCGGGTGGTCGGCGATGACGTCCTCGACTTCGGCGGGGTAGACGTTCTCGCCGCCGCTGACGTACATGTTCTTCTTTCGGCCCTCGATGTAGACGTAACCGTCCTCGTCCACGCGCGCGAGGTCGCCCGTCGAAACGTAGTCACCGAACGTTTCCGCGCTCTCCGCCGGATTCTTCCAGTAGCGGTCGGCGGCGTGGGGCGAGGCGAGTTCGAGTTCGCCGATGGTCCCCGACGGGAGCGGTTCGCCGTCGTCGTCCACGACGCGGGCATCGACGTGCATCGCGGGGACGCCCACGCTGTCTGATTTCTCGTGGGACCACCCGTCCGGCAGGGTGAAGTTGTTCGGCCCGCACTCGGTGAGACCGTAGCCCTGCGAGAGTTCGATGCCGCGGTCCCACCACGCTTCCATCACCGAGTTGCGGCACGGGCCGCCGCCGCTCTTAGCGAAACGGAGCGTCGAGAGGTCGGTGTCGTCCCACTCGTCGTGGTGACACATCATCCGCAGGACGGCGGGGACCGCGACGAGGACGGTCGCCCCTTCCGACTCCACCAGTCGGAGCACGGACTCGGGGTCGAACTCGCGGGCGATGACCACCCGCGCGCCGAGGTGGAAGAGGGGGACCGTGAGGACGTTCCACCCGCCGGTGTGGAACAGCGGGAACACCATCGGCGTCACGTCCTCCGGGCGCAACCCCCACGCCGTGATGGTGTTGAAGGAGTTCCAGAGGACGGAGCCGTGGGTGATGACCGTCTCCTTCGGGACGCCCGTGGAACCGCCCGTGTGCAGGAAGAGGTGCGGGTCGTCCATCGACACGTCGGCGGTTTCGACCGGCGAACCGTCCACCGGAAGGGTCGAATCCCACGACCGCCATTCGTCTCCCCGCCATTCGTCTCCCCGCCATTCGTCCTCTCGTGACTCGGCCGCGTGCGATGCGGACCCGTCGGACGGGTCCGCATCGCTTTCCGACGAATCCTCGTCCGCCGGGAGCGTGACGACCGTCGTTTCGAACTCGCGGGCGTCGTGGGAAAGCACGTCGGCGGCGAGCTCGGCGAAGGGCGCTTCCACGACGAGCAGTTCCGGTTCGACGTCGTTCAGCATCTGCACCAGTTCGCGCGGTGCGAGGCGGTGTGAGAGCGGTGCGAGCACGCCGCCGGTCTTCCCGGTGGCGAAAAAGCAGTCGATGAGTTCCGGACGGTTGCGCGAGAGGACGGCGACGCGCTCGCCGTCGGTAACCCCGTGTTCGCGGAGCAGTCGGGCGGTGCGGTTCGCCCGTCGGTCGAGTTCGCGGTAGGTGTAGCGCTCGCCCGTGGTGGCGTCTACCAGCCCCACCGCGTCGGGAGAGAGTTGCGCCCGCTTTTCGCTCCACGCGCCGACCCATTCGTACGGTCGCGTCGAGTGCTCAGGCATCGTCGAGGAAGGTTCGGAGTCGTTCGTTTACCGCCCCGGACTGCTCGATGAAGAAGAGATGTGGCCCGCCCTCGAAGGGTTCGAGTTCCGCGTTCGGGATGCGGTCGGCGAGCAGTTCGGCGTTCTCGAAAGGTAGTACGCTGTCCGCGGTTCCGTGCGCGATGAGGGTCGGGAGCGAGAGTTCACCGAGACGGTCGCTGGCGTCGAAGTTCGTGACGCCCATCGCCTGTGCTCCCCTCGCTTCGTCGGACGCGTCGCCCGCCAGTCGCCAGTCCACGATGTCCGAAACGAGGTCGTCGTGCTCCACGGTGAACTCCTCGGTCATCGCGGGGGCCATCTTGTAGCGAATCGCCTCGCGTTCGTCGCACCCCTCGGGCACGTCGAACATCCGTTCCTGCGTCTCGGGCGGCGTCGGCACCGCCTCGTCGCCGCCCGGCGTGGTACAGAGGAGGGAAAGCGTCTTCGCCCGGTCGTAGTCGAGCGCGTACTGCTGGGCTATCATCCCGCCCATGCTCGCACCGACGACGTGTACCGATTCGACGCCGACGGCCGCGAGTACCGCTTCGAGGTCTCCAGCCATCTCCTCGATGCTGTAGGGACCGTCCGGCGCGTCGGAATCCCCCGTCCCGCGGTTGTCCCACACGATGACGCGATAGTCGTCCGCGAACGCCTCGCGTTGCCAGCGCCACATCCACCGCCCGTAGCCGAGTCCTTCCACGAAAACGATGGGGTCGGCGTCCGTCGGTCCGTGCTCCTCGTAGTAGAGCGAAACGCCGTCGTTGTCGGTAAATGGCATGCGTATTGCGACGTATGAGCGCGTAATCAACCCCCTGTTTTACATGTTAACCCGGAGATTCATTCCGGCCGGGGACCGAGTTCGGGTATGCCAGTCGCATCCGTCGGGGACTCCGAAACGGCAACGTTGGAACTGACGCAGGAACGAATCGACCGGTTCGCGGCGCTCACCGGCGACGAGAACCCGCTCCACGTGGACGCCGACTACGCCGAGGACGGACTGTTCGGGGGTCGCGTCGCCCACGGTGCGCTCACGGCCAGCGTCGTCAGCGCCGCGCTCGCGGCGCTCCCCGGCGACATCGTGTATCTCTCCCAGAACATCGACTTCGAGAATCCCGTCCGGCCGGGGGAAACCGTCAGCGCGACGGCGACCGTGACCGAGGATTTGGGCACGGACCGCCTCGCGGTGGAAATCAGCGCGGAAACCGACCGGGAAGTCCTCTCCGGCGAGGCGACCGTCATGTCGCTTCCGCACGAATAGGGTCACCAACCGTATCGCCCTGTTTCTGCGCCACAAACTTCGCAGTAGAACACGACTTCGCCGTCCGACTCTTCGGGGACTGCTGGCGTTCGCTCCTCACACGACGGGCACGTTCGGCGGAGGTCCATCGGTTCGTCGCTACGCGGCGCACCGAGTGCGAGGACGACGAGTCGGTCGCCCCCGTCGTTCCTCCCCTGTTGCCACTCGCCCGGTGCGAACCGTATCAGTTCCCCGGCGTCTACTTCGACATCTCCGTCCTCGGTTTCGAACGTCGCCGTGCCCGAGAGGACGTAGAACACTTCCTCCTGCTTGTGATGGCGGTGATAGCAATCGCCGATGTGTTCGCCGGAAGCGCGTTCGTAGTAGTTGAGTGCGAGGCCGGTAGCCCCGAGCGCTTCGGTGAGCGGTTGGAATGCGCGGGACGCGTGGCCGTTCGTATCCTCTATTGCGACTTTCTTCATCTCGTGTGGATTCACGTGGATGTCGATAATGGTTTTCCACACCCCAAAAGTGCCGCCGAACTACCGACTCGTATCGCCCGCTGTACTTTTACCTGTGCCCGTTGCTCACATGAGCCATGACGACGACAGCAGAACTCGCGGATTTCGTCGCGGAAACGACCTACGATGATCTTTCGGAGGACACGGTGGACGAACTCAAAAAGCGGGTGCTCGACTCGGTGGGAATCGCCGTGGGAGCGATGGGCGAAAAACCCGTCGAGGCGGTTCGCGCGACCGTCGAGGAGATGGGTGACGGCGGGGACTGTACGCTCTGGGGTGGCGGAAGCGCGTCCCCGCCGGACGCGACCATGCTGAACACGGCGTACGTCCGGTATCTCGACTACATGGACTCGTTTCTCGCACCCGGCGAGACGCCGCATCCGAGCGACAACATCGCCGCCGCAATCGTGTGCGGGGAGTACGAGGGGTGTACGGGGGAAGACCTCATCACCGCCATCGCCGTCGCGTACGAGGTGCAGGCCGAACTGGCGTGGAACGCGCCAGTTCGGGACAGAGGATGGGACCACGTTACCCACACCGTCATCTCGGCGACGGCGGGCGCGTCGAAACTGCTCGGGTTGGACCGCGAGGAAACCCGGTCCGCCATCGGCATCGCCGGAACCGCGCACAACGCCCTCCGGGTGACGCGGACCGAGGGCATTTCGGAGTGGAAGGGTCTCGCCTCAGCGAACGCCGCGCGAAACGCCGTCTACTCGGCGATGCTAGCGAAAAACGGCGTCGAGGGGCCGACGAACCTCTTCGAGGGGCAAAAGGGATGGAAGCATATCGTCTCCGGCGAGTTCGACGTCGACCTGTCGCCGGGCGAGCGCGTCCACGACGTGATGACGAAGCGGTACGTCGCCGAGACGTACGCCCAGTCGGCCGTCGAGGGAATCATCGAGTTGGCGGAGCGCGAGGACATCGACCCCGACCGCGTGGACTCGATTCACCTCGATACGTTCGCGGGTGCGAAACTCATCATCGGCGGCGGCGAGGGGTCGCGCTACGAGGTGGAGACGAAGGCACAGGCCGACCACTCCCTGCCGTACATGCTCGCCGTGTCGCTCATCGACCGCGAGATGACGAACGCGCAGTACGACCCGGACCGAATCCGGCAGGACGACGTACAGGAACTGCTCCGGACCGTCGAAGTGGAGGAGGACGAGGACCTCACGGACCGCTTCGAGGCGGGCGAGATGCCCGCGAACATCGACGTGGTGATGGACGACGGCACGACGTACCACGTCGAGAAGGACGACTTCGCGGGCCATCCGAACAACTCGATGTCGTGGGAACAGGTCGAATCGAAGTTCGAGCGGATGACCGAATCCCGATACGACGAAGCGCACCGGGGGGACATCATCGAGACGGTACGCGGACTCGAAGACCGGGATGCCGACGACATCGTGCGGTTACTCGACTAACGGCGGCGCGTCAGCCCTCGGTTAACTCCCGGATATGCTGACAATGGATAGCATATAACTCGACTGGCAGCTCGAACATATTGTATGTTTTATGATATTTGTCGTCCGGTCGGCTGCGCTTTATCGGATAAGTTAGCCGAACTGTGTTGGACCGAAAGGCCTGAATTCGGCTGTATTGCCCGGCTTATCCTGCTTACTCCACCTCGATGAAGGTAGCCATCTGGTACCGACCGGCCGCGTCGAAAAAACGGTCCCCTCCATTGAAATACAGTTGCGACGACACGAGAAAGTGGACGATGAACACACGACGACGTGTCGGTGTCGTCCAAGGTGAATACAATGAAAAAAGGAACTAGAATGCTCCTCGCTATGACCGTCGTTGCCAGCCTCTTCGCGGTTGGCTTCGTCGGAAACGCGGCCGCATTCGCGGACGACAATCAGGCACAGTACAGTGAACAGCACGCGTGGTCCGGTGTGAGCCAGGACCAGTACGTCGCACAGGGCAACGCCAACCACCAAGAGGACAACTACGCGGTCTCGGCTGCGGTCGGCTGGGACGACGGTGAGGCCGACTCCGGCAACGCGTACGCGGTCCAAGCGAGCTACCAGAGCAACGAAAACGCGCAGGTCGGCGCGTCGAACGCCCAGAACTACAACTGGCAGAACCAGGACGACTAAACCAGCGGATTACTGAACTCGGCGAATCGAGTTCCAAACGCTTTACAGCACGACTATTTTTCGGCCCGTCGGCACGACGACGACCGGTAATCGAGATTGCGCGACGGATGGGTTCCCAATAACAAAGCACGAGAGCGCCGTTCTCCGTTTCGATATGACCGACGCAGACCGTCCGTCCAGAACTCCGGTCGATTCCGGTTCTGACACCGACGACCGGCGTTTACGACCGACCGACGCCACGACGCGCGGCGTCGTCCTGCTCGTCGTCCTGTCGTTCGGAATCGTACCCGGCGTCCTCTCGGGAGCACCGTCGTCGCCGTCACCCCCGACCGAGACGGTGGCGGACTCCTGTTCGGCACCGTCCGACAACGGCGTCCTGTGGCACCTCCAGCGCTACGGCGCTGGCTGTGAGCGGAACGATTTCGTTCGCTTTCCGGCGGGTGAGCAGATAGACCGCATCGGTGAACCGCCGTGGGTGCCGCTGTAGCGGGTCGTCGCGCCGACTACCGAGCGTGATTCCGAGACTGCATTCCCAGCTAGCCAAAGAGCAGTCGAATGTCGTCCAGTCTGTCCTCTCTGTCGGCGTCGTCCCGTTCGACGTCGATTCCCGGAGAACCCGTGATCGTTCCGTCCTCGGCCACTGACGCGCGGAAGCCGACCTGATACCTCGTCGTTCGTCGTTCGCTCCCCTTCAGTCGAAACAGGCCGTCTCTGTCGCGCTTCAAACGCTCGCTACCGACGAGAAATGCCGGGTTTCCGCACGTCTCGGCGTCGAACGACCCGCCTATCGATATCCGTGTTCGAGTCTCAGTGAACGCTTTTCGTCCGCTATCGGTTCCGTTCCGGGTTCGGCGTCGGATTCAGGCGACGGACAGTCCCGACAGTAGACGTTTTCGCCCCAGTCGAGCGTTCTGAGCGGGATGCCGAAGGCGACCTGCTGTTTGGCGTACCGCCGCCGCTCGCCGTCCTCGGTTCGACCTCCACAGCAGTCACAGCGGACCTGTTCGTCGGTTTCGATGGGTCGGATGTCAGTGCGGTGTTTCACCCCGAAGCTTGTCGGCGAGTATGCCACACGTCCTCGGGAAAACGCCCACGTCATCCCCGACAGGGTCAATCCCCACGCGAGCGTCCCGTCGTCGATTCCGAAGTACGAGTCCGGGCCGATGAACGAGACGGCGAACACCGCCATCGTGGTGAGCAAAAAAATATCGTCGAAGCTCATCGACCGAATCTCCGACGCGAGCGATGGTGGAGAGCCCATACCTGTAAAATTTCGAACCGCGTTCCTTCAGCGTTTGGCGAACGAATGTTCTATTGAGGTATTGTCATTTACTACGACGCCCAACGCCTTTAGTATCTGTTCGTCGTACCCCGTCCGGGGGTTTCATGACCGACAGAGCATTCGACTTTCTGCACGTCAACGAGCGCGAATCGAAACCGCGGGAGAAGGGAATCACCGAGATGCGCGGGCCGTACTACGACCCGATGGGGCCGCGCGAACTGCAGGACATTCTCGACACGATGGGCGAGTACGTGGACATCTACAAGTTCTCGGGCGGGTCGTTCGCACTGATGCCCGAGGACGTGGTGGAGGAACTCATCACCGTCTGCCACGAGTACGACGTTCAGGTTTCGACCGGGGGATTCATCGAGAACGTCCTCGTCCGCGACAACGACAAGGTAGAACGGTACATCGAGGAGGCCGGAAACCTCGGTTTCGACATCGTGGAAATCTCCTCGGGATTCATCGCCATCGACACCGACGACCTCGTGGAACTGACCCGACTCGTTCAGGACCACGGCCTGAAGGCCAAGCCCGAAATCAACGTCCAATTCGGCGCTGGCGGGGCCTCTTCGGTCGAGGAACTGGAGAGCGAGGCGGCCATCGACCCTGCGAGCGCCATCGAGGAGGCTCACCGCCATCTCGAAGCAGGCGCGTACAAAATCATGGTCGAATCCGAAGGAATCACCGAGCGCGTCCGCGACTGGCGGACCGACGTGGCCTTCGAGATAGCGAACGAGGTCGGCATCGAGAACTGCGTGTTCGAGGCCGCCGACCCGCAAGTCTTCGAGTGGTACATCAAGAACTTCGGGCCGGAGGTGAACCTGTTCGTGGACAACTCCCAAATCGTCGAGTTGGAGTGTATGCGTTCGGGACTGTGGGGGAAGAAGAGTTCGTGGGGACGCGTGGTGTCGTACGACGAGGAATAGCGGCGGAACGACGAGGAGTAACAGCGGAACGACGAGGAGTAACGGCGGCGTATCGGGAACGCCGCTCGACCCTCACCAGTCCGCCAGTCGATATTTACCGTCCCGCACGCATACGAACGATATGGAGTACGAGACGATTCACGGGGAGGAGATTCCGAAGGTCGGCCTCGGAACGTGGCGGATGGAGGGCGCGACGTGCCGCGATGCGGTCGGAACCGCGCTCGACCTCGGCTATCGACACATCGACACCGCGCAAGCCTACGGCAACGAGCGGCAGGTCGGGCAAGCCATCGAGCACTCCGACGTCGACCGCGACGACATCTTTCTGACGACGAAGGTGTGGCCGATGCACCGCAAACGTCCCGACATCGTGAACTCCGTCCACGAGAGTTTGGCGCAGTTGGGGACCGAGTACGTGGACTTGCTCCTCATCCACTGGCCGAACCCGCTCGCCTCGACGGGCGAGGTGATGCGGACGCTCTCGGACCTACAGAGCGACGGGGTGGCCCGCCACATCGGCGTGAGCAACTTCGACACGGGGCAGTTGGAGACGGCGCGGGAGGAGGCGACGGTGGACGTGTTCACCGACCAGGTGCAGTTTCACCCGTTCAACCCGCAGGCGGAGTTGCTCGACTACTGCCAGCGAAACGACGTGCTGCTGACGGCCTACAGTCCGCTGGCCCACGGCGGCGCCATGCACGACCACGTTCTCACGGAACTCGGGACGAAGTACGACAAGTCCCCGGCACAGGTCGCGCTCCGGTGGGTGACACAGCAGGACGGCGTGGTGACGATTCCGAAATCGACGAGCGAGGCGCACCTGAAACAGAACCTCGAAATCTTCGACTTCGAACTGACCGAGACGGAGATGGCACTCGTGGCGCGCCCCTCGCGCCTTCGCACGGGAATGTCGATGCTTCGCGGCCGGTTGGGACGGTAACTCAGCCTGTTTCCCCGTTCACATCTCCACCGTCGCGGAGTTCCTCCACGATGGCCGACCCGGCGCGGCGAACGTTCTCAAGCGTGACGTCGAAGGTTTCCGCCTGCACGCCGTCGTGCAGGCTCTCCCGAATCGACTGTCCGTCGTGGGGTCTGTCGAAGTTGGCGACCCCGCGCACGCTCAGATACCGGTCCAGCAGTCCGAACCGGTCGAGGGCGGTCGCCGTTCCCATCTCTTCCATCTCAGTCGTCGCGTAGGTTCCGGCACCGTACTGCTCCGTGAGCCACTGGGCGTGCTCGGAAATCGTCGCTCCGTGCCAGAACTCGTCGCCACAGAGCGTCGTTCCGACATCGACGCCGGGCTTCGACCGCGCAGCTTGCTGTTCGTAGCGGTTTCGGTACGCTTCCGTACCCGACGAATCGAGGAGTTCGACCGACTTTGCGACCCGGACGGCTTCGGTCACGAGGTCGTCGTTCAGGTGGTAGACGTAATCGTGCGGCCGATAGGAGAGGAGTTCGAGCGGCCGCTCCCGCTCGTCCGTTGTCTCGCCGTCGCGCGCCGCCCAGCGATGTTTCCGGTCCCAATCGACGATGCTGTCCGCGACGAACACGGACCCGAGCGTTCCGACCGTCGGCGGCGCTCCGGCGATGCCGACCGTTAGAAAGTACGTCTCCGAGCAGTCGAACCGCTCTCCGGCGAGGATGGCGGTCACGGTCGCCGCCGCATCCGCTTTTCCCATCCCCGTCGAGGTGATTCCGATGCCGTCGTCCGTGTAGTAGACGGGCATGTTCGCGCCCGATACCGACACCGAATTCTCGAACTCGTAGCTCTCGCGCCAGCGTTCGAACTCGTCGGGGAGGTCTTTCTCCACGTCGAAGTCGTCCGCCGCGAAGGCTGGAAGCAGGAGGACGTCGAGGGCGGTCGGTTCCGTCGTACCAGTCATTCGAGAACTCGTTCGTCGGCGTTCGTATAGGTGATTTCGGTCGGGGTACCCGCCGACGCGATTCCGGCGCGGGTTCGTGCTTACCGCACCGGTATCTCGACCAACGCCATGTCCTCGCTCTCGACCGCTTCGGTCAGCGCCGCGTCGATTTCGTCCCACGTCTCGGCCCGCGTGGCGTCGATGCCGAAGCTTTCGGCGAATTTCACGAAGTCGGGATTCGTCAGGCCGGTCCCGAAGTGTTCGCCGAACTCCTCCTCCTGTTCCTCGGTGATGAGTCCGTACTCGGAGTCGTTGAAGACGATGATGGTGTACGCACAGCCGAGTCTGGTCGCCGTCTCTATCTCCGCCGCGTTCATCATGAACCCGCCGTCCCCCGTGGCGACGACGACGTTCGAATCGGACGCGAGGTCGGCCGCCAGACCGCCCGGAACGCCGATTCCCATGCTGGCGAGGCCGTTCGAGACGATGACCGTGTTCGGTTCGTAGGTCGGGAAGTTCTGCGCGATGGCCATCTTGTGGCTGCCCACGTCGGAGACGAGCACGTCCTCGTCGGCCATCGCCTCCCGGAGGAATGGGAGGACGTTCTTCACCGTCACCGGGTCGTCGGACTCGGGGTGCCGGGTCGTCTGCTCGGCGATGGCCTCGCGCTTGTCGCGGTACCATTCGGCGGGGCAGGCCACGTCGAGTCGCTCCCGGAGCCCGTCGAGTCCGGCGGAGATGTCACAGACGAGTTCCACGTTCGGGTTGTAGTGTTCGTACACCTCGGCGGGTTCGGAGTCGAGGTGAACGATGTCCTTGTCGCGGTCGGGATTCCAACTTTCGGGGTCGTGTTCGGCGATGTCGTAGCCGAGCGTGAGCACGCAGTCGGCCCGCGCGATGGCGTCCGCGGCCTCGCCGTTTTCGCCCGAGTCGAGCGTGAACAGGGAGTGCTCGTCGGCGTCCGAGAGCGCCCCCTTACCCATGTAGGTTCCGACGACGGGAACGTCGGTTTCGGAGACGAACTCGCGGAGGCTCTCTGCCGCCCGCTCCCGCACCGCACCGTTGCCGGCGATGACGAGCGGTCTATCGGCCCGTTGGAGCAGTTCGGCGGCGTGCTCGACGGACCGCTCGTCCGGGTCGGGTCGCCGCACCCGACGGGTGAATTCGAGCGGTTCCGCGCTCGTTTCCTCGGCCGCGACGTCCTCCGGGAATTCGAGGTGCGTCGCGCCGGGTTTCTCGTATTCGGCGAGTTTGAACGCCTTGCGGACCGACTCGTTGATGGTTTCCGGGTCGGTCATCTGCGTGTTCCACTTCGTCACCGACCGGTAGGTGTGGAGCACGTCGAGCAGTTGATGGCTCTCCTTGTGCTGGCGCTCGAGTCCGGCCTGTCCGGTGATGGCGACGACGGGACTCTTGTCCAGATGTGCGTCCGCGACCCCCGTCAGGAGGTTCGTCGCGCCCGGCCCGAGCGTCGAGAGGCAGACGCCAGCACGTCCGGTCACCCGCCCGTGCACGTCGGCCATGAACGCCGCACCCTGTTCGTGTCGAACGGGGATGAACTCGATGTCGGAGTCGCGGAGCGAGAAGAGGACGTCGCCGAGTTCCTCGCCCGGCAACCCGAACACGTACTCGACGCCCTCCTGCTCCAGACAGTCCACCAGCAAGTCGGATGCTTTCATCGCCCGAAATACGAGGAAGAAGGATTAGTGCTTGGTGGCGGGTCAGCAGTTAACCGGCTTCACGCTATCGACGGCGAGCAGGCGACAGCCGCTTCCCGTCTCGGCTTCGAGGAGCAGGCTCCGGTCGCTCGAACACAGTTCGAGGTCACAGCTACAGAACGTCAGTACGGTGTCGCCGTCGGCGTCGCCGTCCACGTTCTCGTTTTTCACGCGACACGCCGGTGCGGACCGCCCGTCGGTCTCCGAGAGCAGGCCGTCGATGTCCGCACAGGTGATGTCTCGCCACTTCGGATTTCGGTACTTCTGACAGCGCCGCGATTCGAACGGTGCCCGGTCCGACGACGGAACCAGACGAACGCTCTCGGGTTTCACGTTCGGCCAGCCGATGTAGACCGTGACGGGTTCGTCCGCCCGCGCGTTCACCGTGTTCGGACAACAGCCGGGTTTCACGTCCATCCAACAGGTCTTACAGCAGTCCTCCGTCTCGTCTTGCGCACTCGCCTGCCCGACGAGCGAGGGGACGCCGAAAGCCACCCCGGCGGTGGCGAGGGCACCCCGTTTGAGGACGCGTCGTCTGCTCTGTGCGTGTCGTTTGGATTCCATGCGAATCGTTCCTGCATGGTCGCCCAACATGTTACCGTTTTTGTCCGTTTCAGAGAGATGTTCGTCGAACCGTCGTTCCGTCGCTCGCCATCCGACCGAAATGGCATATCGACGACGGGGTTTATCCTCGTTCGGCCCGTGATACCCGTGCGAGGGGGTTTCGATGAGCCAACAGGAAGGGGAAATGGAGCGACAGGAGTCCGAAGAGGAAGTGGAACAGGCTGGAAGAGCGACCGAATCGTCGCCACAACAGCGCCGACTGGAGCGCAAGGCGCGGCGGCGACGGGAGCGCGAAGCCGAGGCGGAACGGGCCGCCGAATCGCCGGACGAGTCGGTTCACCTCAAGGTGTTCCGGTACGACCCCGACGTGCCCGAGAAGCAAAAGCCGCGGTTCGACCACTTCTACGTCCCGGACAAACGGGGGCTGACGGTCCTCGACGCGCTCATCTACGCCCGCGACCACTTCGATTCCACGCTGACGGTGCGCCACTCGTGTCGGCAAGCCATCTGCGGGAGCGACGCCGTGTTCATCAACGGGTCACAACGGCTGGCCTGCCAGACGCAGGTGTCCGACCTCGACAGCCCGGTGCAGGTCGAACCGTTGCCGCATCAGGAGGTCATCAAAGACCTCGTGGTGGAGATGGAGCACTTCTACGACCAGATGCACGCGGTCGAACCCTACTTCCAGACGGACGAGAAGCCGGACGACGACCTCGAAGAACAGCGCCAGTCCCGCGAGAACCGCGAGGAGATAAAGACGGCAACCCGGTGCATCTGGTGCGGTGCGTGCATGTCCTCGTGTAACATCGCGGCGGGCGACAACCGGTACCTCGGCCCGGCGGCCATCAACGCGGCGTACCGGTTCGCCATGGACGAACGCGAGGGAGAGTCCGTGACGGAACATCGACTGAACCAGATGGACCAAGAACACGGCGTCTGGCGCTGTCAGACGCAGTTCTCCTGTACCAACGTCTGCCCGAAGGACATCCCGCTGACACAGCACATTCAGGAACTGAAGCGGGAAGCGGTGAAGAAAAACCTCACGTTCTGGTAACGCCCGGTTCGGCGCGTCGTCCGTGCGTTCCGCGTTGCCGTCCGCCACTTGAGTTGTCGTGCTACGTCCCTTCTCGCGGAACGCTTCACATCGAATACAATTCAGGTCATAGATGGGACCCGTGTGTCCGCGCAATAAATGACAAACGACCGAAACGAATTACTCCTTGCCTCCCGACCATTGTGTGATGGCAGCGCTTACCACATCATTGGCGCTCTCCATCCTGATGGGTGGGTTCCTTCTCGTCGTCCTCTACTTCATCCTCCAAGTCGAGGACTGGCGGTCGTACACACCCACCGGTGGGGGGTTTGGTCGCGGCGAAGAGCAGGGGGTCGGCTACGCGCAAAAGCCCTCGGGGATACTCCGTTGGCTGACGACTGTCGACCACAAGGATATCGGCATCCTGTACGGCGTCTACGGGTTGATAACGTTCGCTTGGGGCGGAATCGGTGCCCTGCTGATGCGAACCGAACTACTCTCGCCTGACACGATGTTCCTCCAGGCGCAGTCGTACAACGCGCTGATGACGACCCATGGCCTCACGATGTTGCTCCTGTTCGGGACGCCGATGATTGCGGCGTTTGCGAACTACTTCATCCCGCTCCTCATCGGGGCGGACGACATGGCGTTCCCGCGCATCAACGCCATCGCCTTCTGGTTGCTACCGTCCGCGGCGATACTCATCTGGATCGGCTTCCCACTCGGGGCAATCGGGTCGGGCATCCAACCGGCACAGACGAGTTGGACGATGTACACGCCGCTTTCCGTTCAGCAACCGAGTCCGGCGACGGATTTGATGCTTCTCGGTCTGCACCTCTCGGGCATCAGCACCACGATGGGGGCGATAAATTTCATCGCCACCATCTTCACCGAACGCGGTTCGAACATCGGGTGGGAGAACCTCGATTTGTTCTCGTGGACGATGGTCACGCAGTCGGGGCTCATCCTGTTCGCGTTCCCGCTGCTCGGCAGCGCCATCATCATGCTCCTGCTCGACCGCAACTTCGGGACCACGTTCTTCTCCCCACAAGGCGGCGGCGGTCCGATTCTGTGGCAACACCTCTTCTGGTTCTTCGGGCACCCGGAGGTGTACATCCTCGTCCTCCCGCCGATGGGGTTGGTCAGTCTCATTCTACCGCGCTTCGCGGGCCGGAAGCTGTTCGGGTTCAAGTTCGTCGTCTACTCGACGTTGGCCATCGGCGTCCTCTCGTTCGGCGTTTGGGCCCACCACATGTTCGCAACGGGTATCGACCCACGTATCCGTCTCAGTTTCATGGCGGTGTCGCTGGCCATCGCGGTGCCCAGCGCCGTCAAGGTCTTCAACTGGATTACGACGATGTGGAACGGGAACATCCGCCTGACGGCACCGATGCTCTTCTCTATCGGGTTCATCCAGAACTTCATCATCGGGGGCGTGACGGGCATCTTCCTCGCGGCGATTCCGGTCGACCTCGTGCTCCACGACACCTACTACGTCGTCGGCCACTTCCACTTCATCGTGATGGGTGCCATCGGGGTCGCCCTGTTCGCGGCGTTCTACTACTGGTTCCCGATTTACAGCGGCAAGATGTACCAGAAGTCGCTCGCCCACTGGCACTTCTGGCTGACGATGATCGGAACGAACGTGACGTTCTTCGCCATGCTGTTCCTCGGCTACGGCGGCATGCCCCGCCGGTACGCGACCTATCTCCCGCAGTTCACGACGTGGCATCAGGTCGCCACGCTCGGTGCGTTCATCCTCGGTATCGGCCAGTTCATCTTCGTCTGGAACATCGTCCAGTCGTGGCTCGAAGGCCCGGCGGTCGAAAGCGGCGACCCGTGGGCGCTGGAGGAGGAAGGCATGCTTTCGCCCGAGTGGGTGTGGTTCGAGAACCGACGCGAAACCGCGCTCGCCGACGGTGGCGACGGCGATGGCGACGGACTGACGGACGGCGGTTCGGACGAGGCCACGGGAGGTGACGACTGATGGCCACCTACTCCGTCTTCGACCGCGAGACGCTGCTCGACATCGTGGTGAACATCGTTCCCCTCATCATCCTCGGGTTCTTCTTCGTCCTCTTCTTCGTAACGTCGCCGTATCCGCCGAACGAACTCTACCGCGTCCTCGGTCTGCTGTTGCTCGTCGTTCCGTTCGTCCTGCTCGGGCTGCTGACGTGGGTCGCCGCCCACTACGTCGGCTGATCGGTCGAGCGGTCCGCGGATGACCGCGACCGCCCGCCCCGCTCGTCGGTTTCACTCCCCGATAAGGGTTTCACGTCCCGATAAGTGCGGTGAGAACTGCCAAGAGCGCCGCACACGACATCACGACCGCGAGCAGGCCGAACGCGGCCGCGAACCCGGTCGTGTCGGAGACGACGCCGACGACGGCGGGCGCGAGCGCGCCGACGCCCATCAGCAGGGTACGGACCAACCCGAGGCCGCCTCCGGCAACGTCGTCGGGAATCGTCGCCGCGAGGTACGCGCCGCGAATCGGACGGAATCCGTGACTGCCGACGCCGAGCGCGACGACGATACCGCCGAAGACGACGGCGCTCGCCGTCCCCGCGAGGGAAAGCGCTCCGAGCGCGCCCGCCGCGACGGCGAGGACGGCGACGGCGAGCGGAAGCCGCCCGATTCTGTCCGAGAGGTCGCCGGTGACGACCTGCACCAGACTCACGGCGAACAGGGCGCTGTAGACGAGCGACGCCGCCGACTCGGACAACCCGTGGTCGGTGAGATAGAGCGGGAGGAACGCGACGACGCCGTTGTACGCGAAGCTGAAACAGACGGTCACGCCGACGAATACCGTGAACCGACGGCTTCGAAAGAGGTCGAGATACCGCCGGAACGCGAGCGGGTTCGCGGAATCGTCTCCACCGGCGGAGTCACCATTCTCACCATCGTCCTCGGCGTCCGATGACCGCCGTGGGACGTACGCGAGGACGCCGCCGCCGAGCACGAACCCCGCCACGGCACCCGCGAGAAAGAGCGCGTGCCAATTTCCGGCGTCGGTCACGAGGACGACGGCCGCGGGTGCGGCCACGCCGCCGAACGCTCCGAGCGTGTCGAACAGGCCGAGCGCCCGGCCGGTCCTCGTCGGGTACACCCGCGAGAGCAACCGAATCGAGACCGTCTTGTGGATGCCCGTCCCCACACCGACGAGGAGCATACCGCCGACGAGCACCGCGAGCGGCGCGGCGACCCCGAGCACCAGCGCCCCTCCGGCGGCGACCGCGGCACCCGCCGCGATGACCCGCACCGCGCCGAACCGGTCGGCGAGGACGCCGCTGGGAAACTGCATGAGCGAGTAGCCGAGCATCGTGACCGTGAACACCGTTCCGAGAAACGCGTTTGAGACGCCGAACTGGGTTCGAAAGGTGGGAAACAGCGCCGGAAGTGCGTACCGCAGGAACTTCGCGAGAAACCAGAGTCCGGCCGTCAACAGGAGCGTGTCGTAGTCGGCGACGCGCGAAAACCGACCGGACACTCGGGTTCTCATTCGCTCGTTGGTCGGTAGGGAACCGTGAAAAAGCGGACGGAAGCGGCGATGTGCGCCAACCGCTCGTGCGTAAAAACTATCATGTTTTAGTTGTCACGTCCCGTCGTGTCCCCAGATTCGAAACTCTCCACCGCGTTGGACACGTTCGACCGTACCCACTTCGGGGCGTTACTGCTGGTCGTCGGCATCGCCGTCGCGGGCTACGGCGTCTACGACTACACGCAACAATCCGACGCCGTGGCCGATGCAGTGACGGTGAACGCCACCATCACCGATACGGGCGTCGAACGTATTTCGAGGCGTCGTAGTTCCCCGGACTACAAGCCGACGGTCGCGTTCGACTATCGCTACCGCGGCGAGTCCTACACGGCACACAACGTCTACCCCGCCACTATCACGCCGAGCTACGATACGAAATCGAAGGCCCGGTCGGTCATCGATGGGTACGAGACGGGCGACTCGGTGACGGCATACGTATCCCCGGGGTCCCCGAGCGATGGATTTCTCGAAGCCGAAACGACGGACGAACCGCTGAAATTCGTGCTCCTCGCCGGCGGCGCGCTCATCCTCATCGGCGGCAAGCACGTCGTGGACGGCCTCGGGTGGACCTGACCCGGACGGGACCACCGAGAGTGGCTACGAACGCTTCTTCCTACCGCTTCGACGATCAGTCGAGCGAAACCGTCACGCGCTCGCCGCTTCGCGCGGACTCGTAGGCCGCTTCGGTGAGCGCGGTCACGGCGAACGCGTCGCGGGCCGTCGCGGGCGGCGTCTTCCCGCTCTCGATGCAGTCGATGAACACGGCCGCCTTGTCCTCGCCTCGTTGCTGGTCGATGTAGGGTGAGACCGTCGTGCTGTCCTCCCGAATCTCGGTCAACTGCCGCGGTTCCCACTGTCGTCCTTCGAGGTACACGGCCCCTTCGTCGTCCCAGACGTGGATGTGTTCGCGGACGCACGGCGCGTCGCTGAACACCGAGATGCTGGCCGAGGCACCGTTCTCGAACGCGACCGTGAGTTGTGCGCGTTCGTCCACGCGATCGTCCTCGTCGGCGAACTTCATCTCCGCCTGCACCGACGTCGGCGTCAGCCCCGTCGTCCAGAGAACGGCGTCCACGAGGTGGCTTCCGGTGTCGTAGAGGTTGCCGCCGCCCGAGAGGTCGGGGTCGGTCCGCCACGTGTCCTCGAACCGGGAAATCCAGTCCTGCGTGATTTCGGCGCTGATGAACCGCGGCGTCAGTTCCGAGTCGGCCCACCGCTCGCGCGCCTCGACGAACGCCTCGTTCAAGTGGCGTTGATAGCCGACCATCAGCACCTGGTCGCTCGTCTCCGCTCGCTCCGCGAGTTCGCGCGCTTTCTCGCGGTCGGTCGTGAGCGGCTTGTCACAGAGCACGTGCAACCCGCGGTCGAGCGCGGCCGTTACCTGCTCGTAGTGGAAGGCGTGCGGCGTCCCGATGAGCACCGCGTCCAACTCCTCGGCGTCCAGCATCGCCTCGTACCGCTCGTACTGGGACCCCTGTCCGACGTAGAGCGCGTTTCCGGCCTCCGCTCGTGCCACCTCGCTCACGTCGGCGAGGGCGACGACCGTCGAGCGGGGGTCCTCCTCGAAGGCGCGTCCGACGGTCGTTCCGATGAATCCGCCGCCGATGACGCCGACGCGAAGTTTTTCCGGTGGTGATTGTCCTGACATAAGTAACTCTCTCGTGAATAAATTCGTCCGATTGGACGATACACGCGGCCGTGACTTATCTCTCACGGCTGTTTTCGGGCCGAATTCGGGGGTCGCGTTCGGACTCACCCACCCTCAGACGGGCATCGGTCCGCTCGTCTCCGGTCCCGACGGATACCACCCCTCGGACATCGCGAATATCGCCACCTCGTCGTTCTCGAACGCGAGGTGATACTGCGGCGACGAGAGCATCGTCGACATCATCTCCGGCGGTTGGTAGTGGCGCATCCCGCGAATCGTGTAGGTTTCCTTCGGGACGTAGATGTACTGCGGGTGTACCTGCATCCGCATCAGTTCCGTCGTCAGACAGTTGGCACTGTGACACCGGGATAGCTCGCGGAACTGATGGAGTTGATACTGGTACTGCTCGTGACCCTTCCACTCGACGCCCCACGGCCCGATGGCGATGGTCCTGTCCGTCTGCTGTGGGAACCACTCCGCGGCGTCGCCGAGCACCAGAAACTGTGCGGACGGGTCGGTGTGCTCGCCCGCCCACGTCATCGCCTCGACGTCGTTGTCGTTGACGAACTGCGGGAGGGACGGACTCCCGGCGTGGGCGTTCATCCCGCCCATCGCGTACAACATCCCGCCGCTGAGGCCGATGGTCGCCAGCAACACCACGGAAAACGTGACGATTTCGTTCCGTTCGGCGGACGAAGAGGTTTCCTTGACCCACCGGAAGATGCCGTCGAAGACGAATCGCGCGGTGATGAGCGCGCCGATGAGGAACACGAAACGCGCCTCGTCCATCGCCGCCGTGATGACGACTAACCACGCGGGGAGGAAGTACTCGCGTCGTCGAACGAGCCAGAGACATCCGATTGCCGGAAGCAGGTGCCACGCCGACAGGAACGGCGGTTCGTTGAGCTGCTGGCGTAGTAATCCCCGTAGCGCCGGAATGGCACCGCCGAGCCCGCCGTGGGTACCCGCGGCCCCGCTGAACACGGCGGTTCCGTGCATCGAGACGATCGACAGCCACCACGGGGCTGTGAGCACTATCCCGCCGAGACCGACGACCAACCCGTAGGCGAGCCCGCGTACGGACCGGTCGAACCGGACGTAGAGCACGAGAAAGCTGATGACGAAGAAGATGGTGTACATCGGATGCGTCAGCACCGTCAGCGCGAAGGTGACGAGCGCGGGGACGAGCCACCGGCGGTCGTGGTTCCGAAAGAGGTGCAACCCGGCGTAGATTCCGGTCAGCGAGAACAACATCGCGGGAGCGCGGACGATGCCCCCGGCCGAGATGTGCCACTGGAGCACCGGCGGGCTGACGGCGACGATGAGCGTGGCGAGCGAGGCTTGTGGCCGCGACCCGAACAGGTCCCGCGCGAGGAAGTACAGCGGGACGAGGTATGCGACCGAGACGAGGCCGGGAAGGTATCTGGCGATGGTGAACGCGCCGACTCGCGTCACGTCGAGGATGACGGCCAGGATGTAGAACATGAACGGCGGATACGCGAAAGGCACGCCGTCGGGCGTGTAGCCCGGAATCGTCTTCGGAAGGACGTAGCCGTTTTTCTGTATCTCCTCGGCGATGTGGAGGTACAGCCCCGCGCCGAAGGACGGATAGGGATGACTTCCGACGTAGAGATAGAGGACGCACACTCCGGCGATGAGCGCGGGGACGAGCCATGGCAGTTCGTAACTCAGTCCTCTCGATTCCTGCGCCGTTTTCGAATCCGTCTGATGACTAGCCATGGTTGTGTTGGGGGAAGCGGCCGCTCCGAGGCTGGCAGCGGCACTTGTCTCGTTCGGACGGAACTATCGCAGGATTCACTCTTTGTTATCCAGTGGCTATCGGCGGGATAGCAACGAATACTGACCGCGGAGTGAGGGTAGGTGCGAATTCCACCGACAGTAACACGAGGTTGTGAGTGCGTCGATTTCGGGACGGACGGTCCAAACGAGTTCGCTCCGTCGTCCCCGATTTGAAACGGTCGAAACAGTTCACGGAACCGTTCTCTCGTCCGAGAGGTTCCGCGACCGTCACTCGTAGCGGAGCGCGTCGATGGGGTTCGTGTGGGACGCGTCCCACGCCGGATAGAGTCCCGCGAGCACCCCGACGATGACGCCGACCACGACGGCGATACCGAACCATTCCGCCCTGAACGCGAGGGGGAGTCCGATGAGCTGGGCCGCGACGTAGCCGCCGCCGAAGCCGACGAGCGCGCCCAGCGCCGACCCGAACAGGCCGAGCAACACCGCCTCGAACAGGAACAACTGGAGGACATCGGTGTTCTGCGCGCCGACGGCTTTCATGATGCCGATTTCGCGGGTCCGTTCGGTCACGCTCACCAGCATGATGTTGGCGATGCCGATTGCTCCGACGATGAGCGAGATGAGGGCGATGCCGGAGATGTACGCCGTGAACGTGTCGCTGACCCGTTTGACCTGGCTGACCAGTTCCTCCTGCGTCGTCACCTTGAACTTGTAGTTCTCCGATTTCAGTTCGCTCGCATCAGAGCCCTCGCCCAGGTACGTGTAGACGCGCCCCTGCACCGCGTCCACTTGGCCGGGATTGCCCGCGAGGACGAGTATCCGCCCGTACACGCGCTGGTTGCGGTCCGCCGACGGACTGTACACCGTCCGCTGGTAGAAGGGGTCCGTCGGTGCGAAGATTCGCGGGGTCGGGCCGCTGCTGATGCCCAGCGTGGTCTCGTCGGACGGTTCGACGATGCCCGTCACCGTCGCGTTGATCTCTTCCCCGTTGACGGCGCGCGTGACGGTGATGTTGTCCCCGACGGAAACGTTTCCGCCGCTGAACATCCGCGCGGCGGGGCGGTTCAGGACCACTTCGCGTTCCCCGCTCCGGAACGACCCGCCCGAGACGAATTGCTGGTTTTTCACGTCGAAGTAGGGCGGAGACGTGACGACGACCCACTGCCGACCGACCGTCGAGTTGTTGAACGCCACCGTGGAGGCGGCGATACCGCTCTCCGGAACGGCCGCTTCGACGCCTTCGAGCGACCGAATCCCGCCGAGGTCGTGCTCGGTGAAAATCGTTTGTCCGCCGCTACTCCCGAAGTTCGGAATCCCGCTCTGACTCGGCGACTCCGCCGAGACGTACATGGTCGCCGCGTTGCCGCCGGCGACCGTGTTGACGATATCCGCCTGCAAACTCGCGCCGAGCGTGACGAAGGTGATGACCGCCGCCACGCCGATGATGACGCCGAGCGTCGTCAGCGTCGAGCGAAGTTTGTGTTCGCGGATGTTTCGCCAACTGATTCGAACGCTTTCGAGAACGTTCATCCGCCCGTGTCTGTTAGCGTGTCAATCATTTTCTCATCTACCCGCACACGTCTACGGCGTCATCCGACAAAAGTCTATGACGGGAAATCCGGTCTTAACTGCCTGAAACGCCAAATTATACCGTATCCGGGGATTTTCACCGTTCGGCTTCGACCCCTCGTTTCACTCCTCCTCGTTCATCCGAACCGTCAGGACGGGGACCTCCGACAGGCGGACGACCTTTTCGGTGACGCTGCCGAGGAGGTACCGGTCGAGACCGCGGCGGCCGTGCGTTCCCATCACGATGCAGTCGATGTCGTTCTTGTCGGCGTAGTCCAGAATCACGCGGTGTGGCGTCCCGCGGAGTACCGTCGTTTCCACGTCCACACCCGCCTCGTTCGCCGCGGCTTCGACGTCCGAAACCGCGTCGGCGCACTCGTCTTCGAGTTCGTCGTAGAGGATGTCGGACCGAACGTCCGGCGGGACGATGGTTCGGTCGACGACCGATAGGACGTGTAGGCTCGCGCCGTAGGCGTCCGCGAGGTTGAGCGCCTGTTCGACCGCCTTGTCCGTGGACACGCTCCCGTCCGTTGGGAGCAGGATTCGCTCGTACATTTACCCTAGAACGGACGCTATCGACGCTCAAAATCATACTGGTCCGAACAGTTCGTCGGCCATAACAGTTCTAATTCTCGGCATCTGATTATCGTGGGGTGGGAATCATCCGCGTTCTAATGCGGATGTCACACTTAGCTCGGATCAGGAGTGAGTATGCTCGACCCAACAACCGCAAGCCGCCTCCAGTTCGCACTGACGACTATCGTACATATCGTGTTTCCAGTGGTGAGTATGGGTCTCGCGCCGTTCCTCGTCTATTTCACGTGGAAGGAGGTACGGACGGGTGAGGCCATTTACGAGCAGCTACGGCGGTTCTGGGTTCGGATATTCGCGGTCAGCTTCGTCGTCGGCACCGTCACCGGACTGGTGTTGGAGTTCGAGTTCGGGACGAACTTCGCGGCGTTCGCGGCGACGACGGGGGAACTGTTCGGGGGACCGCTGGCCGTCGAGGGGATGATGGCGTTCTTCCTCGAAGCGACGTTCCTCGGAATCTTCGTCTTCGGCCGCGAGCGGGTTTCTGACAGGTTGTATCTCCTCTCGTCTATTTTGGTCGGATTGGGAACGTGGCTTTCCGCGGTGTGGATTCTGGTGGCGAACTCGTGGATGCAGACGCCGCGCGGGTTCGAGGTCGCCATGCGGAACGGCAATCCCATCGTCACCCTCGTGGACCCAATCGCCGCCTACGCCAACCCGCGGTTCCCGTGGATGTTCGTGCACATGCAAAACGCGGCCGTGCTCTCCGTCGCGCTGCTCATGGCGGGTATCGCGGCCTATCACATTCGAAGCGCGCGAACCGACGACGACCGCTTTTGGCGCGCGACGCTCAAAATCGCGCTCGTCGCGCTCATCATCACCGCCCCGCTGCAGGTGCTTCACGGCGACGCGTACGCCCGCCACATCTCGGTGACGCAACCCCAGAAGTTCGCCGCGATGGAGGCGGTTTGGGACACCGCAACCTACGTCCCTGAGTACATCGTCGCCTTCCCGACGTCGTTGAACGACATCCTCAATCCCCGCGCGAAGGACATCTTCGGCATCGGGATTCCGGGCGGAGCGTCGTGGCTCGCCAGCGGCGGCGACGCGCAGGCCGAAATCGTCGGCCTGAACGAGTTCGAAGGGTCGCCCCCGGTGGCAATCGTCTTCTGGTCGTTCCGGTTGATGGTCGCCATGGGCTTCTGGTTCATGCTCCTCGCGTTCTGGGGCGGCTACCGCTGGCGGACGGGCGAACTGTTCGAGGACGGACTCCTCCACAGGGCGTTCGTCTGGACGTCGCTGCTCGGGTTCTTCGCCGTCGAAACCGGCTGGGTCGTCACCGAGGTCGGTCGCCAACCGTGGGTCGTACAGGGCGTGATGAAGACGAGCGCGGGCGTTTCACCGGGGCTTTCGAGCACCGAAGCGACCCTGACGCTGCTCGGATTCGTCGCGGTGTACACCGCTCTGCTGGTCGTGTACGTGTACGTCATCCGTCGGATAATCCGCGGCGGCGCGCCCGAAATCGAACGCGCGCAGCGGGAGGCTCCCGGAAGCGAGGTGGCCGCGGATGATTGATCTCGCGGTGCTCTGGTTCGCGCTCGTGTTCGTCCTGCTCGGGACGTTCCTCTTCCTGGACGGGTTCGACTTCGGCGTCGGGTTGTTGTTCGCCACCCGCGACGACGAGGAGGAGCGCGAGACGCTGCTGGCCGCTATCGGGCCGATATGGGACGGTAACGAAGTGTGGCTCGTCGTGTTCGGCGGGGCGCTGTTCGCCGTCTTCCCGGCGGCGTACGCCGGACTGTTCAGCCGCCACTACCTCCTGATGTTCGCCATCCTCGGGGCGCTCATCCTCCGCGGTATCGCGCCCGAACTGTACGAACAGCGGTCGGACGACCGCTGGAAGCGTTGGTGGGGTCGGTCGTTCATCGTCGGCAGCGCGTTGTCACCGTTCCTGCTCGGCATGTTCGCCGCCAACTGGGTGCTCGGCGCATCGACCATCGTGTCGGTTCCCTCCCTCGCGTTCGGGTTGACGGTCGTCGCGCTCACGCTCGTTGAAGGAGCGGCGTTCCTCGGCCTGAAGACGCGCGGAACGCTCCGCGACGAGATGTCGGACTACAGCGGTCGCGCCGCGCTCGCGTACCTCGTGCTGGTCGTCGTCGTCATCGGCTACCTCGCGGCGACCCGCTCGGACCTTCACGGGGCGCTGCTGTCGCCGCTCTCGCTGGCGGCCGTCGTCGTCTCCGTCGCGCTGGTCGCGGGCGTCGTCCTCGCCAGCAGGGCGGACCGCCACCGTGCGGCGTTCGCGGCGGCCGCGTTCCTCCCGTACGCGCTGGTCGCGTTCGTCGGAAACCTCCTGTACCCCGCCATCGACCCCGCGGTCGGACTGACGGTGCAGGAGGGCGTCGTCTCGGATCTGCCGCTCACCATGCTGACCGTCGCCGCGGCGTTCATCCTGCCGATAGTCGTGGTGTACTTCGGCGTAGTGTACTCCGTCTTCAGCGGTCCCGCCGACCCCTCGGAAACCTACTGAGGCGCGCGTCGATGGGTACGTCGCGGACGACGCCCCATTCCCGTTCCGTGCGCTATAATCACACACGAAAAACAGGTATGGATGGAGAGTCATTCAGGGGAACGTATTTCCGACCTCGGCACTCCGGAGTCGTTCGCCCGCGCCGTCGCCTACATCTCCTCGCCCGCCGCGGCGTACATCACCGGGGCGTCCCTCCCGGTCGACGGCGGGTGGCACAGACACGCCTTCTGAGTCGCTGGACGGTTCGGGCGGGGTGAGCGGGCGAATCGCCTGCAACAGAACGACGGAAAGCCACGCGAAGATTCGGTTCATCGGGGCCGAGTGGTCCCGTTCTCGTATATAATCCCCCGGGTCGATTGCGCAATCGTGACGGCGGGTCCTACTCGCTCAGTTGACCGGCGTCGGGGTGCCGTTTCCTTGGAACGTCGTCAGCAGGACGTAGCCGATGGGGAGCATGAGCAGGCCGCCGAGGACGAACGGGAGCCAGTAGGCGACCGCCGCGTACAGCGCTCCCGCCGCGATGGGACCGACCGCTCTGGCGATGCTTCCGGCGCTTTGGGTCAGGCCGAACGCGCCGCCTTGGGTGTCCTCCGTCGCGCTCTTCGAGACGAGCGTCGTGAGCGAGACGTTCGCAAACCCGTTACCCGCCGCGAGGGGCGTGAGAATGACCAGCAGGACGAACAACCCACCGGAAAGCGGTCCGATGGCGGGGAGGTGGTCGCCGAGCATCGGCGAGAACGGGAGGGCGGCGAGCGTCACGAGTTCGAGCACGACGCCGACGAGCGCGAGCGTCCGCTCGCCGTAGCGGTCCGTGAGTTTTCCCACGAGGCCGCCCTGAACGACGGCGATGACGACCCCGACGTAGGCGAGGACGTAGCCGTTCATCTCCGGACCGAAGCCGTACTGCTGTTCGGTGAACAGGACGAACATGCTCTCCATCGAGGAGAACGCGAGCGAGAGGAGGAAGAAGGAGGCGACGAGTCCGGCGAGCGCCGGGTCGGCGAACGCGTCCGCGAGGCGGGCGAGACGCGACTGACGCTCGTCCGTCGTCTCCTCGTCGCTGTCCCGCTTGGTGCGCGTCTCCGGGAGGACGAGCGCGGCGACGACGAGATTGAGGCCGCAGATGGCCGCGGCGGCGAAACTCGGCAGGGAGAACTGGTTCACGGGCACCACCGCGGGGAGGACGTTCCGCGCGAGCGAGAGCGCGGCGTCGCTGGAGAAGATGCCGCCGAGCGCCGGACCGAACACGAAGCCGAGTCCGAACGCCGCGCCGATGAGGCCCAATCCCTTCGCACGGTCCTCCGGCGGCGTGATGTCGGCGATGTACGCCTGTGCGGTGGCGATGTTGCCGCCCATCGCGCCCGCGAGGATGCGAGCGACGAAGAGCACGAGGAGGCTTTCCGCGAGGCCGAACAGCGTCCACGCGACGACGCTCCCGAACAGCGAGAGCAGGAGGATGGGTCGGCGGCCGCGCTCGTCCGAGAGGCGGCCGAGGACGGGCGCGAAGAGGAACTGCATGACCGAGTAGGAGGCGAGCAGGAGTCCGACGACGAACTCGTTCGCGCCGAAGTGCTCGGCGTACAGCGGGATGATGGGAATCAGAATCCCGAAGCCGAGGAGGTCGACGAAGACGATAGCGAACACCGTCGCCAGCGCCCTCTTGGACCCGTCCTCGGCCATCAGAGCCACCCGGCGACGACGAGCAGGCCGAGCGCCACGACGCCGGCGACGTAAAACAGCGTCGTGGCTCCCGCCGCGGCCTGCTTCGCACCGGCGTCGAGGTTCTTCTTCAACCGACTACCCGCCATGTGGCTCAGCCCGGAGAGCGCGAGCCAGAGGACGACCATCGTGAGGACCAGATGGCCGCGCGAGCTACCCGTGAGGGTTTCCGTGGTGTAGAGGTCTCCGGCCATGAATCCCCCCGTGAGCAACAACACGACGGACGAGAGCGACGAAAAGCGCGTGAACTGCTGGGTCATCCACCGGATTCCGTCCGCGCCGAGTTTCCCGTCCCGTGCCGCCGGGACCACGAGCGCCGCCATGAACACCGTCCACCCTGCCCACACGCCCGCGAAAAGCGTGTGTACGATTCGCATCGTCACGTCGATAAGCGTCATTTGTCGGTGGTTGTTTCACACCCTTCAAATAGCTTCGGATAGAATCGGATGCTGTATAATCCCATTCCGATTATGACGCCAGATACCGACAGGGGACGCGGCATCCTCTCGCCCGCCGACCGAGCCTACCTCCTCGGCGAGGCCGACATGGAACACGAACAGTCGAAGCGCAACGCGGAGGCGCGAATCCGCGGTCGAATCACGGACGCGATACTGGATTTCGGGATTCTCGTCCACCACCTGAAAAAGAAAGACCGACGGCAGGTGTTCGACACCGACGACGAGCGGTTCATGGACGGACTGACCGCCATGCTCTCGTTCGCTTACATTGGCATGCGCGAGAGCGGAGGCGAGTTCGGACACGCCCTCGAACCCGCGGTTCGGAAGGCGGAAGAGGTTCACGCGGCCGACATGCTCGGCCAAGCGGTGTCGGTGGACGTGCAGTTCGACGTCGAAACGGAGGTCGAGACCGCCGTGGACGACGTTGCGGTCGCCATCGACGCCGGAAAACCCGTGACGCCCGCCGAGTTGTTCTCCGTCATGGTCGGCAGCGACGTCTTGGAGGATGTCGACGAGGTAACGCTCCAGTTGAGCGACGAGGCGGACGAGGACGGCCTCCTGAAGGAAGACGAGTTCGTCGCGCACGTCGCCGACTATCTGGACGCCGAGCTACGCTGGCTTCCGTACAACCGAGTAAAAGTTCTCGTCGAGACGTAACCGTCTTCGTGATGTCGAGAGCGGCGATGGGGTCCCGTAAGCCGGTCGGTTAGACCGGTTGTTCGGGCTGTTCCATCGGGTCGTACTTGTCCTCGAACTCCTGAATCAACTGGCCCATCTTGGCGTACCACTCGTTCAACATGCGCTGCATGTCGTGGGACACTTCGCCGGGGTCGGTCGGCTTGTAGACGTGGTAGTAGCCACCTTGGTCGTAGTTGACCTGTTCTTTCTGGATGAACCCAGATTGGAGCAGTCGCTGGATAGAGCGGTACGCCGTCGACCGTTCGCGGTCGATCCGCTCCGCGATGTCGTCGATGGTTAGTGGGTTCTCGCTCTCGATCACGACTCGATAACACTGCTTATCGAGTTCTTTCAGTCCGTGAAGACACTCCAGCAATCCTTCACACTCCATGTCTTGCTGAAGGTACTCGGCCATCGAGTTCGCCATTTTCAAGTCGTGAGTAAGAATTTGGCACGTATAAGGATTTTGCATGGTTTGTACAAAACTACTTGTTCGCCCCGAAGGTCAGTCGGAGGTCGACACGCTCGGCGACTCGCGCTCCCGAAGGTTGACGAGTGCGCTGTAGACGACTGCCGCGGCGACGACCACCGCGGAGCCGAAGATGAGCACCAGGCTGATCTGGTCGAGGAGGTGGATGCCCAGCGCGTCTCCGACTCGGTTGCTCGCGACGGCGACGCTGCCCGCGAGGAGCATCGCGGCGAAGTAACCCTTGATGTCGTCCTCGTCGGTCAGGTTCGTTGCCGCTGCACCGATGCGTGCTCCGAGCGCGCTTCCCGCCAAGAGCGGAGCGACGACGGCGAGTTCGACGGCCCCGTTCTGGGCGTAGGAGAACGCCCCGAAACCACCGGAGACGGTGATCTGGAGCACGTCAGTCCCGACTGCCACGACGGTGGGGACGCCGAGGACGTACACCATCGCGGGCATCAGGAGGAAGCCGCCACCGACGCCGAGGAAGCCGGACAGGATGCCGACGAACAGCGCGATGCCCAGCGTGAGCCAGACCGAAATCTCCACGCCACCGCTGATGGAAACCATCGGAGGAATCTGGAGCACCTCGAAGCGCTCCGGGAGCGACGACGCGCCGTCGTCGTCACTGCCACGCGAGTCGCGGAACGTGAAGAGGCCGACCGTGGCCAACAGGAGGACGTAGGCGGTCCCCACCACGATGTCGGCCATGCCGGTCGCTTCGAGCCACAACACGACGTATTCCCCGACCTTGATACCGCTCGTCATGCCGACGATGAACATCAGCGCGAGCTTGTAATCGACCTGTCCGAGGTTACGGTGTCGGAGCGCGGCGATGACCGATGTGCCGAACACGAACGCCAGTCCGCTTCCGACCGCGACCTTCGCCGGGTATCCGAACACCAGCAACGCGGGCGTGACGAGGAACGACCCGCCCATCCCGAAGAATCCGAACAGGATTCCGATGACCAGTCCGAACCCGATGAACAGGGCAATGAGGAGTGGCTCCACGATTACTCACCCGTAAGCGCGTCGATAACGTTCGAACTCACCATCTGTACGACGACACCGTATCCGGCATAGAGGACGACTGCCTCCCCGAGAACGGCACCGACCGTCGTGGCTGCTCCGAGTCCACTCAATTCGATTCCAAACATGCTCATCGACCTCGCTTTCGTACTGACCGCGGTTTTGTGCGAATCATACTTTTCTACTCACTACAGCCTATCCGCTCACAGGTCTTAATAGTTTTGTGAATATTGTGCAATACAATCTGCTACGGTCGAAACCGGATATCGGTTGGCAGTCGGCCTCTATTGCGGTAACGGGTCGTTTTCAACCGGTATTTTTTCCGCTCCTGATTTCCCAGAAAACATCTCTCCGGGTCGAAAATATCGACGTAACCATCCCTATTGATTTGCAATAGAAATACAATATTGTTGGATGGCTCAGTACCGTGTCCGCGGTTCCACGGCGGCGTAGTCGAACCGACGACTGCGGTGCAGTCGCCGACATCGGTTCGTTACCCGGCCAAAAATTCCACGGTGTGCCGAGGTCGGGTCAGTTCGTCGACGGGCGACCGGAAACCGACTGTCCCCTGAGTACCCGCACGGAGCTGTAGATGATGGCCCCGCTGACGAGGATCGCCGCTCCGAAAATGAGGACCATGCTCACCGTTTTGAGCGCGGCGATGCCGGTCATGGCGCTCAGTTTCTTGCTCGCGACGGCGACGCTGCCCGCGAGGAGCATCGCGGCGAAGTAGCCCTTGATGTCGTCCCCGTCTATCAGTTCGGTCGCGGCCGCGCCGATGCGCGCCCCGAGCGCGCTCCCGAGGAGCAACGACGCGACGACGGGGACGTTGACCGCTCCTTCCTGCGCGTAGACGAACGCGCCGAAACTGCCGGGAATCGTTATCTGGAGCACGCTAGTTCCGATGGCGACCTCGGCCGGAACGCCGAAGCCGTAGAGCATCGTCGGCATGAGGAGGAATCCGCCGCCGACGCCGAGGAAGCCCGAGAGGATACCGATGCCGAGTCCGATGCCGAGCGTCACCCAGAGCGAGACGGTCGTTCCGCCCGTGAACGTCAGCATCGGCGGGATGCGGACCCGTTCGAGAGCGTTCGAGAGGTCCAACGTGTCGCCCTCGTCCGACTCGCTCTGCATCGAGTCACGGAGCGTCTGCAGGCCGACGACGACAAGGAGGCCGACGTACGCAACGCTGATGACGATATCGGACAAGCCCGCTCGTTCCAACAGGAGAACCGCCCGTTTGCCGATCTCGATACCGACCGTCATCCCGGTGATTATCAGCGCCGCGAGCTTGTAATCGACCTGTCCGAGGTCACGGTGCCGAAGCGCACCGATGACGGCGGTGCCGAAGACGAACGCTAATCCGCTTCCGACCGCGACCTTTGCCGGATATCCCAACACCAGCAACGCGGGCGTGACGAGGAACGACCCGCCCATCCCGAAGAATCCGAACAGGATTCCGATGATGAGACCGAAGCCGACGAAGAGGAGAACGAGGAGGAGGCTCATACCGAGAACCTCCATCTTCATTCACCTCGGATGGCGTTCACGACGACCGAGGCGAGAGCACCGGTGGCGACGCCGTACCCGGCGTACAGCACCAACGCCTCGCTGAACACGAGTCCGACGATAGCCGCCGCATGGAGGTTTCCGCTGAGCGATTCTATTCCGAACATGGATATCCATCCGTCGTGCATCGACTGGGTGGTTGTGTACGTTTCATACTATGTCGCTTGGCCGTGGATTAGCCACAATTGCTTTTAATAGTTTTGGGTCTAGCGGGCAATACTATTCCCATATGTTATCCGGCGCTAATCCGTCACATCGTCCCCTACGGCAGATTTCGCCCTCGAACTCGGATCACACCTTCGGAGAATTGATTCAGCGACTCTTCGCTGTCGAACGCGTTACTCGACGGTGCCGACGCTGCCGGGGAAGGTTCGACGATGGTTTTTCACATCAAAAACACGACCGCGCTCCGTCACGAAACGAGTACCGCAGCCGAACGTGAAATCAGTCCGCTTCCGACGACACGGGTCGGTCGCTCACGCTGTGTTTCCGCCAGAGCCCCTGCGCGTACGCACCGGCGAACATGCCGCCGATAGCGAACAGGATGGGGTAGTTACCGATTCCGAGGCTCGCGTATGCCGCACCGGGACAGATTCCGGAGAGGCCCCAACCGACGCCGAAGATACCGCCGCCGATGAGGACGTTCCGGTCGAACGATTTCAGCCTTCGGGTGTACGCCTTTCCGGTCAAGGGTGCGCGACCGGACGAGCGGCTTGCAACTGCGAAGGTCACCCCGGTGACGACCGCCGCGCCGCCCATGACGAACAGGAGGCCGAAATCCTCGAACTGCAGGAAGTTGAGCACGACCTCGGGTCGGGCCATGTGACTGAAGCCCAGCCCGAAACCGAATATCAACCCGCCGACGACGATGAGGACGTTGAAGAGGGGTCCTCGGCTCTTCGATTCTCCGCTCATGGCGACACCCCCAAGGCCTGCACTAGTTGTGCGACGCCGATGGCGACCGCCATGAACGTCACGACGTTGCTGATGGACGTGAACGACGCGGAGCCGACGCCACATACCCCGTGGCCGGACGTACATCCCTTTCCGATACGGGTGCCGACGCCGACGAGGAAACCGCCGCCGAGGAGCCGCCACCACTGGACGTCCGTCGTCCAGAACTGGCCGTTGAACGCGAGTTGGTAGATGGCCGCTCCGCCGACGATACCCAACGTGAACAACACACGCCAGTCACGGGACGCGACGTATTTCGGTTTCTGAAACCGGGGCACGTCGGAGACGTAGGACAGTGTAGACTCCAAGAACGTGCTCGCCCCGGCGATGATTCCGGTTCCGAGGTAGATGACGGCGACGCCGAGCCCGATGAACATTCCACCGATGGCGTACCGTCCGATTCCGTTCGGGAACAGGTTCGTAAATGCAAATGCTGGCACTAAATCCATTGTTTTCCTCCTGCCACGTCAGTCGCTCGTGAGTGAATCCTGACTCGCGGCACAGTTGTTCGGCCCGAGTTCGAGCTCGAACGCTTCTTCGTCGTCTGCGTGTCGTTGCCCCAAGTTCGTTGCGATGATGTCCTCGTAGTTCGCCGGGCGTGGCGGCATGTCCGAGAGGATGAACTCGACGAACTCGTCTTTCTCCATCGAGAGCACGTCCATCGACTCGTGCAGGTCGCCGACGGTTGCGGTGTACGTGCCGTCATCGGCGGTCGTCGCCGCGTCGCTGAAGTGTGCGGGTGCGACCACTGTGTCGTCCGGGAGCGACAACACCCGTTCCTGCAGCGTCTCGTAAAGCATCGCGGCGGCGTCGGGTGCGCCGTCGTCACCTTCTTCGAGGTCGGGGCGGGCCACGCTCTCGGTGAACAGGCCGTCTCCCGTGAACAGGACGCCGCCCACGCGGTACGAGGTCATTCCCGTCGTGTGACCGGGCGTGTGGATGACTTCGATTTCCGTCTCGCCCAGCGGGAGGGTTTCGCCGTCCTCGACCGCTCGGTAGGACTCGTCGTAGTCGATGCCGCGCGCCTCCGCGGATGCGGGGACGACGGCTTCGATGTCGTCGTCCGCGACGGTTCGGACGCCGCTCACGTGGTCCGCGTGGACGTGCGTGTCGATGGCGTAGCGGAGGTCGGCACCGTATTCGTTCGCGTCCGCGACGTACTCCTCGTCGAACGCTCGGAGGGGGTCGATGACCGCCGCTTCGTCGCCCGAAACGACGAGATAAGAGAGACAACCACTCGACGGCCGCTGATACTGGATAACCGCGGTGTCCTCATCAGCGCCTTCGATCTCTTTTCGTTCGAGGACGCGTGCCCATCCCTTCATCCCGTCTTCGAGGTGGTTCACTTCGTAGTCCCGCTCGGCGAACATTCCGGCGATGTACTCGCTCGACCCGCCCTTCGCACAGAGGACGGTCACGTCCTCGTCCTCAGGGACCGGTTCGAACAGTTCGTCGTCCGGGTCGTCCAGGTATTCGAAGTAGGGAACGTTGATGGTCTCGACGTTCTCCCCGTCGATATGCCACTTCTCGTACTCGCCCGTCGCTCGGACGTCGAGAATGGTAACCGACTCCCCCGCGTCGATTTTCTCGTATAGCTCGTCGGGGGTCACCGATTCCACTTCGGCGTCCGGCGATGGAAACGCTGCGTCGCTCATGCTGTATCAACTGGTATCGGCTACAGCTACAAAAGCGTTCGTATAGTATTCCACAAATCATACAATACAGTGTTGGATTCGAATCGGAAAAACCCCACACGAGCGCACGATAGACACTATAATTAATTCGCTCGTGGATGCTATCCACAATAACCAACACACTTTTAATGGTGTATCCGATATTGTTCGATACGTCCAATATAGGAGATTCACACGATGAGTACGGAATTCGATATCACTGAGACCCTAGATGTACAAGGATTGAACTGCCCGATGCCGGTCGTGAAGACGAAACAGGCCACGGACTCGCTCGCCGAGGGCGAGGTGCTCGAAGTCGTCGCAACCGACCCGGGAAGCATGAGCGACCTCAAGGGATGGGCCGACACGACCGACGGCGTCGAAATGCTCGACCAAGAGGAAGACGAGGAGGGCGGCGAAGCGGTCTACCGGCACTTCGTTCGGAAGACGGAATAATCATGAGTACAGACACGACTAACTCCGGTGACGCCGCGGACGCGGCGAGCTCCGACGCCGACCTGGCCGCCCGTATCGAGGAGTTGGAGGCGGAGTTGGCCGACCTGAAAGCGGACGACGACGACGGACAGAAGAAGATGACCATCATCGCCACGAAAGGCACGTTGGACATGGCGTACCCGCCGCTCATCCTCGCCAGCACCGCGGCCGCCTTCGGATGGGACGTCGTGGTCTTCCACACGTTCTGGGGACTCGACATCCTGCACGAGAAGAAGTCGAAGAACCTCAAACTCAGCGCGGTCGGCAACCCGAGCATGCCGATGCCGAACGCGATGGCCGCACTCCCCGGCATGGACTCCATGGCGACGAAGATGATGGAGCGCAAAATCGAGGAGAACGGGACGGCCACCATCGAGGAACTCATCGACGTCTCGATAGATACCGGCGTCGAGCTGCAGGCCTGCCAGATGACCATCGACCTGATGGACTACGACGAGAACGACTTCTACGACGGCGTCGTCACCGGCGTCGGGGCCGCAACCGCCCTCGAACACATGGCCGAGTCCGACGTGCAACTGTTGGTCTGAGCGGCAGTAATTTTCCCCCGGACACGCCGATTTTCAGAACACGGGTTCGGTAACGACCGAATACTCATACGCCTCGCTCCCGAACGCTAGTCAGCGCCCGCAGCGGGCACATGGGGAGGGGACAATGAGTAGTGATACACATCCACCTCGACGGAGACAGGGGGCGACGGAGCGGGAGATGGTCGAACCGACCAGTCGTGAACAGGGAAAGGAGGAACTGCCGGGGCGGTTCGATTCGAAACTCCGAGAGGCGCTCGGCACCTCGCCGTTCATTCTCACGAAGTTCGACGCGTTCATGAACTGGGTGCGAGGGTCGTCGATGTTTATGTTGCAGTTCGGCATCGCCTGCTGTAGCATCGAGATGATGCACACCTACGCGGTGAAACACGACTTGGACCGCTTCGGGGCGGGGGTGCCCCGCGCGTCGCCGCGACAGGCCGACGTCATCATCGTGCCGGGGACCATCGTCTCGAAGTTCGCGCCGCGGATGAAGCGCGTCTACGACCAGATGCCCGAACCCAAGTTCGTCGTCAGCATGGGGTCGTGTACCTGTTCCGGCGGGCCGTTCCAGCAGGGCTATAACGTCATCAAAGGTGCCGAGGAGGTCATCCCGGTAGACATCCACGTTCCGGGGTGTCCGCCGCGACCCGAAGCGCTCATCTACGGTATCGCCAAACTGCAGGAGCGAATCGCCCACGGCGAGGCGAGTCCGGTCGTCGTCAAACCGTACGAACTGGAGCGGTTCGGCGACTTGGAACGCGACGAGTTGGTGCAGTCGCTCACGGACGAAATCGACGAGGACACGCTCGTCATGCGCTACAACTGGGTGGATTCGCCGTGAGTTCGCAACGAGAAGAACGCCTTCCGGCGGTGCAGGAATTGGAGGCGGACGAACTGGCCGAACTCCTCGGCGACCTCGCCATCGGCCGCGACGACCACTTGAACGCGCCGGGATTCGTCGTTCGGCCCGACGAAGTGCAGGCCGCCTTGACGACGCTCCGGGACGAGGCCGGGTTCGACCACCTCTCGTGTCTGTCGGCCCAGCAGTACGAGGACCGCTACGAGAGCATCTATCACTTGAAAAAGTACGCCGACCCCACCCAAGAGGTGAGTATCGTCGTCCCCACGCCGACCGACGCGCCCGTGAGCCAGACCGCGGAACCCGTCTACCGGTCCGCAGACTGGCACGAGCGTGAGGCCTACGACCTCGTGGGTATCGAGTACGAAGGACACCCCGACTTGCGTCGGATTCTCCTTCCGCAGGCGTGGAAGGGCCACCCGCTTTCCCTCGACTACGACCAGGACCGGCCGCAAATCGTCACGCTGGAGGCCCACAAAAACCCGATAAAACACGACGAGTACGCGGACAACGCCGACACGATGTTTCTCAACATCGGGCCGCACCACCCGGCGACCCACGGCGTCCTCCACATCGAAACCGTCCTCGACGGCGAGCAGGTGCTGGACGTTCGCCCCGACATCGGCTACCTCCACCGCTGCGAGGAGCAGATGGCGCAATCGGGAAAATACCGGCACGAAATCATGCCGTACCCCGACCGCTGGGATTACACCGCGAACATGACCAACGAGTGGGCGTACGCGCGGGCGGCCGAGGACCTCGCGGACATCGACGTGCCGGAATACGCCCAAATCCTCCGGACGCTCGGCGTCGAACTCTCGCGCATGACCGGCCACTTCCTCGCGCTCGGGACCTTCGCGCTCGACGTGTACGGCGACTTCACCGCCATCTTCCAGTACGCGTTCCGGGACCGCGAAATCGTCCAGAACATCCTGGAGGACCTGACCGGCCAGCGCATGATGTACAACTACTTCCGCCTCGGCGGGGTCATCTGGGACGTTCCGGAGCCGCGGCGGGAGTTCTTCGACAAGACGCTCGATTTCATCGACGGCCTCCCGGCGACGATGGAGGAGTATCACGACCTCCTCACGAGCAACGAGATATTCCAACTCCGCTGCGTCGATACCGGCATCCTCGAACCCGACGTGGCGAAACAGTACGGCGTGACGGGACCGGTCGCCCGCGGGTCGGGCATCGACTACGACTTGCGCCGCGACGACCCCTACGGTTACTACGACCAACTCGACTGGGACGTCGTAACCGAGGACGGCTGTGACAACTACGCCCGCGTCCTCGTCCGACTCCGGGAGGTCGAGCAGTCGGCCAGAATCGTCGAGCAGTGCGTCGAACTGCTGGAGGACTGGCCCGAGGAGGAGCGCACCCTGCAGTCGAACGTCCCCCGGACGCTCAAACCGCCGATGGACGCGGAGACGTACCGCGCGGTGGAGGGTGCGAAGGGCGAACTCGGCGTCTACATCCGCTCGGACAACACCGATAGCCCCGCGCGGTTCAAGATTCGAAGCCCGTGTTTCCACAATCTCTCGGCCCTGCCGGAGATGTCGGAAGGCGAGTTGGTGCCGGATCTGATCGCGTCACTCGGGAGCCTCGATATCGTGTTGGGAGAGGTGGATCGGTAGGCTACCCGAAGGCACACCGAAGCACTCTTTCTTTTCGCGCCCATCGTCCCGAATATGGCAAGTGTCAAACGTACCCTGACCCTGCTCGTCGCGCTCGTCGGCGTCGCCTTCGCCGTCCACTACGCCCTCTTCGGTTCGCTCCCGCTCGGCAAACCGCAGATGCTCGACGACGACGTGGAAGAGGCCGAACTCGACTTCGAAACGGCCACCGAATAACCGCGTTCGGAGACCGAACCACGGACAACCGCCTCTTTTATCGCAATCGTCAGGGCTCGTACCACGTCAGCGGCATGTACCGTCCCCGCACACGTCCGGGGGTCGGAACCGACCCGACCGTCTCCCAGTCTCCGGAGCGATGCCGGAACAGCGTCCCGCGGTGGGTCGCTGTCAGAACGTCGCCATCGACCGCACACCATCCGATTGCCACCTCGTCGGACGTCGGAAAGGAAATCCGTTCGAGCGATTTTCCGTCGTGAGACGCGAACAGCGCGTGGTTCCCCTCTTCCCACGACGAGGAGGACGCGGGTGCGCCACCGGCGTAGACCGTGCCGTCGTGGACGAACGCGCCGCGGAAATACCGCTGGTCGTGGTCGCCGTCCAATCGCGTCCACGTCCTGCCGACGTCGGTCGAACGGTACAGGCCGCTTCCGGTCGAGGCGACGATGGTCCCCTCGTCTTCGAGGACGAGGTGGTGGATGTCGTCCGTGTGCGGCGCGTCGCAGTCGATGCACCGCGACCGCCAGTTCTCCCCGCCGTCGTCGCTCACGTGAACGCCGCCGACTTCGACGCCCGCGACGAGTCGTTCCGGCGCGTCGGGGTGCGTACGGAGGCTTCGAATCTGCGCGAGACCGTCGTGGCGGTCCAACCCCCAGTCGATTCGGTCACGTAACTCCCGAAAGCCGACGACTTCCGCCCACGCCTCCGCGTCGGACGGAACGCCCGAACCGAAGTCGGCGACGAACAGGCGGGCGGGCCGCGTACCGGCGTACAGTCGCTCGCCCGACGGGGCGACGGTGACGCTGTACACCTCCTCGTCCGGGACGGAGAGAGTCGTCCACTCGTCTCCGTCGGGAGAATAGTATACCCCCGACTTCGCGGCCACGAACAGCCCGTCCGGTCCATCGAACTGCTCGACTCGAAACACTTTCTCGGCGTCGAGTAGCTTTTCGGCCGTCGTTCCCCCTGATTCGCGGAGGCCCGAAATTCGATACACGCCGTCGTCGCTTCCAGCGATGAGCATGTGAACGAAATCTATTGGGGGCGGCTTAAGTGCTATCTGAACTGCATTTTTGTAGAACATATTTCACGTTCGCGGTTCATCCGAGCGAGCGCCGATGTACCGAACCACGGAGTGAAACGGGACTTCTCACTTCCGCGCCGAGTAGACGATGGTCGGCGGAACCGTCGCCATGAGCTCCGGGGCGAAACTCCCGTACTCGGACTCGTAGCAATCGGGGTCCTCGTATCCGGGTTCCCGTATCGCTTCGACTGTGAACCCGACGTCCGTCAGGAGCGAAACGGTCTCCCCGACCCCTCGGCTGTAAATTACCATCTCCGCGTCGAACTCCTCGCTGTAGACCCGCCGCGGTTCGTCGGAGAAGTAACTCCGCTCGAATCCACCGGTCTCGGCGTCGAGGGTCTTGTAGTATGGGTGGTCCACGCTGAAGACGAGTTTCCCGTCCTCTTTCAGGACGCGATACGCCTCGGCAAAGCAGGCTTCGAGGTCGCGGACCCACTGGAACGCGAAGGCAGAAAACGCGACGTCGTACGTCTCGGATGCGACCGTCGGCATCTCCGTCACGCTGCTTTCGACGAACTCGATGTCCTGGTCGTGTTCGTCCGCGAGGGTTCGTGCGAACGCTAACTGCTCCTCCGAGATGTCTACGCCCGTCACGTCCGCTCCCCGCTTGGACACCGCAATTCCGAACTGCGTGCCGCCGCATCCGAGTTCGATGACCTTCTTTCCGTCCAAATCGCCGAGGAGACCGAGGTCGTCGCCCTGTTCCGCACCCGGCCCGAACGCGATTCCGACGGGTATCTCGCCGTCGCCGTACTCCGATTGAAAATGGTTCGCCCAACTGTTCCACCACTCCCTCGCAGTCCGCTCGGTCCCGTCTTGGGGGTCGCTCATCGTGTAAATACCGACGGGTCGGAAACGAATAAATCTAGTAAATCGGACGAGGAGTCGATGGGCGACGTTTAGCCCAACCGGTATTTCACGCCGTCGTAGATCCGCTTTCGTTGGTACACCAGTTCGCCGATGAGCCAGAAGATGAGGAGGAGGATGGCGAAGATGGCGGCGATGAAGGCGTACTCGCTCATCCAGACGGGGCGGATGAACGGCGTCACTTGGTCCCAGCGCGCACCGTAGTGGCGCATGGTGTCCTGCATCGACGTGCCCGCGAAGGCGTTCGAGAGGAACACGGACATCCTGAGGCTCTTGCCCGTTCCGGGGTCGAGGTTCGCGCTGCCGGTGATGGCGTACTGCCCTTGGGCGTTCTGGTCGGCGATGGTCGGACCGTTGGATTCGTCGCCGGTGCCGATGCGTTCGGCGTCGTAGGGGAGCCACGGCGAGTAGAACTCCCAGACGATGTTCCCCTCGGGGGTCACTTCGATGACGCGGTGGTCCGAGGAGTCCACGACGAGCGTGTTGCCGTTCGGCAGGCGGTCGGCGTCACGGGGCCAGTTGAGGGTATCGGTGGACCCGAGTTCCCACGTCCGCTTCCAGTCCTTGCCGTTCTTCTCGTACTCGACGATGCGATTGTTCTCGGAGTCGGCGACGAGGAAGGTCGGTTTGCCCGATTCGCTTTCGAGGTAGTCGGGGTTGTGTTGCTGGTTGAGGATGTCGTGGTTGTCGTCCTCGCCGAGTTTCGTCGTGACCTCGCCCGTGTTCCGGTCGACGATTATCACCTCGTCCATGTTCCGCGGGTCGAGCGCGTACTTCCCGTCGGCGATTTTCTGGACGTTGTTCAGGTGCGTCCAGTCGTTCGTGTAATCGCCGCCAGCACCCTTGTCGTAGTAGTTACGCAGGTGCCACTGCCAGACGATTTCGTCCGTTTCGAGGTCGTAGACGTACACCCGGTCGTCGTTCTTGCCGGTCGTCTCGTTGTAGTTACGCATGTTGCCGACGAGCAACTGCGTCCCGTTGTTGATGAGGTCGATGTCGTGGGTGTCGTGAATCGGGAGGAACTTCTTCCAGACCTTCTCCTTCGTCTTCGGGTTCATCTCGTAGACGAGGGTGCCGCCGCGCTGCGTCGAGACGACGAGCAGGTTGCCGTTCGGAAGCGGGTCGACGTCGTAGAACCACGTCGCGCCCTCCTTCGAGCCGTTGTACACCCATTTCACGCCGCCTTTCGGGCCGACGGCGACGAGGCGTGCGGGCTTTTTCTTGTTTCCTTGCCCTTGGAAGTGGTAGCCTTGAACGCTGATAATCGTCGTCCCGTTGGCAGGCTGTTCGATGGTTCCGGGTTTGAGATTCGATGCTTCTCGGTCGTACGTTATCGCGGAGACCACGGAGGGGGTCAACAGGGCGACGACCAGCAATAAGACGACCCCGCGCGTGAGCCAATCCCGTGGCGGGAGTCGGTCCGTCCAGTCCATAACGTAGTCATGTCCACGAACTGTTTGAGTATTTTGTGTTTCGTCGACCATTGTCGTGGTCCTGATTTTTCGTCGGATAAAACCCGAATACGGGCTGTCTGCCGTTCGATGAAGTAGTCATTCCCGACGACCCAACACGTCGAACTGGTGAGTAATGTCGGTGCGGGCGTCCGACTCAACCGACAGACGGCGCATCATTCGTCCGCCAGTTCGACGCCCGTGAACTCGAACCGTGCGCCGCCGCTTTCCGCCTCGCCGAGCGAAACCCGCCAGCCGTGGGCTTCGGCTATCTGTCTGACGATGGGTAAACCGAGTCCGGTGCCCTGCTCCCCGGTGGAGTAGCCAGACTCGAACACAGCCTCACGCGACGATTCGGGAATTCCCGGCCCGTCGTCTTCGACGAAAAACCCGCGGTCGGTCGCCGCTTCGTTCGTGGTACTAGTCGGTCGGTCGCGTTGCATCCCTCCATCCCCGGCGATACTGTCGAGCGTACCGACGCGAACGGTCACGTCAGATTGGCCGTGTTCGACCGCGTTTCGGAACAGGTTTTCGAGCAACTGCTGGAGCCGACTCCCGTCGGCGCTGATGGTCGCCGTCCACGACGCGTCCAGGGTGGCGGTGCCGGTTTCAACGGACCCCCAGGCGTTCGTGGTGACGGCCAATCCCGAGACCGCTCTCGTCTCGCTCACCGTCCGCCCCTGCCGTGCGAGGGTCAACACGTCGTCGACGATATTGACCATCCGGTCGTGGGCGCGCTCAATTCGGGAGAGGTGGTCTTCGTCCGCGGTCGCACGATACATGTCGAGATAGCCTTGTGCGACGTTCAGCGGGTTTCGAAGGTCGTGCGAGACGACGCTTGCGAACTCCTCCAACCGCTCGTTCTGCCGTTCCAACTCCCATTGATGCTCCCGCCGCTCGTCCTCGCGCTCCGCACGGTCGAGGGCGGCGGCGGTGTTCGCGGCGAGCAACTGCGCGTAGTAGATGTCGAACTCGTCCAGTCGTTCCGCGCCGAAGGTGATGACGCCGCGCGCGCCGAGCGGAACGAACGCTTCCGATTCGGCGCCCTCGATACGAGTCTCCCTGGTGACCGTCTCACCGGTCTCGTAGGTTTCCACCGTCGCCCGTCGGTCGGAAGCCGAGACCGACTCGCCGTACGCCGTCCGATGTTCCGCCGTCCGAGCGATGAGTCGGGGCGTGGCGTCCTCGCACTGCCAGATGGCGGTTACCGGGAGGCCGAGTACGTCGCGGGCCACGCGGACCGCGATGTCGCTCACGGCGGCGATGGATTCCGCCTGCATGAGGGTCCGGGTTGCGTTGTGGAGTTCTTCGAGCGTCGTCTCCCTGTTCTTTCGTTCGGTTACGTCGCGTAGATACACCGACAGGCCGTCGGCGGACGGGTACGCGTTCGCTTCGTACCACCTGTCGTACGGCGGGAAGTACGCTTCGAACGTCGTCGGTTCCTGCGTTCGCATGGCATCGCGGTAGCCGTGGTAAAACGCGGAGTCGACCGCCTCGGGGAACTCGTCCCAGATGACGTCGCCGATGATCTCCGGCGCGGTTCGGTTGAGCAACTCTTCCGCCCGCTCGTTGACGAACGTGAACCGCCAGTCGTCGTCGAGCGCGAGGAACGCGTCGGTCATGCGCGCGAGGATGTCCTCGTGCGCTTCCTTCATGCGGACGTGTTCGGTCACGTCCCGCGAGTTCAACACCACTCCCTCCACATCGACGGTCGCGATGTGGTTTTCACCCGCCGTTTCGAGATAGCGCCACGACCCGTCCGCGTGCCGAAAGCGATAGGTGATGGTCGGCGAAACCTCCGGGTTTTCGAGCGTTCGGGAGAACGTATCGGCGACGTGCGAGCGGTCGGCCGGATGAATGTATTCGAGGGCCGGTTCGCCGACGAGTTCGTCGGGGTCGTAACCGAGACGCTCGACGGAGGGACTTTCGTACCGGATTATCCCCCGGTCGTCGACGAGCGTCACGAGGTCGTGAGAGTGCTCGATGAGCGCCTTCAGTCGCGCCTCCGTCCGTTTGCGGTCGGTCACGTCACGGACAGACCCGATGGTCGCCGTACGCCCCTCGTAGGTGGTTTCGCGGACGGAGAAGTTCCCGTATCGGGTCTCCCCGTCTTTCGTCGTGAATCGGGCGTCGTAGGTCGAAACGTCGTGCGTCCCGCGCAGTCGATTTTCGGCGATGGTCCGCACGCGCTCGTGGTCGTCCGAGTGGACGAGCGACCAGACGTTGAGACCCCGTAGTTCGTCCCCGCCGTAGCCGGTCATCTCACAGGCACGCTCGTTGACGAACGTGAAGTGGTCGTCCTGATAGATGTACACCGCGTCGTGACCTCCCTCGACGACCGTTCGATAGCGCTCCTCGCTCTCTTGGAGCGCGTCTTCGGTATCGGTCGAATCGACGGCGGTTTCGATTCGCTCCGCCAACACCGCGTACTGTTCGGTCGATGCTTCCTTTTGGAGGTAATCGGTGACGCCAGCCGAAATGGCGCGACCGGCGACGGTTTCGCTCCCCGCATCGGTAAAAAGGATAAACGGGAGGGTCGGAAACCCCTCCCGAACCGATTCGAGGAGGGACACCCCGTCCATTCCGGGCAAAACGTACTCCGAAACGAGACAGTGGATATCGTCCGCACGAAGGGTGCAAAGTGCCTCCTCGCCCGAGGTTGCGGTTCGGAGTCGTAGCTGCTTCGACTCCCGTTCGAGGAACGTCGCCGCACGGTCGAGCATCTCTGTGTCGTCGTTCACGTACAGAACGACGATAGGAGGCGTCTCACCCATCTCTCAAGTTCGTTCTATAACTGGCGCATGCTGTCATAATTGTTATGTCCAGAAAACGAATTGTTCGGCGTTTTTCAGCGGCGCACACCTTTATCCGCGGGAGTCGCCTCTGTCCGAGCGGGGACAGTCATGTTCGACGACAGAACTGACGCGGGGCAACAACTCGCGTCGCTCGTCACACGGGAGGGGATAGACGCGGACATCGTACTCGCGATTCCGCGCGGCGGGCTACCGATTGGACGACCGGTCGCGGACGCACTCGACGTCCCGCTCGACGTGATTGTCGCAAAGAAACTGGGTGCACCCGGGAACCCGGAACTCGCAATCGGGGCCGTCGGCGCGGACGGAAGCGTCTGGCTGAACGACGACCTCATCGACCGACTCGGCGTCGGCGATGCGTACCTCCAAGGGGAGAAAGAGCGGAAGACCGAAGCGGCCCGCGAGAAGGCGGAGACGTACCGCGGCGGCGACCGGGTACCCGATATCGAGGGGAAACGGGTGCTCATCGTGGACGACGGCGTGGCGACCGGCGCGACGACCATCGCCTGTTTGAGACAGGTGAAGAGCGAGGGTGCGAACCGCGTTACGCTGGCCGTTCCGGTCGGGTCGCCGAGTTCCATCGAGGAGTTGCGCGGCGAGGTGGACGAGGTGCTCTGCATCGAAGCGCCGTTCCAGTTCGGAGCGGTCGGGCAGTTCTATCGAGTGTTCGAGCAGGTACCCGACGAGGTGGCGAGAACGTATCTAGAGGACTAGGATAGGGAACAGGCGCATCGTTCGAAGACGAAATGAGCCAGACGACGGGACCGAAATGCTGTGGAAGTGTTTCTCATATTATAAACCGACAGTATTTTGTTGGTTTCGATTCACAACACGGAGATTATCTGAATCTCAAACAGCGATTAACGCGCGGTAGCGGCGTCATTAACGGCGAATATGGTCCGGTGAAAATCGCACCAGATTGCGAAACATTTAAGTAACTTTCGCCCTAACCAGGAGTTAGGAACTAAGCTTCCGGGATTCTTCGGGTTTTCCCTACTGGGAGCCTCCGCCAACGCATACCCATGACTACAACCAAGATACAACGCTATAGCGAGTCCGGCGTATCGGCCCACGAACGGGAACACGAGAGCGAGGACGAGCGAGAAGAGGGCGTCTGCCCCGAATGTGGCGGCAACGTCATCAGCGACGAAGGTCGCGGCGAAACCGTCTGCGCCGAGTGCGGTCTCGTCGTCGAAGAAGATTCCGTCGACCGCGGTCCCGAATGGCGCGCGTTCGACTCGAAGGAGAAAGACCAGAAGAGCCGCGTCGGGGCACCGACGACGAAGATGATGCACGACAAGGGGCTGTCGACCAACATCGGCTGGCAGGACAAGGACGCCTACGGCAACACCCTCGGCTCCCGCCAGCGCGAGAAGATGCAGCGCCTCCGAACGTGGAACGAGCGCTTCCGCACCCGCGACAGCAAGGAGCGCAACCTCAAACAGGCG
>NZ_BROP01000009.1:0-118688 GCF_026008575.1 Haladaptatus sp. T7
GCGAGTAGTACCCTCGCGAGAGATGCTGCCAGAGTGGCGCCCACGCGGAGACGAGGAAGTGCCACGCATAGGCGTGTGCTGTCTCCGTGTTTTGTGTGTTGGCCCACGATCCGACCGGCAGGTGGAAGTCACAGCTGTAGTACGCGCCGTCGTTGACGTTCGAGTTGGGGATAACTGTCTGGGTAAGCATCACCCAGATTCCGCCTTGGATCGCGGCTGGTGTGCAATTATACGGATGCCAGCCCCATTTGTTCGCACCTTCGAAGGAAACCTGGAACGATCCATCTTCCCTGACGTGAAGTTCCGAGGGTGCGTGCATGAGATGGTTCTCGTTCGCGTACGCACGGGTTAAATTATCTTGACCCTCATACAGCGCATCGACGAACGAAACACCACGGTAGGTTCCCGGAAGCATCGTTTTTTGGATGCGACTACGGAAACCACGACGGCCGTCCTCGATCGCTTCTCGCGAGAGTTGTTTGAATTTCTCGACACCATACTCGTCGATGATATCGTTAACCGCATTACGAATCATTAGACAGCCGGTCATCCGTGTTCGTTCGTCCAGCTTCAGGAAGTCCGGCGTTCGGGTTTTGTCCGGGTAGTCTTTCTTCCAGGAGTTGTACAGTTTGAGATCTTCGCCGATCTTGCGGGCAGTGTAGTATGCCCCGTCACCGAATCGGGAAGCCTGCGAGACGTTCATGCTCCCTGGACCGATCGCCCCGGTATCGATGACGTGATTCACCCCTCCAGCCCAGGCAACGAGCTCTCCCCCGTGGAAGACCGGGATGAGCGTCATGATATCGCATGCGTGGACGTCTCCGACGTGGGTATCGTTATTTACGAAGACGTCTCCGGGTTCGATTCCGGGACTTTCTTCGTAATCGTGGTTGATCATGTACTTGATAGCTTCACTCATCGTGTGAATATGCACGATGATCCCCGTCGAGACGGCGATGGAGTCACCCTCCGGTGTGAACAGTCCGTAGCATAGTTCACCCTCCTGTTCGACGATTGGGGTCGCAGCAACCTCTTTGGACGTTTCACGCGCCGTAACGAGGTCGCCACGGAGTTGCGCAAACATCTGCTCGTACTCGATCGGCTGTTCCGTTTTCAGATCGAGTTTCTCGAAACCAGCGTAGTGGCCCGTTTCCTCCGTCTTGATCTCGAGGTCTTCAAGTTGCTCACGGAGCGTCTGTCCGCCCCAGCCGATTCCGATACCGTTTTCCTGTTGTTCATGAACCTTTTCCTTCTCACGTCGCATCCGGGGGAAGTTTTCCCCGTCCTGTTGTTTCGAACTCATAGTGTGGTTCTATTTACTTGTGGGTGTGGTGGACATCTGTTCGGAGCCAGATGCGGGCTCGCACAGTGCATCTCCCCCATCAGCGGACTCGCGCCATAGGTGCGAGAATCGCAAGAGAGGACAGATGCATTTCTGTCCAAAAACGATGACTCGGACTTATTGGGTCATGGTCAGGTGGTGGACGCGGTGTTCATCTAGCCACGTCTCACAGTCTGGTGGGAGTGCGTAGGTCGTGGCAGCACCTTCGAGAATTGCAGGACCGCTCAGTTCGTTCCCAGGTTGGAGAGCGTGAAGGTCGTAAATCTCGGTCTCCTTCCACTCTCCATCCCAGTACGCATCACGCGTTTCTTTGTAAGCCGCTTCTGGCGGTTCCGATCCCTGCGTCTTCTCCGTTGGAATCTCCGGCTTAACGACGTCTCGAACACCACGGACGGATGCTTGCGTGACGGTGTGGCCGAGCTCTGGTGAACGCGCCTCCTCGGAGTAGTGTCGTCGATATCCCTCTTCGAAAGTATCCAGTAACCGTTCGAGTTTCTCTGGTGTATCGACACGCCCCATTGGTGACTCGATGTCGATACTGTTGAGTTGACCTTGGTATTGGCCGAGAATGTGATACTGGAAATCGATCTCATTTCGACCGATGTTGCTGGTCTCGAATTCGTCTACGACCTTCTGTTCGAGATCCTTCCAGACCTCCGTTAACTCTTCTCCAGCGGTCTCGGCTGCCTCCTGCATCGACAAGTCGGCGTCGATATTGATGCTGGTGGTCTGGTCGTAACGATATTCATAGTCCGCGGCGCCACATCCGAAGGCAGAGAAGCCAGCCGCCCACTCGGGAATCAACACCTCGTCGAAGCCGAGGTCTCTAGTATATCCGGCTGTGTGAACAGGTCCGCCGCCACCGTAGGAGAGGCATTTGAAGTTCGACGGTGCGTACCCTTCACCAGTAACAACGGCTTCAAGATCGTTTCGGAGTTTGCTTTCGAGAATGTCGATCACTCCTTGGGCTGCCTCGTAGACACCCATTCCGAGCGGATCCGCGACCTGTTCTTTAATTTCTTGCTCGGCCACATCACGGTCAATCGGCATGTCGCCTCCCAAGAAATTCTCCGGGTTAATCCAGCCCATCGCAACGTGACAATCCGTTACTGTCACTGTCTCAACGTCCGTTTCAATCGCACTGACTCCCACTTGGTCGCCCGCACTTTCTGGCCCAAGCTCAATTTTCTCAAATGTTGGATTTACTCGGACGTAACTGCCCGTCCCCGCTCCGACGCTCTCCATGTTCACCATTGGCAACGACAGAAGCAGTCGTGCCATCTCCGGGCTGTAATTTATTTGCCAGTCGTTACCAATGATTATTCCCATGTCGAAACTCGTCCCACCGATGTCGGTACAGACCAGATTCTCGTAGCCGAGTTTCTTACCGAAGTAGTTGGCACCAATCATCCCGCCGATCGGTCCGGAGATCAATGTTCGAGCCAGCTCGTTTGCATGGATGTCTATGGTTCCGCCGTGACTCGCCATCACGCGAACGCCGACATTCCCGCCCTGTTCATCGACGGCGTTCTGGATATTCATCAGCTGATCTCGTGACGGTTCTGCTGCAAACGCTTCTGCTGTAACCGTGTTCAGCCGCTCTGATTCCTTTAGCGTCGGATAATACTCGCTGGACAGCATCACCGTCGTCTCCGCACCACGCTCGTCGATGATCTCTTTGGCGATTTCCTCAGTTCGATGTTCGTGGTCCCCATTTTTGTACGAATGGAGGAACATTACGACGATATGATCGACACCAAGATCCAGAAGATCGTTGACGCTTTCTCGAACGTCATCTTCGTATAAAGGAACTAGCGGGTTCCCTTTGACGTCGATGCGTTCTCGAACACCCCGAATTTGATTACGGGGGATAAGCGGTTTAGGATGCTTATGTGTATTGACGTGGAGACGATCCGAGTAGGAGTAACCAGTATATGATTGCCTGCCACGACCCATACGGAGTGTATCCTCCATTCCACCCGTGATGAGAATTCCGACGTCAACCTCACTTTCTCGCTCAACAAGTCGATTGAGCATGGCGGTTCCGGAATAAACCGTCGAAGCGAGATTCGGGAAACCTTCTTCCACGTTCAGATCCCAATCTTCGAGGGCATCCTGTGAGGACTTGATGAATCCTCGGGATTCGTCGTCCGGCGTTGTTTTGGCTTTACCCACAGTGAACTCGCCGTTCGAATCCATGAGAAATGTATCAGTCATCGTTCCGCCAGCGTCGATTGACAGTATCTCTGCGTTGTGATGTTCTGAGGGATTGTCTTCTGAGCTTGCCATCAACACTCACGAAACAATGTGGTAAGTTAGTCATTGCCACGAACTGCTATGAAGGATTTTGACGGCTCGTGACGGCCTTTGACATATGTTATTCTTTAAGAGCTCCTCCTTTTAGTGTGGGAGTGAGCAGACATGATATCTATTAAGCTCCCTACCAGGATTGATCACAATAGAAACCATTAACGAATGGGGCTGATCTATGGAAGGATCATCAGTCCAGTTGGTGGGTGGTATCGAAACCGACGAGAAATGCGCACCGTGGGGACAGTTTTCCTTCGACGTCAATGCCCCGGAATGGTCGAAATGACCAACGTGAGTCACGAGAATCCCACAGCGCACCAATACGTGGTCTCCATCGACGACGTGCCCGAAGACCTGATGGCCTGCATCTGCCCGCACCACGTCCACCGCAATGCCTTCTGCAAGCACATGGCCGCCGTCGAAAACGCGACCGACGACGGGACGCTCACGGGGTTCCCCTCCGAGGACGACGACGAGACCGAACTCGAAGACTGCGACTGTGATGGCCTCGATGGCTTCCCGTGCTGGCCGTGCGTGCGAACGGGACGAAAGGAACTACCGAACTAACCACCACTTCAGTTGTTTTTATTCATGGCACGCCAAGTGACGGTCTCGGATATCAGCGACCAGCGAACGCTGACGGAAAGCACGGATGCTGCGACCGACGATACACCGGAGACACCGACGGCCCTCCTCGACCGAGCACAGCAACACACAACGAACGTCGCCGCCGAGCAGTTCCCAGATCTGCCGGTCGAAGCAATCGACTGGGAGATTTCACATCGAGCCCAACGACAGGCAGGCGTCACGAAGTACGACCCATCAACAGAGGCAATTACGATTACACTGACCTGGACGGCTTACGAACAGCACGGATGGGAACAATTCAGCGAAACCGTCCGGCACGAACTCATTCACGCCTGGCAGTATCACGAGTTCGGCGACGCGGACCACGGGCGAACGTTCGCCCGCTGGACAGACCACCTCGATACTTCGCAACACTGCGAACGCTTCACTGCACCCAAGTGGTGGCTCGTGTGCGAGTACTGCGGCGGTCGGATTGGCCGGTATCGACGCTCGAAGACGGTCCGTAACCCGGAGCAGGACTGCTGTAGCAAGTGCGGCGGTGCAATTCGCGTTGAGGAGGGCGACGGCCACTGACTGATTCTCATTTAAGTAGTTCTCGCGATAAGGAGTAGATACGAGGAAGATTTTCGTGAGTTGCAGTGTTCTGCGTGAGTCTTTGCTATCCCTCTTGCTTCGGATTTTGAGCCTGCCGTGCGTTAGTAGATCATACTAACCTCAGTACACCCATCTCTTTCTCGCTGGCGACCGTCTCCGACCCTCTGTCCGGTAGCATTGGTGTCTACTCCGAGGGATGCCCTTTTCGCACTACTCGTCTGTTTCAGTCGGTGAACGTTCACCGTCTGACTCTGGTTCTGATTCGGTCTGGTGGAACGTAATCTGTCCACTGCTATTGATTCTGACGCGGTATGCATCGTACGTGAACGAAACTCGGCCATTCGTGTCACGCGGCGTTTCACCAGCTTTTGGTCCGAAGAGCGCATCAAGTGCCTCGGGGTCGACAAACTCCGAGAGCAGTGCGAGTTCAGTGAGATCAGCGTCGTTCACTGTCGCAATCGCCCTGATCAGCTCTTCACTGACGTTGTCTGTTATCGGATCAAACTCTGTCTGGTAGGCCGCATCGTCTGTCTGCTTGTGCTCGTCGTTGGAATGGGGATGTTCGGTCATGGTGTGGGTGCGAGAAGTGATAACTATAGAATGCACCCACACACGGCATGTGAAACAGCCAGACTGTTCCTGAAAGGTTCGTTTCCACCGCCTGGAAACGGATACACAGTATGTCCTTGCTTCTTCGTCGAAGACACCTATACACGCCAGTCACATAAAGCCCTGGCTGGGAATCGAACACTATTGAAGTGAAGGATACTCCGTGCCACTCGTACATCCGTCCCTCACGAACACAAACGATGCAGCAGAAGGTAGTCAGTCCCCGTACGCAGTAGGATCGGACACCGTAATCCAGCCGTCACTGGCCACCTCAACGTGATACTGGTTATACCGGAAGGAAACACTCCCTTCACTATCACGGGTATGCCCGGCGACTTCCTTCCCGAAGAAGCCGTCTTCAATCGCAGCGATATCTACACACTCGTATAACGGCGGATCCTTGATTTCGGTCGGCACAACGTCTTCGGCATCCGCGATCGCGAAGATGATTTCCGTGGTGAGATCGCGGTGACTCTCGCGGTCGTAGTGAGCCTGTGTTACAAACGTCATGTCGGGATCATCGTTTCCATCCGGTGCAAGTCTGGTACCATCCTCGGTGTAGTCATTACTTGAGGTCATCTGTCATCCTCCGTGTGAAAGTATCCTAGGGTGATGTCATCCGCAAGGTAGCGAAACCTCTGTGCGTAGCCATGAGTTACTGAGTGTCTTCCCGGTCGAACTCGCTGCGAGCGTGTGTTTCTTGGCGATTGTCGAGACTGCCGCCGGCACCCTCCAACGCGGTCAACACTTGCACTGCATGCGGCCCTGGAGTAATCGTCTCTGTGTCGCCATCAAACTCAATCACATCCAAGTCGACGAGTTTCGGGACGTGGGAGTGATAGAGGATCCAACGTGGTGTAAGCTTTGTCTCAGTAATAGTCCTCTTTCGGTAAGCACATTCTCTTCCAAACGAAGCGAACTGAACTGCTCTGTACTCCCCTGATCGAATGCTCGCTGCCGAGCGAATAACCGCTCCTCGTGACCACTGGACAGTCGGCCGGCAGAAACCAGACGGGGTGCCCACCCAGCTGAAACACACCGGATTTCATCTGTTTTTCCACCGGCCAGACAGCCAGCTCCAGCTCCTGACAGTCCTCCTGGTAACACACCAGAGTTCCGCTGTAAACAGCGCTCACTCGACAGTCCCACCGTTACTAAACCTACCACTCTCCTGCTGGTACGTAGAGGACAGTCCACCGGACTCTAGCCAGCTCATCTCTACTGTGCTGCTTAGTCGTGGACAGTCCAACGTGCTGCCCTATGCCGTCTCACGGCAGCCCCCTGACTTTCTGTGGACAGTCTGGCAGAGCTATTCACTGCCGCCTCCTCGTGCGTTTTGTGGAAGACGGTTGCTCTCCTGGTGGCATCTCAGTATGGCGCCCATGTGGAACCCAATAGTGCTGTGATCCGTGTTCTATCGTTGACTCGCTGTAGATAACTAGTGGTGAAACTCTCTACAGCTGTACTTAGGTACACAGCTAATATTTTAGAAATCTATATTATATCTGTCGTTGTAATATTGACTATGAGCTCAGTTGTTCAGTCACTCAAAAAGCCCTACACTCGGAACGTTCTCGAAGTCATTGGTGCGTTGCTCCTCGCACTGATCTTCATTGGGCCACTCATCTATGCAGCCCTCGGTAAGCTCATCAGCTTTGGGCTTGACCTCTTTGGGATCACCCAGCCACTGTCGCTGCTCTGGATAAATGTGGTCTTCATTAGCTCCATCTTCATCACTGTCTGGGCTGTCTTCAAAGTCGTTGAATTCTACTATCAACGCTAACTCTCGTTTTCTCGTGGCTATACTTTTCTAACGCCCATGTGGCACCCCACCTTTGCCGTCACACGGGCATTCCGTGAGTACGTGCTGCTGGCACCCCAGCCAGTGCACCAAGACTGGTTGGCAGCGTGTCGCTCGTCGGCACCCCATTCCAGTGCGGATACTGGCATCCCACATAGTCGCTTCGCGGTTTTCTCAGTATGTCCTGGCAGGGCAGACTGTCCCCTCTTTTCGTCTATCGCTGACTCAAGAGCATCACGGCTATACTCGCTTGTGTTGGTCATCATTTCGCTTCTGCTGTCGCTGTGCTGTTGCTGTACTGTTGTAGCCTCTCTGCTGTACGGTTTCTTGCTGTGCGGTACACTGCTTGGTGCTCCTCATGGCGGCTTGCCGCCAGTGCTCTGTCGCTGTCCCGGCTGGTAGTGTGCTCTCTACTGTGGCCCCGTTGCTCGCACTGTTGGACTGTCCCCTTTCGTCACTCTCCTGTTCTTCTCTGGATCCAGCACGGCCTGGCTGTCCCACTGTCTCGCTCTCTGTGTCCCTCGTGTGACCTCGGTGGATTGTCCCCTCTTTCGGTGTCCTTCTTCCCCGGTTGTTCTGTATGGTGGACTGTCCTGTTCTTCGTGTCTTGGTTGTCGTCGAGGATTCGCTCTGGTAGACTGTCCGGGTGCTATTGCTCCCGGCTGTCTGCACTGTCGCATCCTTACTGATCCCCCTGCTGGTAGCCTGTTGGGGTGCCCTCTTTTCGCGTGTGTTATGGATGTTTGTTTTGTGATAGATTGGAGGTGCCCACTGGCTTTTGCTGTCCTGGATTTGTCCGCTCTCGTCGCGGGTCGTTCTACTCTGTATTCGGGGGGTGTCAGCCCCCGCGTTGTGTCGCGCACACTCCTTTCCAGTTTCTGATAGAATTGAGGGGGTTCCCCCTTGCCGTTATTTTTTGGTGTTGATTTCCGCTTCATGCACAGCTATCGGGAATTGCTGATACAATTGGGTCCAACCATAATATTATAGTCGTCTCAGTTCATTATCGTTGCGTGTGTGCAATTATGGAATCTGATACATCCAACTCCACAACGGACCTCACTCCCGACGAGATTGAGCAGAAGCTGAATCATGGCAGCCCTCATCGGCGCAACATCCTCGGGGTGTTTGACGCCGCTGAAACGGACCACCTCAACACCTCAACACTCAGACAACGGGCCGACGTTCCCACCGGAAGCATGAGCCACCATCTGAAGACACTGGAACGATGGGGGTTGGTCGAGGACACCGGGCAGCGAGAATACAGCGGCGGCGGTGGGCGGAAGGCACGGGTCTGGCAACTCACCTCGGAGGGAAGGACAATTATCGGCGACAATCCAGATGTTCTCTCGCCACCTGCTGGAGCCGCGACAGCAGAGCGTGTCACTGCGTTAGAGAACCGGATCGAGGAGTTAGAGCGAGAAACCCGCCAACGTCGTGAGACGATCATCGATATTCTCCAAGTGCTCACCGCGACACACGACGATGCAACACAGCAAAAAGTAACTGAAATCGTGAATAACGCCGATCTATCGTAGTTCGTTGAGGGAATCCGCCGCATCCTCCTCTTTCTCACAGTCTCCGTTGTCGGCCCCTGCTTCGGTCACTGGTTCAATTCTGCTGACGGGTGCCGCCTCGATACTCTTGTTGCTACTACTCCAGTCTGTGTCCGGCTCGTCGTCTTCACTGGTCGACTGTTTCCGTTGGGTAGATGCGGCGTCCACCAGATCGGTCAGCGGCGTCTGTGTCTCGCCTTCATACAGCCGGATATCCATCGGTGTTTGCGTCTCCGGCGGCACCACGATCACATCCCATTCCACCGCGTCGAGGTCGCCATCCATTTCGTACTCGGGGATCACTGGCGGCTTGATGTTCCGCTCGCCACCGCTCGGATATACACTCGCGTCGGTGAAAATGTCCACAGCAGAATCAAACCGGGCGTGAATCGTCCCATCCCCGTCTCGAAGCACGTACTTCCCTGTCTGTTCGTCGTGTACCCACACGTTCTCACGGCCTCCTGGTCGAGTAATCGTCTCGCCATCGATACTGAGCGTATTCGTTCCTGTGTAGAAGCGTCGCTCACCCTCGACGCCGTGATTGCTCCGACAACAGAACGGAGCGTGAGCAACTGTATTGTACACCTGTTCGGCGACCTCTTCACGTGCAAAGAAGAGGCATCGATTTCCGTCGTTGTGTGCCTGGGCGAGATTCTTCACTGTCTGCGACGGCTGCGTACTACCGGTTGTGTGCTCACTTTCGATATAGACATCCTTTGTTCCTGCAAGCCGATTCAAGAGCGGGTAGTCCTCGCGGTAGCTGTTGACTATATCCGCCACTGTCTCCGGATCATCGTCCGGTGCAATGGAGAGGACGTCGTCCAGCTGGGCAAGTCCGTCCGGCATCGCCTCCCCCGTCTGCTCGGGAATCTCGAAGATGAACCCCAGCTGTGTCATTGGCACGTAGGCGTCGGCCATCGGTGCCCAATGTTCGGCCTTGCCGTCGTTCTCCGAGTCACCGAGATTCAAAAATCCGGTATCAAGCGGCTTCACTTCCATCTCGTCCTCGACCTCCCGATGATCGAGGTGTGTATCCGGCACTCGCTGCAGGACTTTGCGCCATGCCTTCCCAGCATCGGTGACGTCGTCGCCGGGTAGATACCGATTCAGCCGCTCAACACACGCCGCTATTTGCACCCAACCGCCCGGATCACCCTGTCGAATGCTCTCGTCGTAGACTGCTTTGAGCGTCTGATTGCGCAAGTGCTCATCCGTTCCGACCGGGAGATCTGCTGGATCGTCCGCAGTCGTTCCTTCATTCAACTCACCATACGGGAGTTCGCGCTGAATTTCAGCATCGGTAATCGGAGGGCTTCCATACTGCTCCAAACTCCGGTGTATCACGTCCTCGGCATCCGCTTCCGAGCGAAGCGGTGGATACGGTGCAAAGGTGTGAATCTTGAGCGGATCAGAGTACTGCATCCCGCCCTTGATCGGGATTCGCGTCCACACCTGGAAGTTTTCCGTCTCCATCAAATCCTCCTCGTTGTATCCCTTGAACAACTTCGCAACGGGGCGAGCGTCTTCGTCGTTCGGCAGACGGAAGATCACCGGGTTATTGCAATTCGCTTTGACGGCGCTCAGCACGCCCGCTTCTTTGAGTTGTTCAGGGTACTGGCAAGCAATCGTCACGGACAGGCGCATCGAGCGGGCCCGTGCGAGCATATTCTTGACATCGAGATTCTGACTCGCGATGGCGTCGAACTCGTCGAAAATCGCAAAGAACGGCTCGTTCTCCCCATCCTCAAAAGAGCGGTTCTGGACGGCACTCCAGATCGGACGCATCACCCCAAGTGTAATCATCTGCTTGACGTCCTGGTTCGACACCGGCGTGCGGACGATCACGATCTTGTTCTCGTCGATAACGTTCTGGAAGTCGATGGAACTCTCACGCTGGGCGATAATCCGACGAATGACTCCGTTCTCAACCCAGTTTTTCACTCGAGACAGGAGGGGACGGACGGCATCATCATCCATCTGGGCGATTTCGTTCACGAACTCCTTGATATACGGATCCTCAACTTCCTCGGCGAACTGTTCGCGACGTTCCTGATTCAACAGCACAAAGTAGAAATCGATCACCGAGTAGTCTTTGTCCGATTTCATCATCGCTCGGCCCATACTCTCGGTAATCGCCCGCATGCGCGGCCCCCAATAGTCGTCGTTATCGAGAATCGCTTTCAGGTTCTCAAGTCGATCCTCGATTTCCCGTTCCTGTTCAACCTGGCTATCTGTCTCGGGGATTTCGAGGAAGTTGATTCCGACATCCCGATCAAAGTCTTCGTCACCGGGTTCAATCCAAATCACATCGTCGAGGCGGCCCTCGGGGAGCAGTTGGAGGAGTTCTTTCGAGTCGCGTGCCTTCGGGTCGAAGTACACGAAGCCGTGGCCAGCGTACGCTAACTGTACCATCCAGTTCAGGAGTTCCGTCGTCTTCCCCGCACCCGTCGTTCCGCACACCCAGTTATGCTGAAAGAGTGACCCGAACTCGATGGGAACCTCGCGAAACCCCTCCTGAGCGCTATCGTTGTACCCAGTCCACAGTGGGCCTTCGGGGCGTGTTCGTGACCCTTCGAGTAGTCGGCGAACCTTCAGACCTGCAACGATTCCATGCTCTTCGGTGTGCGTAAGCACTTCAGCGCCACCAATTCGGTCGGTTTTCGTCGGCGTTATCTGATACGGTTCGCCGGTCGGTGCTCGAAGCTCATCGGGAATTTCGTCGGTGTTCTGCTTGTCTCGATCGTCGTCTACTGACTCGGTATCAGGGGTGTCGTCACCGCCGAATAGGTTGTTGAACATCGTGTGTCACCAAAGTCCCGGCGTCGGACTTGCACCGACGTGGCGGCGTGGACCATCCGGGAAGCGGGGGAGTTCCGTCGCTGTTACTCTTCTCGCTGGCTGTCGGCCGGAACTTCACCGCCGCGTTGGGAGTAGCGCCAATCGATTTTCGGCGTCTCAATCTCCTTGTTCGGGATATGTGCGGCACCGGCGAGTTCACTGACCGAGAGAATCATCTCGCGGTCTTCCCACTCTCGAGCGTGAAGTTTCTCGATGAACGCGCCGCGATCGCTGGCTGGGACAGGCTCATCAGTGAATCCCTGCTCGGTCATCGTGTTGTAGTAGCGAGTGAACATCCCTGCGACACCCCGTGCTCGTGATTCGGCCTCGTACTTATCGGGCGACGCGGCGAGAATCCGCATGTTCGTGTGAAAACCGTACTGTCCCCGCTGCATTTCGACGACATCCGCCGCTTCACGGTCCTTCTTGCTGGCGTCACGGGTGCGGGGATTCACCCAGCCGACGACGCGATCCGATCGGAGTTCTTCGGCGACATCGTCCACGCTCTCACCCCGAGAGAGTAGTCCACCATCTCCTTCCGTCCAATCGTTTTTCGCGGGCCGAAAGACGACCTGCACCACAACCCGTGTTTCCGGCGTCGAGAGCATTTCACTCGTTACTTCGCCGTAGGGATCGCGCTCGAAACCGTCGCCCTGGTGGTTCCGAATCGGGTAGTAATAGTGACGGTTCAAGTCGAGCTCAGCACCCGCAACATAGTCGTCAGCATGGATCTGAGGGAATGCGTCGCCGCCCTCCACTCGGAACACCTGCGTGTTCGAGTAGCTATTCGCGACGCGTCGCCGGAACTTGTTTGCGGCACTCTCGTCGGCGGCGTGCATGTAGAACTTCAGTTTCTCCTCATCGAACCACAGCTCGAACGTGTGGTGCTGGCTAATGTTTGTATCTCGGAGCCCTTTCGTCCGCACGTCGTGGAGCGATTGGAGCATCGCCGCACCATCGACGATTCCCTGATTGTCTTTGTAGGGCCGAATCCCAAGCAAGACACCCGGCGTTTCGTCTATTGTTTGGGTGTACGATTTGTCGAGTTGCGTCGCAGTGTAGCTCCCGTGTGTCTCATCACCGCCGAACAGCCCCATTAGAACTCGCCCCATTCGTCCGCGATGTACTCCTCGAAGGGACCGTGTTCGCTGGCTTTGTAACTGTAAACGATATCCTCGAACGGTGATGCTCTCACTTGTGCGTGCATCCACCCTTGGACGTCCGCATAATCGACGAGATAGTCGGTGTAGCCGAGTCCTTGCTCACCGCGTTTGGCGTGCTGAGTGATGAACTGTAGTTGCTCGTCGTTCATCCCGAAGCGCTCTTTCGCGTCTTGCTCTTCCAGCTTATCCGTGTAGAAGAACTCTGTCGTCGGAATTTGCCCCAAGATAGCGCGTTTGTACTCTTGCATGTCCGTGTCGTCAGCGCTCGCGAAGTCGCCTGGCCGGTGGGAGAGAAACCACAGTCCGGCGGTGAAGTGCCGCCAGTGGCGGGCCGATTGTTGGAGCCAGGCGAGGATTTCCTTCGATTGAAACAGATAGTGCGCTTCGTCGACGACGAACAGCGTCTCACCGGGTGCCCGTTTCACCGCCTGATAGACTTGGCCCAGCATCAACTGAAGCATCGTTGCTTTGTCCGCCGCAGCACCAAGCCCCTGAATCTGCTGAAGGTCGAGATACGACACCTGGCCCGGACGGATATGCGCTTCCGATTCACCGACGAGGGCGTCGTGCTCGCCATCTTCTTTGAACCCACTGAGGCGTCGGAGAAGCGGGCCAGCGTTCTCTTTGATCTGTGCCTTTTCGAGTTCCGAATCGACGTAGTCACCCGGGTTCTCGCCCATGTCGTTGACGATAGCCCGGAAGTTGGCCATCGTCGGGCTGTTCTCCGGTTTGTGTGTACTGACGTCGTCCTTCAGAATTCCCGCTTGTTCGTACGTAGCGTTCAACGCATCGGAGACGAGCGGAGCAAAGTCCCCGTTGGCGTCGCCGATCATATCAAGAATGAAGTTCCGCGCTTCGGTGAACTTCATGTCGTACGGATCCAGGTTCCCCGACGCTCGAAGCACATCTTCCGGCGTTTCCTCGATATGGAGCGGGTTGATTGTCTGCGATCCGTCCACCGTGATATGCTGGCCGTTCATGAGTTCGACGAGCCCGCCAAACTCGCCCATCGTATCGCAGAGAATCAGTGTACGGTCCTCGCCCGCTAGATACCAGCGTGTCGCTTGCTTGCCGACGTGGTAGGACTTCCCGCTGCCGGAACTTCCGATCGTAAGCCGATGACCCGGTGCAACTGAGAACTGATTTTTGATGATTTCACTGCCATTCTGCACGTTCCGGCCCTGCTCGACACCATCCTCTTGGCCGATGTACGCGGACACCGGCGGGAAAGCTGCTGCAACCGTCCCCGACAGCGTGAGTGAATAGCGTTCGCGTGTGGAGACATCGGCGAACGCGTCTCGGCCGTTTGGTGAGCAGGATTCGAACAGCTCGGCCTGGCGCTGTTCCGGTGAAAGAACCGTTAGGTGAGCTGGCGCGCTTTCGAGCGTTCCTCTTACTTTCTCGCAAGCGCTTTCGAGTGCTCGGTGCTTCGCGATATCCAGCGTGAGTTCGTCTTCGTTCGCCAGCCCTTCCTCGATTCGCTCTTCGGCTTCATCCAGCGCCTGCCGGGTACCAGCTCGAACTGTAACGTAGCCGCTCAAATCCCACGGTTGAGCCTGAGTGTGGTGGAGAAGCTTGTACATCTTCACGTACGGGTCGAGGTCGTCCTCGACGAGAATCGCGGAAACGTCGCTTACGTCTTTGCGCTCGTCGATGTTCGCGTCAATCTCCCCGATTGTGTCTTTCAATTCGAGTTCCGTTGCTCGCTTGTCCCGTGCCCGGACGTCTAAGCACACATCGACGTCGACCCCTCGCATGGTGTAGATCTCCTCAAGAAATTTCTCACGGGGTTCGACCGGCCAATCGGCGATCCAGTAGGTCCGACAGTATTGTTGGCCAGTGCGGACGTACCCATCGCGAGCGTCGAACGTCTGTGGTGCGAGGAGTTCCTGTACGCGATCGTGAGCTAGAGCATCACTGTCGTTTCCGTCATCAGCGAGTGGTACAAGTAAGCCTTCACGAACCTGCGCGAGGAACGATGCATCTTCGTTGGCGTCCTCGTCGGCGTGAGTACTCGTTGCGACCGGTTGCGAAACAGTGCCGCCATCGGTTGTTGCTTCGATCGTCGCGACATCTGCTACTCCCGTCGATGGTGTGTCAGTCGCATCTACCGCTTCGGGCCTTGGACTGTCGCCACCCTCGGTACTGTGAGGCCATACGGCTGCATCGATGTCCTTCGTCACACTGCTGGCGTCGAAGGAGTGCTCAGTCCCACTCCAGTACCGGCCCAGGAGGAGCGCATGCTCGGCTGGACCAACTTGCGTGGTCTCACAGCCATCGGTACTCCCAAACGCCCTAGCGAGCCGAGAGAGCCGGCTCTTCACTTCCCGCTGCATCCGGCGGCGTTTGGCGTCCCACTGCTCATCGTCACTCCCGAACAGGAGCGAGCGAATCTCGTTTTCGTCGGTCATGTCCGGCACGGCCACTTCGTCTGGGCGAACCTCGACGACGAGATAGTGCTGCCATTCCCGTGCATCGAACCGCGGAAAATCGGTGTCCTCGGTCCACGTGATAACGCTTCGCAGGAGCTCTCGCGCTAGCTTCCACTCCTCGTCAGCGTATTCCGACGAGTAGAGTTTCGCCCGATACTTCTCGGTGACATCGCGGGGGTCGATCTTTAGCGCCGTACTGAACAGACGGAAATTGAAATCGCTCACGTGTTGATCAAGTTCACCACGAATCCGGCCAATCATTTCGCGGGCGTCACTCGTCTCTTGCATCGTCGTATTTCGGCCAGAAATCCGCGCCATCGCGACGAGTCGCCCATCGTCCATCTCAGCCGTGCCATCGGCGTGGATTCGCTTTACGCCATGCACAGTCGCCGCTTCATCGCCTGACTTTGGAAACCCGCGTTTGGCCTTCACATAGGCGAGTGGGGTTTTGATGCGATCCAGCCCCGTTGAGTACTCACCCGATGAAACAGCCAGACCGATACTACCGAGTCCGCCGAGTACGCCGAGACTGGCACCCAGCAACGACGGGCCAAGCGGGGCACCAAATAGTGCAGCAAGTCCGCTAGCTCCGACGATACCGGCACCGGGCGTGCCGTAGAGCAAGTCGTTCACTTTGAACCCGTGATAGTCGAGCCCGGAATCGACGTACGGAGGGACGAGTTGACTCGGGTCTTTCGGTGCATCTGTATTGTCTGTCATGGGTAAGTCCCGTCCCCGGCCTTGCACCAGGGCGTCGGCGTGACCGAAACGGGGGTTAGTCGTATCGCTGTAGTATCTCGCGACCCTGATTCAACTCGTAGTCAGCACGTTCCTGCTCTTCTCGCACATCTTGGGCGTCGATACCGCCGTCTGCGTTCAGCGCATTGCTGACTGACCCGTAGTTCACGGTGTCCTCCCTTGCCGACGTGCCGGTGCGAAACGTCGAATTATCCGATTGTTCCCAACTGGAACCGTCGGTCTGGTAGTCTTGGTACTTCTCGTGAACGCTGTGGCCGACGCGCTCACCGGCTTTGTCGACGTATTTCCCTGCTTTCCGCTGATTCGATGCAGACGTCCCGAGGGCAATCGAGGCGGCGTCATTCGCGTGGGCGAGCATTTCCTTCGGGAGAACAAGCAACGCAAACACGAGCCCGCCAACGACGAGAGTGAACGTCTCTAGTACACCAAGTGCTCCGGATGTCCAAGGCAAGTCAGCAAGCAACCGAAGGACGAGTGCCTGAAAGAGCTTCGTGACGATCACGACGCCAAAGAGATAGACGAAGGTATCTCCAATGCTCTTCAGAAAGCCCGAATACGCACGACAGGCCCAAGAAAGCGGCCACAGGAACACACATACGTAGATGAGCGCGCGCTCGAGGCCAAGGATGAGAACCCCGACGGCAATCGTCCCCGATTGGAGAATGCCAAGAAGGGCACCAAGACCAATCCCAACACCGAGTTTCGCGAGCTTCGAGTTCGTCTGAATGAACTCAGCACCGTTGGGAGCAACCGATATCGCGGTTTCATTTGCGAGATGGAGCAAAAGCGGCGGTATAATCCAGGTCGTCGCAACCATGACCAGTGCGATGCCGACGCGCTTCCATGCTTGGCGCTTTTCGTAGGGGTCCGACCGATAGAAGGACATCCCGAAGGCTGCCATCAACGCAACGCTCGCGAGACCGGCTGTCCACGCCGAGGCTTTGTAGACGCCGGGCCACAGGCCGTTGCGAGGATTGACCCACGTACTCGGTTTGTCCGGCTGGCCGGGGGCAGGTACTGCAGCGACGCTGTCGCGAACCGTATTCGCGATGCCCTTCCCGACACCGAGGAAAATCCCGGCAATGGCTTTGAGTTGCCCCTTCGCCATGTCGACTGGATTGATTGACGGGACGAGTCCACCGCCAAGTCCACCAAGGAGACCGTCGCTATTGCCACCGCTTTTGCCGTTCGTCGAATTATTCGATGGTGCTGTCGTCTGGCCGCTGCCGGGGTTACCGATCCAGTGATTCTGGGACGTCGTGGTGTTGTTTGCACTGGCTGATTGTGCCGTGACCGGAGCTGCTAGTGAGGTAAGACTCACGACGAGAAGGAGCGCCAGCAGCCAGCTACTGCGTCTGTTCTGTATCATAGTCGGAAGAGGGGTGCCTGAAAGCACTCACATTATGTTCGCAAAATTCACACACGAGAGCGTGCTCACACCCGCCTTGTCAAGGACGACGGCGAACAGCGGAAAGAACCACGCACCACAGAACGTGATCACTGCTCCACGGGCCGCGTCACGACCCTCTTTCTTCTTGTCCGACCGGGCGCTCCCCATTTTCAACCAGGCCATTGCACCACGGAATGCGGCAAGCAGAAACATCCCAATCGTGATCATCCCGAAGGCGAGCGTCACGACGGGGCCAAGCCCAGACGAGCACATCACGTCGCTCGCTTCTTGGGTCGCTTGGGCCGCCACTGGCACTGAAAACGCCGCGGTTGTGGCGACGATCCCGACACTAGCACGAATGGATCGAGTAGGGGCTGCCCCCCACTTTGCAGCGACCACACGCTTCAGTGCCAGATATTTCTCGGTCCAATCATCCGTCAGTCGGTGAAACCGCTCAGAGATGTGTCTCTGGGCCGATTTCGGCGTTTGTTCATCCATTGTACTCACTTTCACATCTAGAGGGCTAGATAAATACCTTACGCACACACTGAGATGCCGTCTACTACCGGATACAGTCAGTGTGTCCGTAATCTATTTATGTCACACCCTAGGGCTGTACTACATGCTCCCACGCAATTCCAATCGAACGGTCTCTCTCACTGATGTCGACAAAGAGATTCTCGAAATACTCCGAGGTGGGCGGGCAACCCAATCGTACATCGTCGACGAGACCGGCCGCTCGCGCCAATACGTCCATAACCGACTTGGGATACTCACTGCTGCCGGGTATCTCAAGAACATCCATACGAAAACAGCATTGTACGAATTAGTCGGAGATCCGCTTGCTAACGAGGAAAATGGAGGATGAGATGATGCGAATCCCACCGTTGTCGATCGAAGCGCCGAACGAAACCGCACGAGACACACTTCGCCGACATTTCGCGATACTCATCGGCCTTGGGAAAATCGTCCTCGTCGGCAGCATCATCCAGATTGTTGTCCTCGGAACGACGGGTGTGATCGCACTCTACGTTCTCGGGTTAGAGGGTGCGAACGCCGGCTGGCTGGTGATTCTCTCGTGGTTCATCGCCGCGTACTTCATCAAACTCTACGGGCGGAGTATCTTCCCAGTGAATGCCGACCAATTCACTCGAATCTAAAAATTAGCTCTCTCAGGCTATTTGCTCGCCATCGAGAAACACGTTGTTGAGTGTTGCTCCACCGTTCCGAATGACTTGGGCCTTTGTCGCATCCCACCCTGGTGTGTTGATCACGAAGTCCTTCACCATCGCTTGATCAACGCCGCCGTCCACGACGAGCGCTGTCATCGGCGTCTCCTTGATCGTCACCTCCACATTTTTCACTACAGCTTTCTCGACAGCGTGCTGTATCGTGAGTGACCATCCCGTCGGCTTTGTCTGGACGATTTTCGTATTTGAGACGGTGCACGTCCCGTCATCAAGGCGGATTGGGCGCTGCTCGGAGTAGAACTCATCACCAAACGAGTGATCAGTCACGACCACGCAATTGTGAATCCGTGAGCCGTCACCACCAATGCGGATATTCGATGCTTGGCTGTTCGCTGCCACACAGTTCACCACGTCGACCGTCCCATTGCCTTCTCCGGGATGGCCGCCCTTGACGTAGATACCGTTGTCTGGCCAGCCACCGAACAACGAATTCTCGACACGGAGATACCCCTGTGTTTTCGGATGCATCGTGATCCCTGAGGTTGCCCACGAACGGCCGGCGTACGGGCCACCATCGTACGTATCCCGGGTGTTGATTGTCTTCTGGTAGGTGAGGCCACCAAACCGAAAATCGACGTTGTTCACGCGGGCTCGAGCCTGCTCTGTGGTGGGATTCACCCGAAGCGGACCTTGGCACCCGAGCGAATGCATTCCGACTTGGCGAAGGGAACGAATTTCAGATGTTCCCGCCGTATGGTGGTTCAGCACTTGCATCCCCTGGTTCTTGCCACGCCAATCGAGCGTGAACCCGCCAAAGACGAATTTACCTTGATGCGGATCGTCAGGAATCCCGATCTTGAAGTGCTGAGCGGGACCGTGAAATTCGCCCTCCGAGACGTCGAAGCCGTTGATCGCGTCGACGCGGCCGTGAACAAGCGTCGCGTTCTGGCCGATGATTCCGAGGTTTCGAAGCCCGACGCGGCGAACCTGGCTATTCATCTTGTAGCGCCCCGGCGGGAAGTAGAGGAGCGTATCACTCCTGATTTCCCGCTGGATCACCGATGAGACGTCTTGTTCACCGGTCGGATCCGCACCGGCCTTCGCCATATTCACGACATTCTGGAACCCTCCACGCCACTGCTTAGGATCAATCGCTCGAAAGTTACCGCTCGTCGCGTTCGTGCTGTTGTTGGTGGGTCCTGCTGGTGGAGCACCTCCACTGCTCGCGCCCGTTGGCAAGAGACACCCAGCGAGCGCCGTCACTCCAGCACTTGCGCCAGCAGCGAGAAACGCGCGTCTGCGTGTTGGTACATCACTGGAGTCTTGCGTACTGCTCTCACGAAAGTGCATAGTGGTTCACCTCGTGAGGGGGCAGCACCGGGCGTTTATACGAACCAGTGATTCGTTGTCTTGCTCTAAATCGTCTTGAGCGTAGTTCATATCTAGAAAACAATACTAGATATGACTAGATAGTATTTATGGACAATATAGAAAACCGATACAAAAGTTAAAAAAGGAACGCAGCTCACTCAAAACGGTAGCTGTAAAGCCCATATGGAAAACTGGTCGGGTGTGGGATTAGTATTTTATACTAACCTAGATGCGACCGATTGCAGGCTCATACTCTCGATCTTCTCAATTGTCTCATTGATCGTCGGGAGGACGATTATGACTCGTGGTTTGCATCCGTTGCGCCACGAACGGTTTCCTCGACTGCCTCGATACCAGCGTCGTGGAGCACATCACCGACAACGACCGTGTCAGCCACTTTCGCCATCTCATAAGCTGAGTCGTAGTCGTGAATGCCGCCCCCATAGAAGAGCTGCGCTGATGAGAGTGCATCTCGTACGGCAGCCACAACTGCTGGATCACCAAGCATGCCAGAATATTCGAGGTAGACGATTTCTTGGCCTAAGACCTGTTCGGCGAGTTCAGCATAGGCAACGACGTCATCGGTATCGAGGTTACAGTCCGCCTGCGTATACGTCGCAACTGACGACGCTGGATTGAGGACAATATAGGCTTCTGGGTGGATGTAGTCCCACTCAAGATCCGAAGAGCGAACCCATTCGTGGTGCGCTCCTGTAATCCACATCACGTTATCGGCATTCAGAACGATCGGGAGTAAGTAGCCAGAAAGTGACTCGGTATGAGACTGCGTTGGGCGATAGGTCGGTTCGACGAAGATGGGAATCTCGGTAGAAGAAAGTGTATCGAGAATCGGTTGTATGCGGGCTTCTGTGACGTTCGTGGTGCCACCGAGAATGATTGCATCCGTACCTATGTCCGCAATGTCTACGTAGGAATCCCCATCATGGAGTGGTTTGTCTGGGTCAACCTTCGTAACGTGCTCCCACTGTGCCCACGCAGCCGCCATAGCTTACGGTAGCTCCGTCACATGCAAACCATTTGCCTTCGATCCTCCCCGGTCACCATACGTTGATGCGCCTGTAGACCGTACATATTCTATGTGTGGGCGAACTGCGCTCTTCATCCAGCAACAAGACCTCGAGGACCGCTTCGACGCACGGGTCGTCACTGATGGTGGGTACACACCACGATACAATATCGCTCCCGGAGAGCCATTAGAAGTCATTACAAATGAAGCAACTGACGAGATCGACCAGTACCACTGGGGATTGATACCGTTCTGGGCAGATAAACCCGAAGAGGGAATCATCAACGCTCGCTCCGAAACGGCTGACGAGAAACGCGTCTTCCAGAATGCGTGGAAATCACGGCCGTGCTTGGTCCTTTCATCCGGATTTTACGAATGGCAGCAACAGAACGGTGGCCCGAAACAGCCGTATCGTGTGTATCGTGAGGACTCTCCAGCGTTCGCGATGGCTGGTCTCTGGGAAGTGTGGGAAGGTGATGGGCAGGCGATTCCCTGTGTGACGGTTCTGACGACCGAACCGAACGATGTGATGAAGCCAATCCACAATCGGATGCCCGTGGTTCTATCGAGTGAGGATGAAGACCGGTGGCTCTCTGCTGGACCGGACGAGCGGGAAGCGTTGTGCCAGCCGTATTCTCGTGATGATTTGGCTGCCTACGAGATTTCGACGCGAGTCAACAACCCCAGTCACGACGATCCGTCGGTCATCGAGCCAGAGGAACACGAACAATCGGGGCTTGGTGAGTTCTCCTCAGAGTGAATGGGGAAAAGCAGTAGTGAAAACGGCCAGATCGTGCTTCTCAAAGGGCGGTGATTCGAGCGATGCTACTGGCGGTTAGTGAATTCGGTGAAAGTGAACCGGGACCCACTCGTACTGAAGAGTAGTTAGTTGAGATTCGGTTTCTCCACTGCTCCATGTTGCACTAAGCAGACGTGGACATACTCGTCCTCAATGCGGTAAATTCTCCACCCGTAAGAACCCGCTCCGCCTGCCTACGCAACGTTGTACACTACAATCTAGCCGTCACTCTGGAAGTCGATGCGATGGCCATCATAGCGAAAGCCAACCCCTCACACCCTATCACGATTCTGGCTCGCGACGTCTGACTCAAAGAACGTGTCTTCGATGTCGGCGGCATCTGCGATCGCAAACATGGGTGTCGTGGAGTCGTCTGGCAAGCGGATGAACGCTGCGCCGTGATCTCGTCGGTCGTAGGGTCGTATCTTATCGCACCTGCTGACCGTTGTCGTCGATGTGGATACTCATGGGACCGTGTGTTTTCGCTGTTTTGTTAGTAGTGAACTCTACTGGTTTCGAGGCGTATTTAGTCATCAAGAGGTATTTTCGACGCATGGTTGAAACCCTAAATTCATCGGTTGCACTTGTGACAGGAAGCAGCCGCGGTATTGGTGCTGCTACGGCACGCGAACTCGCTTCACGTGGTGCGAAAGTCGTGATCAACTACCGAACAAGTGAGAAAGAAGCTGCTGAAGTCGTCGCTGATATCGAGGCTAGTGATGGTGATGCAATGGCAATACAAGCAGATGTGACCGATACTGATGCCGTCGAACAGATGATCGCTGAAATCGAAGCCGAGTGGGGCAGTGTGGATCTACTCATCAATAATGCCAATATGCCGTTTGCGACCAAACCAATAGTGGAACTCACATGGGACGAATTTAGCGACAAATTAGATGCGGAACTCAAAGCTGCCTTCACGTGCTCGAAGGCCGTTTTGCCGAAGATGGTTGCATCTGATGGTGGTCAGCTCATATATCTCTCCTCGGGGCTTTCCCAATCGCCACAAAGAGGCTTTGCCGCACATGGCACCGCAAAGGCCGGACTGAACGCATTTGCGAAATACGTTGCTGAAGAGTATGGTAAACACGGGGTTCGTGCAAATGTGGTCTCGCCGGGTCTCGTTGAAACTGACGCCACTGCTGACCGGCTAAATGAAGACGTTCGGACAGGGGTTTCGCGGGCGACACCACTTGGCCGGGTTGCTCAACCCGATGATATTGCAAAGACTGTCGCAGCGATCGCTGGTGAAGGCGCGCAATTCTTGACTGGTACCTATACGCCAGTTAATGGCGGCAACAGTATGGAATAACACTAGTACTCCATATTGGTTGAAGAGGTTCGTTAACGAGTAATATTCAATTTGAGTTCAAGGCTGGATTTTTAATAATTTGTGAAACAAGAACGAGTAAGTTTGGCAATTGGTTACAATTTATTTTCGCGCTCTCTTCTAGCACAGGAAGCCACCGAGGCCATCGCAATCGCAGGTTTCAGGTTCGGCATTGTTGTCATCCTTCGAAGAGAATGCGGTTCGTGGTTTTGTCGTCGGTTGCATTTTCGACGGTTAATGTGCTTACAGAAAGCGGTGCTGTAGGCGTGATGTGGGTACGTCCAGCCTAGTAGGGAAATCAGAATACAGTGGAAGGAACGACCAAGTACGAACCTACCGAACCCTACAAACAACCCGCTAACCCAGAAGGTTAACCTCTGCAAGAACATACTTATCTCCTATGACAATCACCACGGAATTCGTTATCCGTTCGCCCTCACTTCCGCTCGTCGATCTCGCCGAATCGATTCCCTCGAACCAAGTCGAGTGCGTTCATGGGCTTTGTCGCGAACGAACCGCTCGGGTATTTACCGTCTACTTCGATCCGAACGACGATATCTCCGAAGATGAGCTTTCAGCTCTCGACGAAGTCGTAGAAACGACGCCAATCGGACAAACGAGTGGCAAGGATGTCTATCAACTCACCATCGAACTGGAAAAAGTCGTTGCAGATGCATTCGCTCCCGAACGGTTCACTGCGAGCCAAGTCGAACCAACGGTCGTCACGCCTGACGGCTGGTATGAAAAGAAGCTGTTCCAGAACTATAATGCGTTCAATGGGATGCGAACCCGTTGTGAAGAGTATGGAATCGAAGTTGAATTGGTCTCCATCTCGCAGAACCCCCCCGAAGACGATGCGTCGTCACAGTACGGACTGACTCACCGGCAAGAAGAGGCACTCCAGTTGGCGATTAGTCGAGGGTACTATGAAAGCCCGCGTCAGGTCAGCACTGAAGAACTCGCTGAAGAGATGGACATCTCACAGCCCTCATTGTCGAGCCTTCTCCGCCGCGGTGAGCGCCAACTCCTCACCTCGGCGCTCGGTTCACAGCCGCAGATAGACTCCCTCTTGTGATAGCATCAAACTCATACACTTTTTCGTCGTTGTTATCGTTGATATTCGCAGGGTTGGGCTCGGTCACGAACAGTATTTAAAGAGGCTTTCTGCATAGCATAACTCCGAAGCCCATGACGGACCTTCCTTTAATCGATGTCAAGAGAATTCGGTTCGGAGCTAGATGGACAGGTCGCAATCGTCACCGGGGCATCATCCGGAATCGGGGGTGCGACCGCTGAGTCGCTCGCCTCACGAGGGGCGAGCGTCGTACTCGCTGCCCGGCGAGAAGACGAACTCACGGATCTCGCAGACCAAATCGAGAGCAATGACGGCCAAGCGCTCGTCGTTGCGACTGATATCACGAACGACGATGATATCGACAACTTAGTCGAGACCACACTTGAGGAGTACGGTGGTATCGATATCCTCGTCAACAATGCCGGTCTCATGCCGCTCGCACACATCGCAGAGGCAGACAGAGAAACGCTCCAGACGACAATCGATGTGAACCTCAGTGGGCTCATCAAACTCACGCACGCTGTCGTTCCGACGATGATGGAACAAGAGAGCGGACACATCGTCAACCTTTCCTCTGTCGTCGGTCGGTTCCTCCAGCCAAACAGTTCCCACTACAATGCGACCAAAGCGGGCGTGAAGATGTTCGGTGATTCGCTCCGACTCGACATCGCTGAGGCCGGAATCCACGTCGCCACCATAGAACCGGGTGCGGTCGATACTGAACTCCTCGACCATATTCCGGACGACGAGGTTCAGGCGGGGGTCAAAGAGCACGTCGGTTCGATGGACGCGCTCGCGCCCGAGGACATCGCTCGGACAATCACGTTCGTCGTCACGCAACCGGAGCGCGTCGACATCAACGAAGTTCTGATTCGACCGCTCGACCAAGTCCAGCCGTAGTCTCACGTTTCTCTCAATCTCCTTGGTCGGCTTCTTCCGCTGAGTCGAAGACCGACTGCCCAATACCCCGCTCATCACACAGACTGACTTAAACACGCTCTCTAGATAGGACCAATCCTATGCTCAACGACACCCTTCTATTGGGTAATGTCTTCAACTTCCGAACCCGCGGTCGACAAGCGGGTTTGGTTCATTACAGGCGCGAATCGCGTCATGGGTGTCGAACTCGCAATAGCCGCCTTAGACGCAGGACATGCAGTGGTGGCCACCGGTCGGGAGACTGTCACTGTGGCCGAGGCGACCGGCGAGCGGGATATTCTACTGGTCACGGAGCTAGAATTTACGAGTCTTCATGATGCCGAGTCGGCAACCCAGTTCACTATGGATCGATTCGGTCGAATAAACGTGTTAGTCAACAGAGGAACCTATGGCGCGTGAGCAAGCCATTGACTCTACGCGAAGCTGGGTTCTCGTCGCCCTTGGCGTCTGTATGCTCACTCTCATCTGGGGAACCATCTTCACCTTTACCGTCTACGTGGGACAACTCACCACCGCCTTCGGCCTCTCCGGGTTGCAGGCATCATCAGTTTTTTCGATTACTACTGCAGTATTCATGACCGCGGGTGGACTCTTCGGCGTGATCGCCGTACGATTCCCGCTTCGCCCCGTCGTCGCGGCGGCCGGCGTCGGTCTGGCGGTCGTCGCTGCCGTGTTTCAGGTCGTTAACTCGTACACCGGTATCGTAGTCGCATTCGCACTTCTCGGGATGGCGGGCGGCACCGCGTTCGTCATCGTTGTCTCGCTCGTCCCACAGTGGTTCGATGCCTATCAAGGACGTGCGATGGGTCTCACAATGACGGGCAACGGGCTCGGCGTCCTCCTCTTTCCGTTCGTGTGGCTCTGGCTGTTCGACCGCGTGACGCTCCGAACCGCGTTCACCGTCGTCGTCGGCGTGGCCGCGCTCGTCGTTCTTGCGTCGAGTTTCGTCTACCGACGACCGCCAAGCCAGGCGCAGTCCCCGACTACAGTCGGCCTCACGAGACTCCGGTTGCGACTCGCTAATGAGTCGTTTTCGGCTACTGTCGTCGGATACGGCGTTCTCTGGGGCTGGTATTACGTCCTCTCCTCCCAGCTCGTCGACATCCTCACTGGGAACGGTATCAGCGTCGATATCGCCTCGACCGCGTTCGGTATTGTCGGCGGCGTCAGCATCCTCGCCCGCGTCGGTAGTGGATTCATCGGAGATCGGGTCGGGTTGCGTACGGTCTTCGCGACCGCTGTCGCAATCGCTGCCGCGTGCGTCGTTGCACTGCCCGTGGTCCAGTCGCGCCTTTTTCTCTACGTCGTGCTCGTCGGTTTCGGTATCGGGAACGGCACGCTTGCCGCACTCTGGACGCCGATCGTCCTCTCGCGGTTCGGGACCGAGAACGCAACTGCGACCGTCGGTCTCCTTAATCTCGCCGTCGCCGGTGCGGCGTTCCTCTCGCCACTCTTTGTCAGCGCGCTCCGCGCTCTCACGGGCGGATACACCATCCCTCTAGTCGTGCTCGGTGTTGTCACCGCCGCCGGGGTCGCATTCTTCCATTGGGGGACCGCCCCTGAGAACGACCGTGGATTCCTAAATATGCTATTCAGCTAGCACCGATCGCACACTATCCGTGGTCCAAAGAGCGACTGCACACAAATCTTCTTGGTGGAGGTCCTTCAAGAGATCCAGTTGCAGGGAGCAATGCTGAGGACCCGGGAACGCGACTGCAACCGTCGGGTTGCTCAACATCTCGATGACTATCTCCACATTCCTCGGACCGCTCGCTGTGAGCGTCCTCGACCGTGTGACCCGCGCCACCTCGTTCCACTTGTCGCACTGAACGTCGTCACTATCCTCGGGGTAGGTCTTTTCTATCGGAGTACGACTTGGGTGAGTCAGTGATTCCAGAATCGCCTCCACAACAACCTCTATTTAAAGAGGCTTTCCAGATAGCACCAAATCAAAGTTGCAGGGCAGCCAAGTAGGGATGAGGATAATACATGGAAATCACAGACAGCCGTTCTCTACCGTCGACCGAAGGACCCGAAGACTACTTCACCGGAGACGTTCGGATCGATCCTCTATTCAACCCAGAGGACGAGGCTCGTGCGGCCGCCGCAAGCGTGACGTTCGAACCCAGCGCGCGCACCGCGTGGCACACTCACCCGCTGGGACAGCGACTCGTCATCACGAGCGGCTGTGGACTCGTCCAGCGCGAAGACGGCCAAATCGAGGAAGTCCGTGCAGGCGACGTCGTCTGGTTCCCGCCGGGCGAGAAGCACTGGCATGGCGCGCAACCGGAGAAGGCCATGACGCACATCGCCATCCAAGAGCAACTCGACGGAGAAGCTGTCTCGTGGTTGGAACATGTCACTGACGATGAATACGAAGGTGACGACTAGGTTGAGCAAACACTGGCCGTGAGAACTGAGAGAATCTCTCTTCACACGACCGGTTTCGCTGACCCACCAACGAGATGGATTACCAGAGTGACCAGTAGAGGGGCGAACCATGGGGACACGAATACACAGAGGAAAGAAACCCGGAGCTTCGAACATCGAGCAGTACCGTACTAATCGGGAGGACCGACGATGACTGTATGGCCAGACGACGAACTGAGCGAGATTGTTGAATCCGATGACCTACATATCGCGCCGTTCCGAGAGGACGGTGAGACGTACGGCACTCCGACGTGGATCTGGTCCGTCCGGGTCGGCGATTCCCTCTACGTGCGTGCCTACAACGGACAGAACTCCAGTTGGTATCAGGCCGCAATCCGAGAGAATGCGGGCCGAATCAAGGCCGCCGGCATGACGAAGGAGGTCACCTTCGAGTCGGTCGACGGAGCGATCAACGACCGCATCGACGAGGCTTACCGAGAGAAGTACGAGGGGAGTTCGTATCTGAGCGCGATGATCAGTGACCGCGCACGCTCGGCTACGATTGAGGTTATGCCCCGGAACCCCGGTATCTGAGTGCCAAGTGCGCTTCGCAATCTTGCCAAGGTCCTCCGTTTGTTGGCGGCTAGTTGAGTCACAAATGACACGAAACTCTCACGAGTTGTATTCGGGTCTTTGTTTCTTACAAAATGTCAGCAGATATCAGTCCGTTTCAGTGCCCGTTATCGACGGACTGCTCGTCGCTTGAACGATGAAACTACAAGCAACATCCGTTCTATCGCTCTATTCAATAGTATTTCCTGTCTCTTTGACTACCAATGAGCTTATACCTCTGTTTGCCATATGGTAAACTACATCCTAGCCGTGGGATGTACGGCCGCCAAACCGGTGGCCAAAGTACATCGTAATTGAGGGAGCCGTGGTAGGCATCACCACTGTACCTCTTCAAATCATTTGTACTGGCCTGTTGCTCCCTGCATGTACTGCTGTATATCCCCATCGAAGACACACGTAATGCACTGGTAGAACTACGATAGGTCACTTTCTCATATCGTAACGCTCGGTCAGCACGAAAGAGACTGGGTTGACGATTTAATCTACTCGATTCATCTTGAACGTGGGTGATGCCGCCCGGACTAGGCTACTTTCTCCCGTTACTCACTTTCCAACGGATCAACCTTTGTTTTCCATCTGGTAAATGCTTATTTGGCTCCTCCCCGAAGGCGAAACCACACGATGATTGAGCGAACCGATTTGGTGTGGAGTGATTTCGGATATGTTTGAGACAGATCGTCGCGTCGTCGCGCTCGGAATCGCTCGCATGGCTGATGCAGTTGGAAATTCATTTCTCATCGTCGTTCTCCCACTCTACGTCGCGAGTGGTGCGGTTACAGGGGAAGCATTTGGCTTCACCGAAGCATTCGTCTCAGGACTTGTTCTCGCGCTCTTTGGGCTCGTCAGTAGTGTCGTCCAGCCAATCGCAGGACGTCTATCGGACAGAGCAGGAATACGAAAGCTGTTCGTCATTATTGGGCTAGCTATACTCGCGGTAACCGACGTTGCGTTCTCCATCGCTGGAAGCTATGTGAGTCTGATGCTCATTCGAATGGTTCAGGGCGTCGCCGCCGCTCTCACAATCACTGCCAGTATTGCGCTCGTGAACGAGTTGAGTGCATCGACGAATCGTGGCGGGAACATGGGTATCTACAACGCCTTCCGGCTCACGGGATTCGGTGCAGGACCACTTGCAGCTGGAATCATTGTCGAAGGTGGACCGTATCAACTTCCGATCGGAAACGATATTCAGTTGAGTGGGTTCGATGCCGCGTTTGCAACAGCAGCATTTGCCGCGCTAGTGAGCATTCTGTTGGTCCACGTGCTGGTCTCCGATCCAGAGGAAACTGCCCCGACAAGTGATGACGTAGCTCTCGCCATTCAAGATCCGACAGGTCGTCACCTGCTGGATCCAATTTTCACATTGGGACTGGCTACCCTCGCCATGTCGACATGCATCGCGCTGTTAGCGCCGATACAACCGACAGTGAATAACCGGCTCGATCAGGGGCCAATTCTCTTCTCGATTCAATTTGCTGCGTTTATCGGAGCACTGGCGGTCACACAGCCAATCGTCGGGTCGGTCAGTGATCGCGTTGGACGGCGGCTATTCATCATCGCAGGGCTCGCCTTCCTCATTCCAACTACTCTCGTCCAAGGAGTCGTCGTCGAGCCGTGGCAGATGATCGTGGCTCGAGTTCTCCAAGGGGTGAGTGGAGCAATGGTCTTTGCACCTGCACTCGCATTAGCCGGTGACTTGGCTCAAAAGGGACAATCCGGTGCACAGCTTTCCGTCCTTACGGTTGCATTCGGACTCGGAATTTCTTTTGGGCAACTCGCGTCCGGTTTCCTCATCAGATACGGATTCATTACTCCGTTTGCCTTCGGTGGGGCACTTGCAACAATCGGAGTCATTCTCGTGTCGACGCAGGTTGAAGAGTCGACATCAGAAGCCACTGTTTCGACCACCGACTGAGCGGACTAGAAGCGATTCGGATATTATTGAAATCGAAGCGGACTCGGACGACATTGCACTTCTCAAAGTGGTTTCAACAGGTACTTACACTTGTTTTCCATATGGAAAACCAAGGACTACAATGTACGACAGTTCTCAATTGCACGCCAACAACTGTCGGGGAATCGAATCTCCAGAAAAGGAATGTCGTAATGCCACGCAAAGAGGCCAGAATGACACTCCTACGTCACCAGACTGGGCGACGCACCAGTTTCAATGTCGCTCTCCGGAAACATCTTCTCAGAGAATGGAGACGGAATGGGAGGGGTCGAGACGACGATTCATTGCGGGTGCGAGTAGTCTTACGGTAGTTGGTCTGCTCGCTGGCTGCGCTTCCAACGATGGGGAGAGCGGCGGTAGGGAGAGTGACAAGTTTGGTGGTTTCTTCGGAAACGTTGGCAACTACGATGGAGTTACTGACTGGACTGGGAAAGACGCGGTAACGATTACAGTCGGTGCTGATGGCAACGGAGGCCCGTATGCGTTCAAACCACCAGCTGTCCGGATCACTCCAGGGACGACTGTGACTTTCAAGTGGGTTTCGAACGCTCACAACGTTCTCCCGACAGACCAACCCGAGGAGGCGAACTGGAAGGGTGAGCCGAAAACGAAGACTTCGGGATACTCGTTCAACTCGACGTTCGACAGTGCAGGGACCTACAAGTACGTCTGTGAGCCCCATCGATCGATGGGCATGAAAGGAGCAATCGTGGTTTCGAATGACCAAGACCAACAAAACACCACTTCAAACTAGAACAATGTGTTTGTCAGGCTCCAAATCACATAGCTGTTTCAAAAACAGAAACAACCTTGTCAGTGTCTGTTCAGTTCCCGAAAATCGAGTATCAGCAGATACTGACTCTCTCGGTCACCGATTCGAGGTAGCTAAGTAATGACCTCAAGACGAGTCACTGGAGCACGATACGGGTATTTCATTGCCGCAGTCCTCTTCTTTGTTGGCGTTCTCGCACAAACGTATATCGCCGGCATGGCCGTGTTCATCGACCCAAGTCACTGGGAACTCCATACGACCTTCGTTCATCTCATCGAAGTTCTCTTCATCCCGCTGTTCATCTTCGGGTTCGTCGGTCAATTTTCGCGCTTGCTGAAAGGTGCGCCCATCGTCTTGTTTTTGCTAATTGGTATTCAGTATATGACGGCTGAGGCGTTCGGTTCGCTCGTTGCGGCGATCCATCCCGTTAACGCTGTTGTCATTGCATTCGTAACGCTATGGATGCCGAAGGAGTCCTGGGAATGGAGAAATATCTCAGCGTGAAGACGTATTGACTTCCTCCTGTGCCTAAAAACGGAAGAATCCCAGACGGGAAATGCCGACTAATACTAAAAAACTGGAGATCGGTGAATTCAGAGGGGTGTACGACAGACCTCTGAATAAGTCACGTCTTTCAATACCTCAGAGAGAAGCAAGTGAGTGGATACCGGCGGGAACGCTCCCCACGTGCTGCCATTCGCCCTCCGTCGTTCGTTGCAAGACGCTCCCGCTCGATCCGGCAGCCGTACTCATATTGATCGTTTGATCGGCCGTCTCCGAGCTGAATACCGTCCCTGCGACCACCTGTCCATCGATAACGGCCCACGCGTCGATTACTTCCTCCGGCCCACCGGGGTACGTCACCTCTGTCAGTGATTCGTAGTCAGACGATTCGTACAGTACCGCGTCCGCACCACCACTCCAGGAGGGTGGTGCATCACGTGCTGCAGAAGCGTAAAGACGGTCGTTGTGCGTGATTGCTTTCCGGAAATACGGTCTGTCACCCGTATCGAGACGGGACCACTCCTCACCCCAATCTTCCGTGCGATAGAGGCCGCCTGATTGCATTCCGTCTAAACCCAGATACCCAGTCGAGACGATGAACTCTTCCGGAGATACCATGTGCACGTGGTGGACGTCGTCTGGTACCGGGTCATCCCGCTCAACCCAACTCTCGCCTCCATCTTTGGTTAGATGAAGTTTACCAGCCTCGATGCCGACCACCAGCCTCTCGGGGGTAGTCGGATGAATCCCGAGCGCACGGAGTCGAGGGGGGATATCACCGGGAGCAGTCCACTTCGACCGTGACGGTTGCTCTTGGAGCGATTTCACTTCCGACCATGTTTGTCCACGGTCGGTGGATCGATACAGGTGCGCTGGCGCTGTTCCTGCATACACCGCTCTTGCTGTTGCACACACCGACCACACTGACTCGGTTGGGACCTCCAGATCAGCCCACGATTCGCCAGTATCGGGAGAGTGGTACAGCCCCGACGTCGTTGCCGCGAATATTCCATCCGCGCTATCGAAGGCCCGTATCTCGGTAACGAAGCCTGTCTCGAGAACCTGCTCTACAGTCTCGAACGGGACAGTACTAGCCCGATAGACGCCATCTGATGTTCCGATTAACACTGTCATGTTACTGGTGATTGGTGGTCGTTTCTAGGATATTCGTTGGGGACGTTCTCCTGGGAACGATTTTTTCGACTTGCTTACTCATTTTGAATACTGGTCGCAGCGACGGATCGAGGCTGTTGCTCACGGTAATTATCGTTCCAGGATATTTCTATTCCGTCCCACGTTTCTCCGGAATCCGTCGATCGATAGAGGCCACGGTTCGTCAGGGCGTAAAACGTACCCGGTTCATCGGATATCGTCGCGAGAACTGGCACGAAGAGCCCGGATGGATCCGGAAAGCCATCCGTACACTGCTGCCATGGTTTCTCGCCTTGACGTCGATAGGCTACCGAGTATGGGTCGTTGGGTTCGTCGTGCGTTCGAATCGCTTCGTCTTCGATGTCATGCGCTCGACCCGCACCTGGTGAGGTCGCTATAACACGCGTGTCTGGGTCGCCAGGATCGACTGCAACGGCCCATCCGTAGTGATGTTCGATGCCTTCCGAGGAGTATTTCCATGACTCACCACCATCGGTACTCTCCCTGTATTCGTGACCCTCCTCTAGCATACCATCTCCCGCAGCGGCATATACTCGATTCGGTGCATCTGGGTGAGTTGCCAGCGTGTGTGCATCAAATGGCCCATCGGGCACTCGATCAACCCATGTCTCACCTCGGTCGCTGGTCCTCACAACCGCTCCAGCTTCGATACTGACGTAGAGTCGCTCGGGATCATTCGGGTCAGGTTCGATCCAACGGACGTGGTGGGTGTCGGGGCGTCCAGGGAACGACCATTCTGTCGCCGAATCGAGATCCGTGAGACCGGGGCACTCACTCCACGTGTCGCCCCCGTCGTCTGACCGGTATACCGCACTCGGTTCCGTTCCTGCATAGACCGTCCCGTACTCCTCTGGTCGGTCCTCTGCAGCGACAGCGACCGCCATGACTCGTGACGACGAGAAATCGGAACCGATCTGTGACCAGGAATCACCACCGTCTACTGTTCGCCACAGTCCATCGTTGAACGTCCCAAGGTACGCGCGCTCGGGAGCGAATGGATCGACGGCAACAGCGTACGGCCGTTCATCGCCGTCGAAGTATTGGTTGACGTCCCAGTTCCCATCTCGTTCTTCGACCACGAGCAATGCGTAGTCCAATGCGGCGTAAATTCGGGTTGTCATGTGATTGTCGTTGCTTCAGTTATCAGGTCTGGTTTACTTCACTCAACCTCTCCGAGCTCGCTGGAAGCTTCCGTGGTTGCAGTGAGGTGCGAAGTCGAGGAAGTGAAATCTTCCCCATTGAGCGGATAGTGTGCGCGCGATACTCAAACTGGGTGAGTTCGTGGACTCGCTATTCGAACAGTTCGACGACTTGTTCGTAGCGGTCAGCGGGCACCTCCCAATCGACGACTTCGAAGAAGTTGTCGATGAAGTCACCGCGCGCCGGACCGTAGTCGTAGTAGTACGAGTGTTCCCACACGTCGAGTGCAAGGATCGGGTGGCTCCCCCAAAGTGCACCTTGATCGTGTTTGTCAACGACAACGTTGTGGAGTTGGTTCGAGAACGAGTCGTAAACAAGGAGCGCCCAGCCCGAAGCGTTTTTCGCGGCAGCCTCGAATTCGCCCTTCCACGCCTCGTAGGAGCCGAAGTCTTCGGCAATACGGTCGGCGAGATCGCCAGTTGGTTCTGCACCACCTTCGGGACTCATGCATTGCCAGAATAAGGAGTGGAGGATGTGACCGGAACCATTGTGAGTAACGTTTCGGAGCGCACTGCCGGTCGACCCGAAGTCACCCGACTCGCGGTTGCTCTCTAAGGTTTCTTCCGCGCTATTCCATCCATTAACGTAGCCTTGATGATGGGTGTCGTGGTGCCACGTGAGCACCTGCTCGGAGATGTGCGGTTCAAGTGCGTCGTAGTCGTACGGGAGCGGTGGTAGTTCGTGTTCAGTCATGGGTTTGTCCCACCGTTTTCCAAGTGGCAAACGAACTTAAATCCTTGCTGAAATTCAATCCGGTATACTGACGAACATGAATTTCTTGTCGGGATACTCCGTCCCCAGCGGATGAAAATTAGAGCTCACAAAGTACGATTACGTAGCGAATAAAGCAAGGAATGAGACATCACCTGCTGTAGAAAGTCAGTTGACTGAGGACACTATCTCGACCGACGACCGAGTGTAAAAGGAGGTAGTCGTCAACGTAGCTCTGTAGAACTGCGCTATCCAGTCAGACTCCGAACCTATGACGGTGACGTCTACTTAAAAACGGAAGTATGTGCTATCGATTTGTATCAAACGGTCACAACTGCTACACCTTCTCGGGGAAACTGGTTAGTCTCGAGTTCTTCGACGATGAAATCGGCCAGGTCGTCCCGCGTCGTCGTATTACTCTCCGCGAAACTGTACCCAATTTCTGTTCGATAGTTTCCGACCCCCTCATCGTTAGTGAGGCCGGACGGTCGAACGATCGTCCATTCCAAATCGTTATCCTGTATAATTGCTTCCATGCGCCGCATATCCTGATACTCTCCACGTAAGAGGATGCGCTTGATGAGTACCTCATAAAAAAGGGCGTTATTCCGGTCCCATCCCGGATGCGTACCACCCGACGTTATTGCTATAAGACGTGAGACCCCATGTTCCTTCATCGCACGTATGATATTCGTGATGCCTTCAGAATAGAGGTTCACGCGGCTGAGGTAGCTCTCCTTGCCGATCGTAGAGATGACAACATCTTGGCCTTGAAGCAAATCGGCGAACGATTCGTAGTTGAGGACATCGCCTTGTTCGACGGCGAGTGATTCGTATTTCAGATCCAGTTTTGAGGGTGTTCGGGCAATTCCCGTCACGTGGTGGCCGTCGTCAATTGCTCGCTCGACCACCCTCTGTCCTGTTCGTCCCGTGGCTCCGAAGACTACTACCTTCATCATTCAGTTCATTTCGCTCGTATTTGTGCATGTTCTGTCCTCAGCGCTACTATCTCTTCGGTGGTGGTGCTGCTGGTGGAATTGCCGTCCGGTCATAACTGATTTTCCATTCGGAAAACAAACGTATGTACCTTGTGCAAATTCATCGCAACCGTCCAACTTCGCTCTTTGTTTTCCATATGGAAAATTGCTTGGATTCTGGTACCTACAGTACTGGTATGGCAGAACGGCTCTATGCAACAGTGTCCGATCAGCTCATAACGGCGACGCAAAGGGGAGACAAATGGACAGTAGAGACAGCCCTACATGGCAAATATCCACGTGCTGTGGTGGCTGATCCCAAAGACCCAGACCTCGCCTTCTGTGGAACCACGGAAGATGGTCTGTGGCGGACGACAGATGGTGGCGAGACCTGGTCAAGGATAGGAGAGGGAATCGCTCACGAGAGAATCACAGCGGTCTCTCTGGACGAAGCAAAGGGTTCTGAAGGGCAGAGCGGAGTTTGGGTCGGAACGGAACCAACTGCGATCTATTATTCAAAGGATGACGGAAAAACGTGGACCGAGAAGCCAGGATTGACCGACCTCCGCTCTGAACCAGATTGGTCATATCCGCCACGACCCGAGACTCATCACGTTCGCTGGATCGAGACTGACCCGAACGACTACGAACGAGTATACGTCTCGATCGAACAAGGTGCATTCGTTCAGTCGTCTGATTGCGGTGAGACGTGGAACGATCGAATTCCTGGTAGTCCTCGTGATGCCCACACGTTTGCATTGCATGCCGATGCTCCGGGGCGAATCTATGCTGCCGATGGATTAGGGTTTATTTTCCCTGGACAAGGGTACTACGAGAGTGTGGATAGCGGTGAGACATGGGGGACCCCGAATGATGGCCTGAAACATCAGTATTTGTGGGGACTCGCCGTTGATCCCGGAGATCCTGATCGTGTTCTCGTGAGTGCAGCGGAGAGTCCCGAAGCGGCACACGTCCCCAAAATCTCTGAGTCGTACATCTACCGTCGAGACTCCGATGGAGCCTGGACACAGTGTCGCGAAGGCCTGCCGAATGCAGAAGAGACATGTGTTCCAGTTCTCACAACGAATGAAGACGAGCCGGGAGTGTTCTATGCTCTAACAGACCGTGGGATATTCCGGTCGGATGATACGGGAGGAACGTGGGACCGACTCGATATCGAATGGGAAGAGATAGCTTCCGAGTTCCCCGGTCGTCGAGGACCCAACGTTGGCCCCACTGGGCTATCTGTAGTCTAATCAGGTCGGGACTCTCTGAACACCTCATCCGACGGTGTGTCTCACACTTATCATCATCTAACCCGTAATTCACACATGGCCTATCGATTCGTTCGTGCCCGTCCGATATCTGACCGGCTTTCTGACCTGCGAAGGCGGCTAGACAAGGGTGAAATCGAACTAATGAATCCCTTCGGCACGCAATGACAAAATCACTGAATAACGTACGTCTCGATCCGGAGACGGGAGAGGCTGTGTGGGTAGAGGAAGATTACTGCTCTCCACCGCTCGCAATGGAACGCGAAGTCCTGGACCAGTACTTCACCGACCTCGTGATTGCCGAGGAGGATATGACAGAGACGGAGGGGTGGGGACGAATTGAGAAGTACCCCTTGCTATGGGACGAGATCAAAGGTGGAGTGTGAGCATTCGTCACATCTGTCCGATGAGCGATGGCACTGAATATCCCACACCGTTATCAGGGGCAACCTCCTCAAGTTATAGTAATTGAATATGACGACGACCAGTAGACCGCAGATTCCTGAAGACACTTACGAGGACCTGATGCAAGCGACCGCTCGTGCTTTGTGTGAACAGGGATATAGTCGTCTCCGGGTACGCGATATCGACGAATATTTCGGGAAGAGCCGTCAGCTCATCAACCACTACTACGACGGAAAAGACGACCTCATAGAGGCTGTCCTCAAGTATCTGCTGGAAGAATATGAGCGTGGTATTGCGGTTGGAGACGATGTCGACCCCGAACAGCAACTCCACAGCTACATTCAGCAATTTTTCTATGGGCCAGACATCGATGATTTCGATCACTGGGCATTTGTCACGGCGCTCATCGAACTCCGCTCACAGGCACACCATTACCCACGCCATCAAGAATTACTTTTGGAGAACTACCACCATCTCAGAGCGATTCTCATCGCCATCATCGAGACGGGTATCGAAGAGGGGGATTTTCGAGAGGTCGATGCAGACATCTTTGCAAACGCCATTCTTGCGGTCATCTCTACGTCCCGAATGCGAAAGGTATGTCTCGATGATGATGAGGCAGTCGAGAATGGACGTAAAATACTCGATGCCATCATTCTGCCTCAACTTTTCCGCGAACCAGACAGAGATTAACTTACTACCGAAGCTCCGGTGGCAGAGTTTGGTGGTAACATCGCTAACGAGAGCTTAGTACCTTGCACTAAGCCTCGTTAAAGTAGCCCACACCGCTATCTGGTGTGACGAGTACGTCAGCAACCTCCCCACACGGCTGAAAACATTGAGGGTACCGGGGCAGTTCCACTGCCGCTTATACTGCCCACAGGAAGTCAATCACCCAAATTGGACAAATTAGAGAGCTCAACCTCGCCGCCGTCGTACGTTCTACTTCGTTTATAGAATCAATCACGCATCTTAAAACGCGCCGAAATGACAGGGGACGGACTACTTTTCCCCGATTGTTCGGAGCTGCCGAATCCGATCGCCGGAATCACCGCCAATTGGCAGGCTAAATATGTACCACGAAATGCACAGTGATCGACTCGAGGGAACCTGAGGGGACTACTATTGTTTGCGATTTTGGGCGTCAGAAGATACGCTCCATACTGTGTAAAAAATCGTAATTCCGTTTATTTTTGTGGAGAGCTGCTCTCTCCGCCTGAATCGTCGAAGGCATTTTGTTTAACTTATAGGTTTAATATAGAGTACACTGTATATTCAACCGGATGGTTGAACAACAGTCGAACGGCCTAGATCTCGATGCGATCTTCAAGGCACTAGCCCATCCGATCCGCCGAGAGATCCTCGAACAACTCGCCGATGGCCCCGAAAGCGTCGGTGAATTGGCTGAACCACACGACGTCTCACTGGCGGCAGTTTCCAAGCACTTGCATGTGTTAGAAGATGCGGGTTTGCTTGATATCGAGAAGGACGGCCGGGTTCGACGATGTCACCTTGATGCCGCGCCGCTGAGTGAAGCCTTCGGATGGCTGACCCGGTATCGTGTGCTCTGGGAGGATCGTTTCGACGCGTTGTCCGACCATCTGGAGCAAGAAGACCAATGAGAGACAACACTGATGACGGAAGAGAATCGCGGGAAGAGGCCACCACGGATGAAGATCAAAGTATTACTGTCAACCGCGTGATCGAAGCCACACCAGAGAGAGTCTACGAAGCCTTTGTCGATCCCGATGAACTCACGACGTGGCTCCCGCCAGAGGGCTTCTCAGCCGAGGTTCACGAGTTCGACGCCACGGAGGGCGGCACCTTCCATATGTCGTTCACTGCTGACATCGAGGAGTTGGAACCATACGCTCACACGTTCCACGGGACATACGAAGAGCTGTCCCCTGGCGACCGGATCGTCTACACCGAGGAATTCGAGTCCGACGATCCGGGAATGGCCGGCGAGATGACGACCATGGTCACCTTCGAGAAGGTCTCCGGCGGGACCGAAGTCACTGCTCACCAGGCAGGAATCCCCGAAAACATCCCACCCCAGGACGCCAACGAAGGATGGAATGACTCCCTCGGAAACCTCGCGGACGTTGTTGAGGAGGCGTAGCGCATAGATCTTATCGAGGGTGCCGTACGGGCCTCACTTCCGTTTATTAATCAGTTGTGGGCATGTGCGCTACCGTGGTCCAGACCTATGGGATATATTTAGACAGCAAATGGCTAACTCGGTAATGTGGCTGTAGTTTCTACATTATATCAATTTAAAATCCGACTATTTCCATTTCATACTTATATGGGTTGGAGCATTTTCTAAGTCAGAAACCGATTGTAAGACTCACCTCATATCGGCATCAACCCACGCAACGCAATGAGTTTAGAAAATCTCGCTCGTATCGGGACTGAACGACGAACATTTCTCAAAACTGCAGGAGCGACAGGACTAACGGCTGCCGGTTTCAGTAGTACTGGGGGCGCAGAGCAATCCGACGACTCATGCTCCGAGAGGACCCAGCAAGACGCGGATGTGTACGTGACTGTTCTTGGGTCCGGGGCATCGGCGCTGAAAAATGGACGCTCGTCGGTCGGCTATGTCGTACACATCGATGGCGAACCGAAATTGCTGGTAGATGCTGGCGGCGGGACGGCATCGGCTATTAGTGAGACACAGACCGATATCACGAAATTAGACCTCGCGCTGTTCACACACCTTCACATCGACCACACTGTTGATTTCCCTGCGATTCTTAAGGCGGCCTATCAGCAAGGACGAGACGGTCGCCCATGGGAGATCTATGGCCCCTCGGGTAAAGGAATACGTCCCGGCATGAAAGAATGGGCCTCGAAAATGTTCAATGGGAGTAGCGGTACCTACAGCTATCTTCGGGAGTTCGTTGGACAGTACCTTGGAACGAATGTACGTCTTAAGGCACACGACATCGACGCACCAACCGACAGCCCGGGTAAGATTCAGAGGGTGTATTCCAAAGACGGGCTGACCGTTGAGGCGGCCCCGACAAAGCATGGTGCGATGCCGTCACTTGCATACCGTGTCTCGTACCAGGGTACTTCGTTCACCTTTACAGGAGATTATAGTTCCAAGCTCGGAAACGTCCCTACGTTGGCGAAGGGAACTGATGTGATGATTCAGAATCGACTGCTTGAACCGGAATCGAAAATGGGCAGCAGTGAACCAAAGCGCGTACTTCACTCGACTCCCCGCGAAATTGGGATGAACGCTCAAAAAGCGAAGGCAAATATGCTTGTCCTCTCGCATATCAGCCGCGATACAGTCACCGATCTCAGTGAGGAAATAAAGATTATCATTGACGAGTACGATGGCCCAATAGCGATTGCGAATGATCTCGTCGATGTGTACCCCGACGGGCGCATTCTTGAAACGAAGATGAACGGAGACAGTGGGGCGTCCGGGACCAGCGGAGATGGTCTCATGTTTATCCCTCAGTAAAGCAATCCGAATCGGAACGAGTATCGATGAAGAAGAGGTAAATGCCACTCCCATCCGTTTTTTGACTATTTTTTGTCGGCAATCGCCTGCTCGAGCTGGTCTTCTGTATTGCCAGCATCTACGGTCGGCGCTGTGATGCTCTTCCCAACCACAACTCGCGGTACGGCGCCGAGTTCTAACTCGTGCACCTTCTGCATTATCGCCTTGATTTCTTGCTGATATGCATTGTTCTTGATATCCTGTTGGATCTTGTCACGGTTCGAGACGCCAGCAACTTTCGCGATTTGCATTAGTCGATCAGTCGTTGCCCACGACTCGGTCGTACTCTGTTGATTAGCGAACATACGGGCGAAGAACGACCAGTATGCGCTGGGTGAGTGATTCCAGACGGACAGTCCAGCGTGGGCAGCAGTGAGCTCATCAGGTCCATGAAATGGCTCTCCCTCGTCATACGCGACTTCTCGAAAAGCAAGCCGAACGTCACCAGGGCGAACGAATTTCTCGATTATTGTTTGCAAATATCCTTCTACGAATTCTTGTGTATAGGGACACTTCCAACTACCATACACAGTCGCTGTCACTGGTGCATCGTTTGCCCCCATATGTGCGTACGTGAATCGGGTCGGTCGATCTGGGACAGATGCTTGGTTGATAATACCGGGTGCTGCCTTGACTTCCTGTTTCTTTGTTGTTGTAGTGTTCGTCGTCGTGTTTGGTGTAGTGGATGTCGGTTCTCCGTCAGTCGTATGCCGGGTTTACGTCGGCTGATTACCGGTTGTCGTCGATGTTGTATTATTACGGCCGAAGAGGCTTGTACAGCCACTCAACGATGCAACCGCCGTTACCCCCGTTAGTTGGACGAATTTCCGCCGTGATTTGTTCATGTTTAGAATGATATTTCGTCTCTATTCTGTATGGAATGTTCTACGTTTAATCCTTGTTAGAAATATAAATAAACTCGGATGAGCAGTTTCTCATCGAGAAATTAGCCGGTGTTTTTTAAAGTGAAAGTCACAGCTTCCATCGTTTCTGCGTACATGGTATTACAGAACTGGGGCAGGAAGGTTCAGTAACGTATCGTCCATCGATCACAGACGATAGGTTTCATGCGTCACTGATCTTCCGAAAGGCCTTTTTTAAAGAGCGAATACGGCTGTGCGCCGACGATTTTGCCTGCCTTCGTCGACTCCCGATCAAAGATAATGAAAGCGGGTGTTCCTCGAAGACCGTTCTTTTCAGATGCCTTGACATCGGCATCGATACTTGCAATCACAGCATCTCTATTCTGTTTCATACAGGACTCAACGGCGGTAGCATCGACACCTCGAACGTTGTCCGTTATCTCCAACAGGTTCGACCGCTGAGCCCATCCCGAGTTTTCTTTTCCCTGTTCATCAAACATCGACGAATGCCATCGTCTGAATGCATCAGGGTTCTCGTCGCGTACCGTCCGCCACACACATTTTGCCATCCGAGCCGCCGTTTCTGATGCTTGGCCAATGTAGGGTTTATCAAGGACCACAATTCTGACCTTTCCCGGCTTTACGTAGTCCTCGAGGAGTTTGGGAAAGGTGTTTTGCTCGAATTTTTGGCAAAATGGGCACTGATAGTCGCTCCAATAGTACATATCGAGTGGTGCATCTGCTGACCCGATAACTGGATTGCCCTGCAAATCGATACCGAATTTTGTCGTCTCCTCTGTCGCGTACAGTAGTGCGGTTCCGTTGTCGTTCGAACTGTGCCTACTGGTGGTGTTACTCCCAGTATCTGAATCGTTGCTGGACGACTGCAAAATGCTCGTGCAACCAGTTATCGCGGATAGGGATCCAGCCACACTCCCGAGAAATAGGCGTCGGGACGGTGGCCCATTAGTATCACGCATTGTACTCTCTCTTTCCTAATTCCATTTCACTGTGCTGTTCGCTTGCGTTCCGGATTCGATGCCGATCTCCGACAGTTCTTTCGTATTTGGTGTGGATCATGATTGAATCGTTTATATGTTGAGTCGACATTCGCGAGGGTCGCCGGCACGGACAAGGAATCCAAGGAGGAGAAGAATACCACCGACCCGAAGTAAATCTCCATGGAACGGCATTGCGGCCAGGGCACCAGCAAATCCAAGGAATCCGAGCAACCCGGCACCGCAACTGGCACATCCCGATGCAACGAGACCTGGTAATACACCGAGCAAATCCGACAGGCTGGACACGCCAGTCACACTCACTTGGGCAGTCACGTTGACGATGGCGACAGCGGTTAGCACCGCGTACGAGATAATGAGCGCAAGACCGAACCACCCATTCGTTGCCAGCACATTTTCGGTCAGAAGTATCATCGCGTCGTCAAACCATTGTACTCCTGCCCCAAGCATCTGAATCGACATCTCAGGAAACGTCGAGAGGATGAGTAGGACATAGGTTACGAGCGCGATGAGAATCGCACCGAGAATTCGGGATGCTGAACTCATGGGATAGGCAAGCGCACTCTGTAGATCCGTACCCCATCGATGGACTCGCGTTTCCCTGCTCATTTTCTCACCTCTTCGATCGTCGCTTCAAAGCGGGGGTACGGTTGTGCACCCTGAATCGTCGCCGTTGCATCGCCCGAATCGGAGTTGTGGAAGACGAATGTCGGTGTTACACTGACGCCTTTGTCGTTTCCGGCTTTTTTGTCGTCGGCAACGCTCGCTGCCAACGACTGTTCGTTTTCTTGTAAGCACGATGCGACTGCATCGGCGTCGACGCCCTGTACGCCTGCAGTGATGTCGAGCAGATTCCGTTTTTTCGCCCACCCTGAGTTCGGTTTCTTTTGTGCGTCGAATATCGACGCATGCCAGCGTTTGAATGCGTTCGGATCGGTCTCTTTGACCTGCCGCCAAACACATTTTGCCATTCGACCCGCTGTCTTTGAGGCGTCTCCGATGGTTACGTATTCGAGGATGACGAGTCGCACGTCCCCCGGTTTGATATAGTCTTCGAGGAGTTTCGGAAAGGTATTTTGCTCGAATCGATTACAGAATGGGCACTGATAGTCGCTCCAATAATACAGATCCACCGATGCATCAGGTGATCCCATCAAGGGATTACCTTCTAGGTTAATCCCAAATTCGGTCGTTTCGGAGCTCGCATACACCAACGATTGCGGTTTAGCGGTGGACGGGGTGGTCTGGTTAGTCTGCGTACTCCCCGTCGCAGTACTTTGCTCTGTTTGCTCTGACGTAGTTATATCCTCAGACCCGGCATTGGTATCCGTACATCCTGCTAACCCGGTGAGTAGTATTCCGGTTGTTCCGAGGAATGTTCGCCGGCCAGTTCTATCGGCACTGTCGGACATAATCGGTAGCTCAAGCGAAACACGGAGAGGTGATAGTCCACCCGCTCGTTTTCAGGATTAGAAGTACCTCACTACCTTTTAAAGGTACACCATTCCTACTTCGAGTGTGAGTGAGGACCCGAGTCCAGCCGACTTGTTCAGTTTGCTGGACGATGAGTACGCCCGTGCGATCCTCACGAAAACAAGTAACCAACCGATGTCAGCCCAGACTCTTAGCACCGAATGCGATGCGTCGCTCCCGACCATCTACCGTCGGTTAAATGATCTAGAGGAGGAGAATTTAGTCGAAAAACGGACACAGTTGGAGGCGGATGGTAATCACCGGGCAGTTTACGAAGCCGCTGTGGAGCACGTCGAGATTGACATCGTTGATGGGGAGCTGACGGTACACATCACCGAGCGTGATACTGCCGACCGATTTACACAAGTGTGGGAAGGAATGAGAGGGAATCGATAATGCGTATTGAACTGTTCGTCGGAAAATTACTCGTGATGGGACTCGGGCTCCTTATTGCATACCAGGGGTTTCGTGGTTACCGTCGCAACCAGAGTGAGCCGATGTTATTCGTCGCAATCGGCTTTATTTTCCTTACTATCGGGGGAACGATGGGGTGTTCACTTATACAGTCACTACAGATTTCGGCCACTACGTTCGGTGCTGCCCAAACTGTATTGGTTGCGATGGGGATGGGATGTGTCCTCTACTCGTTGTACGGATGACGATTTTCGCACAACCAACGAAGTATAGCAACCCAATTTGAAAAGCAAACAGTCCGTTGCTAACTCAGATAGCCAAGTAGAGTAAATCACGCGTACTGGTCATCAAGGAAATGGTCTGCAGCGTCACCAACGTCATATCACAGATTATGATAAGAAACCCTCTAAATACAGGGGTGCTTTTGCAGAACCAGCAAATCGTCACTCAGTTTTATACCCACTTTACGTGTCGTTTGAGCCGATGTCGACACGCACAGCAATTGTGAGGGGAATGGCGGTCAGCATCGGGTCGTTTCTCCTATTCGGTGTTGTAACAGGACTCCTTTCAAATCCACTGTACACTCGGATGGTTCCACGAACTCCATTCGATTACACATTTCTCGCTCTCACGTCACTATCTGTTGGGATATACGTTGGCCAACAACCCACGACAAATCGCCCTGGTGACGACCGCTTGGCTATCGGTAGTACTGTTGTTGGCTTCCTCGCCTTCAGCTGTCCGATCTGTAATGTATTCTTACTCGCGCTGTTCGGCAGCTCCATGCTGATGACGTATCTCGATCCGTACCGTCCCCTCCTAGGAGTAGTCTCGGTGTTGCTCTTCACTGGACTACTGTACTACCGATCTCAGCGTAGTTGTGAATCGTGTGGATGCGCGGCCGAGTCGGGGACGACCTAAGACTTCATGCTATTGACGCTCCCAGAAAATGAGTAGCAAATTTACTAACTTATCTCTGTAAAAATTGGTGTTCTCGACCAAACTCGGCAGCCGTAGCGATCGTGCTGGGCAGAAATTACGAGTTGCACATAGATTGGTTTGGGGGTACCGTGGTGTTCTCACTTCCGCTTATAGTCTTATGCGGCAGTGGACGGGTTGCCACCACTCTCCATAAAATCACCCGATAGAAGCCCACTATCACACAATATCAGCAGTTTAGAGACTCATAAATCGTATATCGCTACATCGAATGAACCAGGCGCCGGAACCCTCAATGAGAAAAACGACCGAATCATAGAACTACCAGATGATAACGAGTAAGGCAACCCGCTGGCACGGCTCCTTGACCGATAGCTGCCTAAACAGAAGCGCCCTCAAAACATGAACGCGACTGAATTCAGCAAATCACCCAGGGGATGACAAGTCACACCCGTTGTGACCGGACACGAAAGCGAAACCACGAGGTAGCTGTAACATACACCTACACCACTTCTGAATAAATTGAGCTTTTTTCTTAGTTGTGACTCGAATAAGAAGCGTCGGAGACGTGAGGAACCACCCCAAGCCGCAACCAGAGGCAGTCTACACGTCACGTCTCGTCCAACGTATCAACCGTGTTCTGTTTTCTCGCTGTTCTCACACCCCACTACCGTCACGTCCGGTCACAACAGGTGTGACGCCACCCGTGACCGCGACATCCTCGAGGAGATCGAACTCGTGATACCGCATTTCCTTCAGCCCTTCAACTGTATCCATGTCCATTGCCACGATCTTGATTTTCTCCTGTTGCTGGCTCACACGGCGCTCTTTGACTATCACGTCCGACCCACCGAGTTCGACGAGTGCGTCCCACACGCGAGTGATCGTCGTCCCGTGCGGTTTCTCGCCATCGATGGCAGTGATCGCTTGCTTCAAATCTGCACGCGTCCAGAAGACGCCCGAGCCGTCTTTCCGTCGCGTGGCGAATTCGTCCCATCGTCGGGCGGCCGTCACTGCACGCCACGAGTTCTTTTTGTTCGTCTCGTCTACGAGCCGCTGTTTCACTTGGTACGGCGAGCAGTTCGCGTACAGATCCAGGGGGGACGTAGCCGGATCGACGTCACCTGGTAGACAAGCGGTGTTCGACGATTCACCATCGTCTTCGATTTGGGCTTCGAGTTGGCTCACCTTCGCTGTGGCCGCTTTCGATATCTCCCGCGCAGTCTTTGCGTTCTCGTTCGCCTCGTGAGCGTTTGCGGCGAGATCCGTCCGTGACGTACTCGCCTTTTTAGTAGCCGTTTCGAGGTCAGCAACGCGCTGTTCAAGCGTGTTGATCTGTTCGGCCTGCTGCTGAATCATCGCCCACATCGTTTCCCGACTTGGGACCTCCTGTTCGGTTGTGCCCGTGTTCGACGTGCTCGGCTCTTGCAGGTCCATCCCCATTGCAGCGGCAAAGTCATTGTCCGAGACCGCGTTCTCGTCAACTTCGTCGGGCGACAGTCCGATCGACATCAGTATTCACCTCCGAAATCCGTGGTGCTCATCGGCACTCACCCAGTGGGGAAAGTCCAAGATCCTCGGGTAACAGATCTTCCAGTCGGTTAGCGACTTGGGAAAGTCCCTGTTTCTCGGGATCGTACATCTCGTGAATAATCAGCCATAGGCGGGCTGTCGTTTCTGAGATGTCAAAGTGGGCGGCGGTGCCAGCGATTGTTCCAGCTTGCTCGTAGGCCGTCTGCAATCGATCTGGATCTCGGTACGGATGCCGCTCGAGTTCGTCGGCTGTCGTCAGCGACGAGAGTGCCGTTGAAAAGCAAACATTCGACGTAGGTTGGTTGGATAGACACGATTTACTCTTGTCTGTCGTGTCTGTCCACTGGTCTAGTCGGCACTGCGTGCCCGGCAGCGGGGAACCTTTACAAGAACTGGTTTCGAAGCTTTGGGTACTCTGGGACATAGCTAAGCGTGGTGCTTGGATGTGTTCTGTGCCAGAGGTGGCCGGTGCGTCCGCGAACAAGTGATTGGACCCACGTACGTTCGCTGCTTTGCGCACCGGCGACAGTTGACCCGAGAGCCATGCGGTTCTCTTTCGTCGCCCGGATAGCATCAAGTGACGAGACGTCCAGGCCACCGGGTCGGGAAATGACCTCCGGCGTGGCTATCGCTTCTCACTGGGGGGTAATATCGTCACCGCCGTTTACGGTGTTAAAGTGTGTAGGACACTGAAAATACTGCTAACACATTGGCGAGAAGTTCCTAAATTTCCCATCTGCTGTAAAAGAGCTTCTGAGTACCATCAACTACCTTTTTAGATCAATCTTGGTGGCATGAATGGATTGCTCACGGTAAGAATCATACAAACCGATTCCCCAATCAACCAACTTTTCATTGGAACTGATAATCATTGCGACATGGTTACCATTGCCGGATTCATTGTACGCTCCGATTGCAACTCGTCGATCATCGTAAATTCCGATGCCTAACGTATGCGCATAATCAAGTGCATATATATCGTAATCGCTTAGATCCAGAGAATCGAGAATATAGTGGGTGTCATTCGTATTAGCGATTTTCACGAATGTGGGCCAATCAAAGATGATTTCGCTATCAATGCTAAAGTTGAGTAATTCGTACGCTGTCCGATACGCACTGAATAGAACCGGATGATAGATTGAACAGAGTCCTCGAAATCGGCTGGTATCCCGATCATAGAGGTTGAAAACTGTCGAAAGTACCGACCCAGGGTTAGCAGGATTTGAGACGATCAGTTTGGCGCCCACGAGCGCATGGATAGGGAAAGTGGCGTCTTCAGGAGGAAGGCGCTGAAGCCAAGGTGCCTTTTCAATTAGCTGTTGTACTGCGAGCGACAATTTTCGGTATTCATTCAAAGCGTCTTGTCCGGCAGTTGTTATCTTTTGTTTGCCACCCTGGTCCTCCGTCCATCCAAACTCTATAAGATCACCGAGGACTCGTCTTATCGTAGGTTGTGAGGGTGGATCGCCTACTACAGCGTGTAGATCTGTGAGTCGATAAGATTCATCTTTCAGCTCTTGGAGAATATTGAGCGGGTGATCGGATCGGGTCAGAAACGCTAATTCTTGGAGTGGAATCGTTTGGAGGCACGTTTCAATGACGTCCAAGAGCAGAAGACCGCCAGCAGTAAATTTGATCACCGTTTCATGGTTTCGGACAAATCCTCGATCTCGAAGAACCGCAAGATGATTCGAAACAGCTTGCCGAGAGATCTCGGCATGAGTAGTAATGTCAGTCCGTGTAGTAGGGTTTCCAAGCGAACAGAGGGCACGAAGTACCGAAAGACGCGTAGTATCCACGGTCTCATTGATTACATCACGTACGACCAATTCTTCACCTGTAAGCGGGTTTGTGGCTTGGCGACAAGTGGAATTCACAGAGATCTCTGTGGAAGAGTTCGCTCTACTTCTTTTAGATATTTGCTATTCAATGTATGAAATTTAAATCGACAAGAAATACCTGTCTCATTTTGGTTAAAGTCTAACAATTGGGTTGTTCCAACATATTCAAAGATAAATCAAATTCCAAGCCATCAAATAGGGAGAGTAATTCGCCCGCCGATAAACGCCACCGCAGAGATGTACATTGCATATTTGAGGATTGATTGTCCTACCGACGGATTATCAAAGCTCAAGTATCCCGCATAAATCGTCACAAGAATAGCTGGCGTCACTAGCACGAGATACGCGACTCCAAATATCCCAAGAAGGTACGGGACAGGGCTTGCAAGCACCGCGATGAGTAAAACCGCTAAAGCGATCAGTAATGAAGGTCGATGTCCGATAGTGATTGGCAGTGTCTTCATGCCTTCCTCGCGATCGCCTTCGATATCTTCGATGTCTTTGATTAACTCTCGAGCAAACGTCGATAGCGCTGCTAAGAGGAATAACACGATAACTGGCGTGTTTACTTTGCCAACAGCTGCTGCACCAAAGAGGAACGTACTCCCCCCAAGATAACTCACGAGCAGGTTCCCGACGCCGGGCAATCCCTTGAAAAGCTCCGTATACATGATGAGGGCAACAAGGTTCACGACCGCGATCGCTGCCGCTAGCAATGGAAGTAGGAAGGCAAGCACTCCGGCAATAGCAAACAGGACGAGACTGAAGATGAGAACTGTTCTGGGGGCGACTGCACCACGAGGGATTGGTCGCTCAGGATCGTTGATGCGGTCGATATCGCGGTCAAAGTAGTCGTTGATGGCCATTCCCGCACCGGTTGCAAGAATCGTTGTGATGATGGCTGCACCAATTGCCCCGCTATTGCTGAAGATAGCAGTACCTTCAGCCACGAATGCACCGATGAACGTCAAGACTCCAGCTGCAATAGCATTCCCTGGTCGGGTGAGTTCTAAGAGTGCTTGAACGCGTTCGGCATGGGACACACCTGCGATTTGCTGTGGCCTTCCAATAAAGAGTACGAATTATGTATCGTCAAAATCGGAATAGAGCGGATTTTTGAGGATGATTTAGTCGGTGTGTGAGAAAGAACTATTAGACGTCACTAATCCTCTTATATATGAAGGCGGAAAATGTCGATACGACTGAGAAGGCAATACTCACTGATGGACGTGGTGAGGACACCTCTGAACGTGTAGCCAGATTCGAGCAATTACTAGATGAAAAATCTGAGTTAGAACTCACGGAGACAATGGCCACGGTCTGTGGAGTCCATAAAGCAGCATTCCGTGTATACCTCACCGTTCTCGATAATCCCCGCAGTACGATCGCTGAAATCTCGGAAATTCTCGATCGTGATCAGAGTACGGTAGGAAAGCAACTGCAACCACTGTATGACCAGGACTTGGTCACTCGCTATCCGCGTACTGTCAGTAGTGGTGGTGTCAAGTATTTGCATGTCGCTCAACCACTCGCAGAAACCACAGAGTGGCTACAGCAGGAGATAGACACTTGGACAGATGTGGTAGTGGCCCAACTTTCGCAACTCAGTGTGAACGAGTCCAGTGTCTGCTAAGCAGTACAGTACGATAGGTGGTGAGAGGAGACCACTGTTCACCAAATAGAGAATCCTATAGGAATAGCCATAGTATAGGCTATAGGAATAAGAATAGACAATATTATATGATTAGCCATATGTCTGACGCAGTTTTATGCCTATAGGATATGCAATAGGCAAATAGGATGCTGAATACAATGCGTATTGCGTCGTTCCTTGACAAAGGAGGAGTCGGAAAGACGACCACTGTTGCTCATTTTGGCGTTGCTCTCGAGGAGGATGGGTTTGACGTCCTCCTTATCGATCTCGCCGGAAAGCAAGGCGACCTCGCGAAGCACTTTGGTCTTTGGGACGAGGTACAAGCGAACGAGGAGAATTGGCCGAACATCACGACCGTGTTCCAAGATGAATGGAATATCATCGCCAAGCAAATTGACGACGCTGTTGATCAACTTGTTCTCGAAACTGGAGAGGGTCCTGATCTGATCCCGGCACACGAGGGACTTGATGGACTAGATAGTATGCTCGGAAACATCGATGATACGCAGGAACGATACTCTCGCCTCGACACGTTCCTCACCGAGTTCATTGATGGCCACTACGACATCGTGCTTCTCGATTTGCCAGGAAGCACATCCAACATCACCTATAATGGGCTGTGGGCCGCAAAGAACGTACTCGCGCCTGTGAAAGCAGGACCGTTCGAAGAAGGCCAAGCGGCACAATTACGCGACGATTTAGACGAAATCCGAGAGGAGCAAGATACGGACATTCAGCTGACGATGCTCATTCTCAACGAACTTGATGAGCGTACGAACGCTGGCAAGCATTTCAAGCAGACGTTCACCGAGAACTACCCGGATGCGATTGCTCCTCGGCAGGTCAATTATTCGCAAGATATCGTGAATGCACAGATAGACGGCCAAACAGCGTTTGCACTCGAAGAACCATCAAAGACGGCCGCTCGTGCGTTAGAAGCGTATCGAGAAAATGCAACTGAGCTCGTCACTCGACTGGAGGAACAATGAGCGAAGACGTCGATCTTGAGGAACTCAAACAAAAGACGCAGGTCGGGAATCGGAACCAAGAATCAGCGAAACAATCAGAATCAAAATCGTTCCGTGAAGATATTCTCGCAGTGCTCTCTGAGATTGAGAATGGAGATCGGCAGAAGACAGTCTCGTTTTGGGATGGCGATACGGCAGCCCTTATTTCTGCACTCGAATCAAATCCCGAGATTCAACAAGACGTCGGGTCACGACTGCAAGAAGAACTTGGACGGGAGATCAATGAGGAAGCGGTAGATCGAAGTGAAGTACTCCGACTAGCGATTCGGGCGGGGCTTCAACGAGCGGCACCGGATGTTGTTGAAACGTGGTTAGACGCCAAAGCAGAGTCTGCACGACGCCTATAGGGATTAACATAGGAAATGCCATAGGAATTTCCATAGCCAGTTCTATTGAATAAGGTTTAGCGATAGTAGTAGGTACAACTATAGGATATGTTGTAGTCGGCTAACATTCGGGTGACGAAAATCAAGGTCATCATTTAGAAAACGATAGTAATCAAACACGAACTATAGTATATCCTATAGCCATATGACGAGAGATGTATTGTCTGAATCTCACCTATAGGACAATCAATAGGGCCAACCATAGGAACGCATACTCACTCAGTTATAGAATATACCCTAGAAATAGCAATAGGGAAAACTATGGCTGAAACAATAGCATATCCTATAGACAATCGGTGACCGCTCAACTGGGAAGAAAACCGATCGAAGGTCAACAAGAGAACCACTGGATAGTATATTATACTAACAGCGATTTTGTCTATCTTTCTGCGAGGAGAGAATCCCGCCGTCTACGGCGGGAGTGAATCCGACAACTTCGACACCAACCACCGTCGATAGCAGACAGGATATTCACTATGACCCACATATTTAAGTTGGTTTATCTAGATAGACTATGTATGGCGATTAAGGCCACTCGGACTTACGTTGGTTCCATTCAGAACCACCGGCAGGTCTGTGATGGCCTCGATTCGCTCGGAGATTCCGCCTCAAAAATCTGGAACGTCGCACGATGGACAGCCGACCGCATCTGGAACGCAACAGGAGAAATCCCCGATGAAGGTGTGCTGAAAGCGTATATGAAGACCCGCGAGTGCTGGAAAGATTTGAACGCGCAATCCAGTCAGAAAGTCATTGAAGAACTTTCCGACGCTTTCCAGTCATGGTTCGATCTGCGACACAAAGACCCGAAGGCGAATCCGCCCGACTACCGCAAACACGGTAACGAACGACCGCGAAGCACGGTCACGTTCAAAGCAGACGGGTTCAAACACGACCCAGAAAACAACCGGGTCCGACTCTCGAAAGGCTCAAATCTCAAAGAGAACTGGTCGGACTTCATTCTCTGTGAGTACCAGACCCGCCCCGACGTTGACCTCTCCGAAGTCAACCGAGTGCAAAACGTTCGTGCTGTCTGGAACGGCGATGAGTGGGAACTCCACTTCGTCTGCAAAATCGAACACGAAACCAACGACTCAGCAGGCGACGAAGTGACAGGAATCGACCTCGGCATCACGAACATCGCCACGGTCGCGTTCCCTGACGAATATGTCCTCTACCCCGGGAACTCGCTCAAGCAAGACAAGCACTACTTCAAGCGAGCCGAGTACGACACCGAGGGCGAGGACGGCCCGTCAGAGAAGTCGATATGGGCACGCAGGAAACTCGCTGACCGGGAAACCCACTTCTACCACACCCTCACGGACGCCATCATCACCGAGTGTGTCGAACGCGATGTTGGGACGCTCACGGTGAGCTGGCCCGAGAACGTTCGTGAGTCTGATTGGGGCAAGACCGGGAACAAGAAGTTACACTCGTGGGCGTTCGACCGTATCTACCAGTACCTCGAATACAAAGGCGAGATACGCGGCGTCAAGGTGTTGAAAGAGAACGAGTGGAACACCTCGAAGACCTGCTCACGGTGTGGTGACGACACAAAGTCAAATCGGAAGCACCGTGGGTTGTACGTCTGTTCGTCGTGTGGATTGGTCGGGAATGCGGATTGCAACGGGGCAGAGAATATGCGGCAGAAGATAACTCCGAGTCCTCACGGCGAGGATAGGAGTAACGGCTGTGTGGCACAGCCATCGGTACACCTGTTCGATTCAGAAAGTGGGACGTTCGCCCCGCGGGAACAGGTTGTGTCGTAGACCATCAAATATCCCAACGCGGCACGGGAAGCCCCGCCGTTCACCGCGGGGAGGATGTCACTCAACACAAACGATTTCGTGATTATGCGAAGAAGACGGTGTTCTGTTGACTAAATAGATATCCCTTCAGCGAAGAAATTCCCCCATCCTATGGATAATCCTATAGGAATACCCATAGCCATTCCTATCGTCATTTCCATTGTACATCTCTCGCGGGAATCCCGCTACAGTATCAGCGGTTATGGTTCGGGGAACAAATGATTACTTTTGATCTCACGCAATCAGACCGGTACTACTAATCTGCCATCGTCAGACACCACTATTGCAAGTGAAAATGGGAACTACAAAGCGTCATTTTGCTGTGCAAGTGTTTCTAACTTTGTCAACGTATCCTCTAAAGACAGCACATCAGAGAGCGCTGACAGCGCACTAGAGAAGGGAACGTCTAGTGCATAACTGTAGTAATTTCCACGGGAGCCACTCCGATTCTCCTCGGCAGTCAGAATACCAAGCATTCTAAGATCAGACAGATGGTTATGTACGGACCGCTGAGCGAGTGGATCGACGCCTGCGAACTGACAGAGGTCGGTATATTCCTCATAGATACGTCGAGTACGACATGGCGTATCACCTTTTGCAGCCATTGAGACGACTGCTAGAAGAGCGAAATGGCCGTTGACGGTTAGTTCTCGCATACCTTCTTCAACGCGCTCCTGTTCGAGCATCTCTTTTGCTGCCTCGACATGTGATTCTGTAATGACGTCGTCGTCGTTGTTTTCAGCATGCTCTCCTGCAAGCCGAAGCAGGTCGAGTGCTTGACGAGCACTGCCACTATCCTTGGCAGCGAGCGCAGCACAAAGACGTGGGACGCTATCTTCGAGAGACCCTTCTGCAAGCGCAACATCGACGCGAGACTCGAGAATATTCTGGAGCTCAGGCGCGTCATACGGCGGGAAATGAAGTTCACGCTCGCAGAGCGTGTCTTGGACACGAGGATCGAGTCGATCTCGAAACTTGAAATCATTGCTCACACCGATCAGGCCGACTTTCGTCTCGGTGAGCTTGTCATTTGATCGCGCACGAGGAAGTTCATAGAGAAGTTCGTCACGAGTGCCGATAGAGTCAATCTCATCAAGGATAATGAGGACAGTTCCCCCAAGCTTGTCGAGTTCTGTGTAGAGCTTTTTAAAGATAGTTTGCTGCGGATATCCTGTCGAACTGATTTCGGCCCCCTCAGGTCGGAGTTCGTTCACTAGTTCGATAGCAACTTGATAGGATGAGTTGAGTGTTTTACAGTTGAGAGAGAGTACATGGAGGTCGATGTCGTCGTACTGTTCGATGTCTTCACGGAGTCTATCAAGGAGGAAATCGGTGACTGCAGTTTTCCCGACTCCTGTATTCCCGTATACGAAAATATTGTTTGGCTCCCATCCGTCGACGACGGGTTGTAGAGCGTTCATGTACGCGTCAATCTCCTCATCGCGTTCTTGGATACGCTCGGGTTGATAGGACTCGTTGAGCGCGTCCTTGTTTGTGAAAATATTTTGTTTTCGGGTGAACCGCCGCATTCTGTCTCAATACTTATGTTCCATCCATATAAAACCATGGCTGCAACTGATTCAAGTGAACAGTAACACAGACACACACCACTGTTACAAGTGAAGCTAGAAAAAGAGAGTCTAGTAAGAGAACAACAGTGCACAATTACAACTAAAGCGTTGACATAACGTCTAACACACCACCGATTCAAGTGAAAATGGACGATACACAGCGTTTATCCTTTGAATCTCCGGGAATTGTTATAGTCGCCGTGAATCTGTCTTCTTCGGTCAGTACCGACAGTCATTCGTGAGTTCACTTGCAGCAGTGGTGTGCGACTGCTTCTTTTGTTAGTATGTTGATGTAAATCATTCTCCCGTTCAGTTGTATCCGTGGTTTCGATGTATTTCTCATCACCTCCCCCTTTCTGCGACTAGCTTCACTTGCAAGAGTGGTGTCTCTCTGGTTCCAGTACTCTGTCTGAATTGGTCATGCGACGATGTTCACATGCAAGAGTGGTGTGTTCTGCTCACGGAATGTCGTTTTCGTTCACGTGCAAAGGTGGTGTGGCCTCGCTAAGTAGAGCAAGCCGAGGTGATACTCAATACTATCGCGCCAAGGAAAAGGGCGAGAGAACGGCTTGCTCATTCAATATCCAGGGCGACGCCAACTCTAACCCCACTATGGCAGGTCAGCGTTTCGAGGTCACGACTCACTTGCCCCTTATCGCGATTGAGTTGTCGTGCAAGATCACGAACTGACGCAACTTCGTTCTCGGCGAGGTAAGTAATGAGGTCACGGCACCTTCCATTCCACCGTATGCATGCGCTCGTGCCATCTGTTTTCGACGAAACACAGAGACGGTTTCGATTACCGCAAAGGAAGTGACGAAGACGTTACGGAGATTCGTATTTCTCTCGTGCTTCACGTTGAAGCGCGAATGTATCGACGGTCTTGATTCGATCACCGTACCCGTGCTTTGTGAGTGCAACCTCAATTCCACGGCGAGCAGCTTTATCGGCGGTGTAGACCGTTACCGACTTCGCCTTATTTTGATCGAGGAGCTGTGCTGCGACACCACCGATTGCAGAGTCAGCCTTTTCGACCGTATCGGCGTCCTGTTCCGTTGCAGTCGCAATATAGCGCTGCACGATATCCATCGTACTCGAAACGACCGGATTCGCATACGCAATCTCATCCGCGAAGGTTGCCCAACCACGATCCAGTGCTAGATCGATCGGCTCATCTGCTGTCGTGTATCCATCTGGTCCACCACCCAACTCCTCGTACACTCGTTGTGGAATCGTGAACACGATATCGTGCTCTTGGGCAATACGCTCTAGCAGCGCGAATCGGCCAGACTCAGGGCGACCAAAGGCGATGAAGAGATTAGTGTCGGCGATATGGGCCTCGGTATCCGGAATAATTGAGAGAGACATTTATTCAGGGTGCTCTGAGAGATCTTCGTCGCCGAGATTCACCTCTGCATCGATTGCATCGAGATCCAGATCGTCCTGGGCGTCCGGCTCTACATCGACAATGATCTCGCGGAGTTCTTGGAGGATCGTTTCAGCCTCGAGTACAGAGAGATCCAACTCACGAGCCATGATTCGTGACGTCATCTTGCCTTTGACGTACGCACGGGCATACTCGGTCGCGATTGCGAGTCCTGCAGTGCCATGGCGATCACGGTAGAGTTCGAGATTTTGATTGTCCGTGCTGCGGGCAAGAGCGGCGATCAGTGTTGGTGTGATCTCGTACGAGCCCTCATCAGCCTGCACGGTGATCGAGAGATGCGGCGCTCGATAGCGATGGGGCTGCGTCTCAGTCACGCGTTCGAGTAGACCCATGTCAGTGAGCCGATTCACATCCTCGTAGATCGTCGTTGAGGAGCTGTCGAGACCGGCTGCAAGTTCATCGACCGTTGCGGTATCGCGTTCTCGGACACGTGTGTAGAGTTGGGCAAGCCGTGGGTGGGTAAGCACATCCGAAATCGCAAGCATCGTGTCGATCGGATGGGTATCGCGTTTGGTTGCCGCCATACTTTCCACTTTCCGCGGAAAACGTATAGTTCTGTCGCAGCCTCAAACGTGGGTTACCTACGCTTGTACGGGGGGAAGTGGACTGTTCGAGTTGAGATGACCAGGACACCGAGTAGTTTGCCAATTTCAGACTTGCTCACGCCGAATCGTCACGATATCGGCTGCCACTCGTTCGGATCCTTCGGCTGCAACTACAAGCAGATTTGGCGCTGGCGTGCAGGGCGCTTGATCACCAATGTAAAATCCTGCATCTGCAGCACCGGGGAGTTGCACCTGGTACCCATTGCCTGCAATTTGGAGTGAGGCGTTTGCAACTCGGTGGATCGAGACGGTGTCTAAAGCGGCTGACGTCGCGAGTTCGACGATATTCTCATCGGTGATGCGGTCGAGGTCGACGACAAGAAGGAGGCCGTCAAATGCGAATACGCGGATGTTTGCAAGACGGGTGGGCTCATCGTCAGTCTCTTCGACAAGTCCAGCGGCTCGGGCAGGCTTTGTGACCTGGAGAGCAAAGCCATCGCCGGACCGTTTGATCTTGTTGGGCATTATGGGTTAGTATTCCATACTAACCCAAAAAGATTCGCCTTGGAAGATGCATTCTTGACTCGGCATTGTTCGTGAGAAGCGTTGGGGTCTCAAACCCTCTCATATGTTCTCAGTTTCACTTCCACTCTGGTTGGCTGAAGTCTTTACCCGTCGGGTACCAAGTGTTGAGTGCAGTCAGCGTAACCCAGCAGGCGATGTGGGTTCTCGTACTCATCCCAACCCATGTTCCCATGGCGTCTGCTTTTTCCCCTTGTCACAATGAGATAGGTAGTGTCACGAGTGGACTCTGTCCGAGGGTTTACCTATCGCGTCCTCGAATTTGGGAGTACGAATGGGTCCAAACGAGACGTCGCCACTCACACCACTTGCGCAAGAAGCACTTGAGGCACTCGCGAGCACGATCCCACCCGGTGGTGAACTCACCTACGAGCAAGCATATGCGATTCTAAAGGAGAAAGAAGATCTTGAGCGGCCTGCTGCCGAAGATATCATCGAACGACTGTACAATAAGGGCCACCTCTACGAAGTCGAGGAGAAACTCCGACTCACTGATTACGGCTCTGATCAGTAAAACTGGACTCATTTTGAGATCAAACCATTTAGTATCAATGTGAAACTTCTTGTATTAGGATTCGACAACTGATAGGTATCAATGACACGAGAGGATGATACCGGTCGCTTTTACTCCTTGCTTTCGCGGCTTGAAGACCGCGTGGGTGGAAAACAAATACTCGAAAACTGCACTGGCTACATGGATTGGCCTGATCGAGGTGTCTATTTCTTTTACGCGTCTGATGAAGCATGTGAGACAACTGATTGCCTTCGAATAACTCGTATCGGGACACATGCTGTCTCAGAAGGCAGTAGCACATCACTTTGGGATCGACTCAGAACACACCGTGGAGCAGTGAGTGGAACGTACGAAAACGGAGGCAATCATCGTGGCTCGGTGTTCCGAAAACGCATCGGTGAGGCCATTATCGACCGCGACGAGTTGAATGATACGTATCCAGAATGGGGCAACGGATCGACTGCAAAACGAGACCTTCGATTGGAAGAACTCGAGATGGAACAGCAAGTGAGTGGCTACATTCGGGAACTTCCCTTTCTCTGGCTTAACGTGGATGACGAACCCAGTGCAGACAGCCAGCGGGCCTACATCGAACGGAATACGATTGCACTGTTAAGCAACTATCAACAGGATCCGATTGATTCGCGTTCCGATGACTGGCTAGGGAAATACAGTCGAAGTGAGAAAATCCGTCAATCGGGTCTATGGAACGTAAACCACGTTGATGAAACATATGACCCTTCCTTCCTCGATACGTTCGAGGAATACATCCAAGAGACATCTTCTCCATGAACTGCCGAAAAATCTCTCGTCATGAAGACGAACGATGATGCAGGAGATTCAAATCGATTGGGAGGAGCTGACGTCTGCAGCGACGCAGTGTGTTGACTGGGCTGGGTTGTCGTGGTCTCGATGGCACGAGCTCAACTTGATCCGGTCCGTAAAACGACCGTACCTTCCAGGAGTCTATCGTATTCGTCACGCTAACTATGCAGGGCTGATATACATCGGCGAAACAGGCCAGAAGAAGGGACTCAATGGCCGACGACTTCCAGCACTTGCTGACAATGTCTATGCTGATAAGCAAACACTTGCGTTAAATCCGGATCCGAAAGGCGAACCGCACACTGCCGCCCCGAGCCTCGTTCGCCTTTGTGAGCGTGCTGGTGATCACGAACTACAGGTTTCGTATGCCACTCCTCGAGGTGCGGAGCATGGAAAATGGAAACGACGGGGTATCGAAGCAGCACTCATCGCGCTCCATCGATTGGCTACTGAACGATCACCATGGGCGTTTGAGCGCCGACCTCAACACGATGATTGGAGTGATCATGCGCCATCGCTATCTTGGGACAACTGGCGTAATCCCCAGAGTGGTAGCTGGATGGGCTTAGATTGGACGCCAGTTCAACGGCTTAGTAGTCTCTCTGCTAGTTCCGTTCCAGAGGTCGGCGTGTACCGAATCTGGGACGAAAATGACGATGAGACACTCCGATACATTGGGGAAGGAAGTGTCGTTTCACGGCTTGAATCTCACGTCGCGATTGACGGGCAAGATGCTTTGTTTTCAGCTGCATCCCTTCCGGACCCTGCGAGAGGAACTAACGAGAAACATCGGAAAGATATCGAGGTTGAACTCATCGGTGCACATACTTTCGGCACTGGCGTCCCACCGGCTCGACAATTCAATCGTGACCCAACAATGGGTTCGTTTAGTGGTTTCTCTCAATCGCGACTATTTTAGCTCGAAACTATCTTATTTTCATCCTAATAAACGGAACCGACAGTATCCATGTAAGTCGCCACCCGTAGACGCTTAAACGGCTAATTCGGTATTTGAACTAACATACTGGCTGTCTTGCCCCTTTTGTATTGGTCTCCTTTTGCGAGAACCAAGCAGTGTGGTTGCTATTAGTATATTATACTAACCAAGTCCCGTTCGATGTCTTGTCTGTTTAGAGCCAGTATTTCGGAAATCCGAATCGGAAATCGATAGAAACTGTTGAAATCTGCTGGCGCTGTCAGGCATCGTTGGCGGCAGTTGACTGCCATTGAGTCGTGTATAACTGCGTCAGCTGAGGTGAAGTTGAATCATCTCCAACCCCTTTGAACTGTCCGGAGGTGCGGTGTGTAATTCACTACAAACTCATCGACCAATTCACTCGTGTTCATGCTCCCTTCATCGAGATTTTATAGATTGGTTGTGGGGCTCAGACTGGCCAATTAATCTATTATATCCCGAGATTCTGGCGAGCTTCTACTGATGCAGTGAACCAGTCCACTTCACCAATTGCAGAGGGAGTGTTCTTGCGTTACTGTGGCGTCCAGTATGGTGGTAACTCGCTCTGGTTGACCTCGGTCGTTCCTATATTGGAATATTCGGAAGCGACCCTGGCTTGCCTATCTGATACCCTGGTGAAATACGATCTGTGATGATGCGCCAGACATCGCCAGAACTCCCGTCACTTGACCCCGGCATTACACTGCTCGAAACCGACGAGCGAATGACGGGCTCATTACAGTCGCTGGTTCTCGACCAGTTGCTCCTCGAACAGGGTTCGGCCATCTGGGTCGATGCTCACGGGCACGGAACAACACAGCCGCTGACACAGATTACACCCTCGATGCGTGTCCTCGACCGAATTCACATCGCTCGGGCGTTCACCCCGTGGCAACACCAGCGTCTCGTGCAGGAGCTTACTGGTGAACTCTCGGACGAGACTGCGATTGCAGTCCTTCCAGCTCTTGACTGGTTCTACCGGTCGGAGGATCTTCCGCGTGGTGACGACGAGCGAATGCTCTCGGCTGTGACCGAGCGGATCAACGAGCTTGCCGAACGGTTTGAGATTCCAGTACTTCTGACGCTGCAGACGGATGATACACTGACAGCACCGATTCACGACATTGCTGATCAGACGATTCGGTGTGAACGGACTCAGTTCGGACCACGGTTCGCCAGTGAGGAGTACGAGACGTTGGTCTACCCGCTGGAGAATGGGTTGGTACAAACGACACTCGCGTATTGGAAGGGTATATTGGCGAATCGGCATCCGGCGGTCGTTGATGCTGACGTTTCACCGGAGGTGAGTGCGAATGGGGCGTACTAACGCGACGTATCGTGATTTGCTCCGGGCAATGGAATCGCGGTGGCAGGAGTATCGGCGGGCACTCCGATACGATGACCAGGGCGTCTTTGATCGGCTCTTCGAATATGCCAGGGCGCATGCGGACGCGAGTGAGCTCCAGAACCACCAGTTCGTCGAGATTCCAGCGCTGCTTTCGATGCTCATCGAGCAGCAAAAGCAGATTGAGGATCTCGAAGACCGCCTTGATCACGTTGAGGACGATTTGAACCGGTAGTGATGGGACGATGGTGTACAAAATCGACTCCGTCGACGGCGACGTCCTCACTTGGTCGGTAACTGAGTCTGGGGTGGAGTGTGAAGTCGATGAGTCGTATACGCCGACGATCTACGTGTCGGTGCATGGTGACGTCGATTTTTCGACGGCACGTGCTGCACTCCATGACCATCCTGCCGTTGTTCGGGTTGCTATCGTCGATGAACGCGTAAGCTTTCGGCACGACCACGAGCAAGTGCTTCGGGTGGATGTGGTCGACCTCAAGGCGGTGAATTCGGTGGCGCGAATGGTGAGCAAGTGGGGCTCGCCTGGTGAGTATCGGTGCTATAACGTCGACTTCTCGCGGGAGTTCCGCTACTGTCTCGAAGAGGGAGTTGACCCACTCCCGACCCACGAACTCTCGCAGATGCAGCTTGCCGTCTCGGAGACGGAACTCGCGAGTGAGCAGGTTACTGAAGTCACGATCGACGATGAGACGGTGACCGGGAGTGGTGAAGACATATTAACAGCATTGTCGGATCGAGTTGAGTCGGTTGACCCTGACGTTCTCTTTTTGAATACGAGTGACCTCATTCCCGTTCTTTTCCAGCAGGCTGAGCGGCTTGATGTAGAGTTCCAGTTGGGACGACGACCTGGGTGGCAGCAGTTGGCGGGTGAGTCGACCTACGAAAGCTACGGGCAAGTCGGCCACTCACCAGCACGCTACAATCTCCCTGGACGGGTGATCATCGACGGGTCGAATACGTTCATGTGGAATCAAACGAACCTCGATGGCTGTCTGTATCTCGTTGAGCAGTCGGGCAAGCCACTGCAGGAGTTGGCGTGGTCGTCGATCGGAAACATTCTGACCGGGATTCAAATTCAGGAAGCCCGTGAGCTAGACGTGCTTGTTCCGTGGCGTTCGTGGCGTCACGAGAAATTCAAAACGATGCGCCAGCTGCACGACGCCGACCGGGGTGGGTTCACATTTTCACCGGACGTCGGGCTGCACGAGGACGTTCATGAACTCGACTTCTCCTCGTTGTATCCGAATATCATCGTCACGCGGAACGTGAGTCCGGAGAAGATTCGATGTGAGTGCCATGCCGAGAGAGAGGATGTACCGGGCATCGGGTATTCGATTTGTGACGAGCGGGGGTATCTTCCTGACGTGCTTGAGCCGTTAATCGAGGATCGGGATGCAATTAAAGCCGAGATTCGAGCAACTGAGGATGAAGAGCGTCGCGAGGAGTTGGAGGGTCAATCGAGCGCGATCAAGTGGATTTTGGTCTCGTGTTTCGGCTATCAAGGCTTCTCGAATGCGAAGTTCGGACGAATCGAGTGCCATGAGGCGATCAATGCGTATGCTCGGGAGATTCTGTTAGAGACGAAAGCAGTGCTCGAGGAGCATGGATGGCGGATCGTGCATGGCATCGTCGATAGTGTGTGGGTGACGCCGATCGATGGGGAGGAGCAGACATCGCTGTCTGCGCTTGTCTCGAAGATTTCTGAAGAGGTGGAGATTCGACTTGAGCATGAAGCCCACTACGACTGGATATCGTTCGTGCCGTTGCGTGATTCGGATGCTGGTGCGTTGACGAAGTATTTCGGAAAGGTCGCTGGCGAAGATGAGTACAAGTATCGGGGTATCGAGTGTCGCCAGCGGAGTACGCCGTCGTATATCGATGCGGCGCAGAAAGCGTTGATTCGAGCGGTCGATGCGTATCGTGATCCGGAAGCTGTTTGTGAGGAATTGCGGTCGTGGGTTGATCGACTGGAGCGGGGAGCGATCGATCCAAATGCGTTGGTGATCACGAATCGGGTTTCGAAGAAGAAGGAGGACTACACGCAATCGACGCGGAGTGTGGCGGCATTAGAGCGAGCGGCTGATTTGGGGTTGGGGCGTGCCCCTGGTCAGAGTGTGTCGTATGTGGTGGTGGACGATGCAAAGCAGTCGCGAGAGCGGGTGCTGTTAGCGAGTGAGGAGTTGAACGAGTATGATGTCGGGTTCTATCGGGATTTGTTGGTTCGTGCGGCAGCGAGTGTGTTGTCACCGCTTGGATGGCGGGAATCGGATATTGAGGAGGAATTAGGGCAGTATACCGAGTCGAGCTTACAATCATTTGTTTGAAAATTGTGGAATGTAGTTGTTAATACAACTCTTGTTTCAAGCGGTGCCAGATCAGAGTTGACGGTGAGTCAATTTCTATACTCTTAATTAGATACAGAGTAGTCAATACAGTAAATAACTGAATATAAATACTTCTAACTGCTACATTTTTCACATGAAAATAGATTACTGGATATCCGAATTAGGACGGATTTTCGAGCGAAGTACAGAAGCAATTGAAAACGAATATGAGGATGCGACCGAGCCATTGGCCGAGGATTTCAATCGCGTACTATTAAAACTACAAGATGAGTTCAAAGACAATAAAATAATCATCGACACAAAACAAGTAGAAGGACGTACAGAAGGAGGATCTGTTAACACTCCCGAATTTAGTACGTATATACCTTCCAAACGGCGTGACGAAGCTCTACATGAAATTCGATCAGGATGTGAGCGAATTGCAAATGCGTTAGACTACGAACTCCCTGAGCGGAAAAATGGAAACGATGCCACGAATAGAATGGTGATGGTATCTGTTGATTCAAATCAAAATGTCCAGCAAGAAGTAAACCAGCAAGTGAATATTGAGTCCATCATGGAATTGATACAACTTGATCCACAAGCTGCTGCTTATCAAGATGAACTCCAAGATATTACTGAACAATTCGAAGATGAATTAGAAAGTGATAATCCTGACCCAGGTAGGCTGAGGCAGTTTATTCACGATGCTAAAAGGTATAGTACAAGTGTTGCTGCCAAACTTGCCATGCTTGGACTTCAGGCAGGTGCAATCGGCATCCTTGGCCTCTAAATTATAAAAGAATTTAGACTATATAAAATCTCGACTTATTTAGTCCCAATCTCTGCTAGTCCATTTTGGAGTTTGTCACGAAGTTCTTCGTTGATTTGTTCGCCCTTTTGTCCGTGATGAATTCGTTTATGACATGTTGGACACAAAGCAACGACTTTTGACGGATGATCTTCACCGCCTTTTCCAAGTTCGTCGATGTGGTGAACCTCTAAATATGGTTCCCCAGCTCTATTCTCGAATGGCGCGGCTTCTCCACAGGCCTCACACATGCCATCAGCACGTACCTTAACGAACTCCTTAATTGGCTGTGCTCGCTGATATCTTGATCCACCACCAGTTTGAAACGTATCTCGTGACGGATCAGTGGAGGCAGCCTGTTCGGCTTTTCGTCTCAACGACCTAAGTTCATCAGACTCCCTAGGAGTTTTTGGATTCTCCCTTTCGACTACTAGTCCATCTTCATCTGTTGGTTTCATTGTCGAATTGGACTCTCTAACGGAAACTGTGCTATCACTCACCCCCGAATTGGTGTCTGTAATCTCTGACAGCTTGTTGTTTTCGACAGTATCAGTAGTGGTCGCCACACTTGCTTCAGAATCGTGTTCGAGTGAATTCCTATTGTCTGGTTCGCTGCTGGAAACTTTTTGGGAGTTTCGTTCCTTGTTGAGTGGTGATGAAATCTCCTCTTCATTGTTTTGTTGCCCCTGTGATTGGGGATTTTGCTCACTAACTTCAGACAATTCCAGGGGGATCGACGGTTCGTCAAGCGAACCAGTCGGTTGAGGTTCCTCTTCAGAGGCGGGTGGTACCGACCATTGCATTTCCTCTAACATAGGCGCATTCGTAAGGATGTTTTTCGCGGCATCTGGTATCGAATCAAACTTTTCACAGAGTTGTCTTATACGGTCAACCACAAACGGATGTGGGAAAACCATGTTCCAGTCTTGATCTTGATCCCGCGGAGTAATCGGGATTTTAGCTGCAGCCTGATTGACCTGGGGCCTGGAGCTGATATTATATGCGATTCGCTGTAATCCAGTAGCTGAATCTGGTGCACGCCCGCGAGTCGCTGTTATTAATTGGGTATAAACGTCCAATTCGATATCGAGATTGTGGTGATACTGTGCCAGAATATTAGTGTTGGACAAGTATGATTTAAAATCATTAATATTCGATTCGGCCGTCTCATATTGCCCATCATTTAGTGCCATCTCTGCCTTTCCGTACGCTGATGCCCGTCGAGCCTCCACTTCTCTGAGTTCGTTATTTGTCTCTTTGGCGGCGGCTGTCCAGGCCGACACAGCTTTGCCTAGCAACCGATTCCGAACTGCGATGATTGCTCGCTGGGTTTCCGATAGGTAATTCGGAACTAATTTCGTGTCTGCTCCCACGCCAGTCGATCGGAGAACCCCAAGTAGATACGGATTATTTTCGGCGACGATTTCGACGCCAACTTCTCCTTTGACGTCAGTAGTGATTGGAAAGATTACTGGAACAGCATATGGATCGGTTTCACCGGATATTTTCAAAAACGCAGTCGCAGCAGCCAGATCTTCAGCTTCGACTTTCGCAGGAACGATTTCACCTTGACCTGGCAGTGCTCGATCCGGGAGTGTAGCGAGCGAGGCGAAGATACCATGATTTGTAATTTGAGTAATGGTGACGGTTAGTTCGGATGGCACTATTTCCCCGTCGAACGGAATCCACACCGGAAATCGTCGATGTTCCGCGAGTAGATACCCTTCTTGCCTTTCGTTGATTGATAACGTGATTAAGTCCTCCTCATTCAGTGATTCAAGTCGCGGATGGGGCTCGATACTTGCTGATATCTCATTTGGAGAGATATCGGTGATCACGACATCGAGTGAGTCTGGATCAACAGGCGGTTTCTCAGAAACAGAAATAGTAATTGGCACGCCATCGTGTTTCCCGATGAATCGGTCTCCATACCAATTGAAGGTCTTAAGTGTCAGTATTTGGCCAATCTCGAATCTGACCCCATCCCATGCTGTAAAATCGACTTCCGCGATAACCGTGTTCGGTTTAACGTCCGTGACTACGAGTGGTACCTCGCCATGTATCGGGAGAGCCGGTGCGGTAATCAGAACTGGTGAGCCTTCTATAATCAGTGCTGTCTTTTTATTAGCAGGAGGCATATCATGTTTCACTTCGAATGAATCGCCGCGTGCCAACCGGCTATCCTCCGATAACGCCGCCACTTCTGCCCGTATGGAGCCTGTTTCTTCCGATACGACTTGGACGTGTACTTGATCTCCCACAGTGGCAGCACACTCCGGTAAAACCACAGGAACGGATTCGTGGATCGCATATGCAGTAGACTCTTTTTTACCCATAATCTCGACAGTAATTTCCGTCCCCGAATTAGGTCCATCTCCTATTATCGACTCGGCTACTACTCCCGTCGGAATCAGTGAAGTTGAATCTGTTATCTCAATAGTTGTCTCATAACCTGGTGGGAGGAATGGAACATTGACTTCTATAACGTTTCCATCGTTGAATATGACATAACTCATAGCAGAATCGCTAACTACAATCTTAATGTCCAAAGTTAATCCCACTACAAGGTCTTCTGGAAAATGATTTGGAAGATCCGTTTGAAAGTACTTATTGATTGGTCCTTCCGTATTTGCGAATACCTCCATTACCTCGTTCAGATTTTTCCCTGTCGCTGCCAAGAACTCTGAAAGGTACTCGTCTTTCTCAGTATAGGGCGTGAGACAAACAGCCCAGGTTCCAGAAAGTGGAACTGCAACCACGGAATTTCCGACGGCAGTATGGGGAAGAGGGCCAAGATTGAATTCAGTGTTATCGGCTCGAAGCATCCCGTTTCCGCTTCCACTAATTCGGTCGATTACTCCCGATATGATCGGCGAACCCATCTTTTTAGGACTTAATATTTATCAGCAGCGAATATGATACCTTCGCTTTTCTAATAATACAACTGGTTATATGGCTGTGGACATCTTCTGTAGAACCAGTCTAGTTCTGGTAAAATGACTATAATAAAACGAGTAGATAAGCATGGACATCGACTGCTAGTTTACGTCTCGATTGCGAAGCAAAACATCGAACGACACAAAAGAACTCTCAATATTGGATCAACAATTAGACTTCTGTGTCGGCGGTAAAAGGAGTCGATTATAATATTGTAATAGAGGGGGATCGCGAGAGCGACCCCCTCCGTTTCGCAGAAAATGACGCAGAAAAAGACGCACTCCACCGTAGCCAACACACTACTACCACCATGTGTCACCGGCAAAGCGGTGTGAATCTCGTGTGGTGGCTTGTTTGAGAGGGGGTTCTGCGAACCCCCGTGATTACAATGCTATAATTAGCGCCCTCCGTTCGCCGCATTGGCTTCGTGGGCGCGCATCCATCCGGCTAAGTTGGGGTGTGCGAACGTAATTTCGATGTGGTGACCACCGACACCCATGGCGTCATCCACGGACAGCGTCCGTGACTCTTTGTACGTCACGCCGGGCACCCGTTCGGCCATCTCTTCCATTACCCGATAGCCATCGTTCTTGTACGCACAGCCATAATGAGTTGCAACCTCCCGATATCCTAACCGTGCAACCATCACGTCATTCGTCTTGGCGACGTTCTTCGCGTACTCGAGGACATCAAGATACTTGTCCTCGACTTGCTGACTCTCGGCGCGCTTCTCGCGGAAGTTCACGAGCTCTGTATTCTGTTCCGAACGCTGAATCGTCTCGAAGAGCTGGCGACCTGCATTGGTTGCTTCAGCGGCGAGGTTCGGCGAGTCATCGTCAACACTCTCTTCAGTCTCGTAATCGCGAACGAGATTGATTATACGCGAGACTGACGCCCGAACTCGTGCATTCTTCTCCTCTGCTTTGGTGAGATCGTCAATGTCCGATTCCATGGTCTCGGTCGTGTCTTCGAGACTACCGAGCTTCTGCCGGTCCTTGGCATGCTCTTTCGTCGCTTCCTCGCGATAGTCTTCGAGGTCGTCAACTCGCTGTTCGAGGTCGTTGATTCGCTCGTCTTTTTCGGCGACGTCCTGTTCGAGATCGTCAACACGATCACTGAGCGATTGGACGTGCTTAGCGAGGTCACCGATCGAGACATTTTCGAGAGTGGTAGCTCCGGACGTAGTGGTGTCACTCATTGGCACACGCCTCCACTGTGGCCGCAGTGTCCTCTGCTGGCGTCGAAAGACGCGGCAGGTGAGCGATGGTGGTGAGCGTGCCGATACAAAGGATAGTCGTGTCAGTGGCGGTGTAAGTGTACTCGAGAACAGTCATGGCAGAATCGGGCTGACTGGTGCAATGGAAGGTGGGATACTGTAGTTCGTCCTGTGCCGTCGTGGTGATCGGTGGAGTCGTCAGAATGAGGTGCGGTCCACAGCGTGTCCGAGAGTTCGTTGCTTTGACGGTGCAAACCGTCCGTGGCAACTCTGTAGTCGTGATACGAACACAATCACCGGGCGAGAGACGTTGAACGAGTGCCTCGGTATCGCGTGGGTTCAACGGCTTTGGAGCGTATCCGCTCACGCCTGCTCACCTCCCGTGGGGTTGACGATGCACTCGACCGTGGCGTACGTGCGCAACCACGCGTACTTCCCGGAGGGGGTGCGTCCGTAATGATCGAGCTTGGTGTCGGTGTGCTCGTACTCGTCGTAGTACCGGTACTGCAATCGATACAGATCGTTCGACGGCGTGACAACGTACAAGACGTGCTCACCGGGTTCAGGACCACGACAGGACAGTTCGGGTTCCGAATGCTCACACTGATAGACGATGCCCGTGAGCGTGCGCTGCTGCGTGTGGATCTGAATCGGATCCGCACACTCTAGACCGAGAACCGTCCGCTGGTTGGTCATTGCTCGGCCTCCTGTTTTTCCCGCAGGCGCTGACAGAGCTGGCAGGGTGCGTACTGATCGTCTTGTGCCTCTGCACGCGTGCAATAGGCGAGTGGGTTGTCGGTCTGCAGCGTACAGAGCGAGTGGTTGTCCCCGTCGAGTTCGTGATAGGCAAAGGCGTCGCCTGCAGGCTGATCGACGATAGCGACCGTCTCATCGGCAGGATACGGGTCGGCAGTGATGCGCTGGTCGCGTTCGCGGTCGGTGAGACTGCTGGTGAATCTGGTATCACAGTAATGGGAGTCGGTGATCTTCACCGCGTAGGTTCCACAGTGGGGACAGCGTTCGAATGTGTTCTCGATCTCCTCGGGGGTGATCGAGGTGGACGTGCGAGTCATCGTCCATCACCGCCGATGGCTGTCGCTCTTCGGGAAGGGCGTTCTGTGGGGGACATCTACGCGGGCACCTCGGTTGTGGTGGTGTGGGTGGTAGCGTCGATGCCGTAGCACCGAGCGAGGATCCGCTGGTAGTGTGCGCGGGTTTTGGCGTGGGTTTCGCCCGGTGGTGTCGAGGGGAGGTTTGGATTGCCCGTTTTGGTGGTGGCGACCGAGCGGTAGGTGTCGGTGTCCTCGGGAATTTGGAAGCCCTCCTCGTCGTAGTCGATCGGGAGACGGCGTTCGAAGAATTGCTGGCAGTCCGGCGTGGCGTAAATGCAGTACAGGTAGGGCGCTTGGCTGGTAGTCTTGGTTCGGGTTTGAAAGCCCACGCGGAGTTCGACGAGGTATGCGCGGGTGATTGGCTCGTCGGTAGTGGGCGTGGGTTGGTCGGGGTCCTGGGCGGCGGTTTCAGCTGTGGGTTCGAGGCGCTTGACTGGGTGGAAGACTTTTGTGCCGAATTGGGCCTCAAGGGAGAGCAGCCCGCCGTTGGGTTTCTCATCGAAGGACGCCATTAGTGCAGTCCTCCGATGCAGGGTGGTTGGTAGTCGATGCGTTTTTCTACGGTAGGGGTATTGCTAGTCATGCTTCTGTGTTCCAGAAGCGCGGTCGGGTGTCCCACCACCCGGCCAGAGTTTCTGACCATCCACGCTTCTATATTACTGTCTTATAGCGCCATCCTAATAAGCGTTACTTAGTAACGGACTATAGGATTACTCTGGAAATCACTAAGTAATTCTGCACGAAAGGACTAATGAGGTGACGGAATGAGTACTATAGTAACTATGGTTAATGAAGAGTTTAGACCCACTGAGAACCAGGAGGTTGTTCTGCAAGTTTTCAAAGAAGAACAGCGAGCGAACCCGCTTCGAATCAGAGATGTTACAGACTTAGAAAAACAGCGCGTTAACGACGCACTCGGAAGTCTGGTTGATGCAGGCTGGATTCGACGTGTGAATAGAGGCCTCTACGAATTTGTAGAAGACCCACGGGACTAATTTGTTCCTATTTTTCATTATGGAATCAGTAGTACCTATTTAATGGTTAATAAGATTGAGACAGGTCGACCTCACCCGATAATAGGTGCATCTTGCTGGACCTCTCGGTAGATGTTCGGGTGGCCTCTAACTTCTCCGTTTTTGACCTTCAGAACGCCAACACGAGCCAAATCGCGGCAACGGTCTTCGACGACATTGCGACCGAGGACGCCGGCACGAGTACCACCACTATTGACGAGCTGGTCGCTGCGGCTCGTGGAGCGTCGGTCGTGCTCCAGTGTGTCGCACTCCACGCCGACACGTCGGTGTTCTTGTCGCTGTCGCCCGATTCGTCGTATTTCACGCCGCGGAAAGGCACTCGCGTCAGGGAACGCCAGATTATCGGCGTGTGTAATAATCACGTTCTCGGTGTCGTCACGGTCTACGAACCCTCCAAGCGTGTCTTTCTTGCCGCGGTCGTTCTCGTACGTCGTGAGTGCGTCTGATGGCTCTCCGGCAGGAATTTTCTGGATATGTCTCGGGCACAACGCGACCTCGACGTCAGCGACCTCGACAAGATCGGCGTCAGCCCCGCACGTGCGAACCGTGTCAGTGCAATCCTCGACGAACTCGCACTCGTGGGTCACGCGGAATCGCCCTCGTCATCCGCTTCACCCTTCTTGTATTGTTTCCAGTCTGTCCCACCGCACCGTTCCCTCTGAAAATGAGGTTTCTGGGCTTTCTCGATCGGTTTCCCGTGTCATAGATTACTCACTCGGCCGGAGAGGCCGGCCGATGAAACAGCCTTCAAGCACGCCTCTGTTAAATTATATTTTTCTTGAAATTTGCTGACTCATTACTATGGAGCGGCTTTGTAGAGCCTCAATCTTTAAGCGAAAGACGGTCCGCAGGTGGAGCATAGTTACTATGGGAATCCAACGACAGTTCGCAGATACGCGGAAAGCACAGCAAGGTGATGGGTGTATTCAGATTACGGTTCCTTCGGATGTCGTCGAGGAACTCGGTATCAAAGGTGGCGACGACGTCCTTTGGACGGGAAAGGAAGGTGAAGATACGGCGGTGATTCACTCACCACATCGTAACTGAGAGTCTTCTAAAAGACGCCCACTTACGCTAAACTCCGTGATAGAGGAAGCGGTGAACCCCATTATTGTCGAGCAATTCGTCGCAATTCGCAAATAGGAGAAGTCGCCCAATTAATCGGTGCCGAAATGACAAAAAACCGCTTGAGAAAATGAGACCGCTATTTAGTTCCGGAGGTTTGGAGCGGCCTCCTCGATGCCGTCATCCATATACTTGATGAACGAACGCAGGAACTCAGACCACTCCGAGCGGAACTGATATATGTACTCTAAGGCATCTTCACCGAAGCGATCCTGCATCATGAGTTCAGCACGGGCTGCTGCCAAGAGCATATGATCGATGAGCACGCTCTCCTCGGTCTGAGTGCCCATCTCTTGTTCGACACCACCATCCGTTGAGACTGCATCAGGATCGCGGTATCCTCCCGTCCGGAGTTGCTCATAGACTTCGTAGAACCGATGACCGTCATTGATGATAGCGTTTACTTGGTTCCCCTGGAACTCGGCCTCGTAGAAGTGGCCAGTACCAAGAGTTGCAGTCGTGACGTTGTGCGAGTTCTCGTTCTTCTGGCGCTCGTACTTCTTCTCTTCCTGTTCGATTTGCTCTTCCTTCTGTTGCTTGTCGAGTTCCGGGTCTTCTTTGATTTTCTCGATTGTCTCTTTCTTTTCCTGTTCGACCTGCTCCACAATTTCCTCGCGTTCCTCATCTGTCTGGTTACGAGGCTTCTTCATGAACTTTGCCGCCTTTTCGGCTGCCCGTTCGCTAGGCGACGGCTCGGCATCACCCTCGGCTTTCTGCTCCTCGGCGATGACCTTCTTCCGGATCTTTTCTGTCTTTCGGGCGATCTGATTCGGAGAGTTTTCGAGCCCGTTTTCGATCTTGTCCTTGACGGACTGTTTGAGGGAAAGACGACTCTTGTCCGTCTGGATGCCGAAGCGTTCGTCTAGCTCGGGTGGGAACTCAATCTCGGCTCGCATGAAGTTCTTGCTGGCGTGACGCTTGAAGATGCCAAGTGTGAGACCGTTCCTTATCTCCCGACCGTTCCGCACGATGCTGAACCCCTGATTGGCCTCCGTGAGGTTGTGGTCAGACATCCACGTCCTGCTATATGCATCACTGGTGCGGATCGCTTCTACATCAAGCTGGACGACAGTCAGCTTCACCGGATATTTTTTGTCTCCCTTCTTCTCCTCTAGATGGATCGTTTTGGAGAGGTAAGGGTCCTCGACAAGAGGAACTTTCTCCGGCAGTTCGCCGACGTTGCGTGCGTTTTCCATCATGAACAGCGGATCTATCGGTTCCAAGTTAGTGCCGTTGACAGTGATGCTAATATCACCGTCGAGGTAGTTTCTGTAGACACGTGGAATGTTCTTAATCAGCTGGCCCTCGATACCACGAGCCGTTTTTGGGTTCGTGTTGTCGCACTTCTCGAAGGAGACGATTGTCCCCGAATCGGGGACTGGATTCGCGAGGTCGAGGTGATCTGGAGCCTTCTTTTTTGAGAGCGGGGGGGTAGTATTGTTCGTGCTTTCCATCTCCTCGAGGTCGAGATAGGTGTAGCGCCAGTCGGTTTCGTCCTCCTGTTTCGTGTAGACCTCTGTCCGGACCGATGTGCAGGTCGCCGACGCAGAGAGCCCCCAGCCGAATTTTCCGATTTGTGCGGCTCCTTGATTGTACCGATCGCCAAAGGCGAGGACGTATGTGATGCCGTCATATGTAGTTCCGTCATCGTCGATGGTCTCGGTAATCCCTCGGCCGTCGTCCTCGACGTAGATTCTTACGAACTCTTCACCGTCTTCCTCGATGTCTTCTACGTGAATATGGATGTTCTCGGCATCCGCATCGAGAGAGTTGTCGATGAGTTCATAGACCGCCGAGAGGGTTTCGATTCCCATGTCGCGAGCGCCCATGATGAACGTTGTTCCGTGCGCGAAGTCGCGTGATTCAGCTTTAATTGACATTGTTGATATCGGTGTTTTGGTGTGCTTCCGTTGCGAGGGTCTTTTCGTGTTCGCAGTAGGGACAGTACAGGTCGGTGTGGGCGGGACGGGCAGGATGGACCTTGTTCCCCGTTGTCTTCCGTTCCAGGTGATAGAACAGACACTCCTGGTAATACGCTTCTTCGAGGGTTTTCGTGGGGCGAGAGACGAAGTGGGTTTGCCACCTCCGCTGCGTGTGTCTGATCAAGCGCGTCCTGAGACAGGTGTCACTTCGACCGACATAACTAGTAAAGAAACGTCCGTTGATTATGTAACCAAGTCGGTAGAAACCAGGTTGGTCTTGCGGTGCTGCCTGCCGTACCCGTTCCCGGGTAAGTTCGTAGGCTTCCATTTGGTCATCATCACGCCACTTGTCCAGAGTACACTTTGACCCCGGAGTGGGTGAGGGCGTGTTGTTGCGCTCACGCCGCTTTGCAGAATACGCTATGATCCTGCGCGGCAAACGCTTGCGTACATAAACCAACAGATTTGAGGTATATAGATATTACGGTTAGATATCTGATTAGTATCGCGAAAGTACGCCAGCAGCCACTAAAATGACAAAACAAATTCTTTTTATATATACTATGTGAGCATGGAAAATCATGGATTGTCACTAGCCAGATTAGATTTCATCATACAATATGCATTTTCGGAATCATTGAACTTAGTTTTTTGAGGATTCGCCGTTTTACTCCAGCCAAATCAAGCATCTTCGACGCAGGCACACACACTCGGCCTCCTTGGAGATGTAGAACGCGAAAAACGAATCCGCGAAATTGCACACGTTTACTCGAAGTAGCGTGTGCAAAATCGACTGGTCGCGATTGGGACGAACTCGATTCGACGAGGCGAAGCGAGCGATTTTTGGAGCCCTTTATATACACTTGCTGTTCCAGTTAGTCGATAAAACTAGGTTTCGGGGGGACGTGTGCAAAAATATGCGTCTCCGAATGACCGACACGCGAGAACGACGGATGGAGTATCTCCTCGAGGCGACCGGCGAGAACACGAAGAGTAAGGCGCTCGACCGTGCAGTAGAGTTCTATCTCCAGATGCGTGGCGACACTGCGGTCGTTCCCAACGGAGCGTTCGTCGGACTGATGGAGAAAGCAGAGCGGCAGGGAAGCGTAACGCCGGAGGAGATCGCGGAAGTGCTGGATACCGACGAGCTTCCTGTTAATGTTCGATTTTCGTGGTCGGTAGGAGAATAACACTGTTCTTCATTCTTTCCTTTTAATGACAATACCTAAACTATGGGGTATATATGTCTATAATATAATTCAAAATTAATGGGTAAAAGCGAGCCCGTACCGAACACCAACGAAGACAACTCTGAGGGATATGACTCTAATTCGTCTGATGCGGATGAGAACGAGTACCAAGTCATAAAATCAACAAAAATAAGAGAGATGCTTAGAGATGAGACAGAACTACAGGTTAGCCCTGAAGCAGACGAGGCCATGATTAAGGCGCTAAATGAGGTTGCAGCAGTCATCACGGCAGAGACTATAAAAGTGGCCGAGCGGAAGAGTGAAGGTTCGACAGTAAGATCTGGTCACGTTGAAACAGCGTATAGCCAAATTAAGAAGCCACATAATTCGCTCTTTCGTGCTATAAATCAAATTGATGACGCTAGAGCCAAGATAAAGGCTATGGCGGACTCCTCACCATTCTCAGACAAGAACATAAATGACTAGTAACAAATTTTTCCTTCGGAAAGAGTACACTGTAGAGGAAAAGGAAGACAGAGTGACTGCAGACAATTTTACGATAGATAATAAAGAGGTATTTTCTATAATTGAAAAGACATCAATAAGCCCAGAGCAGGTTTCACAGAATGGTAAACGATGGTTTCTAAATAATCTTTCCAATGAGCTCACTTGGCAAGAGTATCGCGAATTTATTGATGCTATGTTCCGGGAGTATGGGAAGGAAGGGAGTGTGTTTAATCAGCAATTAGTTCACTTCCCAAAAAATCTGGAAACGAATGGATTGTATGAAAAACTTAAAAAATATGAGGAAAATCCTTTGACGGAACCATTTGGTGCCATTCTGACTCAACCACTATTCATCAATCAACTCGAAAAGCAGGATAACAAAATCGACGTATCCTTCTATACTGCAGTCAAATTTGAAGAATACGAGTCTACAGAAGAGATTCCTATTCAAGTTCACGATGAATCTGGTGAAAAAATTAATGAATTAAGTCCCGAGCAGAGCGTTAAAGTACCGATGAGACGCCGCGTAGAACTTCGGATTTATACAAATCACAAGTTAATGTCCATTTCAAATTCAGAAATACCCGGCAGATTACAGAAGGAGATATACAACATAGTAGTTGCCCTCGCTCGGGATAGTCCTGTGATTGGAGGAGAAGATAATGTCTGACACTATCAAAGCTCTTGAAGAGATTGATCCAATAGATCTCTCGATCCAATTCGAAGGAACAGAGCTTTTAGCAATTCAATATCTTCTTGGGGGGCAGAACTCAAGCTACGGCTTTAAATTTGACTTACTCAGCCTCGATAAGGCCGACTTTTCCGGATCGAGAGATGAAGAAATGCTCAAAAATAAGCTAGTTAGGGACGCAGAGCAAACAGGGGACCTACGTAAGGTGACCTTCTATGTTCCTCTCGACGAACGCTCTGAAATGCGTGCTGTCCAGCTCAACTTCTATGAGGATGGTCACACAACCTCTTCTGCGGAAGTCACCCCAAACGAATATGACCAATTTGTAAATGCGATTTACACCGCAGAAAAATACTCAGACTATATGACCTCATTGGATGAATTATTGAATAAATATGTATATAATATTTCATTGGATGCCGAAAAAGAGATGAAAAAGACTGACGTTATAGGTGAATTTACTGAAATATCTACCACAAAATTGGGTGTCTCGAACGATGATGTCCTCGGAAGATATATGCACAATATGGTGTTAGCCAATATCGGTATCGAGATCTATAAAATCGTGACTGAGGAAGACAAATATGAAGTAGAACATGAAGTCTCGGAGATTTGGGACGGAAATATTGCGAACTTCTTCAAGAGATATGCACAACACAATATCCCTCAGTCTGCGGATCAGGACTACCAAGTTGTGGCATTAAATATAAATCGTCTTATCACAAAATGGCAAGACAGCGAAGACTACCAGAGCCCAGGGAACGCGATTTCCCTTTTGGAGTTCTTCGTAGAAGATTATGATCTCCAACTCTGAGAAAGAGGTACTTCGTAAGTGTCTCTCGGAATGTCCGACACCGGTTGGAGTCGAGAGTAAATACTTCACAAAAGAAGAGATCTGCTCTGCAGCAAGAGCTGAATCAGGATTTAAATTTACTTCGTTCAAGCGATTCCTGACCACTAAGACGAAAGGGTTTTGCGAGCAGTGTGACAAACCATTCTCTTCGAGCTGCAAGGAAGTATATAGAACCAAGAGAACGGTATACACGCTTGATCCAGTAGGGATCTCAGAAGGTGTGATACGGACCGCTTCAGAGGCAGGACCATTAGAATTTGTAGAAGAGATTTCTCCTATGGATGGACAATACAGAGCAAGGTGCAGGTTTGGTGAACATAATCTAATCTTTGAATTTTTTAGTGAAAAAGATGCGTTCTTACAGAGTAAGATTGACCCTTTCGACATGGAGTTTCCCGTTCTACTCCGTGGCATGAATGCAGAAAACCACCAAGGACACCGATTTAGGTGGGAAGAGCTCCTTTCCGAGCAGTTTAGGAATCAGCTTTCATCAATTATTACCGATGTACGAAATAAGGTAACCGCGGTTTTTGCAGAGTACACCGAGGAGTTTGTAGAAAATCATAGAACAGAGATTAAGAGATCTCTGAGGGATTACTTTACCCGGTCTGGTTATTCTGTACATTCAGAAGTGGCCGAACACTGTCCTGAATTGGAGGAATACGGTATCGAGGTCGAGACTGCAGATTACGTTTGCATTGGAGACAACGAGAAAATCCTCGTAACACATGGAGACACGAGAGACGGCTGGTATATGCAGCGGTTTGTTGAAGGTAGATTGACCTCTGTTGAGAATGAGCCAATCTTTAGTGATTTTCAAGAGCAGATAGATGAGAAGATAAGGCGCTATAAACGGATCTCTAAACAACTTGGGTCGGCTTCTCAAGTGATGCGTGGTCTTGGTGGTATCATAGCTGTAGTGACTATCATACTAGCGGCACTCAGTACAAATGAGATCGAGAATTTTGTACAGTCTTTGCCAATCGTCTCTACGTATAGCTCAGAGTTGACTGTAGGAATTATATTTTTGAATATATTTGTGATGATCATATTCATCATAATGCTGCTATCTCCGTATATAAAGGAGAAATCTTTCACTTGGAAGATGTATTCATGCGGAGCAGACAGGTCTCGTGTGAAAATTCTTCGTCACTCGAAATACAGATTAGATTGATCTTGTTGAGCCATCTTCACAAGGAAGAACAAACGAGCAAATAACGAACGATCTATTCTAACTCGTTCTCGGTATCTCTCATGTCAGGATTTACTCCTGCACCTCGATGGAGTTGATGCCCATATGATTCCAGAAGGCCCTGAATCGTCAACGCGATTTCTTGGCGAGCTTTAGCTTCGCTGATCGCGGCTGCACGATCTACCTCGCTCTCTCTCTCATTCCTGCTGCTCTAGCTTGACTACTCATGTCAACTTCATTTCCTTCTTCGATCTGTGCTTGTGCATAAGCATCGAGTGCATCTTGCACTGATTCGTAGCCGTTGTAGTCTTCAATAGATTCTCGACTTTGTTCTCTGACCTGTTCCATCTCTGTGGCGGGGTCGTCGTCGGATGGCATACAAAAAATTCTATCTGGCAACATCTTTTACTTTCCGACCACCCCTCAAAGCGCAAAATCAATCTCGTCACTAAGTACGGATAGTGCAGGAAGTAAAACAGCGATTTATGATCCGTCTCTGATTCGTCTATGATGGGGTCATCAACGAGATCCTGCTGACCTTTCTCTTTGGTTTGGTATTGCCTCTTCAGCTCATCTACTCGTTCGATAAACTGTTCCAAAAGTTACGGCCCCTGCGTGATGCCACATCGAAACGTCGAAAAACAACCACAAGGGTTGCTTCGATGCCGAATCAATGAATCAGTCGTCCAACCATTGGGGCCTGATAGATATTGGAGAATATTATTAATTTTTCATGAATGTGCCTAATGTTTCAGCTGGATCAACATCTTCCTCGTCATTGACTTCTTCGGTTTGTTCAATCTGGTCAAGGACAGAAGGGATATCTTCTCCGTTCTCATCGTGAGTAGCAATCACTTGTAAAACGGAATCCGCGGTCAATGCAAAGAATAACATCGAGGTTGTCGCAATATTCATGTCATAGGTTGCATACACATCACCGTGCATAATCGAATGACGATGGGCCCAGAAACAGTCCCATTTATAATCTGAGAACTTGGTATTGTCTCCTTCATCTACACCAAAATATGAATTGTAGTACTTTCTAAGAGCATTTTGCTTGTGTTCTGTCTTATATTTCGGCAACCCAACATCATTTGTCTCATTTGATGAAATCTGTCTATCTTGATAACAAAGCCAAAATAATAAGGCATCTTGCATAGATATGAAAATGTGTATCGTTGAATATGGCCGATCTGGTTCCTTTTTGAATTCATCAAAACCATCTTCGACTCGCTTGAATAGCCGCTCAAAATACTCGTCATCAACGTCTTCAAAGTCAGAAATGAATCTTTCTACCCAATTCTCAGCAGCGGCCTTCGCAGCCGGATTCGGATCAGTTGATTTGTAGTTCCATGGCATTTCAAGCGTAATTTGTTCCTCGACGGCAACTTTAATATCATCATGCAAACTGTCAAATGCGTCTTCGATCGCCTCCCATTGTTGATTATAGGCTTGAGCAATCGCACGTGCACCCTGAACAGCGCTGACAGTTTGTTGTAACTCTTCACTTGGCGTTGAGACTGCCTGAATTGCCTGATCTAACTGATTAAGTGCTCTATTTGTCTGTTCTATTTTCCTAATTGGGGCAGTCACTTCTGCCATTGATTGTTGCCACTTATATACTCCGTCAAGTCCTTTCGTGAGATTTTGATTGGGGACTAATACCTTATCAAGGTCTTTCAATGGAAAATTAATTTGGGACATTCCAAAGACCCCATTCCCCGATTGTCCACTCGTAGATTGTTGCTCTTCATTTGATTTCTCAGCCGTTTCCGGAGTATTCTCGTCGTGCTTTTCGTTATCATCTACCATATCGAGACGAGTGTATTCCTTGGTGATAAATTTGACTCATAATAATACATTTTCTCTCACCGAGCGAATAATAGATAAAAATATTAAGAGGAAATAACATCTGTATTAATATATATTATATAATCAATCATCTAATTTCTACTAGGCCGTTAAGAATCAGCTATTATTCCAATTCGTCCGCATCAAGGTCACCAGCAGGTACTACTTAATTTTCTTTGTAAGTTGATACATAACCACTAGCTCATCTACGCGTTCGAACAAGCTATTCTCAGAGCTACAACCTCTGCGTGATGTCACACTCGAAACGCCGGAAAGCAACCACAAGGGTTGCCTCGACGCTGAATAAATGAATCGGTCGTTTCCAACCATTGAACTCTTTCAATTCCAGTAAAATAAATGTTGGTCAGAACCTCACGTTTTCGGCACCATCAGCCTACAAACTAACCCTGTCATCAGAAATATATTTCATAACTGACACACTGGTTCAAGACAGATGGAACGCCTCGCAGACACGTACGACCGAGAACAACTGACTTCTCGCGCAAATTCTTCCCTTCCGTCAAAGACATACTTTGCGTTCGACTTGTTCGCACTCGCCGCGGTCGCGGTCGTGCTCGTCTTGGTCATGAAGACTCTTGCCTCGTTCCAAGATCAGCTCGTTCTCTACTACGATCACCCCACGCTCCAATGAGCAAGCCAAGCGGGGTTCGTGGTGATCGGTATTCGAAGTTGGTCATTAGTTAGAATGACACGCCATATAATAGTAATACTTTCTACTAATTTTGGGAGAGAATTAGGCGTCACTCCGTACGGTCACCACTACTGAAGCCACGGCTCACTTTGGGAAGTGAATATCCGCAGGAACCGGAGTCAGCCCAAGCGTCGTGAAATCCCGATCAAAGGCAAAGATATGGTCGATATCGTACTCATGAGCAAGTACCGCACTCGTGTGATCAACAAACGAAATCTGCTGGTCGTCATACCGCTCGAACTCATCACACGCCGCAGCAAACACACCCTCACCAACGGGAAGAATATTGAAACTCTCCGAACGCCGAATCGTCTGAAGCACATCCACTGCTGTCTTGTGGTTAACCTTCCGAGTGGTGAGTGTGGCTAACTCCGAGAGCACGTACCGACTCGTAAACAACGGCTGATATGGAATCGCTTCATGACGAAGCGCATCGAACACGGGGAGGACTATCTCGTGTCGTCCGACACGCGTGTTTCGGACGTCGCTTATATGTCGGTCTCTTCAAGAAGTTCGTCGGGGCAACAATCGCGGCAAAGCAATCTTTCGCCGTCATCGGGATCATATAGGGGCATTAGGTTTGCGCCGGTTCCTTTGACGCCAACACTCGGGAACTCAGGAACTTCGTCCCAGGACGTCCCACATTTGTCACAACAGCGCTCCTCTGGCGGGTTATCCATGTGCTCGAACAGCGTTATACCGATTGATCCCATGATTTCGCCGTTCATGCGTTCGAGGAAGTCGATTTTAGCTGGGTTGCCTTCTATGTCAATAATATCTCCCTCTTCGGCACTGTCGTCTATCCAATCCGTGCTAATCATCGTAACAACTTCGCCGCTGTACTCTATAGTATCTCCATCATCCGCCAATAACTCGTCCACATCTTCCCACACGTAATGAGTCATCGTTTTCGCGTCAAACGTCTCAATAAGGTTTGTTCTCTGTTCTGGACCGGAATGATCAAACACTTCAACCATGGTTCTATTATCGGATTGTTTAGGTTAAAGGTTGCGTGGGCCTCGGTGAAAGTGAAAATCAAGAGTGGCACCGAGACCGGCTTCCGGCAAAGAAGTGATTGTGGTATCCAGCCGCTGAAGAAGAATGAGTAATAGCTAATCTACCTCTTATCGGTGTTGATAGCAGAACATGGCCTTGTGAATCCCTACGGAGGGATCAAGCAGTTCCTTATCAAGTACGATGAGTTGCGTATGCAAGCATCAATGTGGGTTTGGGATCTGCTTCTCATGGCTAAGTTGGATGGAATACTATTCTGGTTTCACAGCTCTTCAGTAGCGAAAATTTTCTCGACTGGAACCTCCTCGATATTCGCTAGCCGATGGGCAAGCTCCCGATTGTATACTGCTCCGTCGCGGCCGTGGTGCACGCGGAAGTGGCAGTTCGGACAGAGCGCGATCACGGTTTCGGGCGAATCCGACCCACCTCCAGCGACTTCGTGGATATGATGAACATGAAGATACGGCTCGCTTGTCCGACTAGTGAACGGAGCTGGATCACCGCAGCCTTCACAGACACCATTAGCCCGACGTTTTACGTACCGTCGAATTGCACCCGATCGGTTGTATTCGGTAGTCGTCCGCTGTTTACTCGACGATACGGAGTCAGTTGCCGCACGCTCGGCTTGTTCACGGAGTGATGCAAGATCAGTAGATTCCTTGCTTGATCCCCGTCGCGATGGCGGTGTATCGACTTCCCGCGTCTCAGAACCGGAATTGAGCCACTGATCCGGATCTAGCTTTCTCACTTCTGTTTGTCCGAAACCAGTTAGGAGATACTTCCCGTCGTGTTTCTCGACGGCACCGACCGCGCGAAACCATTCGAGATGCCGTCCAACGATTGACGTCGGCAAGCTATACCCGGGGTACATCCGACGGAGGTGTTTCTGAATCTCTTCTATCGTTCGCGCTCCACTATCGATTGCAACGAGGATCGTCTCGAAGCCTTTGACGTGTTCGGTGAGCGCGATGAAAATCAATTGCTGGTCACCGGTCTCAGTAAACGCCTTCCCGCGGGTGGTACTCGTATAGGTGTCCTCATGGCGTTCAATCAAACCGAGTGCACGAACGAACTGGACGTATTTCTCAATCGTTGAGTCACTCCTCGCAGCTGTGTTCGACCGTAACCACGCCCAGAGATCCTCTTGATCTGGTTCTTCGGCATGAACGTACGTGAGCATTGCCTGGAGGTTGGCGAGTCGTCCGTCAACGCCACCGAAGAATCGATCGGTGGTCATCCGCCGTTCGTCAGCCATAGCTAGTTTCTTCCTAGTGAAACAATAAATGAGTACCACTTCGAGATATCCTATAGTACCATGACTCGAACAATCGGCCTCGTTAGTTGCACGAAGTCAAAAAGCGATGAGCCTGCACAACCCAGAGACCTGTATGAACCATCGACGCTCTTCCGGAAAGCCAGTGATTATTGTGAAAGAACGTACGACGAGTGGTATATTCTCTCTGCGAAATACGGTCTCCTCGATCCGGAAGGTCCGCCCATCGAACCGTACGACGAGACGTTGACGAACGCATCTATCGCAACTCGAAGAACATGGGCAGACAATGTAGTCAAAGAACTTGCCGATCGAGGTTTTCTCTGCGATGATACTCATTTGTACATCCACGCCGGAAAAGCCTACTACGGTGAGCTTCTTCCTCGACTCGAAGGCGAATCAGTCAGTATTTCTCTCCCGACAGAAGGACTGATGATCGGAGAAACTCTTGCTTGGTATAACAAGCGACAATGAACCAAACTGACGTTACTGCTCTTCACTGGCTAGATCTCGACTGAAGTTCGTGACGTTCTAACTAATGCAAACACCATCGGGCAACAGCACACATTTAGCCCTCATTGACCAGAGTCCAAATCTGCTCGCTCACTCTATCATAGACCCGATCAATATACCCGCTAAAATCCTCAGTCACCGCTGGAATCGGAAATTCAATCAATGAAAGCGGATACTGATCTACCACCGAATACTCGGTCTCGATATCTCCTCCTTGCTCGGGATAAATCAATGCTCCCGGAACTTCGTGAGCAAACTGGTACGAAACCATCTGATAGAAATCCGAGTTCGATGGACGACCCAATTTCCACTTTGCATCCCCCACAAGCGCTACCTCCTCTTCGGAATCACGAACCAAGATATCGGGCCGAATAGATACCTTGTGCTTTCCATCGGTGACTAAGTTACGAGTCGTCACCTGCAACGCAACGCTCCATCCATCCCGTTCCGCCACCACCTCAGACACTGCTCGCTCGACAGCACGCTCGAAGATCTTGTTCATATCGATCAGCAGGGCAAACGACCGCTGCTTGCCGGTCATGAACTCACGAACGTAGATACTCCGTAGAACAAGCTTCGTTAACCGAAGCAAATCTGCACACTGGGAAATTGGCTAGCATCGTAGGAGCGATAACAGATCGTTGAATCGCCGTAGTATTTGTTTCGTCCCGTTAATAGCTGGGAGGGTAGGTCAATGCTCTCCATCTCAAAATTCTCGAGGTCAATTTGGCTTCGAAGAATTTCTGCACGATGCGATAGGACTTCTTTCGTGGGTCCGAGACCTAAATTCTCCTTCAGCTCGGTCATTCCCTGGTTGAGAGTCAAGAAGAGCCGATCTTCGACCGTATCGAATAGATAGACAACATACAGCCCATCTCGTGGTCCCTCAGCAACGCGACGGTCGAAGACACCGATCCAAGGAATATTCGCCATCCGTCCTTTCCCGCTTGATCCTCTTACTTGCAAATGCTCAGATGTGATTTCGTCGGTCTTTGTCGCATTGTGTTGTAATCGGGTTCGAAATTCCTCTGGCAGTTCAGAATTTATCAACGAGACAACGGAGTGATCCCAGTCCCCCTCTGACTTCGCCTCCGTATAGTGAGTCAGTGCATACTGGACTTTCACATTGAGAGTGGAGCCAGGTATCGGAGGATCTCTGGATGATGTCTTATCAGAAGAACTCTCTAAGTCCTTGATTTGATAGCGACCATTTCCAAGAGCTTCTAATTCATCTGCATCCCGCAACTCTTGAAGTGTTCGCCTGATGGATGCCTCCCAGGTATTGTTCTCCGGAAATTTTTCTTGAACAATGGATTTGGAGAATTCGAGAAAATCCTGCAAGCTGAACTCCTGCGTATCATTCTGGCTGCAGTAGCGCGTAATTTCAGTGCGGATCGTGTCACGCCACTCAGACATATCTCTATCACCTCAATGAGACCTTATGAAGATGGTGTCTGAGATTTTTCCAATACATCTGCTCGTTCTAGCTTCGGTGCTTGAGTCTGTGTTAGTATAATACACTAATATCGAGCGATCCGTACCAACCAGGCGACGAAGTACAGGTCTACGTCTCCGAGACTGATCTCGACAGTGAACATCATGAGAAAGAAAGCCCTATTACGGATGTCCTACAGAATAAAGAGTACCACGATGCCCTCATTTTCGCACCCGGAATAAAAGGAACGTTTGAAAGATGGTCTCGCTAGTTTAGCTTTCAGAATATGTAATTAACATACCTAAATTCACATTACGTGCTATAGTTATGGGTAATAAATTTGGGTTTTCAGACATATCTGTGGGTTAAAATCCGAACTTTTCCGATAGATGTTCTATCACCATCTCTTCACGCTTATCAATGAACTTTACAAAGTTTTCTACTTCGTGAAGATCTGGATCTTGAGGGATAAGATGAGAGTCAAAATATTCTTGATCACGACTTTTTAACCATTCCGCAAAGTCCTTATTCGACTTTTTCATATTCTCTGAATCTGTCAGTAGCTGTTTATTTGCCACACAGTTTTTCAATTCTTCACACTGACGTGCATACTCATATGTTAATCCTTTTTCCTCAATTAAATATTCAGTATCTAATTTACTGCGTGGGAAGATATGGTCTTCATGGAAGGTAGTACTTCCTTTAGCTGGCAAAGGATAGTGAATCAGAGATAGTAGCGAGAACGCTTTACTAGTCTGATCACGCAACAATGTTGAGATCGTTTCTCTATCCAACCCAACTGGACGGCCGCCACCACGAAGTCGTCGATTAATCTCCTTCAGAGGGAAGGTACCCTGCTCAGCATCATTAATAGCTGATCTAGCTTCAATTATTGGTGTTTCTCCAATTGCGAAAGTACCGTTAATAATCATTGATGCTAACCAGAAATGGATATCGTTCCGAGCCTGTTTACCTGTTTTAGATGATTGGCTAAGTCTTTTATTTTCATTATTATGATAGAAAAAATATGCAATCGGAAGCGGAGCGCGAACACTTGTTAGCCGCTGTCCATTATATCCAAATTCGACTAGTAAATCAATCGCTTGGCGGATCGATTCCTGAACCCCCTCCTCCATCCACATTTCCTTCATTTCTATAACATTACCGTGTGAAAATGATGAAAGACTATATCCGGCAGGAATGTCAGAAAGTAGCATCAACCCTCGCAATGCAAAGCTAATATCAAAGTTGAATCCAGCATCGTCATACTGACCGTTGAGGCCATCTACAAAAGAGGTCAATTCCTCACGTGCGTCAAGTTCGGGTTCATTATTAGTCCAGTGCGCGGTGGAAATCGATAATAGAATTTCAGTTTTACTAAGTTGAGTTCCACCCTCATTAGCTCTGATAAAAATATCTAGAACTCTTTCATGATTCTCTTTTGTCTCTGTGTGGTATGATATATTATTAGTTTCGTGAATAGAACTATAGAAATCTGACAAATTAGTGTAAATTTGCTGGAAGTAGCCCTCTTGCCATAACCCTTCTTCCTCCAGCTTTTCCTGGATATGCTTGATTTCCTCATCAATATCTTTATTTGAGGAATATCCGAGAATACGACTAACGTCATACCAATACTCACCAGTTGAGTTAGAGGGATCAGAAAGGAACCGGAAATCGTACCGCATTTGTGGGTCTGTATTTGAGATTGTACTCGGATCGCTGAGCAGATTGAAATACAGTTTCTTTCTAGACCAAGATTCTGGGTCGCGACGACGCTGATATTTCTTTTTCTTTGTATACGATCCACAAAGACCGATATAGAAGGCAGTCAACCGCTGTTGACCGTCCAGAACTAGACTAAGTTTGTTAGGAAGTTTATCAAATTTTTCATCAATCTTCGGGTTCCTAAATGATCTGTCCGAAAAACTCGGGGGATGCACACCATCTTCAATATAATGCTTAATAAAACGATATTTAATCTGCTCACGAGCAAATGTATCTCGAACTTCCCAAAACAAGAGCGATCCAATCGGATATCCTTGCATGATTGAATCAAAGAGTTGTCTAATCTGACTCTCAGACCAGACAAATTCTCGCTGTATTCCTGGCAGAAACATCCCTTCATTAAGATCTTTGACTACGTTTGCGATGGTAGTTGACTGGGAAGACATTTATCGATAAATAGTCTCTATTTTGAGTCCGTATAAATATTAATAAGTCGAAAAGTACTCTCCAAATAATTTTCACCAATATAGAAAATTTATTTTATATATAATGCTATATCATATCTTATTTTATATAATAAACAATTAAAATAAAAATAATCTTAGTATAGTGTCACTGTCTAGATAAAGACGAGCAGGTCGAAGAGCTAGTTGTTCATGCTACTCTCAACCCTGCTCAAAGAGAGTTTAGACACGTCTGCGCTTGAATGTTGGGAGCGTGAGCAGACGGCGACGTTAACGAGACGCGTAGCGTCTCGTTTGCACACCAGAAGTCTCCGATTTCTGGGGGGCGCCCGTCAGGGCGTTCGCCGTCCGGCTCCACGCGACCGGGTGTTCTCTCAGAGAAACAAAAGCGATCCTCGCGCTCCTCGGCGTGAAGCGGTCGCATCAAGCAATCTTTCACTAGGTCCATCGAATTGCTGACAGCGTTTCGGACCCGCCGTCGGCGACGCCGACGAGGGTCGCGGTCGACGAAACCGCTGTCAAGATCAACGGTGAATGGTCTTGGGTGTACGCTGCAATCGACACCGAAACAAAACTGCTGCTCGATGTCAAAGTGTTTGATCGGCATGGTACCGACCAAGCGGCTGCGTTTCTATCTGGACTGGCCGAGAAACATGATCTCTCAGACGCTGTGTTTCTCGTCGATGGCTACGACTATCGGACTATCCTCTTTCGAATTGGGTTGCGCGGTCGGCTCGATTACACAGATCGAAACCTGATCGAAAAATGGTTTCACACACTCAAACAGCGCATCGACCGCTTCTATACGTCGTGGGTGGGCAGTCAGCCGAGCGCCCAGCGGTGGTTTGAACAGGCTTCCGACTGCTTCGACAAATTCCGATGATCCTGTTACCCGAATATCGGAGATTTCAGTTGGATAATTGCTCCCAGTGAAGTCATTGGGTTTCTCGACAACAGATTCCCGAATCTCTTGTTCAGATGCCTCATCCGACCACTTAGCTATTCGACTGATTGCCGCTTCACTACATGCCCAGCATCGGTTGTGGGGAGTTGCTCTAACTGAGTCACATTACCGAATTCTGTGTGAAAATATTTGAACCTCATGTGCCTTATCGCCCGATTACTCCTGCCCTTTTAAGTACATCCCTGCGACGACGTGCGGAGGCTCTTCCTGCTCCTCCGCCCATTCCTGCCGCTCGTCGTATTTTTCTTGTAGATTGTACCGAGAGACGATCTCCCGAACAGCCGTCACCAGCTCTTCACCTGTGACCTCCTCGTTACGCAGGTCCCTGAATTCGTTGAGGATCTGATCTGCCGACACAGTCTCAACAATGTCCTGGAACTGTGCCAGTGTCCGCTGTTGATCGGTGTTTTCGACGGACGATGCCACCTCTCCGAGCTCATCAACGACATACTCCCGATCAATACTCGCGCCTTGACGAGCTTCTCGCTGGAACTGCCGACGCTTGCCCATATCATTTCCGAACTCCGTCCGCGCAACCTGCACCGCCCGTTCGTACCTGGTGTCGAACGTCTGTGCACCAACCGACGCAACCGGCTCGTCGATGGGACAGGAGATGGTTTGGACGATGGTGTCTTTCTCCTGTGATGCGAGATCTTGACCGCCTTCGTTCGGGAATGTAACGAGGTACGGATTTGTGTAGTCCCCTTGCCGGTAGACAATGACGACTCCATCGTACTCTCGGTCCCACTCCATAGCACTCCGAATCCCGTCGCGGTCTTCTAACCAACTGAGGAGGTCCGGATACTTCTGCCTGAGATCCTGGAGGCTACTAGTGGGGCCGATAAGATCGTCACTGCCGATGATCTCATTCACGTCGTCTTCGACCTTCTCGATGTCCTCCTCGGCGTAAATGTCCTCCATGTACGACCGGTTCACGTTATCTTCTGGACTCAGTATCTCTCCATCTTCGCCGAGGATGTTACTAATCTCTTGGACACGGGATCCAACTCGATCAACGATTCCGAGCTCTTCTTCGAGTTCTGTTTCCGGCAGGAAATTGAGCGCATAGATGTGGTCGTGTTCGCTCCCGAGGCGGTCAACACGACCGATCCGCTGAATTAGACGCAGTGGGTTCCAATGCAAGTCGTAGTTGATTACTAAATTCGCATCCTGGAGATTGACCCCCTCTCCAGCGACGTCAGTGGCAAACAACACGTCAATCTCTTCACTCGGGTCGATTTTATTACGCGCATCATTCGCTTCAGGGGCGAAGCGTTGGATGATTCCCTCCACGTTCGAGGTGTCACTCGTCGCACTCGCAAACCGAACGCCATCAGAGAGCAGCCCTCGGTATTGGAACTGTTCGAACGCAGCTTCCAGATACTTCACCGTGTCAGTAAACTGTGTAAACACGATAAGCTTCTCAGAGCGGTCACCGCGCTCAAGGAGATCGTGAGACCCGACGCGGAGATTTCCGAGCAGTTGTCGGAGTTGTTCGACCTTGTCATCCATCGCGTAGTCGTTTTGGATGTCTTGATGGAACGGCTCCAGCGTGGCTTGCAGATCTGAAAGGAGCTGGATGTCAGTCTCAAGATCGATTTTTAGGTCGTTGAGATGGAAGGCTTCCGTTTGATACGCCGCGTACTCTCCATTCTCAACCATTCCGTCAATCTGCTCAAGGATGTAGTCGATTTGCTCCCCACTGTTGATGAGTTCGGAGACGTCGCTCCCGACAGCAACCGTCCCTTCGTCGAGGAGGTCTCGAAACAGCCGGTAACTCTGAAGCATCCGAGTAAGAGATGTGTAGAAGGCATGGACACTGCTTTCCAACCGTTTCAGAAGGTTGGACTTCATTAAGCCCCGAATGCTCTTCCCCATCGAGGAGAGATTCTGATATGGGTCCTGATTCGCGTATCCTGTTTTCAGGTACTCTTCCTGCCCCAGCGAGTACCGAGCGAACGTGAGGTCCTCCAGTGTCTCCACAATCGCATCGTACAGTGAATCATTGACGCCGTCCGCCGTTGAGTACGTCTCGTGCAGATCGTAATCAACAGTCTGTAAGTGCCGATCCGGGAGGTACCGACGTTCACCACCCATCTGAAGGTACAGCCGGCCATCCTCGTCTTCCGCGCCGTATTGGTTGATGATGTCCTGCCGAGTCCTGCGGACCATCACGTGGCTGAGAAGGTTCGAGAGGTCAGTTTCGTCATTCTCCGCCATCTTCATGAAGTCGTAGAGGTTGGGGGGCGTAATCGGAATCGGCGTGATGTCCTCAATGTGGAAGAGCTTGATCTGATTGTAGACGTCCCAAGCGCTCTTCGTATACGGCGTCGCAGTCAGGAGGATCGTCTGATTGACCGTGGGAAGGAACGACTGCAGATTGTCGTAGCGATGCGTATCGTCGTTCCGGAAGTGATGCGCCTCGTCGACGAGACACACAGTTGTGTCGTCGTGCTCCTCCAAGAGCGTCTCGTGGAAGTCTTCCTTCGAAACCATCCCTAGGCTGACCACCTCCGCGTTGAAGTTGTACTGCTTGTTGACCATCCGCTCCCACATCGGTTGCAGATGCTTTGGCGAAATGATCAACATCTTCCCCTTGTTGCCACGGAGCCGGTTCCGCGCGTGGAAGTGTTCGAGGAGGCCGAGACCAACGAACGTCTTCCCCATTCCAACGACGTCGGAGACGAGGACACCATCGTACTTATTGGCGATACGAATGCCGCGATTCACTGCCCACTGTTGGAACTCGTAGAGGTCATCATACACGTCGAACGACTGGAGATAGTCCTCAGCGGTCTCCAGCGTCTCCTTATAAAGCTCGTAGAGGATCTTCGTGTACACCAGATACGGCGCTGGGAGACCAGTACCGCTGCTGACCTCACGGAGCGTCTCAGTCGTGTCGTCCGGGAGTGAATCTCCCGGAAGTGCCGGCGGTTCGTCGTCCGTTGAGACGTGTCCGGGATTGTTTGAAACCCACGAGTCCTCAAATGTGTCCAGCAGGTCCTCATCAAACTCAACCGCTTCTTCCCAGAGGGCGTCGAACCAGTTCTGCAGTTGCTTGACCTTCTCATTGTAAACTGGCGCGTTGAGTTCGGTGTTACTATGGAGGCCACTTAGGCTCAAGTTGGACGACCCAATCACACCAACCCCTTGTGGAGAGAAGATGTCACCGTCGTCCTTTTCAAAGAGATATGCCTTCGCATGAAACCGCTCTTGGAGATAGAGCCGCGGTTTGATCTGACCCCGTTCCAGCCAGTCAACCAGTTTTGAGAAGAACGCCTGATTTTCGACTGAGGGATCCTCGTAGAGAACTTGTTTTGAATAATTTTCCGCGGTCTCAGCACGTATCTCCGGCCGTTCACTCCACTTGACGTTGCTAGCCTGCTGGAACTGTGTTCCAGCGAGTCGGAGGTTTTTATTGGCCTCCACGAGTTCATCCAGTCCCTGCTGATTCGGGTTCCCCATCATTATCTGGAGCGACCCACCTCGATCTAGAAATTTGTCTAGCTCGGGACGGAGGCGCTTTAACCCGCTCATATAGAGATAGCCGACCGCGATCCGGATTCGGTCGACATCATCTCTCGCCAACCCAGATTTCAGAACATCATCAAGGCGAGAATATTGATCATTGTCGATGATCCCTAGTTCCATACACCGGTCAGACACAATAATTGCAGATGATTGTTTTGGTCGGCGTTCTCTCTGATTTGCCTGCCGCTTTCCGCGAAAGATCTCAGCGACGATTATAAATCGGAGCCTATCCGGTATATTAATGATGGGTTTCAATTCGACAAGTATCCATCCTTAGAAGAACGGGTTTCTGTATCAACGGATGAGAAGGCGATGCTCGTGTGGGGAGAAGCATCCAGATCGAACGATGCTTCCCTGCTCGGATTTACATACAATTATCCGGGTGAATTCGAAGATTTCACCGAGACCGACGAACTGCAGATGATGCAGAAGTTCGCCCATGGTAACCACGTGCCCCTACTGTGGAATGGAAAAGGCCGATTTGACTCTAGGAAGCTCGAAGTGGGACAGGTAACTGAGTAGTCCGATGGTGAACCCCGTGTCAATCGGGAGCGGTTAGACCTAGATCGTGGGGCGTCAAGATTCCAAGAATACTTCGGGACCGACTATAAGCAAATGGGAACCAGCAAAGCCAAGAACAAGCGAACGGTAGGTGGGTTCCACGACTGGAGCAGGGCCAATCTTCCTGAGCGGTTCAAAAAGCAGGATCTCGATATTGTTCTCACATCCGATGGCGTGAAACCGCAATATCTGATTGAACTGCAACGGAGCTACATCGATCTCGACAGATGGGCCCCATTCAAAGATGATCTGCGAAATTACGTGAAATTACGTATTGCAGGTAAAGAGTGCGACCGGATCAGATGCCGTCCCACTGATCGCTTATCAGAACAAAGAAACGATTGGCGATGATTCCAAGATGACATCGTTCAAGATCAACAACATCAACACTGATGCGGGCGGACCAAACTGGATCAACACGGACAAGGAGGACAGTATCACCGCCGCCGGGTTCAAGCGGCGGCTTCTCGAAGGCGATCTCAGGGTATAACCGTCTCCACCGCGGTCGAATGACCACATTGTGGGGCATGTTACCCTTAGACGCTATCAGCCTTTGAAATTCGCTGACTAACGAGTTCAAGGGTTCCTTCGTACACCTGTCGATGAGTATCTTCGTCGAAGCCGAACAAGTCCTGGATAACAAGTCGATCCAGTTCCAGACGATCATCTGCAACAGAATCAAACGACAATTCAGCTGGTGTCGACGTCCCGAGTTCGTCGAATATGGACGAGACGCTCCTCGTTCCGAGCGTTTCAAACTGCTCGGCGATTTTAGCCTTCAAATTCCTATCGACCTCTTCAAGCGGTGGGATAAGTGTGGCCTTGTGGTCATCGGTTGCAATGTCCAGCGCCCCTTGACCTAGGTTTACGCGGCCGTTTACCTCACAGGAGAGCGTCCCATAGGTGGAGTTCAATACGCCGGCAAGGAATCGCCGATTATGCTCCTCGCCAGGGACCTCAATCCCGTGAAGGCGGTCATCAATCCACGTCCGCTGTTCGGGGAACCAGTAGACGTGACGCGTGTTGATGTTCTTCATCGGAAGGACATCGCCTCGCTGTAGGTCCTCTGTGAGGTCGTACCAGTCAATACCACGTCCCGAGACAGATGATGGGAACCCAGTCCGCTTTCTCCCCAGATCATCCTGACTGGGATCGTACGTTTCGCCCCATTCGACATATTCGTTAATGTCTCCCTTGAGATCTGATTTGGGATCGTCTATCACGAGCAGGTACCGGAGTCCTTTCCCAAGTTCTAGTGAATCGAGGCCGAAGATCGTCGTGTCGAACGATTTTGAGGTCTTCAGCACGAGATTCGGTTCCCATCCATCGTCAGTTTGGTGCATCCAGTATTCCTTGGGGATGTGCATCTCCGTTTCGTAATCCTCGTCCGGCCATTCCCCGGTCGACTGCAGAACAAGATTTTCTCCCTCCCGACGTGCGTCGTAGTATTTGCTCGGAAGATAGAAGAACTGATTCGCGCCAGTACGAGTTCCTCGCCGGATCGTGCACTCATCGCCGAGCCGAGACAGCGGCCGGTCGGTTTTCCCAGCCAACTCGAAGAACACCGTCGGTGCACGGGTGTACTTCCCCCACTTCCCGGAGCTGTACCTGCCTTGCGGAATTGCCTCTTCGTCACCGTTACCGGTGAGGGCGGTTGTGCCCGCCCCAAGTCGCCAAAGAGCGGCGGCCGACAGTTCAACCGACCTCCAAGAATCCCGATTTCGTACGAGGAGATCGTTTTCTTGGAACGATAGGGTCTCCGATTCCTTTTCGTCACCAACGAGTACACTATTTAATGTCTCGATGTCTACAAATTGGCTGTACGGATCGTAAACCGAGACGAAGCTGGGCCGGCCGGCAAGTCGTTCCGGCGACTCTTTATTAATTATTGATATGATTGTGTTAACGTCTGCCTCTTCGAACGTCCGCTGTGAGCGGTTTTCTAGAATGTATTTGACATTTCCCTGTGTGAGGAGGAACTCTTGGAGCCGGACGCCGTAGTCGACGTCCAGCCAAGAATTTGATGTGACAAACGACAGTGTCCCACCTTTACGGAGAAGGTCCATCGATCTGAAGTAGAAATACAGATACAGATCACTGGTCTTGTAAGGCTTAACATCAAAACGGGTCTCAACGAACTCACGCAGATCATCTTTATATTCAGACTTGAGATCACTGATCTCATTTGAGGATAACTCCTCTAGGCGGGTTGGGTTGATTCCCTGATCGATAATGTCCTCCTGTCGCACATATGGCGGATTCCCGATTACGACATCGAACCCCCCGCCGAGCAGCACTTCGGGATAGTTCAGTTCCCAGATGAAGTCAGTGAACTTATCGGCCAAGATGCGCTCGCGCAACATCTCCAGTTGTTCGATCTGTGCTTCGGCCTCCGCGGCGGACTGCTGAGATGACTCCGTCGCCCCTCCGCCCAGCGTGCTTTGTGTCGTTGCAGCGCCTTCCAACGACTCAACCCTGTCGTCGATGTACGCAGTTAGCAGCTCTCTCTGTTTTTCTTCGATAATCGCTTGGTCTTCAATGTTTCCCTGAAAGAATCCATCTTTCGCCGCTTCAAGTTCCTGCAATTTCTTGAAGACATCCTCAGTTGCGTCCCTTCGAATCTCCTCGAACGATGGCAATTCGATGGATCCCGCCGACTGGATGAGGCTGTCGCCGGTATACAATTTAAACGAAAAGTTCGGGAGAACAGGCCTCTCGTCAGGGAGTTCGTCTTCACCTTGAATCAGCGAGAGCCAAAGACGAAACTCAGCAACGCGGACTGCCCAGCCTTTGATGTCGACACCATGTAAATTTTCATTGATAATCCGCTCTTTTAGGTCGTAATCGGGGGTCTCGCCCAACTTCCGATACAGTTCAGTGAGGACCTGCTTCATCCCTACGAGGAATGCTCCGCTTCCACATGCAGGATCAACGATATTCAGTTCTCGTATAGCGTCCAAGAGTTCTTCTCGTTCATTATCCGTCGTGGCATCCCATTTATGTGGTTCAGTGAATACAAACTCGACGAGCTGACGGACATCGAGGGAAGAAAATTCGGCGGATCGAGTGGCGAGTTGTTCGTAGACAGCCACCCGGCACATCATGTCAACTTCCGTACGTGGGGTATAGAAGATACCTGCCTCACCGCGTTCCTGCTCGGCAATCAGGGACTCGTAAATCTTTCCGAGCATCGCTGGATCGACGGCGACGTCGATGTCGTAAGGGCTCTCTTCGGTGACTGTGAAGTTGTACTGTTCGAGGAACTCTTTGGTCACCGACTTTAACGCGGAGTCTGATAGAAACGTGTCGCGTTCGTCCTCCTCAGTCGGCTGGAAGAGCCCACCGTTCATGTACGGGAGTCCCGCAACGGCGGACTCGACCTCAGTAGGGAGATCAGCATTGATTTCTCCTCCTTCCGGGCTGTTCATACCGTCGAAGAACAGCGCCGAGAGCCACTTCTCGTGGAACACGTCTTCCTCGTCAGACTCTTCGTACTGCTCGTGGAACCAGCGGACGAAGTTCTTCCGGTCACCGATCCAGCCCTTTTTCTGGAGGTAGTAGAAGAACATTAACCGGTTGAGCATCGTATGCGCATACCGGTCAGCGTCCTCGATCTCCAGTCCCTTCCGGCGGAGCTCCTTACTTAGTGTGTCGAAGACTCTTTTGTAGTTCTCGTAGAAATCTTCGGTAATGGGCTTGACTCGGAACGCCTCGTCGATTCGCTCGGCCAGTCGACCCTTGCTTGCATCCATACTCGACAGCGCATTGGCGACGGTGCGGTGGGTCTCACCTTCACCGAGCGTGTACCTTCGCAATACGGGTCGACCGGTCGTGATGTCCTCAGTGCCTTCTTCGTAGGGAGTAACGAGGTGCCAGATGTCCTCGTCTGGCGCATGGAATACAGTCAGGAAGGAGCCGTCGATGGCCCAGCCACTCGTTCGGTCCGTCCGAGTGAGGCTCTGGATAGCGTTCCGTTCGGCTGTTCGAGTCAGCTTCTCCAGCTCGACGTAGATGACGCGGAAGTTCCCCGATTCAGCGAAGAGACGGGCAGCGTTCGCCCGAGTTGTGTTCGGCCACTCGTAGACAGGAATGTCCTGCCAGGTTGCGTCACCCAGAGGCGACGTCGTTTCTTCGAAGTTGAGTACCTGAACGAAAAGGTCCTGGAAGAATTGGGTTGCCGCCTCCCCAGTGGATCGGTAATCACGTTCAAATTCGTCCAGGGAGAGGTCCTCGTCTAAACGCCGACGGATTTCCTTCGTTTGCTCGTCAGTCATGGATATTGAGTTTAGTGAAAATATCTGATTGTACGAGGTAGATGGCCATATGGCACTATGCTCATTCACCCAACTTAAATGTTGATTTGAATCAAAAGAACCCTAACATCCTGGCCGTGTCCTAAACTCGTCTAGAGTAACCCCATGAAAATGAGCACACCCAAGATACCCATACATGTCACAAGTGATGCGCAGTTCACAGATAGTCTTGGTCAAGACAAAACGCTATCGGGAAGTTGGGACACGACCGCCCGTTCACTTTTACGCCTCAGTCAACTGTTCGATTGATCCTCGACTAATCTGGTCGATGCAGGACGTTGGAGATTCTGGTCTCTTCCAAACTGGAGTCGGACGTTTAATATATTTAAACAACTAGGTTAAAATTCTGTATTTCGACCGTGACCTCTCGCCACTGGCTCACACTCGGTGGTCGACCAAATCTGCTCGCTCACTTAATCGTAAACCCGACCAATACACTTGCTAAATTCCTCAACCACGTCGGAATCTCGAATCAGAATATCGGGTCCTATAGAAATGCCAGGCTTTCCATTGGTGATCACGTTACGATCGTCGCCAGAGATACAACACTCCATCCAGCTTCTCTACCTCTTCCGAAAACTAGTTGTAAAAGATCACCATCGAAAACGAAAGTTTCAACCAGTATCATCGTTCTTTTCCTCTAAATGACCAAGCTCTATTTTCATCCAGTCAATGATCAGTGGTATTCTCACTTCGAGCGGACAGTCAAAACACCACTTGACCTTTCTGCCGCCGAAGGACTACCTACTACATTAAATCATCTCGACGAAGCACGCGTCTGGGGAACGACATATGAAACCAAAAAGGACCGCTACCACGAGGATATTGAATCAGGTGACATCGTTCTGTTCTCTCAGGAGGGCAAATTTTTCGCTGCAGGTCGTATTCAACATGCCTTTCGAAGCCGCGAATTCGGAGAGTGGGCATGGAATAATGCGGATAGCGAGCTCGTGTATACACTGACGGACTTTGAAGAGATTTCGATCCCGACGAATGCTATCACGGACCTACTTGGATACAGTGGTGGATTCCGTGTTCAGGGGTTCATGCGACCCACGAAACAGAGACTGCAGAAATTACGTTCGGAATTCAGCTCCATCAACAAGGCGTTCAAAACCCTCAAGGAAAAATACTCCCAGACCAGCGTCGATGGGGGACAAGAAACACTCGTCGGCGAATACGAGACAGAGACAGCCACAGAGACCAATCCCGATATAAAGACGAAAAATATACTCGAAGACGACTCCGTCACTGATACTGCTCCCTACTACTGGGTCAACCAGAGCCACGAAGAACTCGAAGCAGGCTATCTCCAAGCCCCTCGAACCAGTTTCCCGAACTACGACCTCCAGAAACTCGAAATCGACGATATCGTCTTCAACTACGTTGACGGTGAGATCGTTGGATACTCGAAAGTCACTCAATCAGCGTATCTTGTCGCAGACGAGGATGAAGAGAAACGACGAGTAGACATCGATGTTCACCTCTTCGATACCCCTCTCCAATTCGTCGATGTCTTTCCGTACCTCTGGCGAGAGGATGTGCGACTCGAGAAGTACTACCCGATCAATCGGGCGGGCGTCAATCAGCAATATCTGTTCAATTTGAGCAAAAAGGCAGGGGACTATCTACTCGAGAAGGGCAACGAGGCTGAGTCACTCTCCCATCCCGACCATCCACTCATCACGCATATTCAAAATACACACCCCTCCGTCTACAAGGTTACATCACCACCGGACTACTGGCTAACAGCCTACGAACACGCTGCTGTGGGCTTGGAGGACGGCGACCAACACCACTGGTCGGACATCGAAGCTGGCGACGTTCTTATTTTCCACTCACGGGAAAGTCCAAGCCGGAGCGAACTCGCCGACCAGGAGAGTTGCATTCTCGGTGCTGGCATCGTCCGAGCAAAAACGACCAAACCCGAGGATGAAGCATGGTGGCACGACGAACACAAAACCGGGACAGACGGCAAGAGACACTCTAATCTGATCACCTTCGAACGGCTGTACCTCACTGGCAACTTCGACGCGATCGATCACACACAGCCACTGACGGCAAAAGCACCCACGACGATCGACAACGACCTCGAGGCACTCACCGCAAATGCACTCAGCTTCAAGAAAGCAGATTCCATCTGTAACCAAGCCGCTGGAAGTGGATTCCCCCGCCATCGCGCAATCGAACCTCTCGGGGCAGTCGACGACCATGCCAAAGCACTCGCGCTAGCAGATGCACTCGCTGACCACCTCGAAGAAGTCCCACCAGTAGCACTCCACAAATCCTTCACTGGTGACATCGACAACAGCACCCTCAAGGGACTCTACTTCCCCAACAACCACGGTGAATCCATCCTTGCTCAAATTGAGGGTGCTCTTCGCTCCGGGAAACACATCATCTTCACCGGACCGCCCGGAACGGGGAAGACCGAAATCGCTCGCCGTGTCGCCGAATACCTCGCAGAGCAATACCCGTACCTCTACACTGGCTCGCAGCTGACGACCGCCACCTCGGATTGGTCGACCTTCGACACCGTGGGCGGATATATGCCCACTGAAGACGACACTGACTCGGGCAACAACCTCGAGTTCACACCAGGACTCGTTCTCAATCGCTTCAAATCACGACGAACGAATACCCAGAAGAACGACTCACTCGTCATCGACGAACTCAACCGGGCCGATATCGACAAAGCATTCGGCCAACTGTTCACCGTTCTCTCGGGGCAGTCCGTGCAACTCCCATATACCAAGGATGGAGAGGAAATTGACCTCGCACCAGCCAACGGAAACGCTCTCTCAGACCCTCACGAATACCGAATTCCCGAGTCGTGGACGCTGTTTGCGACACTCAATACCTACGATAAGACGTCGCTGTACGAGATGAGCTACGCCTTTATGCGTCGCTTTGCGTTCATTCGCGTTCCCGAACCCGACCTTGTAGACCTCGATGACAACGACCTCCAGTCACTCCTGGAAGCGTACACGGACGCGTGGAGCATCCACACGACAGACTTCGACGCCGCCCACTCAACACCCTTGCTTGACGTTGGACACGTCTGGCAGGCCGCCAACGGCGCTATCGATGACCGTGCTATTGGTCCCGCCGTCGTCAAAGACATCATCGCCTATCTCACCGAAACTACTGCCCTCGAGTGGGAACAACGACTCACCCAGGCAGTTATCAGCTACATCCTCCCCCAACTCGAAGGCGTCCCGAAACGCAAACAGGTCGTGACCGAACTCGCAGCCGTCGATCGAATCGACAAACAACTGCTCGACACGGCAGCACGCGATATGCTCCAAGTGAGCGTTACTCAGAGCGATGGATAGAGACGACCTCCTCGACCAACTGACCGAGGACATCCTCGCCTACGTGATGCACGGGGCGTTCCCAGAGCGGGAGTTCGCGAGTGCCATCAAACCCGATGCACTCGACGAGCGTTTCACCGAGTACGAACTCCTCTTGGATCTCCACTTCATCCTCTCACCGGACGTCATCGAATTCGTTGAACAACTCCCCCAACGCGTTCGCAACCTGCAGACCGATACCGAGTCGGTCACCCGGACGAGACGCGGGACGATCGATGGGAAGATCAACTGGAGTGCCACAATCAAACAGCGCTATGCACAGAACCCCGGCGATCGATCAATGTTCGTCTGCGATAATCGAACCGAGGATTACGATACTGACGAGAATCTGGTGTTCAAGCGTGTCGTGGCCATCATCTACGAGACGCTTCGAGAAGCGGACGAGTATCTCCAGAAAGAGTATGCGTGGGTGAACGACCGGTGGGATGCAACGCTCGTCAATCATCTCCGACGAATCGTCGAACAGAACGTCCACGTCCGCCGGATTCGCAAACCAAAGGCCTACGAACCAACCGACCGGATGGTCAACACCGCCTCCGAATCACGCCATCCCATTTACCGTGATGCGGCAGCCCTGCTCGAACAACGTCGCCGACTGTTCGAGGGCGACCGAGAGCAACTCGAGACATTGCTCACCGAGACGGCAATCACACCGGACGATGACGAAACACTGCTCGAACTCTTCGTCCTCTTTCGCTTCATCGCAACCCTCGAGGAGCTCCACGAGACGAACGCCCAATTCGAGACGATCAAAACCGGTCGGCAAGAAGTCGCCCAACTCACGAACGACAAGGGAACTGAAATCGCAGTCTATCACGACAACTCTGCTTCCAAGCGCGGTCTCTCGTTCCGCGCATTACCAGATGGTGACCAAGACGGGCTGTCTAGAACCGAGAAAGTACACACCACTGGCTTCGATATTGCAAACGACTACTTCCAAGACCGATCATTCCAGACACACACTGGACGCCCCGATATTATCGTCCTTGAAATCACCCACCCAGACGGTGAGCAAGACTACCTCATCACCGAAGTCAAAAACAGCACGAACACGAAGACGATTCGCCAGGGAATCAAGGAGACACTCGAATATCTCGCCTTCCTCCAGCAGGACGACGAATTCGTCTACGGTGATGGAGTAGTCACGGACGGTTATTTCGGTGATGGTTGGAACGGGCTCTTAGTCATCCAAGATCTCATTGAGGAGACCGCGTCGCTCGAAGAACAAGATAACGAAATCAAAATTTTGCAGGCCTCGGAAATTGAAGGTGAGCTTTCGACTGTTCTCAGCCGGTTCTTCTAACTGTGATACATAATCATATTTCAATCCTACGAGTTCCGGAGTAATCCGATGGGAGGACTGATCTCGACAGCGAATATCACGGGAAAGAAGGCACCGTCACGGATGTCCTGCAGGACACTCTCGGAGACGAGGCTGGGCGCGAACTTGACTCCTACAGCTACCGCATCGAAACCGGTAGCGAGGAAATCGATGTCTGGTTCCGGCATCGCGATTTGGTGCCTGTATCACAGTAACCAATCACCGATACTCCACTGCAATGGCCAATAACGAAACCAAACCTACGTGGCCACAGATCCGAGATGCACTCGAAGTTAACGAGGATCGCCTTTGCAGTGTGTAGCTCACGGGCAGCTTTGTCAAACTGGGATCATATTTAGCTCGGCAGTTTGATGGTAGACACCAAGAGATACGGGAGAAAAGCTAGTTCACAAGCAATAAACACATAGAGGATTCCGGACTCCACAACAATATCTTCTTGCCCCTTTATAATAGTCACAAAGCTTATTATTTGGGTTTGTAATTCAGCGGCATGGAACGAATTACCCGACGGACCTTCCTTCAAACGACTGGTGCTGCAACCGGAGCCATGCTCTTGAGTAGTGGCACGGGAGGTGCTACTTCTCCCTCAGAAGCAGAAGGTGTGTTTGCCCCAGAAAATAGCTGGTCAACACCACTGGGAACTGCCGGGAAAACACGAGCGACACACGCTGCTGGACCTGCTGGCCCGTATCTCCGGTCACGATGGAGAGACGGTCCTTCCGGTTACTTTTCTGGGGATTCCGATTCTCAAAGTCCAGTTGTCGCAAATGGCATCGCCTATCTTAGTATCACTGAAAATGTCGGCACAACGGATGGTGCAGTGATTGCGTATGATGTGGCGAGCGGTGAACAGCTATGGAAACTAGACAAACTTCCTGCTGAATCCCAACTTAGTTCTGAATCTCAAGCAGGTGGCCAATTGGGGAGACCTAACTCACAACCGATCATATCTGATGGATCAGTATATATCTCCTGTTCTGGGAAGGTACCTCCTTATGAGCATAAGGGTCATGTGGGCATCTATTCAGTAGATGCGACAACTGGAGAGATTCAGTGGCGCCGTGCGGATCTTGGTACACCAGTGATTGAAGTGGCGAACGATCGAGTGTATTTTGGAGGAGGTGCCCTCGATGCAGCCACTGGTCAGTCGATTTGGGAGATCGAAGGAGAAGATCGGTTGATTGGTGTCGCTGGAGGTACTCTGTATACCATTTCATGGTGTTCAACGGTATCCACAACAGAGATTATCGCACGTGATGCTACAACAGGAACAAAACAGTGGCGAGTCGAAAAGTCCCTTGATCAACCAGTAGGAACAGCAATAACCACAGATGCGATATATGTAACAAGTCGTTCTCACGAGGAGGAGCCGTCACTAACTGTTTCTGCGCTTTCCACAGTCGATGGAAGCATACTATGGCGATCGCCTGCTCCTGCGCGTGGAACAGCACCAACAACAGAGTACGGAACAGAGAGAGATACTTATACTGTTGAAAGGAACCCGTATATTAGTGTTCCTGCAGTCGATGAAAGTCGATTGTATGTTCTTACTCGTTCGTACACCGATGATATTTTCGACCCTGTCTACGAATCTCAGGGAGAATATTTCGATTCCCATAGTACTCTCTATGCGTTTGATCGGGTATCCGGCAACGAACTTTGGCGATTTGAAACACCTGCTCAAGTTGAAGCAGCACCGACAGTAACCGATGATACAATATATTTCGCAAGCAAATATCATGAATCCTTCGATGATTCTGAACCCTCCTGGGGAACTCCTGCAATTTATGCACTTGATACAGAGACAGGCTCAAAAAAATGGGTTTCTGCTATCAATGCCGAGTCTGACGCTTATTTAACACCTCCAACTATCGTAAACAGGGATGTATTCATAGCTACGATCGAGATTGGGGATTTTTACCCGGATCTCTATGCGTTAGAGAGCACTCAATGTGGTGAATCAATTCCCGACGATGGCTCAGAAACCGTGAGAAACAGTTCGGATAACAAACTGAACCGGAGGGCTCCAAGCGGATCTAATGCTATACAACAAAAGCCAGACATATACTCTGGTGACGTAGAGCCGTTAGTTTCTCAGGATTCTCATATTGCAAATGTGGTGTCAACACCACCAACGGCTGATCACTCCTTACTCTCTATCCGGGACCGTAGCTGGCACTCGCCTCTTGCCTTCATTGGCGGACTTGGTGCAAGTCTAGGTGCCTACCTTAACAACCGTTCACCCCTAAAGTAGTAATCTATAGCAGTTATTGGAAATCCGCTCAAAATATCATTCAAGAACTTACTCTTTCTCTGGAATCCACCAAATAACCTCTTGCGGACTCAATTTCCTCCGTTCTAACTCACCCTGCTCATGTAGGTCTTCGAGCCGCTGATGCACTGGCCGCCGTTTCATCTCGACCGTATCTGTCACCCACCGAACGGTCACTGCCGGAAATCCTGACTCGTGTATCACTGCGAGACCATCATCATTGTCAACCGAAAGACACAGTATTCTGTGTCTCTATAGTATTCTGTATGCCCACCATCACGGTCAACGTCGATGACGACCTCAAGCAGCGAATGGAAAACCATCCAGAGATCAACTGGAGCGAAGTCACTCGCCAGGCAATCGAAGACAAGATCAAGAAGCTCGACTTGATGGACGAACTCACAGTTGGCAGCGAACTCACGAATGAGGATGTCGAGGAAATTTCCGCCAAGATCAATCAGAGCGCGCGTAAATCCCTCGAAGAAGAGTCGAGGTAGTATTGACGAATGAAGCTGGTTGTCGACGCCAACGTTGTTATCTCTGCGCTTATCGCGAATTCGAAAACACGCGAACTCATTGTTACACTTGAACCCGATCTTCTAACTCCTGAAGTTGTCCACGACGAAATCGGGAACTACGAAGATCTCATCGTTGAGAAATCTGGCATGGATGCGGACCGAGTCAATCAGTTCATCGAACTACTCTTTCAATATATTGACATCGTCCCTGCTACAGACTTCTATCCGTTCATTGAGCAGGCTAACAAAGCGATTGGTGCGACAGACCCTGATGATGTATTGTATGTTTCATGTGCGCTCGCTTGTGAAGCAGGCGTCTGGAGCGATGACTCTGATTTCGATGAGCAAGATCTGGTACCGGTGTATTCGACGAGCGACGTTATCACTTCATTCGACACAATTTCAGAACGAGAATAGCAGCAAGCCACCGATCTCACAGAATGATGAGACGGCACAGAAACGCGCACAGACCGAACAATTTGCCTTCGACGTTGATGCCCCTGGACTCGTTGAAGTCACCAACGAGAGCCACGAGAACCCCGAAGAGCATGAGTACACAGTCTCCATCGACGACGTGACCAACTAACTGATGGCGTGTACCTGTCCGCATCACGTCCACCGGAACGCCGTCTGCAAACACATGGCCGCCGTCGACAACGCAACCGACGACGGCACACTCGATGCCTTCCCGTCGGAGGACGACAATGACTCTGAACCAGAGAACTGTGACTGCGACAGCCTCGACGACTTCCCGTGTTGGCCATGCGTTCGTGCGGGTCGCAAGGAGCTGCTGAATTAACCTCCGTTCGCTCGTTTTTCTCGATGACTTCCTGTTCGAGTTCATCGATACGGTCAGCGAGCGTCTGAACGTGTTCCACGAGCTTGTTGACCGAAACGTGGCGTTCCGCGAACGTTCGTCCCTATCCTGGATCTTACCGATAGAACGGACATCTGGCGATATTATAACAGATACCGGGAGGGTTACCCGGCACGTTCGAGTTGTTCACGCCGCCGTTCGAATTCATCGTCCGAGAGCTCACCACACGCGTAGCGCTCTCTGAGGACCGCCAGCGGCCGTTCGTCGGTTCCGTCTCCGTCACGCCTTGCGAGTGCCAAGACAAGGTAGAGTGGGATCGCGATGAGCAATCCCATCCAGAGGAGCCCCCAGAGGCCCATTGCTCCACCGAACAGTCCCCAGCCGCCGCCCATCATGCCGCCGCCGTAGCTTCCGCCCATGGCGGCAGCCGTACCGGTCGTCGCGACGAGCAGGGGGACGGCGAGTAGCGTGAGTCGACGATCGGTGCGTCCGAAGTGAGTGGTGAATTGCGTCATGATCGTGAGTTGTGGGGTGAGTTTCCGTGTTCGTTCAACGCGTTCGATACGGTCAGGGTTCGTTAGCAGTGACCCTGCCCGTACATCCCGCCGTCGTGGCCATTGTCAGCCATGTCCTGGGCCATCTCGTCGACGGTCACACCCATGTGTGACTCCATCCACTCGACACTACCGGGGCCCATGTGCTCGGTCATCTGTGCTTCCATCCAGGCCGCCCAGTCAGCTGCGTTCCCGTCGTAGGGGGGCGCGTCGTCAGCGGTCGTTTCATTGCCGTGTGCGGTGACCACGGGGGCGGCGAACGCGAGTCCGACGATCGCGAGTGCCAAGAGCAGCCAGCGGCCGATGTTGAAGTTCGTCATTGGTCTTCCCCTCGGTTACTCGTAGGACCGCTCGGGAGTTATCCCGATGGGTGTGAACCTAAGCAGGAGAACGTCCGAGAACGTTTATAGGGCGTTCTAATCGTTTCTCGCAAATAGAATCGTTCATCTCCGCCGAATTCGTCGGGGAGTGAATTGGCCCGCCTCGATTTGGTGGAACAGTTGAGGGCTGACAATAGTGACGTGACGAGCTTTGGAATCTTAACCACAACTGGGGAAAGTCCCCCTCCCCAACTAGGTCGTGTACCGAGTCATCGACCCCCGGACGATAACGCATCACTTCGAATTGCTGAAGGTATTCCGTAAACTATGCCACTCCAAGAACTCCTCACACAGATCGAACACGCACTCGCACCGGTTCGTCATGTGATGAAACCAATCCTGTCGGACCCACTCGTCATGGGGATCTGGGCGCTGTTCGTGCTCGCGTCCGTAGGCGTCCTTTGGTGGGATGTCCGTAATCACAATCAGGCGCTCCCGTCGATGATGAAAGGCGTTTGGACGCTCGTTGTCTTATACTCCGGGCCATTCGGACTTGCGGTCTACTGGTACTCCGGGCGCACCCAGATCAGCCGTGACTCGCTGTGGCGTCGTGGGTTCCGATCGACCGCCCACTGCTACTCCGGGTGTGGCGCCGGCGAAGTCCTCGGGTTCGCGCTCCTTGCGGGGCTGCTCGCACTCCAGAGTACGTCAATCGTTACCGCAGGAACGTTCGCACTCGCATACATATTCGGCTACGCGCTCACCGTCGGCCCGCTGATGCAGGAGGGCGTCGGTTTTCGTGAGGCGATGTTCGACGCTCTCTACAGCGAAACACCGAGCATCACCATCATGGAGATCGCCGCAATCGGGACAGATCTGCTGATCGCGAGCCAGGCGCACATAAGCGGCCTCCTGTTCTGGGGGGCGCTCGTGTTTTCGCTATCGGTTGGATTCGTCTTCGCTTTCCCCATCAATGCCGTCCTGGTTCACTTCGGCGTCAAGGAAGGAATGAAGAACCCTGCTGAGATGGGCCAGAGTCAGCCCAAAGGACAGGAACAGGCTGCCGATTAGTGACGTATCCAACCCCTACGAATATCAGTCCTCCCTGTATGTGACGAGTATGTCACATGGATGTAGCTCGTCTCAAGTTCGGCACCCACGACCACGGGTCCAAACGGTTCTAGCTCTGTGATAACGATTGCTAGTGCACCTGATTCTGCTGCAAGTCGTCGCTCGGATAGATGCGATACGTCCGCCCCTGGCGTTCGCGGTACAGTAGGCCACGCTTCTCGAGGGCACTGACCGTCTGGCTCACTTTGCTCTTCGAGAAGTCCGAGCGATCCCGTAGTTCGATCTGGGTGATACCGGGCGAAGAGAGGACTGGTTCGAGGATCCGGCGTTCGTCGTCCGGCAAGAGATCGAGGACGCGGGCTCGAGGCTGCTCCTCCGGGTTAATCGTACCATTCGATTGAACGTCGTCCTCCGGTGAGCTATCGATCTCTCTGTCGGCCGCACGCGATAACTCGTTCAGAGATTGTTCATTTGCCCCCGCTACCGGGAGATCGTCACGGACAGTGAGATAGAGTCCACCGACGACAGCGGAGATGAGCAGTGTCCCGAGGACGTACCAGAGCGGATTCGTCCCATGGACGGCACCCATAGACGTCCCCATCATCGAGCCCATCTGGTCGAAGGCTTGCTGCTGTTGGAACGCTTGCCAACTGAGCGCACTGCCGACGAGGAGGATGGCAACAATGAGAATCCCGACGACCATGTCGCCCCGACGTCGATTCATCCACTCCACCTCAGTCTAGCGTGTCGGTTGGTCATGCGATTTCGTTGGTGAGACAACACTGTACCAGTTTTGATTATCCGGCGCAAGACTTCGGTGGTGCCTGACGCGCGAACGGATACTGGAGTGCTGCGGTCAGCGATGGTCATGCCCTTGCGTTGACCTCGTCCACTGGACGGCGTCGAATCCTGAGGAACACTACGGACTCGAATACGATACCCCCGACAATCGCCCACGTGAAGGGGCAACATTCCATCAGCGTGAAGAGGTCGCCGGGATGGACGCCGACCTCCACGGCCGATTTCCGTACATCGATCATCCGAACGTGGCGGTCTGGAGTGGGACGGCGTACTATCCCCGCCTTTGCGGACTCGTTACCGTTCGTATTCCTGAGGGTGGTACCATTCGACTCGAAGAGACTGAAGCCGGAACTCGGATGTCACATGCCGTCTGGATGGATTTCCCAAACTCACAGCGGGAACGTGCCCTGAAGTGGCTGTGTACTACCGTTCTTGACGACAAATCGAAGCTCTATGACCACACCAATAAGGAACTCATCTTCTTCAAAGAACGACTGGAATCCACGGAGCACGCGCCGACATCATGAACATACCCCGTGAACCATATCCACACTCGGACGCCACTATTCATTTTACTATCTGAAATTATATTGTCAAGTTTTGAACCTGACTTCTGCAACATCCCGAACCGGTTCTGATCCATCTGAAGTCGTGTAGTGTGGGTCACTACCTGGATGATCAAATTCCTCGTCACCATCGTCCTTATGGAGTACCGCAGTAAGCGCTTGGGTGCCTGTCTCAGACGGGGACACCGCTATCTTGAGTCCACCGTAGTGACCCGGTTCAAGATACTCGGAGTGACCGATGATATTCATCATCTGATGATCACCTTCGCTGTGCATATGGTCTTCATGTCGACCTTCATGGATTACGATCCACCCACCTTCCGGAAGATCCGCCCGCGGAACTACGACGGTGGTCGGTTTATTTTCTTGGACACGATTGGTCTGTTTATTGAACGTGATACGGGGGAGTTCTGGAACGTGTCTCGCCGCTGCAAGCCCGCTCCCGAGTGCAGTAGTTATTCCTCCTCCAAGGAGACCTATGACTGTTCGTCGCGGTAATTCGTACATTGAGTCGTAACCCTCTGGTACATCCGTCACAATACCCCACAATAAAGATATTGCATATATGAATGATTATTTATATAGAAACACATTAATTGTATTTATTAGGGGAATTAAGATGAGTTGAGAAAGTCGGTCAGTCACCCTGCTTACCAGGGAGATTTCTAGCTGAGGATGACGATTAGCGACTATCTCGAACGACTCTACGATCGAGTTGTGACAAAACTAACAGCAGAGTTGGGACGTGATTTATCCGAAAAAAGAACTACTAAGCCGCGGTTCTCTACTCTTTTGCGAGTTTCTCGTACGTCTCGGCATGCTCTTTCCGCTCAAGTGCTGCCGTCGCACGCATCACTTCACGGCGTTCCTGTGCTGTCTCCGCTGCTTGCAGCTGCTTCCGAAGACTGGCACGTTCGGCCTTGAAGTTAGCTGCCTCATCCGAGATCATTCGATATCCACTGGCACCCGCTCGAATCCCATCGTCGAAAAATCACTGTCGAAGGCGAACAGATGCTCTATCTCGTGCTCTCGGGCAAGCACCGCACTCGTCTGATCGACAAACGAAATCTGCTGGTCGTCAAAACGCTCGAACTCCTCACACGCCGCGTCAAACGTTGCCTTTCCCACCGGCAGGATATTGAACGTCTTCGACTGCCGAACCGTCGAAAGCGCCTCTATAGCCGCTGAATGCCCTATCTGGTACAACATCAACGTCGCAAACTCCGAAAGCACATATCGACTGGTGAATACCGGTCCATACTCACCGGCTTCCATTCCATCGAAGACCGCATTCGCCTGTTCGTGATTCACATCATCCTTGTCAAAGGCAGCGTACAACCCACCAGTATCAACAAACAGCGGCAGTGGGCGACTCATTTTGACCTTTTCCCATAGAGAATGTCGTCCACATGTTCAGATGCATCAGTGGACTCTCCAGAGCAGTAGGTCGTCCGTGAAAAGATTGGATCGCTTGAATCCACCTCATTCACCGAATCCTCATCGACAAGCCACCAGACGACTCGACCAGCAGTCTGGCGACTCTTCACTCGACCCTGATCTTCGAGTTGACCAAGCTTCCGCCGAGCAGTCTCTCGTGAACACTCAAGCGAATCTGCGACATCACCAGAGGTCACTACTGGTCCCTCTACTTCCTCGAAAATGGCGAGTACGTCGGCGAGTGTGACCGTTTCGACGTACCGCCCTGAATCACTGCGATCTTTGGACATACCCAACAGTACACACTACCGAAGTATAGCCCTGTTGGTGTATGCCATGTGGTAAATACCAACCTTTATGACCATGTGGCGTATACAATATGGTAGGAAGAACGGTGCCCTCGGGCGTGTGTAGAAACGCGCCGGGTGCTCTAACACCCGGCATCGGTCTTCCGTAATGCTACCCAGAAGACCATGTCAACGAAAACGCCTCGTGAACTTGAAGCTGACGAGACGGCACAGAAACGCGCACAGGCCGAACAGTTCTCCTTCGACGTCGATGCCCCTGGACTCATCGAAGTCACCAACGAGAGTCACGACAAGCCCGCAGCCCACCAGTACACCGTCTCCATCGACGACGTGACCGTGGACCTGATGGCCTGCACGTGTCTGCATCATGTTCACCGCAACGCCTTTTGCAAACACATGGCCGCCGTCGAAACCGCAACCGACGATGGGACGCTCGACGCATTCCCATCCGGGGACGATGACAACGATGCCGAACCCGAAGACTGTGGCTGTGACGGCCTCGGGGGCTTCCCGTGCTGGCCGTGCGTGAGAACAGGACGGAAGGAACTGCCGAACTAACCACTGCTTCAATTTCTTTTTTAATATATCTCAATAAGAACTGTGAAAGGCTTTCAGCGGCGATAATGACGCTCAAGATTCGAGGCCTATGAAACGGAATGCGTAACTGGCTGTGTCAGTCATCGTCAGTCATTGACCGGCTATCACCAAAGGTTGACTGTGATCCCGAAAGATCCTGAATAGAGCGGTTTGTCCAGGTGTAGGGGACGTATGGCTCGTCTCCAATGTCAAGCCATGTTTTGTGTCGGAGTGTATAGTTATCCCACATAGGACGGAGACCGGTGTCAAACCGATTGTTGAGGGATCGCTGTGCCTTCTCGCTTAGTTCGAACTCAAAGTCCTCGGATAAATCCCAGAAGCTACGGAAGAACTTAGCGAACTGAGTGCTCATCCGCATGCTGCTCACGTATGTCTTTTTCACATCGTCGATGAGATCCTCGTCTTGAATTCGTTCGCGTTCTTCGTCGTACCACTCCGAGACCGGCTGGGCCTTCTGTGCTCGTTTATTCTGTATCTCTTGACGGCACTTCGCGGTTGCATTTTCGTCAATTGTCCATTCTCCTTGAACGGAGGAATTGTGCTTCGCCTTGCCGTTGATCTTCTCGACAACGACCCCATAAGCATCTTCGGCGTGCCGGGGAAGAATATATCCGTCGTGAATATCCGAGAGGACGTCCTTGGGATCGCGTTCAAGGGGATCACCAAGCCCCGATCCACCACGCAGATAGTTCAAATATAAATCATAGTCATCGAACTCCTTGGGGGTGCTGATACCCTCCGGACGCCGAGTGATCTCACCCTCAATCTTCGATTCAAACTCGCCACTTTCCGGGTCAAGATCATGTTGCGGATAGTCCTCACCGTTCTCAAAGCGCTCTTTCAGATCCGTATTTCGAGCATTAAGAATGTACCCTGAGGCCGCCGGATAACCGCCGAAGAGACCACTATCACTGGTCATATATCCGTTGCCCATTTCGTAGAGCAACCATCGGCTTACATCTTTAACTGTTCGCATGGACTCAAACCCGGCTCCACCTGCTCTACGGCCAGCACCACCCGTATTCGGTTTAACAGCACGCCCAAGGAACGGTAGTGGTTCGACCCGTTCCCATGCTTCGGCATCTCCCATATCTCCTTCTGGATTCCAGACAGCTGATGCATGTGGTTCCCCATCCTCAACATATCGAGCGCCAATTCCTTCACAGGCAGCTTCGAAGGAATTGACCGCATGGAGTTTGTCGAACTGGTCGATACCACCCCCTTGCAGCCAGTTCGAAGTGTTGGCGTTGCCAGCATTGATCTCCTCCCAGAATCCTCGCGAGTAGTACCCTCGCGAGAGATGCTGCCAGAGTGGCGCCCACGCGGAGACGAGAAAGTGCCACGCATAGGCATGTGCTGTTTCTGTATTTTGCGTATTCGCCCAGGAACCAACGGGCAGGTGGAAATCACAGGCGTAATAGGCACCGTCATTAACCAACTCGTTCGGGATAACTGTCTGAGTCAACATCACCCACACGCCGCCTTGGATAGCTGCTGGTGTGCAATTATACGGATGCCAACCCCATTTATTTGCACCTTCGAACGAAACTTGGAATGTCCCGTCTTCCCGAATATGGAGTTCTGAAGGTGCATGCATGATATGATTCTCGTTCGCATATTCGCGAGTGATGTTCTCTTGTCCTTCATAGAGAGCATCGACGAATGAGGCGCCACGATACGTACCGGGTAACATAGTCCGCTTGATACGGTTCCGAAAGCTCCGCCGGCCATCCTCAACGGCTTCCCGAGAAAGTTGTTTGAACGTATCGACACCAACAGAATCTATAATTTCATTCACCGAATCCCGTATCATTAGACAGCCAGTTATTCGAGTCCGCTCATCGAGTTTCAAGAAATTAGGTGTTCGTGTCTTAGCTGGGTATTCCTTTTTCCAGGAATTATATAGTTCGAAATTCTCGCCAATTTTGCGGGCCGTGTAGTACGCCCCATCACCAAACCGAGAGGCCTGCGAGACGTTCATGCTCCCTGGTCCGATTGCCCCGGTATCGATAACGTGATTGACCCCGCCAGCCCAAGCGACAAGTTCGCCATCATGGAAAACTGGAATGAGTGTCATTAAGTCACATGGATGAACATCGCCAACGTGAGGGTCGTTATTGATGAAAATGTCTCCAGGATTAATACCTGGATTTTCTTCATAATTGTGGTTAATCATAAATTTGATAGCTTCGCTCATCGTGTGGATATGGACAATAATACCCGTTGAAACGGCAATAGAGTCGCCCTCTGGTGTAAAGAGTCCATAACAGAGTTCGCCTTCTTGTTCAACAATAGGAGTGGCAGAGACTTCCTTCGATGTTTCACGAGCCGTAACGAGGTCGCCACGGAGCCGCGCGTACAGCTGTTCATACCGGATGGGGTCTTCATCCTTTAACGTCAATTTTGTCAGCCCGCCGTAATGATCCGTTGCTTCCGTCTTGTCCTCAAGTTCGGCCAACTGCTCGCGGAGTGTTTTCCCATTCCAGCCAATGCCTTCGCCTCGCAGTTGCTTCTTTCGTACTTTTTCCTTTTCGCGCTTTGCTTCGGCACGGCGTTCTTCGGTCTTGGTTTGGTCAGTCGGACTCATGGCTTGTCTGTATCACTCGCTTTCAGCTGTCGATGCGTCCACACGGAGGGGTTCGTTTGGCTATTCTCCATACTTCAGTTCCTCCAAAATGATGACGTGCTCTCCAACCACGAAGTCACCAGAAATATCATCGTGAAGAAGAATTGATTGAGTGAGCTCGTCAATTCGTGCCTTTCCAGTTAGTGTCTTTTCGGAGATCCCGATACAGATTCTATCCGCGTCGGTTTCGATTGCAAGTTCTACGAGGTCAGTTACGTCGTATCTCTCTGGGAGACAATTGATTGTGTAATCAACACCGTAGTTACTCATCGGGTTTATTTCCTGTATCAACGAACCGAGACAGCGTACAGTCGGTAAGCGGAGAAAGCAAACTTCGTCACCCACCGCAACCACTGAATCAAGTACCTCTCTGACAGTGGGCTGTTGTTCAGTCGATTTGATGATGATGATGGTAGTCATTTTCGTGGGCCAAAGAGCAGTGCACAGAAGTTGTGTTCAACACGACGAAGACGCTCACTCAGGGTCGATCTGCTGATATCTAACTCACTGGCAATTTCTTCCGCCGTCACTTCCTGTGGTACCTTGAAATAACCCATCTGGTAGGCCTTCTCAAGTACTTCTAACTGCTCGTCCGACAATTTCCCCGACATGCTTTGCTTGATTTTGTTTCCTCCCAGTGGAAACCCAATATTTTCAGTTTGAGTGGTTCCGATCAACTCCAGAGATCCGTGTTCGTCCTCGATAGTGCTCGCCACTTCCTTGAGATGGTTCCAGTCACGAACCGATGCCATCACATCGAGGTGATAGTTCTTACCGATGATTCTGTGCGGAATTGCCTGATTTTCGGTCAATAGCGACAAGACGGAGGCATCGGCAAGGTCTGCCATCACACCGAGATAATACGTGTGTTCGTTCACCTCTGCTTGTGCTATATCCACTATCTGCAAATTTGGTAGCTGATTGGAAAGTCTCTCCTCTGAAACCTCGGAATCAAATTGAACAGTCAAAAAGAGAAAAACGGCGTCACCAGTCACTGGTAGTGCATTATCGATCTCGATACTTTCAACTTGGTCCTCAACGGCGAATAATTGTGCTGAAATGCCTGCTAAATGCACCCGAAATTGAATTCTGAGCATGTCTTCAGAGCAGTACCACGTGTTTCTGAACTGGTGACATTAATTCATACACTCTGTAATCGATTTCTGTCCCGCATATTTGACGGTGTAACCGCGTGGTATTTATCATGGCAAACTCATACGGCACTATCGTGACTGGTTATCCCGCTTATTTTGGCGACCTGGGTTAATTGTTACCACGAACAAGAACGGCATATGTTTTGACCTTATAAATAATTTAGTCGGTCACCTAATTTCGATACGACGTTGAGAGCACGATCAGTTTTATCCAAATTAATTTTTCTAAATCCTATAAATATGAAATCACAATTGTGGTTAGGATATTACTCTTTTCTTAATTACAATGATTAATTCTGAATAAATAATGATTGCTCAATTATTTCTTGGAAAACATTACTTAGTGATAAGTCACTGGGATGGCGATACCCGCAGCTTCAGCTGTTAGCGGCCTTTGATGAACGTGGTACTCACCGGTCGTGACGGCATTCAATCGAATGTCACCTCGAATTTTCGTTCCACGAGTTCGATCCGAACTCCATTACTTGCACGCTGGGCGAGAAATGCGACTTTTGAGCCGCCTGCACCAGTGCGAGGTTCCGAATCAGCGAGTGGGATATCTGCCGCATGCAACAAGTCTAATTGAGTCTGAATGTCATCGACACGAAAGGCGACGTGATGGAGCAATGCGTCGTTATCTACCGCGTCCAAGTCAGCAGCGATGCTGGATTCGTCTTCAACTGGTTGGACCAGTTCGATAAGGCTTTCTCCAACCCTGATGAACGCGATTTCAACGCCAAACCCAGGAATATGCTCGATAGCTCCGGTTTCGAGGCCAAGGAATTCGAACACCGGTTTAGCGGCATCGATATCCTCGACAAGAATACCGAGGTGATCAATTTTGGTGACCATCACGTAATCTCGCGTGTTTGGGTTCCCCAGTAGGGTTCACGGAGCCGTTTCTTATCGAGCTTCCCGTAGGGTGTCGTTGGGAGCTCCTCTACCACGTCGAACGACTTAGGCGTCTTGTAATTGGCTAAACGATCGGCACAGAACGCCCGGAGATCATTGCGGTTGACGGAATCACCTGTCGGGACGATGATGGCCTTCACAGCTTCACCCCATTCGTCGTGTGGGACGCCGATAACGGCGACGTTTGACACCTGTTCGTGCTGCTGGATGACTTCCTCGACAGTGACGGAGTACACATTCATTCCCCCGGTAATGATCACATCAGAATCTCGGTCAAGAATATAGACGTACCCATCCTCGTCTCTCCTTCCGATATCGCCGGTATGAACCCAGCCGTTATCCATGGTCTCATCGGTCTTTTCAGGCATCTCGTAGTACCCTTCCATAGTATAGGCACCACGTGCCAGGATCTCCCCTACTTCACCAGAGTCAACTGGTTTGCCGTCGTCAACGATAGCCACTTCACACATCGCAGTCGGGACACCACAGGAGGAAAGACGCTCTTCGTTTTTTGGGTCATGTGCACTCTTTGGCAGAACGGTGATGAGATCGGGCGTTTCATACTGGCCATAAAACTGCACGAATACATTGCCGAGTTGCTCAAGCCCCTCACGCAGCCGATCCGGCTTCATCGGTGCGGCCCCGTAGGTAAGCGTCTCTAATGTTGATGTATCGTACTCGTTTTCGTCGAGTAGATCGAGGATACGATAGATCATCGTTGGAACCATGAATGTCCACGAGATGCTCTCCTGTTCAATGATTTCAAGTGCGAGCTCAGCATCGAATCCCTGTGTAATTATGTGTCTACTACCTTTCAAGAGACCGCCAGCCATAATGAGGCCAGCAGAGTGTGGAAGCGGTGTCATTAACAATAGCGTGTCACGAGGCGGTATATCGAGTTCAATGGCATGAGCAAGCGCGTTCAGCGCTAGATTCTCCTGTGTATGTTTCACCCCCTTTGGATCACCGGTCGTCCCCCCCGTGTGGAAGATACCTGCGAGGGTGTTTTTGGCGACCGAGACTGTCAGTGGGGACGAATCAGTCTCATTGAGGAGTTGTTCGAAACCTTCTGCCTGATGACCATTCTTGGGTGAGGAGTGCTCACCCGCGTCGACTGTGATAACTTGATCCAGTGTTGGAACATTCGGAGCAATCGTTTCGATCATCTCAATGAAATTGGGTCCTACGACGACAGCATTGGCGTCACTATTGTCCAACATATACTCGATGTCACCAGTAGATAACATGTCGTTCAATGGTACCTTCACAAGGCCAGCACGAGCGAGACCAATCTCCGCGATGGTGTACTCGGGCCGGTTCGACATCAGGAGACCCACGCAATCTTCGGATTCTAAACCGAGATCCAACAACGCGTTTGCGAAGCGAATTGAGCGTGCATCGATATCACCATAGGTCAGCGTCTCTCCCTCAAATGTGATAGCAGGTTCTGTTGCATACCGGCGTAGTACCGACTCGTACAACTGTTTTAGTGTTGGTGGACTATGCTCTGACATCATTGTCTCCAGGATTGTTATGTTTAAATGAAATTCGGGGAGAAAGAGTGGTTCGTGGTTACGTCGACCGGGCCTCCGGCGTCGGAATCGGCTCTTCGATCCATTCTTCGTAGAATGTCTCGATATCGGGCTCGAACTCGTGGACGAGTGGGTAGCCCGGCATGACGTTGGTTACTTCGAGTAAGGTGTTGCAACCGGGGCAGAAGAACTCACGCAGTTCCATGTAGTCCGGGTGGGGATGCATATCCTTTGGATAGATTTCGAGATACTCCTCTTCAGAGTCTCGAACATTAATCAGTGCATCTGCTTTCCAGTTCTCGTCGTGTTCGCAGAACTCGTGACCGCAGTCACACTTGATCACCCATTCGTCTTCCGATTTTGCCACGACGTACAAGTGTTCTGCATACGGTATGATAATTGGGTCATCCCAATCGACGCGGTCTTGAAGTACATCACGGACTTGTTGGAATCGATCCGCGTCCTTGTAATCACTCATCATATCGTGCAACTGACTCCACTCTAAGTTATCGTCGACTAAATCTTCGATGTGTTCACGTGGGTATGATTCTGGCATTGTTATTCACCTCTATGTTAGTCGTCATCCATTGCTTTTCCTAGCGTCGCATCACCGAACGTCGCGTCGGGATCTGATAGTTCTTGGATCGACCGATCGGCTTTCCAGGTATACGGCACCCTCGGCTCATCATCGCGGCCAATACCGAGCCATGTCTCGTGACCTTTCGTCGGGTTGTCCCACTTCTGTTTGAGACCGGTCTTGAAGCGATTTTCAAGCGATTTCTCTGCCTTCTCGCTCAACGAGAATTCGAAGTTCTCTGGCAGATCCCAGAACTCCTCGTAGAATTCTGTGAACTGCTTGCTCATCCGCATACTGCTCACGTATGTCTTTTTCACATCGTCGATGAGATCCTCGTCTTGAATTCGTTCGCGTTCTTCGTCGTACCACTCCGAGACCGGTTGGGACCTCTCCGCTCGCTCTGCGAGACGCTCTGCACGCAGTTCTTCGGTTGCCTCTTTATCGACTTCGAACTCGCCTTGCACCGCAGAGTTGTGTTTCGGCTCGTCGTTGACCTTTTCGACGACAACCCCGTAAGCATCCTTAGCGTGTCGAGGCAAAACGTACCCATCGTGGATGTCCGAGACGACATCCTCGGGGTCTCGTTCGAGGGGATCGCCAAGTCCCGATCCACCACGCAGGTAATTCAGGTACATGTCGTAATCGTCGAACTCCTTGGGGGTGCTGATACCCTCCGGACGCCGAGTGATCTCACCCTCAATCTTCGATTCAAACTCGCCACTTTCCGGATCCAGATCGTGTTGAGGGTAATCCTCCTGGTTTTCGAAGCGCTCCTCCAGGTCCGTATTTTGGGCGTTAAGGATGTAACCCGAAGCAGCCGGATAACCGCCGAAAAGACCACCGTCGCTGGTCATATATCCGTTGCCCATTTCGTAGAGCAACCATCGGCTTACATCTTTAACTGTTCGCATGGACTCAAACCCGGCACCACCTGCCCGGCGACCCGCTCCACCTGTGTTGGGCTTAACCGCCCGACCCAAGAACGGCAGGGGCTCGGTCATTTCCCACACTTCAGCGTCCCCCATGTCACCCTCGGGGTTCCAGATAGCCGCAGCATGCGGTTCGCCGTCCTCGACGTATCGAGCGCCAACTCCCTCACAGGCTGATTCGAAGGAATTGACCGCATGGAGTTTGTCGAACTGGTCGATACCACCCCCTTGCAGCCAGTTCGAAGTGTTGGCGTTGCCAGCATTGATCTCCTCCCAGAATCCTCGCGAGTAGTACCCTCGCGAGAGATGCTGCCAGAGTGGCGCCCACGCGGAGACGAG
>NZ_BROP01000010.1:0-113949 GCF_026008575.1 Haladaptatus sp. T7
GCAACCTCAAACAGGCGCTCGGCGAAATCGACCGCATGGCCAGCGCGCTCGGCCTTCCGAAGAACGTCCGGGAAACCGCGAGCGTCATCTACCGCCGCGCGCTCGACGACGACCTCCTTCCGGGACGGTCCATCGAGGGCGTCGCAACCTCGGCGGTGTACGCCGCCGCACGTCAGACCGGCGTTCCGCGCAGTCTGGACGAAGTGGCCGCCGTCAGCCGCATCGACGATATGGAGTTCAAGCGCACCTACCGCTACATCGTGCGCGAACTCGGCCTCGAAATCCAACCCGCCGACCCCCTGAGCTACGTCTCGCGGTTCGCCTCGGACCTCGACATCAGCGACGAATCCGAGCGCCGGGCGAAGGACCTGCTCAAGACCGCGAAGGAACAGGGTGTCCACAGCGGCAAATCGCCGGTCGGTCTCGCGGCCGCCGCCGTTTACGCCGGATCCCTGCTCAGCAACGAGAAGGTGACACAGAGCGAGGTCAGCGACGTCGCCAACGTGAGCGAAGTCACCATCCGCAACCGGTATCAGGAACTGCTCGAAGCGAGCCAAGACGGCGGCGTCACCGCCTAAGCGAACCGGACTCCCTTTCGTTTCCGGCGACCGTCCTGAACTCGACTCACATTCGCAGTATGAACGGTTTTTGAACCATTCAGGGTTTTGTGTGACGAAATGGCCGATACACTAATTTTACACGGTTTTTAATTTCCGGGCAACCATGCCCGGCTCTCGCATCGGGTTGAACAGGCGAGTTGCTACCAGTCTTATATTTCTCATACTGTTCAGTCTCCTGGTCGTTCAGCCCGGATTCCTCAGCCCGAATCCGAGAGACGAACCGCACCCGAAGCGTACCAGGGACGTTCGACTCGTTTCGCCGAATCCGAACAGTTCGGCGAAACTGTGGCCGTTCACGAGCCGCCACAAACAATACGACTCGTTGACGCTTCCTATCAACGTCGTCGTCGAGGGACCCGCGTCGCGTGTGGTGAGCGAACTCAGACATCGACGGGACGCACAGTGGAACAACGACTCGAACGAGTGGCAGGGCGTCGCCAGCGACGAGGAGACGGCTGGCGTCGGCAAAGGCGCTGTCGAGTGGCACAACACGACGGGAGCGGTTCGGTACACGTACGTCCAAGCGCCGGGTCCGCGCGGCGGATGGATGACGGAGACGGCCCAACTCCACGACGGCGCGTACTTCGGCTCGCGCTATCACCTTCGACTGTACGAAGGCGGGAAGGGGAACGGAACGTGGACCGCCATCCAGGCCCACCACGAATACTTCGACTGGTTTCGACTCCGGCACACGGTCGGATCGCTCGAAAAAGCACAGTACCACCTCGACGGACAGTACTACGGGAAGTGGTACGTCGACGGCGTCTCCCGCCAACGGTACGCGAACGGCGGCATCATCGACTCCAACGGGTGGGTCTCCGTCGTTGACCTGCGACCGAAGGCGGAGATGGGACCGGTTCCAGGGGCGTTGATAGCGGTCTTACTCCTCGGCTCGATTAACCTGAGGGACTCCATGGAAGATACGATTCGGGACCTCGCTTCGCGGCTGACGAGGGAGACGGTGCAACGCGGCATCGCCTTCAGCGTCTCTCTCTTCGGACTGCCGCTGTTCGTGCGCAGCGCGAGCATCGCCGTGGAGACGACCGTCCCGTCCGTCCCGATAAAGGCAATCGCCGGTGTGGGCTACCTCGTTCTCGGTCTCGGACTTCCGCTGGCGGCGGTTTCCCTTCCGAACGGACGGCAATCGACGGACTGGTTCGCCGTCGCCATCCTCGCCCTCGGTCTCGGGTTCCTCTTCGACTATCGGAGCATCGGCGTCAACGTGCTTCCCATCGCGGTCGTGTTACACCGACTCGCCGTTCTGGGCGTCGTCGGCGTGCTCGCGGTCGGCGGTTCGTATCAGGAGACGGACGGACGCTGGAACACGTTGGTACAGGCCGGTCTCGTCATGTGGATCGCCGTCCTCGTCTGGCCGCTATTCGACGCCTTCTAAACCGAGAGCTGCATTTTCGGCATCTTCAGGAACGCGGTTTCGTACCCCTCGTGACGTGAAACGATGGGCGGCGAGTCCACCCGAACCGTGAGTTCGTCTCCCGTCCGGACGCTCGGGACGTTCGCCCCGTAGTGCAGTCCGACGTCCGGGTCGAGGGTGGCGTTCAGCGCGTCGTCGAACACCGCCTCTCCGTCCCGCTTCAGCGTCGTCGACAGGGACATGTTCGGAATCGGATAGCGGCGATACGGCGTTCGCGGCGAGACGAGCAGATACGTGTCCTCGGCGAAGTCGGAGTTTTCGACCGCCGTAACCGGGAACTTCGCGTCGCCGCTCGATTCTTCGCCGACGAGTCGGCCCGGAAGGTCCGATTTTTGAGGAACGTGGCTCATCGGCATGTTCATCTCCATCGGCTGAATCGCGTCTTTCTGGCCCTTCCTGCCGTCGAGCTTTTCGTACGAGATTTGCTCCACCGTGTCCGTATCGAACTCGAACTCCGTGGTGAGCGTCGCGCCGTCGCCGAACTGACCCGCGAGCGCACCCGTCCGGCGGACGTCCAACCCGGAAACGCGTATCTTTGCGGTGTATTTCCCCTCTCCGTTCAGCCCGATATTGTCCCCGAAGTGAAAACCCATGTTCTGTGAGAGCATGGGCCATAGCGATCTCCTGTCGCTCCAGTCGCCGTTCGACAGTTCGGCCTGGACGTTTCCGGTTGGGAGCACCGTCTTCGTCTTCGAATCCCAGACGGACGCCATCAGGTGCAGGTCGTCTGCGTCCTTGATGGTAACCTTCTTCTCCTGTTTCGCCGTCCCGCCGCCCATCAACCAGAAGCGGTGCGGGTAGGAGTAAAACAGCGCGAGGCGGTATCGACCCTGTTTCGCCATCCCCGCCATCTCCATGCCCTCCTTGTGCGTCGGGATGTACACCGCGTCCGGCCGATTTTTGACGAGCGGTGGCGCTCGTGCCATCGTCCGTGTCTCGAACAGCCCAGAACAGCCTGCCAGCGAGGAGACGCCGAGGACGCCGGCGGTCCGCAAAACGCTACGGCGATTCATTGGTTCGGAATTACCACTCCCCGCGAAAAGGGATTCTGGTACACCCGTCGAAAAGGGGAGAACGCCACCCGAGTCGCCCGATGCGGTTATGTCGGGTTCGGCGTCGGAAGCGAGCGAAGCGAGCGCGGCGGGACGAGGAAGTTTCCGCGTCGAGTCACGGTCATGTACTGGAGGATGCCGTTGTTCAGCCGTTGACCCACGGAGGAGTTTCCGGCGAGGTCGTCGCCGTTCATGGCGGTGCGCGTCGATTCGAAGTCCTCGATGGTGCGCTGGAAGGCGACGAAGTGGAGACCCGCCTTGCCGCCGTCCGTCGAGTCGAAGTCCCGTCGGAGGATGACCGGTGAGTCGTCCTTTCGAGCTCCGGCGGCCTTCTGGGAGTGGCCGACCATGCCGCGCTCTCGGGCGTGGTCCTCCACGTGGTCGATACACTCGTCCGTCATCTCGCTCGAATCGCCGAGATTGTTCCCGACGCCTTCGACTTTCCCCTCCTCGGCGTGCACCGGACAGAACATCTTGCCGACGCGCTGGTCGCGGCTGTCCTGTTCGTACCACTGGTCAAGGTGCAGTTCGATGTTGGAGATGTGTTGGGTGGTCCCGCCCGCGAACGGTCCGTCCTGAATCGTGATTCGGTCCTCGCTCGCCTGATTCTTCTTGAAGCCGGACTTGAACCCCATGTAGAGCGGCGCGTCTTCCGGGACGGGGTTCGAGTCGGGAATCCCGTTCACGTCCTGATGGTCAGCGGGCAGGCCGTCCCCGACGAATCCCGTCCGTCGGTCCGCCTTCTCGAACACGTCCGTGACGCCGCTCACGTCCACGCCGTTCAGTTCGTCGCGGTTTCCGAGGAGCGCCTCCTCGGCCGCGAGGACGAGCTGTGGATGGTCGCTTTCGAGTTGCACCACGGCGTCCTGTTCGTCCAGTTTCGGGTCCTCGAACGACGCGAGCGCCTTGGGTTTCGGGAGCACGTCCGTCGCGCCGAACCGTTCGAAGTACGACGGCGAGTAGCCGATGGAGAACAACAACCCGTCGTGGCCGCGCTTGTAGGCGCGTTCGAGGCTCCGAAGCGACCGTTCGACCGTCTCACGCTCGGCGTCGGTCGGCGTGCCGTCGCCACGGTAGTTCAGGAAGAGCAGGATTTTGTGACGGGCGGCCACGTTGTTGCCGTGGTCGTCCGTGGCGAGAAACCGATTCCACGCGTGCTGTCGCTCCGGGAGCGTCGAGAGGTCGGACGGTCCCTTCGGTACGTCCGGCATTCCGCCCCGGTCGAGACAGGCCGACAGCGCCGCCGACCCGCCGATGGCGACGGCCGCTTTCATGAACTCGCGCCGGGGGATTCCTCGCGTCGATTCGCTCATCGTTCGACACTAGCGAGTCGGCGAGAAAAGGGGTTCTGGTACACCCGTCGAAAAGGGTCGAGAAAACGCGATACCGGGCAGACGTCGGCGCGAGTCAGCCCTCGTCCAGTACGTCGTCCACGCGCTCCGCGGTCTCGCTGGCGCGGATGTTCGAGTAACTCTCGTGGGTCGTCGTGATAGAGGCGTGACGGAGCGCCGACTGGGCCAGTTCGGCGTGTCCTTCGCTGTACAACTGGTGGCCCAGTCCGCGCCGCGCGCCGTGCGGTTTCAGGTACTCGCCGTCGATGTCGAGTCCGGCCGACTCGCAGAGGCGTTTCATCAGGTTGCGCGCGCCGCGGGTGGATATCGCGGGGAGGACGATTTCGTGGTCGCGTATCACGTCGTCGATGTCGTTTTCGTCGAGTAATTTCTCGACGCGCGATTCCGAAAACTCCTCGCTTAACGCCTCCCGCGCGACTCGGTACTTCGAGGGTGCGTGGTCGGTTGGAAACACCGGAAACCGTGGTGTCGGCGGGTCGTACACCCGATGATAGCGCTCCAGCGCGTCCGCCGCCTTCCGCGGCAGTTGGGCGTACTCGTACTCGCGCGATTTGCCGAAGACGCGAACCGAACCGCCCTCGATGTCCACGTCGTCCCACGCGATGCCGCTCCGCTTGTCGTCCGCCGGGTCGCGGAACACCTCCGCGCCGCGGACGCCGGTCAGCGCGAGCAGTCGGACGAGCGCGCGGTCGCGGTAGGCGCGTTCGCGCGAGACGTCGGCCTCGCCGTCCAGCGCCTCCTCGACGCGGCGGTCCATGAACGAGAGTATCGCGTTGCGGTCGCGGGCCGACCAGAACTGGCGGTCGGCGTCGGCGGTGTCCTCCGGCAGTTCGGCCGTCGCCCGCGAGACTGCGGCCGGGTTTCGGGAGATGAGTTCGTCCGCCTCACAGAAGCCGAGAAACGCCCGGACGTAGGCGTAGTAGGTGTGTGCCGTGGACGATTTTACCTCGCCGTCGCGCACCTGTCGCTTGAGATGTCGCGCGTAGCGGCGGCAGTCGATGACGTCAACGGAATCGAGGTGGGTGACGTCGCGCTCGCGGGCCAGCCAGTGCTCCCATCCCTTCAGTGCGGACCCGGCGTTGGCGCGGTAGTTGCCCGCCTCGATGCTGGTGAGATATTCCGCTATCGCGTCGCCGAGTTTCTTGTCGCTCATGCCAGTCGAGGGTCGTAGATTCCCCCGAGTTCGTTGCCGCATCGGGGACACGTCACGTTCGATTCGTCGTCGACGAAGCGTCCGACCGGGCCGAGATAGCCACAGGACGGACACCGCCGTATCGGTAGCTGAATCATCGCATTACCGTCCCGTGGGAGCGGGAGCGACAAAAATCTACGTCCCTTCGCTGGCGTCAGGGGCGTCGGAGGCGTCGATGACATCGGGGGCGTCGATGACGTCGCCGACGTCGGGCAACGGACGGACCGAGATGTGTCCGTCGCTCCTGATGAAAACGTGATACCCCTCGAAGGTGAATCCGACGCGACCGCCGGTTCGCGGAGCCCCGTCGCTGCGCGGGGAGAACAACCCGTCCAGCGCGTCGGGGTCGAATCGGTCGTACAGCGGACCGATTTCGGTCGGGTCGGCGTCCATCGCCTCGGCGATGGCCGTCATGACGGTCGTACTGAGCTGTTTCGAGTCGGTCCAGTCGTGGCACGTGTGATACGTTTCGGGGGCCGTTTCCGCGGGGTGCGTGTGCTTACCTGAGTTGGACATTGGAACATCCTCCCGTGGGGCACGGGACTCTGTGTCTCACATACACCCCGCGAAATCATAAATCATCGTCAGACAATCATGAACATCAGTCATACGCCTCAGCGGAAGAAAGGCAAGACGTGAGCACGGTTCGCAGAAATCGGCTGTCTTACGGTCCACAGCCACCGCTCTCGGAGCGAATCGAATGATGGCGGAGTCAGACGGAATCGAGTCGAAACGGGGCACGTGGGGTTCGGTTACGTCGGGGAAAATGGGTTCGCGCCCGCACCCACCGAGCGACTTAACCACCGGTTAGACGCGATTATCCGGCCAATAGTATTCATACTGAGGGGTGTGGAATCTATCATGTCGTTGGTCGAAATACTCTCCACGGTCAGTCATCAGTTCGTCACCCCACCCGTTCAACTCGTCAGCTTCTGGTTATCGGTATCGCTTCCGCTGGTCTACCTCCCCCTCCTTCTCAACGGGGTACGTGGAAACATCCTCCCGATATTCGTCGGGTTGCTCGCCTTGCACGTCTGTACGCTGCTTCTCGGTCACGGCTATCGAGGACAGAAAACGTGACAACGACTCGGCGAGAACGATGACCGTGCACGTCGTTCATCGACGGGACGGGGCGGAGCGGCGACTCGTTTCACGGGGCGAATACGTCACCGACCTCGGTTCGCGGGTCGGCGGACTGGTCCGACTCGCCGCGTCCGGCGACCACGCGCTGGTGTTCGAGTTCGATTCGGTCGGCGACCATCGGGCGTCGACGGTACTGACACCGCTCGCGCTCGATGTGGTCTGGACGACGGGCGGACGGGTGACGCGCGTCGCCCGGCTGCCCAAATGGACGGGGACGGCCCGCGGAACGGGGGATGCCGTGTTCGAGTTTTCGAGGGACGTGGCCGACGACGTGGAAGCGGGCGACGAACTGTTCGTTCGTCAGTCCCACTCGTCTCGCTCGACGGAGTAACTGCCGCACTCGGGACACACTTGATACTGTACCGAGAACGCCGTTTCACACCGCTTGCACTCGTACGGACGGTCCGACTTTTCGGCCACGCCGAACCGTCGCATCAGCCTCATGCATCGCGTTTCGAACGTGAGAGACAAAAAGCTCACCGGAGTAGAGTGAAAGTGAAATACCGTGGGAAACGCCGCGCTCGGTGCGTGGAAACGGAGACGGCAGTCTGGGTAGGGGTTGGGAAGGCCGAAGCACGAAGACGAGTGTCGGGCGCGTCGCCCGCATACCCGTCGTTTACCACGGGAATGACAGTCGGTTGTCAGGGTACTGCTGTCGCGGTGCGGTGCAGGGAACGTCTCTGGGTTGGGAGTGACGCACGTCACTCGGAGACGGCACGGTCCGCGTGTCAGGTTGTCTCGTTTCTCGGGTGCCCCGCATCCGTCCGCACCTACGACCAGTCACGGCAGTTAAAAGGAGGTTTTGACCAGTCCTTCAAAACCGATTCAGTCGGCGTCGATGGCGTTCCCGGTATCCATGGCGGCCGCAACGTCGTCGGCGAGCGTCGTGACGACCGCGTTACCAGCACGTTCCCGCTCGACGAGCCCGTCGTCGGCGAGGCGCTCCAAGTGATACGAGACGGTTCCCGGCGTTCGGTCGAGCGCGTCCGCGAGGTCGGAGACGCTCGCGGGACCGTCGCGGGCCACCGTTTCGAGCAGGGTCGCCGTCGAATCATCCGAGAGCGAGGCGGCTAGCTCGGGGTTCTCGTCCCCGGCCGGATGCACGCGACGTTTCCCGCGGACCGTGGTCGTCTCGACCAACCCCTCCTCTTGGAGGATTCGAACGTGGTATCGAACCGTCGAGCGGGGGATTTCGGTCCGCTCGCTCAACGCCGAGAGGGAGAGTCCGGGTTCATCTGCGATAGCGTCGTATATCTTCGCCCGGGTCGAGTTTTCGAGGGGATTCGACCCGTCGTATCGGCTGTAGCTCCGAACGGTGGTCGAACCGGGTGCCTCGTCGATGTCGGCGTACTCCGCCGCCGCGAAGACGCTTTGCGACGTGGGTCGGCCGTAGGGACCGACGGAAACCGGCGAATCGAGCGTCGGCGCGTTCGACTCCGGCTGTGCTGGTGTCGCGTGGTGCATCGGCTCGCCCGCACTCGCCGAGACGACGAACCCGAGGGGGACGGTCGCGACGAGAAGCAAGGCAGTCAACACCACGACTGTTCGATGACGGGAGGAATTCATGGTTTACCTTCTTCGAGTTCTTCGAGAAGCGGTGTGTGCACCGGGGGATTATCGCTCTTCTGGTGGCGTTCAGCGATACGAACGTGAACCGAAGGTGGAGAGGCCGTGAAGAAGGGTTAGTTTCGCTCGTAGTCCACCAGTTTCATCTCTCGGACTTTCGTCCCGTCCTCGTCGTAGATGACGCCGTACATCGCGGTGCCGTGGTCGGGCGAGTAGCAGGCATCGGTGAAAATCGAGCCGTTGACCCTGATCTCCGAGTTGTAGCACTCGATACCGGCGAACGTCTTCGTCCCCGTTATCTCGTACGTCATCGTCCCTTTCGAGGACGGGACCGTCCACGTGTTGCCGACGCGGAAGTCGTTGCCGTACACGCCGTTCATCGACGGCGAGAACATGGTCATGCTGGCGTATTCACCGCCCGGCAGGAACGCGACCTGCACCAGCGCCTCCTCCCGCGTGAACGTGGCGGTCCGCTCTTCGGTCTTCCCGTCGTGCGTGAACGAACCGCGCATGGTGATGTTTTCGCCATCGACCGACTGGACGTCCCAGACTATCGTCCCGGTCCCGGCATCCTTCTCGTAGGTTTCGTAGGTGTATGTTCCGGGGCGCTCGAACGCGAACGGGAGGAACGCGTCATCCACGGTCGTTCCCGCCGCGCCGTCGCCACCCGACGACCCGTCCGGGGCGGAGTCGTCGAGTTGGTTCGAAACACCGGAACATCCGGCGGAGACGACGACCGCGACGACGATGAGAAGTGCTATCCGTCGCATGTTACGCGAGTCGGGCCGCAAGTTTGCCGAACACGGGGAGGGCAAAGCGCTCGTTCGAGTACGCCTTGTACAGCAGGAAGAGCCACGTCAGGAAGGCGGCGAAGCCGACGACGAAATACGCCAGCGAGAACAACAGGGAGAGCAACCCGCCGAGACGGGGAACGAGGAGCAACATCATCTGGAAGACGGTCATCCCGACGTACACCGCGAACAGGCCGACGCCGAAGACGATGCTCTGTGCCGCGTGGAACCTGACGAACTCGTTTTCCCCTTCGAGGAGGAAAAACAGGATACCCGTCAGGGGACTAAACAGATACGCCAGCGCTCCGGCGATGTTTTCGTCGAGTCCCGTTCCGGAACTCGAACTGGCCGATTCGGTAACGTCGGTCGTCGTTTTTGGTTCGACAGCCATGAACGAAAATGGAATCCAGGAATGATATAATTACTGAGCGGAATACTGCCGCATTACGGAACCGTCCCGGAACGCGAAACGCGGTTCGCAGAGTGAAACACTATACCGGAGAAGGACCATGTGACAGTCGATGAGTGACAGTGGGAACTCGGAAATCGTCGTCACCGCTGTCAAGCGGGCGGATACGTTGCACGCGTTGGCGGGGCGGTCGCTGACGCGTGCGGAGCTACAGGACGAAATCGACGTGTCACGGACTACGACACATCGAATCGTCCGGGAGCTGGCAGATAAAACGCTCATCCGTCGCGTCGGTGGCACGTACGAACTCACCCCCTTGGGTCGAATCGTGGCTCGGGAAGTCGAACACTTGCAGGACACGGTTACCGCCGCGGAGAAGTTAGGGGCGCTGTTGCCGTCCCTCGACCGAACCGACATCGACGTCGAACTGCTCGCCGACGCGACCATCACGGTCCAGGAGTCGGGCGACCCGTACCGGCCGGTCCGCCGTTTCGTCTCTCTGTTACGCGACTCCGGGACGCTCCGCGGGTTCGATACGACCACCATCGCGCCGATGTACGTGGACGAGATCCGCGACAGCATCCTCGACGGCATGCGAACCGAGATCATCTATCTCCCCCCGGTTATCGACCAAATCCTCGACGACCACCACGATGCGACCGAGGCGGCCATCGAGAGCGGACAACTCGACCTGTACATCCACGACGAGTTGCCATTCGGACTGGCCATCTTCGACGACCGCGTGGGCGTCGGTGGCTACGACGAAACCGGCGTCCTCCGGGTCTTCGCCGACACCGACTCCCCCCAAGTCCGGTCGTGGGCGGAATCGCTCTACGAGGAGTACCACAACAAAGCAACGTCGATTCGGGAGCACGACAACTGGGCGGGGTAACGCCGTCAGTCCGAAATCTCGTCGCCCGTTTCGAGTCCGCTCGCCAGCGCGCGGTGGACTCGACCCTCTCCAGCCACCCAATCGCCGGCGAAAAAGAGGTCCGCCGCGGCTCCCTGTCGAAGCACGTTCCTGTCGGCCCCGTCGTCCGGGAGCGCATCCCGCCAGCGAATCACGTCGTACCAGTCCGGTGCCGCGAGCGAGTGTTCGGAGAGGAGGTCGGCCGCCCGGTCCGCGACCGCGGTGGCGACCTCGAAATCGTCGTCATCGTAGTGGGTCGCCGACCAGTCGGGGGCCATCTGCACGACGAGCAGACTCTCGCCGTCCGGGACGTGACCCGGCTTGCAGGATTCGCGCGCCACCCATCCGACTTCGTGTTCTTTGTCCGCGTTCACCAGCGCGTAGTACGGTCGCTCGATGTCGAACGAGTAGTGCAGCGCGACGGAGAGTATCGGACGGTAGGGCACGTGACCCACGTGCTCGCGGAGTTCCCGACGCGCCTCGTCGTCCCACGCCGCGAGGTCGAGGAGGGACGCCGTTATCGGCGCTGGCGGGGTGAGCACGAGCGCGTCCCACGGCCCGTACTCGTCGCCGTCGTCGTCCTCGACGTACCACGCGTCGTGACGGCGAAGACCGGCGATACGGGTGTCGGTCCTGACCGTCGCGCCGCTGGCCTCGCACAACCGCTTCCCGAGCGTCCCGAGGCCGTTCCGATACGTCCACTTCGGCGTCTCCTCGTCGCGCCCTTCGGAAATCTCGCCGTCAGCGTCGAACGTCCAGACGGGACCGTCGGTTTCGACCAAGCCGTCCCCGAGTTCCCGAACGACCCGGGAGACGCGCTCGTCGTCGCTTTTGACGTAGTTCGCGCCGACGTCGTAGACGCAGCCCGCCCGCTCGTGCGTCGCGGCGCGGCCACCGACGCGCTCGTTGCGCTCGAAAACCGTCACGTCCGCGTCGTCACCGGCGGCGAGCGCGACGCCGAACCCGGCGACACCGCCGCCGACGACGGCGATGCGTTTCACGTCAGGGACCCCTCGATGAACGTCGCGTTGCCCAGAATCGCCATGCTAGCCGACCGTTCGACCGCACGCGGGAAAGCGATTACGGCGCGGCGTGCAGGCTACTCCGCCTCGCTCGTCTATTCACTTTCCAGTTCGACGGATAGTATATTTCAGTAAGAGTCAGTGTCTTCTAGTATATTTTAGTGTCATACGAGAAAATTCAGTATTGAGAACAGTCGTTCAGTAAAATCAGATACGATTCAGTATTTCACAGTTTACGATAGTACACGAGTGAGAGACGGTACAATCGAGCCGTCGGTACTCGAAACTCGAACCGTCCGAACGTTTATACCGGAAGCCGCGACCAGACACGACCATCCGTCGGTGTTTCGACCCGCATCGACGCAAAATACCCCTGATGCAAAAATTGAAGGAATCTCTGTCGAATCGGGATGTAAGAGAATGGACAACGAACAACAACTGCCGGTCGGTCATCTCGTCGCCGACGACACCGAAGTGGCGATTCCGGTCGTCGAAATCCTGACAGGACGGGGATTCGTCACCGGAAAGTCGGGAAGCGGGAAGTCGAACACGGCGTCCGTCGTCGTCGAGCAACTGCTGGACGCCGGCTATCCGGTGGCCATCATCGACGCGGACGGCGAGTACTACGGCCTGAAAGAGGAGTACGAACTCCTCCACGTCGGCGCTGACGAGGAGTGTGACATCCAAGTCGGCGCGGAACACGCCGAGAAGGTCGCGTCGCTGGCGCTCGAACAGAACGTCCCCATCATCATCGACGTGTCGGGATATCTGGACGAGGACGAGGCCGACGCGCTCATCCGCGAGACGGCGCGCCACTTGTTCGCCAAGGAGAAGAAGCTGAAAAAGCCGTTCTTGCTGGTGGTCGAGGAGTGCCACGAGTACATCCCGGAGGGCGGCGGGATGGGCGAGACGGGCAAGATGCTCATCAAGGTCGGCAAACGCGGGCGGAAACACGGACTCGGAATCATGGGCATCAGCCAGCGCCCGGCCGACGTGAAAAAGGACTTCATCACGCAGGCGAACTGGCTGGTCTGGCACCGCCTGACGTGGGAAAACGACACGAAAGTCGTCAGCCGAATCGTCGGCAGCGAGTACGGCGAGGAGGTTCCAAACCTGAACGCCGGGGAGGCCTTCGTGCAGACGGACTGGACCGACAGCGGAATTCGACGCGTGCAGTTCAACCGCAAACGGACGTTCGACGCGGGCGCGACGCCGGGATTGGACGACTTCGAGCGACCGGAGCTCAAATCCGTCAGCGACGCGCTGATGGAGGATTTGGAGGGAATCACGGAACTACAGGAACAAGAACACGACCGCGTTGCCGAACTCGAAAGCCGACTGGAGCGCAAGCAGGAACGAATCGCCGAGTTGGAAAACGAGCTGCAGACGGCGCGAGACGTGTCAAACGCGGCGCGAAAGATGGCGAACGCTCTCGCCCACGGCGACCTCGGCGGCCCCGAGGAGTTCGAGGAACGACTCCGGGAGAAAAACGAGCGAATCCGGGAGCTCAGAGAGCGCGTCGAGGAACTGGAGAACGAGCAGACGGAACTCCGCTCGTTCGGCGAGTGGAACCGCGATATCGAGGACATCGGGGAACCGGAGAGCCGAGACGACCACGACGATTACGATGACTTCGAATCGGTCGAATCGGATGCGCCGACCGACGCCGACGGAACGGACACCGCCGAATCCGACGAGTCTACCGTCGAATCCGCCGAATCCTCCGAACCCACCGACGAACGTCTCGAAACCACCGACGGAACCGCGACGGCGGGGAAGACGTGGGGAGCAAACGATTCGGAGGGACGGGAAAGCCCGGACGACAAAGGCTCGATAGAGGCCTACCAACGGGCGCTTCGGGAGCGCGGGCGGCGACTCGGGGGCGCCGTCTCGAACGATTCGGTTTCCGAAACCGCCTCGCTCGTGGAGTTAGCGAACGCGGACCCCGTTGCGGTACGAATCGACGCTGCACGACGTGAATCGTTGTGCAACGAGGACCACACGTGGGATATCGTCGAGACGCTCGCAACGGACGGACCGATGACCGTCCACGAAATCGCGGCCGCGGTAACGGCGTCCGTCGAACAGATTCAAAGCCTTCTGACGGAGCTGCGAAATCGGTCACTCGTCACGCGCAACGACGACCGTCAGTACGGCCTCGACAGGAGGGAGATGATTTCCATCATCACCGACCCCGACGAGCGGGCACATCACAGCGAGCTTCACTCGCAGTGGCGAGATTAGCGCCACTCTTCGTCGATTCCGGCGTCGCGTTCCATGTCCACGAGGCCGCGGGGTTGCCACTCGTCGTCCGCCCGGCAGCGGGAGATGAGAGCGATGCCGACCGAGAGGAACACGATGGCGATACCCAGTTCGACGAGCAGGAATACGCCGAGCGTCATCGCCGCCAATACGCGCCACAGCGTCCTCCCTCTTTCGGCGCTATTCGTCCGTCTCCGAGGGAGAGTAGAGGAATCGGAACACACCGGCGACCATCAATCCGGCACCGAGCGCCATCGCGGCGTAATCGATGGTCGTCTCCTCACCGAGAAATCCGGGGAACGCCATAAACACCACCCAGCAGACACCCAGAACGGGGAGGAGCAGAGCTGCAAGTTTGGATTTTGGAGTTTCGGTTGTCGATTTGTCGTCCGTTTGTTGAGCCACTCGTGACCAACCTGTGTCGGCATCACAGCCTGAATGCTTATACGTTACTGTTAGAACGGCCAGTATTTATTAGATTACCCGAATATAAGCCCGTTTTTTCAAAATTATCAAAAATAGTGTGGTGTAATGGTTCCGATAATTATATTCAGAAAACGGCGGTCGTCGCGTCTCCATCGAAATCCGCGAGACGAGCCAAACGAGAGACAGCATCGAGACGACCTGACGAGAGACGGGGCGAAGGGTGCACGAAGACTGTTCCGCGACCGGACGCCACGTACCGTCTCATCGCGTACCATGCGTTCGAATCGTTCAATCGGCGACTATTGAACGTTGCTATTCAGATTCAATGTATACAAAATAGTTTATATACTATTTCGCTTCGCGCACCTGAACGCGCTGACCCGCACTGGGACGGGCGGCGTCGAGGTGCTTTTGGAGCCAGAGTTCGAGCGTCGTGATCGCCGAAATCGGCTTCAAATGGTCCGTGTGCCCGTCGAGGTGTTCGTGTTGGAGATTCCGAATCGCGTTCGAATCGAAGACCTCGCGGCTACAGGCGTCGTCCAACAGGCCATCGACGAACGACCGCATCGTCGCATTGGTCCGGTACCACCGACCCATCAAACAGGTGTCCGGCCCGGTAAGTCGTTTCTTGACGTTATCGGCGACGAAACCGGCGGCGTGGAGCGCCAACGGCGACGTCGGCGGTCGGTTCGTCCGGTTGTACGGAACCGTGGCGGACGGTCCACCGACTCGCCGCGCCACTTCGAGTTTGAGGGGCGCGACGGCCGACGGAATTCGGCCGCGCGTGCCGGGAATCGAGCCGATTCGGTATCGCTGATAGGGCATCCGGGCGACGTGATTCATGAACTCGCCGTCGGCGAAGGGGACGCGGGTTCCGGCCTGACTGCGGTAGAGTCGATTCGACCGGAAGTGGGAATCGGCGAACAGTTCCCAGAGCGCGTCGAGCGTGCGATGTTCTCGCCGAGGTTGTGTGCTCTCCTCGACCACGCGACCGAGCGATTGCGTGGGGGAGATGTCCGACGAGAGGAGGGTTCGAACGTCAGCGGGGGGGAGTTGTCCTTTCTGGGCGACCAGCGCATCGACCGACGACTTGCCGGTCAGATACGACCGATAGAGCACGTCGCCGAAGAACTCGCCTTGGCTGCTTCCTTCGAACAGCACGTCCACTTGTCCCGACACGTCGTTTAAGACGGGCGGAAGGTTGACGAAGAACGACCACTGCAACATCCCGTCCATGATGTCGACACCGCGTTCGATGGTATCGACGAACTCCCCGGCGGAGTACTCACAGAACTTGTTGGGAAGGGAAAGCGACTCTGCGACGCGCTCGGCACCCGTGCGGTCCTCCTGCGTCGCGGAGTTGTCGTAGGTGAACGTTCGGACGGAACCGATTTCTCGTTTCAAGGCGGCGGCGAGCGTCCTGCTGTCGAGTCCGCCGGAGAGCCACACCCCCGTTCGCCCGTCGATAGTATCGGCGACGTTGCCGACCACTCGGCGGTAGCGACGGACGGCCTCGTCCACGTACCCCTCCTGTGGAGCGATGCCGAAGTCCGGTTCCCAGTATCGATGCGATTCGACGTTACCGTCCTCGTACCGGAGGTACGACGCGGGGCGGAGCGACCGAACGTCGCTCACGAGCGTCTTGCGGCCGAACACGTAGCCCATGAACAGCATGTCGCTCACCGCCCGCTCGTCGACCCGCGGGTCGTGGAGCCGTGTGACGAGCGAGGAGAGTTGACTGCCGAACAGGAACCCATCGACGGACGAGTAGTAACACGGCCGCGTCCCGAGTTTATCGCTCGCGACGATGGTAGTCGTGCGGTCGGCGGCGACGAGCAGAAACGGACCGCTGAGTTTCGGAAGCGTTCGGTCGGGGTCTGCGAGCACCCGTTCGAAGATGTCGGCGGTCGAACAGCCCAGTTCGGCGCGGTTCGATACCACACCGTGGAGCATGCCGACGCGCGCGCCGTCCTGCCACGTCGTCCATCCGTTCGGGTCGCGGTCGCCGTGATGAACGAGTCCGATTCGACAGTCACCGACGGAGCGTTCCGCGGTCTCGTACCACTCCTCGTCGTCCATTGCATCGAACATCTCACCGAGTGCTCGACTGCTGACGGTACCACCGATTACGCCGGGCATAGCAGAGATGTTCACGACAGCCTATATTGTTATGAGACGCCTGCCGCGGAAGTAAGCGGTGCATACGCCAGTTCGTAGGGTGAGAAAAACGGAATCGGCCACACCCTACTGCGAGCCGTCGCCGAAGAACTCGGCGCACAGTTTCCGCTCGGCGGCCCGGAGATGCTCGTGGAACGTCGAGCGGGAGATGTTCATCGACTCGGCGAGTTCCTCGCCCGTCACCGGTCGAGGCCAGTCGAAAAAGCCGCTGACGTAGGCCTTCTGAAGCGACGTCAACTGCCGCTCGGTGAGGGTGTCGGTCAGGCTCTCGATGAAGTCCTGTTTGGTCTTCGCCGGGCGTTCGTGGTGTCGATAGGCGAGCAGTTCCGTGCCGGAATACGACTCCTTCAGTCGCTCGATGAGTCCGCGAACGTCGGCATCCTGTGGAAACTCCGCGAGGACGCGGGACTCGTCTGGCGTCGCCGTGATGGTCTGCGTCTTACCGCCGTAATCCGACATCGTGGAGACGAGCGTCCCCGAAGGAAGGACGAACTCGAACACGGTTTCGTCGTCCTGTTCAGCGACCGGTCGCGCGTCGAGCACGTCGTCCCGGTCGTCCACGATATCGAGCACGTCGTCCGGGGCGGCCCCGCGGACCGAGAAGAACGAGACGACCGACCCGTCCTCCCGATTGGTCGATTGGAGGTAGCTGATGTCGGCTTCGGCGCGGTCCGCGATATCGACGAAAAAGAGGTCGGAACCGCGGAACGAGAACTCGGCTTCGACCACGCTGTCGGCGATGAGGATGCGGCGCGTTTCGCGGGCGTTGATGGCGCTGCCGATGGCGCGAGCGAGCGAGCGAAGCACGACCTGTTCGCGTTCGTCGAACGCGTCGGCTTTCGTCGCACACACTGCCAGAACGCCGTATTCGGTGTCGTGATAGGAAATCGGAAGGGCGGCGACAGCGGCACAGCCCTCGATTCCGAGGGTATCGACCTGTAGCTCGCCGGTCTCCAGCGCCTCGGTGACGATGGGGTGGTCGGGGTCGGGGTCACACTCCCCGGCGACGGTCCGCACCTCCACGGCGTCGGTTCGAACGTCGCGCTCGCCGATCCACGCGAAGTTGTATGGTTCGACCTGCGTGACTTGCGTACAGACGGCCGTCTCGATGGCTTCGCGGGTCGGCGCTTCCACGACCTCGCTGGTGACGTCCCCGAGCAGTCCCTCGATTCGTTCGAGCAGGTGTTCGAGCTCGGTGGCGCGGTGGTGGGCGGCCTCCTCGGCGCGCTTTCGCTCCGAGATGTCCGTCTGGAAGCCCACGAAGTGGGTGACGGTCCCCGTCTCGTCACGAATCGGCGCGATGTCCACCCGGTTCCAGAACTCGGTGCCGTCCTTGCGGTAGTTCAGCAGTTCGACCGAAACGGGTTCCTCGGCGTCGATGGCGTCGCGCATCGCGGCGACGGCATCCGCATCCGAATGTTCCCCTTGGAGGAACCGGCAGTTGTGTCCCTGCACTTCGTCGAAGTCGTACCCGGTCAGTTCCTCGAACGCTTCGTTGACGTACAACAGCGGCTGGTCTCCCGATTCCGCGTCCGCGATGGTGATGCCGACCGGTGCCTCGTTGATGGCTCGCTCCTTCAGGTCGAGTTCCGCGATGACGTCCTCGGTCGCGGCCGGGGTCGGCTCACGGAACAGTACGGTTACGCCGTCCGCGTCGGGATGGGCGGTCGCCTCGTATCGGGGGTCCGTGGCGACGGAAAACGATTCGGTTCGGTCGTTGCGAATCGCCGTCTCGGCGTGGTCGAGAATCGTCTCCCCGACCGCGGTCGGCAGCGCCGACGGGAGGCGCTCGTCGATTCCGACGCCGAGCAGTTCGCGCGCCGGGTCGTTGAGATACGTGACCCGCCAGTCGGAATCGAGCGCGAGCAGGGGGGTGGAAAGTCGGGAGAGCGCTTGACTCGCCCCCGCGTGACTCTCGTCAGGGATGTCCATACGACATCTAGGGGCCGACGGGAAATAGTAGTTCAGTTATCGGCGACACGTCTCCGACCCGACCCGTTCGCAGTCGTGGATATTTCGTCCCGTTCGCCACGACGTTTTTTCAAAAACACGAACGGCGACCCGAACACGAGTACTCGACGTCGATGGGTTCTCCCGACGAGTCGTTCGCAAAAATCAGACGAGCGTCGTCGGGCGCTTGGAGAGATAATCGAACACGGAGCCGAGGGCGAAGCCGTACGCGAAGTGCGCGAGCAGGGTCAACAGCAGGTACAACGCGAGCAGAACCCCGGTGTAGCCGTCGTAGAACGCGAGGACGAACCCCGTCCAGAGGACGAACCCGTAGGGAATCCCCCTCGCCGCGTACGTCTCGCCCGGCAGGTAGGACCCGATGGAGACGAACAGGAGCGGCCACGTGATCATCCCGCCGCCGAGGAAGATGACGTACCCGACGGCCGCTGGATTCGAGGGAAGGAGCACGTCGGCACCCGTGAGCCGCGCCAGCACGGAAAACGAGTTGAGGTCGAACGCGCCGAGGGTCGTCCCGACCAGCAACACGGCCGTCATGACGGCGGTGCCGACGAGGCCGCCGATGGCACCGATGAACCCGTCCGTGACGATGCCGGAGAGACTGTCGAAATCGGGTTCCGCGACGTCCTCGCCGACCTCGACCTCCACGGTTGCTTGTGTGTCATTATCAACCATGATAGGGCGTACGACCCGCACCATCAAAAACCGTTCTTCCGTCACGAATCCGAGAGGTCGGGGCGCGGAGACGCGTTCGAACGGTGCGGAGCGGTGCCGGTGGTGCGGAGCGATGCCGGTGATACGGAGCGATGCCGGTGATGCGAGGCGTATCCGTCACTCCACGACGCTCGCCCTGAGGTCGGGGAGAACGTCGGTCACGTCCCCGCGAACGTCGAACGCGGCGGTGGGACTGAACGGGGTTTCGTCGAAGTTGATGACGGCCGTCGTCGCTCCGCCGCGGTCGGCGGTTCGCGGGAGCGACGCCGCCGGTTCGACCGTGAGCGACGACCCGATGGCGAGGAACACGTCCGCCCGTTGTGCGTAGCGGCGAGCGCGATAGAGCGTGTCCTCGTCCAACCGCTCACCGAACAACACCACGTCCGGTTTGAAGAGACCGCCACAGTCGCCACATCGAGGTGGCAGTTCGCCGGATTCGATGCGACGACGAACCGGGGCGGCGTCCGTTCGCCGCCCGCACTCTTCACAGACGACGCGGTGGGCGTTGCCGTGTAGTTCGAGCAGTTCCGCGGCTATCGAATCGCCGCGGCCGCCGCACGCGTGGAGGCCGTCCGTGTTTTGCGTGATGATGGCGTCTAGCTGCCCATCGTCGGCGAGTTCGGCGAGCGCGTCGTGGGCCTCGTTGGGTTCGATGTCGTCGCCGAACATCGTCTCGTGGAGCGCGAGGCGGTCGGACCAGAACGCGGCGGGGTCGGCGCGAAACCGTTGGTAGTAGAAATCTTCCGGGTCGAACCGATTCCAAAGACCCGAATCGCTTCGGAAGTCGGGGATTCCCGACGCGGTACTCATCCCCGCACCCGTGAACGCGACGACGGTTTCGGCGTCGCGGATGCGGTCCGCGAGCCGAGCGATGTCGTTCATGTCACTGTGTCAGTGGCGGCGGGATTGTATAGTTGTGGAAATCCGCGGGTGAGCCAACCGCGATAGTTCCAAAACGATGGTGAAAGAATCGTGTACCGACCGAATCACGTCATTTCGCCTGCCAACCGGTTTATGGTTCCCCCGCGTATCTGTGCACGTATGACCCGAATCGTCGCTGGAACCGACAGCGCCGAGACGAGCGAGAAGCTCTGTGACTACCTCGAATCGCGGCTTACCGAAGCCGACGAGGTTCACGTCCTGAACTCCCTCCACGGCGGAAACGACGAGGAGATGGTCGAACAGGGACGGGAGGCGCTCTCGGTATTCGAGGACCGCCTCGGCGAGACGTTCGACGTCGAGACGGAGCAGAACACGAACGCGAGCGACCCCGCCCACGACCTGCTCACCGCCGCAGACGAGACCGACGCCGACGAAATCGCGCTCGGCCTGACCCAGAAACGGAGCCCCGCTCAGAAGGTGTTGTTCGGTAGCAACACCCAATCCGTTCTCATGCAGACCCGGCATCCGGTCGTCGGCGTCCCGCTTCGAAAGTCCAGATAAATATCGACGACCGTTTTCATCGACTGGGAACGGCCCAGTCGGTTAAGACACGTCCGTCCCAAGTGGGATTACGAGCCGCATCGCACCGTAAAATCACGACCGACAGTTACCGATATTTGGTAGAGACACGACCACAATGAATCTCCTCGGAGAAGCCGCGGCCGGTGTCGGACTCGGACTCACACTGGTCGCCGCCGCGCTCTTGCTCGCTCGTTCGATAAACATCAAAGAAGCAATCAAACCCAAGCAGACGCCGAAGACCGACGGCGGCTACGTCAGCGGATTTCCGGCCGGGTACGGAAAACCGACCGGTCTCGTCCGGTGGCTGACGACCGTCGACCACAAGGATATCGGCCTGCTCTATCTGCTGTTCGGAAGCGTCGCGTTCTTCTGGGGTGGCATGGACGCGATGATGATTCGGACGGAGCTGTTCACGCCGGAAGTGGACGTGTGGAACGCCACGACCTACAACGGCCTGTTCACCATGCACGGCCTGACGATGCTGTTTTTCTTCGCCACGCCCATCCTATTCGGATTTGCGAACTACTTCCTTCCCCTCCTCATCGGCGCGGACGACATGGCGTTCCCGCGCATCAACGCCATCGCCTTCTGGCTCCTCCCGGCGGCGTTCCTGCTGGTCCGATTCGGCCTCATCTCCGACATCTTCGGGAACGTCATTCAACCCGTACTCGGAAACGCGGCCGCAGAGCCGTTCTTCAGGCTCGAACCGCCGACGACGGGGTGGACGATGTACACGCCGCTTTCGAGCCAACAGACGAATCCGATGATCAACGTGATGCTCCTCGGTCTCCACCTCTCCGGCCTCAGCACCACGATGGGAGCCATCAACATCATCGCGACGACGTTCACGCAGAAGGAGGTGGAGTGGGCCGAACTCGACATCTTCTCGTGGACGCTCCTCACGATGAGCGGCCTCATCCTGTTCGCGTTCCCGCTGCTCGGCAGCGCCATCATCATGCTGCTGTTCGACCGCGTGTTCAGCACGACGTTCTTCGCGTTGAGCGGTGGCGGGCCGCTCCTCTGGCAGAACCTCTTCTGGTTCTTCGGGCACCCGGAGGTGTACATCCTCGTCCTCCCGCCGATGGGGTTGATAAGCCTCATCCTGCCGCGCTTCGCGGGCCGGAAGCTGTTCGGGTTCAAGTTCGTCGTCTACTCGACGCTCGCTATCGGCGTTCTCTCGTTCGGCGTTTGGGCGCATCACATGTTCACGACCGGGATGGACCCGCGCCTCAGGGCGAGCTTTATGGCGGTGTCGCTGGCCATCGCGGTGCCCAGCGCCGTCAAGGTCTTCAACTGGATTTCCACGATGTGGAACGGGAACATCCGCCTGACGGCACCGATGCTGTTCTGCATCGGGTCGATAGCGACGTTCATCATCGGGGGCGTGACGGGCGTCTTCCTCGCCTCGATTCCCATCGACCTCATGCTCCACGATACCTACTACGTCGTCGGCCACTTCCACCTCATCATCATGGGGCTGATTCCGTTCGCCATGTTCGCGGCGGTCTACTACTGGTTCCCCATCTTCACCGGTCGAATGTACAATCAGTTCCTCGCAAAGGTCCATTTCTGGATCACGTTCGTCGGCGTCATGCTGACGTTCAACACCATCATCGTCCTCGGCATGATGGGGCTACCGCGTCGTTACGCGAGTTACCCGCCGCAGTTCGCGTTCCTCCAGCAAGTCGCCACCGTCGGCGCGTTCATCATCGCGCTCGGCACGCTGGTCTGGGTGTGGAACATGCTCCAGTCCTACCGGAACGGACCCATCGTCACCGACGCGGACGTGTGGAACCTGAAGGAGTACGGCTTCTTCTCCCGCGAGTGGCAGTGGTTCGAGGAACGGTTGGAGTAGTCAAATCACGACTTTTGCTTATCGCGTGAATCGGCCGTAGAAGACCCCCAACGAGTAGCCGTAGGCGAGGTGTGCGAGCAGGCTGAAGACGATGTAGAGGAAGAAAAACGCGCCCTCCAGTTGGAGTCCCGCCGACCCCAGGCCGAGGAACGCCACCCACAGCAGGAGCGCGAACAAGATGCCGCGAACGCCGATGTCGTCGCCGCCCGGAATCGCTTTGAACCGGTCCTCTATCGCCGCGAACAGCAGGGGCCAAACGACGACACCGGCGACGACGAAGACGGCGAATCCGAGATAGGGTTCGCCGTCCATTCCGACGAACTTCGCTATCGCGGCCGGAACGCCCAGATTGAAGTCGGTTTCCGCCTCCGAAACGAGAAAGATGAACAGCATGACAGCGGTACTCACGACTCCCGCCTTGAACGTCTGAATCCCCTCTACGACGGCGGGCGGCAGACCGGAATCGTCGTCGAATCCGGCGACTTCCTGTGACATACTAGCAGGCATGAGCGGAAGCGGTTTATAGGTATTCCCTCATCGGCCGCTGAATGGAACCGTTTTCGCGGACGGGCCACGTCCCTGAAACAACGGCCCCGCATCGTTCGCCAAAAGACGTTACCTCCTTCGAATCCACAGCTAGCGACGTGACACTCGAAAACGAAAGCGACACGTTCGACATCGGCGGCGAACTGACGGTCAACCGACTCGGCTACGGCGCGATGCGTCTCACCGGCGAGGACATCATCGGACGACCCGACGACGAGGAGGAAGCGCGCCGCGTTCTGCACGAGGTCGTCTCGACCGGGACCAATTTCATCGACACCGCGGACTCCTACGGCCCGGCCGTGAGCGAGCGGCTCATCGGAGAGGCGCTCCACCCCTACCCGTCCGACCTCGTGGTCGCCACGAAGGGCGGCCTCTGGCGCGACGAGCGCGACGGCTCGTGGCCGAAGTGCGGCGAGCCGGGATACATCAGAAACGCCATCCTCGGTAGCCTCGACCGGCTCAACGTAGACACTATCGACCTGTATCAGTACCACCGCCCGGACCCCGACGTCCCCTTCGAAGACACCGTGAACACGTTCGCGGAGCTAAAAGACGAGGGGAAAGTCCGACACGTCGGGCTGAGCAACGTCTCCGTCGAGCAGTTGGAGGAAGCACGCGACATCGTGGATATCGCCACGGTACAGAACCGGTACAACGTCGGCAACCGCGAACACGAGGACGTGCTCGAAGCCTGTGAGGAGTACGACATCGGCTTCATCCCGTGGTTCCCGCTCGGGGCGGGCGACCTCGGCGACAAAGCCGACGTGCTCGACGACATCGCGGCGGACCACGGCGCCTCGGACCGACAGATAGCGCTTGCGTGGCTCCTCCATCACTCACCGGTCACGCTGCCGATTCCGGGCACGTCGAGCGTGGACCACCTCCACGAGAACGTCGCGGCGTCGCACATCGACCTCACGGACGACGAGATGGCGCGCCTCGATTGAAAACGGGGACTACCGCGTCGAAAGACCCCGAACGTTTTGCTGGAGCCGAATCGTCGCGGTGAGCAGGAACGCGCCGATCATCACGACGAAGACGCTCTCGACGCTACTGACGAGCAGCGATTCGACGCCCACGACGACGCCGAGGTCGGCGAGTCCGAGCAGGCCGGAGCAGACGAGAACCGGAAGCAGGTGACGACGGAGCGTGTCGATGGACGTTCCGCGTGCGAGCGACTCCAACCGCTCGGCGAAGACGAGGCCGTAGACCGCAAACGAGAGGCTTCCGAGACCTTTGACGAGCGAGACGACCGAACCGTGACCGAGGAGCAGGACGACGACGAGTTCGAGAAGGATGATACCGACGAAACCGACCTCGATTCGGCGCAGTTGCGAGAGCGGAATCCGTCGTTCGTCCGACGGCGGGGCCAACGTGCTGTTGTAGTACAGTTCGCGCATCGCAAACGAGAGAAAGACGGTGCAGAACAGAAACGCCGCGTGACCGAGCGCGAGGAGCCATCGACCGGGAGAGAGCACGCCGACCATTCCGAGCGCGCCGTACAGCACCCCGGCGACGCCGATGGAGACGAGATACCGCCAGAACGGTCGCTGAGATTCCAAGCGGTTCAACCGGAGATTGCGGAACGCGTAGAAACCGAAGATAGCGGCCGAGACGGAAAGAAGCCCCGAACCGATGAACCGCACGACGCTCCCGCTGGCGTCAGCGCCGACCTGGGCGAGTGAGATGACCATCTGCGTGCCTCGATATGAGCGCGCGATTATTTAATATATTCGACCCATCAATTCTGGAGAAGTAGCGTCGATGACGTGTTCGAGCGCGACTCGAACGTCGTCGACCGTCTCGTAGCGGTTCGGTTTCCGTTTCGCCAGCGCGCGTTCGAGGAGACCGTCCAGTTCCGTCGGAAGGTCGGGATTCACGTCGGTCGGCGTCGGCGGGTCGTCCGCGGTGACCCGTTTCACGACGAGATGGGGGTCGCCCGCGAAGGGCGCATCGCCGGTGAAAAGGGCGTACAGAACCGCCCCGAGACCGTACACGTCGGTCGAGTGGTCGATACCGCCGAACGACTCGGGGTCGAGGTGCTCCGGTGTCGCATAGGTCGGCGGGACGGGCGACAGGTCGAACTCGGTCATCACGTCGGCGAGTCCCCAGTCCCCGACTTTCGGGACGGGCCACGTCGAACCGAACGTCCTCGTGAACCGAATCGAGGGTGGACAGAGGCCGCCGTGAACGACGCCGACCGCGTGAGCGTGTGAAACCGTCCTGACGATGCTGTGAGCAAACCAAAGCGAGGCGTCCAGTCCGGCGTCGAAGTGGTCGGCGAGCGTGCCGCCGCCCGTGAACTCCGTCGCGACCCACGGCGGTTCGTCGCCGCGTGCCCGGACCGTCAGCACGTGGTCGTGGTCGTCGATGGCCTCCCAGCGGTCTATCGCGTCGAAGAACGACTCGACCAGCGGTTCCTCCCTGCGGTCCGAGCGCAGCGTGAACAGGGTCGTCATTGCGTGTTGCTCGCGGGGGGTCGCGGCGCGCGCGTGATGCGCGGTGACGAGCGGGGAGCGACCGACCGACCGCAGTTTCTCGAAGTCCTCGTACTCGACAGGGAGCGAACGCGGCGATTCGATGTCGTCGGGAGACGGCGGCCCGGACCCGGAACCGACGGTTCGCTGGGACGTCTGATGAGGCGTCGGGTCCTCGTCGATCGCCGAGGCGGGGTCGATGCGGAGTTTCCCGGATTCCGTGTCGGCCGTCCCGAACTGGACGACGTTGGCACCGGGCGGGAACAGCGCCGCCACGTCCGGGTCGGCCACGCTGATGACGACCGGGTCGCCGTCCAACGTCGCCCCCGAGAGCGCGTTGGAGATGTGCTGTAGCGCCTCGGTCGCGTACCGACGGATGGTCCCGTTCCCCTCGTCCCGGAGTTCGAGCAGGGAATCGAACACCGGTTCCGCGGTCCGCGGATACTCCTCGGCGACGTTCGCAACGGCGACGACTGCGTTTTCGCGCACCAGCGGGTCACCGTCTTCGACCAAACCGGAGACGTGCTCCATGGTCGGTTTGACGCTTCTCGGGTCCGCTTGTGCGACCTCCGCGAGCGCCCACGTCGCACCGCGTCGTACCCACTGGTCGTCGTCGGTGATGGCCTGCGTGAGGTCCGGAACGGGAACGCGTTCGGGGTCGTTGGCCGCGACCTCCGCGAGGGTCCACGCGGCGCTCGCGCGTCGTTTCGCATCGTCGGCACCGAGCGAAACGATGAGGTCGGAAACGTCCCGTACCGAATGCACGGGCGCACGCTCACGCTCCTGCCGTACCCGCACTTCGCGCTCGTCGGAGTCGAACCGTGCCATGAGTGTCCCCTAGTTTACCTATCGAAGTTCGGACATAGTATAAGCGTTGGGTGCGCCTCGGATTCTATCGGAAGGAGTAGTGGGGACGGAAGTTGGAACCAAGACCCGTTCCGGCGCGCGTGCCGCGCGATTCGAGGGAATCCTTATGCGCCCTGGAGTAGATGGTAACACGACACATGAAGAAACTCATCAACGAACCGTCGGCGGTCGTGGACGAGATGCTGGACGGGATGGTCGCGGCACATCCCGACGAAGTGCGACGGCTCGAGGACTCGAACGTGCTCGTTCGACGCGACGCGCCGGTCGAGGGGAAAGTAGCGGTCGTGAGCGGCGGCGGGAGCGGCCACGAACCGACGCACGCGGGGTATCTCGGGCCGGGGATGTTGGACGGCGCGGCGGCGGGCGAGGTGTTCACCTCGCCGACCGCCGACGAGGTGAGCGAGATGGTACAGGCCTGTGACGGCGGCGAGGGCGTCCTCATGGTCATCAAGAACTACGAGGGCGACGTGATGAACTTCGAGACGGCGGGGGAGCTAGCCGAGATGGAATCCGACGTTGACGTCGCCAAAGTCGTCGTCAACGACGACGTGGCGGTCGAGGATTCGCTGTACACCTCCGGACGGCGCGGCGTCTGTGGTACCATTTTCGTCCACAAGGTCGCGGGCGCGATGGCCGACGAGGGCGGCGATTTGGACGACGTACAACGCGTCGCCCAGAAGGTCATCGACAACGTGGCGACGATGGGCACCGCGCTGACCTCCTGTATCACGCCGGAAAAGGGCGAACCGACGTTCGACCTCGGCGAGGACGAAATCGAACTCGGCATCGGGATTCACGGCGAACCGGGCGTCGAACGCGTCGAGATGATGTCCGCGGACGAGATAACGGAGCGACTGACCGAAAACGTCCTCGACGACCTCGACCCCGACGAGGGTGCCGAAGTCGCTACCATCGTCAACGGGATGGGCGGGACGCCGCTGTCGGAACTGTACATCGTGAACCGAAAGCTCCAGTCGATGCTGGAAGACGAGGGACTGGAGACGTGGGACGCGTGGGTCGGCGACTACATGACCTCGCTCGACATGCAGGGCTGTTCCGTGACGGTGCTGGTGCTGGACGACGAGTTGAAGGAGTTGCTGGCGCATCCGGTGGAGACGCCCGCGCTGACGGTGACGTAGAACGGGTCGTTTTCGTCGGGAGGGTCGCAAACCGCCCTCACTCATCCGTCCCCGAGCGAAGCTTTACCCCATCTCGCCGCGTGCTACCAGCAAGCAATGGCTGACACAGCAACGGAGCGGGAGGCGGTGCGTTCCGCAATCGAGCGCGTCGCGGCGCGGATGGAAGAAAAAAAGGAGTACTTGACCGACCTCGACTCGGCCATCGGCGACGCCGACCACGGCGCGAACATGGACCGCGGGTTTCAGGCCGTCCTCGAAAAGACGGACGGGATGGACGACGCCGACGCCGCCGAACTCGTGAAAACGGTCGGCGTGACGCTTATCTCGGAGGTCGGCGGGGCCGCCGGACCGCTATACGGCGGGTCGTTCATGAGCGCCAGCGCGGAGTTAGGAGACGGCATTACGGCCGAATCGACGGTGGCCTTCGCCGAGGCGTTCCTGGATAAAGTGCAGGACAGGGGCGACGCGCCGGTCGGCGCGAAGACGATGGTTGACGCGCTGACGCCCGCCGTCCACACCTACAAGAAGTCCATCGAGGAAGACGACCTCGAACCCGTCGAGGCGCTGACGAAGGCCGTCGATGCGTGCCAGCGCGGCGTGGACTTCACGACGCCCATCCGGGCGAAGAAGGGCCGGGCGTCGTACTTGGGGTGGCGGTCGGTCGGCCATCAGGACCCCGGCGCGACGAGCACCCTGTGCATCGTCGAGGAACTGCAGGAAACGGCGGTCGAGTACCTCGGCGACGGGAGTCTCGAAGCGGACGCGACGTCGCCGACGGTGCCGGACGAGGAACCGACGCCCGGCGACGACGGACCGGAGGGGGTCTGAATGGTCGGCCTCGTCGTCGTCTCCCACAGCGAACGCGCCGCGGAAGGAATTCGAGAGGTCGCGGCCGAGATGGCGGGCGACGTATCCATCGAGGCGGTCGGGGGCGACCCGGACGGCGGCCTGGGAACGAGCACGCCGGTGATTCAGGAGGCGTTGGACGCGCTCGCCGACGAGGAGGGCGTCGTCGTCCTCGTCGATTTGGGAAGCGCGGTGATGAACACGGAACTCGCCATCGAGATGGCCGACGTGGAGGCCGAAATCGCCGACGCACCGATTCTCGAAGGCGCGGTCAACGCGGCGGTCGCGGCCACGAGTCCGAAGGCGACCGTGGAGTCGGTGTTGAAGGCGGCCGAAGAAGCGGCTGAGATTTCGAAATTATAGAATGTCGCTCGGCTCATCCTTCCGTGTCGGTCGTTTCCTGTTCCTGCAACCATTTCTGTGCCTCCCGACCGAAAGTGACGGCGAGCCAAAACAAACCGACGATGACCACTACCCAGCCGAAAATGACGATGAGAAAGGACAACAGTCCACGGCGGAAGCCGTATTGGAAGTCAGTGAACTCCCGAATCTCAAGGATAGCAAGCGCGAGGAGGACGGCAATGGTGGTCAACAACTGTCTGACCCGTCGTCGGTGGAGGTGAGGCCGCATGCAGACATGTAAATGAAGAATTGACATTAGTCTGGTGGGTTGGGGATACGTTCCGCGGCGGTGACGGAACGACGTGCAAACTTACGCCGACAACAACTCGACGACCGTTTCGCGCGTTTCTGCGTCGAGAACGCGCTCGGCGCGTTCTCGTGCCGCCTCGGTGTCGATGTTTCCGACGTTCGCCTTCACGTCGGGAATCGTGATGGCGCTCATGCTCAACTCGTCCAGTCCCAAGCCGACGAGCAGTTCCGTCAGGTCGGGGTCGCCGGCCATCTCGCCGCACATGCCGACCCACGCGTCTCCGTCGTGGGCCGCCGTCACCGTCCGGCGAATCGCTCGGAGGACGGCGGGGTACAGCGGGTCGTGAAGGTCCGCGGTCCGGTCGTTCTCGCGTGAAGCGGCCATCACGTACTGCGTGAGGTCGTTCGTCCCGATGCTGAGGAACGACACCCGTTGTGCGAGGGCTTCGGCCGCGAACACGGACCCCGGCGTCTCTATCATCACGCCGAGTTCGGGAATCGCGTAGTCGATGCCCTCGGCGGCCAGTTCCTCGGCGACGGATTCGACGCGGGAAAGCGCGGCGTCCAGTTCCTCGACGGTGACGACGAGGGGGAACATCACGGCGAGGGAGCCGTCCGCGTCCTCGTCGTCACCGGCGGCCCGGAGCAGGGCGCGCAACTGGGTGTCGAACAGGTCCGAATCGGAAGCGAGCGAGCGTCGAATCCCGCGCACGCCGAGGAAGGGGTTCTCCTCGGCGGGCGCGTCGAGGTACGGGATGGGTTTGTCGCCGCCGACGTCGAGCGTTCGGACGACGACCCGCTCGCCGGGAAACGCGGTCAGCGCCGCGGTGTAGGCTTCGTACTGCTCTTGCTCGTCCGGGGGAGCGTCGCGGTCGAGGAACAGGAACTCGGTTCGAAAGAGACCGATGCCGTCGGCTCCCTGCTCCGCGGCCGCGTCGAGTTCCGCGAGCGTCCCGACGTTCGCCGCGACTTCGATTTCGCGTCCGTCCGCCGTTGAGACGTGCTCTGCGACGACGGCCGCCTCCGCGTCCGAAATCCGGCTCCGGGCGTCGTCGTCGGGGTCGATGACGACCGTTCCGTCCTCGCCGTCAACCAGCAGTTCCCGCCCGTCGCCGACTTGGGCGAGTTCATCGCCGACGCCGACCACGGCGGGAATGCCGAGCGACCGGGCGAAAATCGCGGCGTGCGACGTTCGACCGCCGAAGATGGTTGCGAATCCGGCGAGTACGTCGGGGTCGAGCTGTGCCGTGTCGCTCGGCGTGAGTCGTTCGGCGACGAGAATCGAGCCGTTGGGAAGGTCGCCGAGGTCGGTACGGTCGCCGTCCGTCACGAGTCGAAGCAGTCGGTCGCGCACGTCGCGGAGGTCGTCCGCCCGCTCCGCCATCGACCCCTCCAAGTTCTCGAAGCGGGCGATGGGGTCCTCGAACGCCCGTCGAATCGCGTGCGGCGCGGGGAGACCGTTCTCGATGGCCGCCTCGATGCCGCCGGTTATCTCCGGGTCGTCCAGAAACGCCCGGTGTGCGTCGAAGATTTCGGCCTCGTCCTCGCCGAGGCGGTCGCGCGTTCGTTCTCGCTCCCGTTCGAGTTCCTCGTGGGCGGCTTCCTGGGCCGATTCGAACGCCGCGAGTTCCTCCTCGGGGTCGACGGTCGTCGGGTCGGGCGGGTCGCCCAAGTCGGTCGTCCCGCGATACCAGACGACCCGGCCGACGCCGGCGCGCGGCGTCACCCCTGTTCCCGAAAGTTCGGTCGTCACGATTCTTCGTCCTCCGGGGTCGTGAGAACGTCCGCCAGCGCGTCGAGGGCCTCCTCGGCGTCGTCGCCCTCCGCGACGAGGTGAACGTCGTCGTCCTTCCGCGCGTTGAGCGTCGTAACCGACAACATGCTTCGGGCATCCACCGGGTCGCCGTCCACGAGAGAGACGGTACAGTCGGCGTCGAACTCGTTCGCGGTCGTGACGAACCGCGCGGCTGGTCGGGCGTGCAGTCCGGCCTCCGGGACGATGGTGACGGTACGTTCCATCCGGCTCATTGCCGACAATTGGAGCGGAACCCGCTTCATGCTATCGCCGCCGTCATTTCTGTCATCAACGCCATTTCCGCAACCCCCACTGTGCACGGGTGTAGCCGAGCGCGAACAACACGGTGCCGACCAGCATCAGCGACCCGCCGAGCAGCGGTTCGTGAACCGACGTTCCGGGCGCGGAGATGGCGACGAGCGCCAGCCCGGACGCGAGGACCGCCAGTCCCACGAGACTCACCGGGTCGAGGAACACAAGTCTGAGGTAGGCACCCGTCGAACGCTCCGGGTCGTCCGAAGTCGTCACGGCGGCCGTCTAGCTCCCTCCCGCCGGGCGTTCCTGTTCCTCGTCGTGGACCGCCGGTTCCTCCGGTTCTATATCCTCGGCTTCCAGCCTGATGACGTACCGACGCGTCAGGAAGTCGTAGAGGCCGCCGCCGATGATGCCGCCGACGATGGTCGAGACGGACGGGAGCCACCAGCCGCCGCGCGGTCCGGGGAAGGCGACGCTCCCCCACCCGGCGAGATAGCCCAGAATCCGCGGACCGAGGTCGCGGGCGGGGTTCAACGCCGCCATGCTGATGGGCGCTTCGTACTGGACGAGCGCCGCGACGGTCAGTCCGATGAGGAACGCCGCGATGCCGGGCGACGCCCGCGTTCCCATCGGATTGTCGTCGTCCACCAGCGCGAAGATGACGCCGACGAGGATGGCCGTGATGACCACCTCGCTGAAGAACGCTTGCGGGAACGAGACGAGGAAGGCGGCTTCCTTCAGCGTGTTGAAGTCGCCAACCTTCACGCCCGCGAACGCCGGATTCGGGAAGAACGTCCAGAGGGTCATCCCCGTTATCGAACTGCCGGGCTGGCCGCGGACGACGTTGTTCGCCTGACTGAACTGCTGGTAGTAGCCCGACCACGTGACGAGCAGGGTTCCGGCCGCCAGAAACGCCCCCACGATTTGGGAGACGATGTAGCCCGGAACGTGCTTCCACGGGAAGTCGCGCCAAACGGCGTTCGCAATCGTCACCGCGGGGTTGATGTGACCCTCCGAGACGCCGCCGACCCAGTAGACGGCGAACATCACGGCGAATCCCCACAGGACGGCCACGCCGAACAGGTCGAATCCGCCCGTCAACACCGAGACGACGACCGCACCGTCGCCGAGGAGGATGAGGATGAACGTGCCGACGAGTTCGTTGACGTACTTCGCACCCCAATATTCCTCCATCTCTCCGCCGTCGGTGGCGACTTCTCCGCCGTCGGTGGCGATTTCACTATCGCCGGAAACGGCCTCGACGTCCTCGGTTTCCGCGTCGCTCGTCATCTCAGGCACCCCCCTCGCGCGCCCAACCGAGGGAGCGCTCGACGGCATCCTCCCAGCGGTCGTACATCTCGTCGGCCTCGGCTTCCGACATCTTCGGCTCGAACTCGCGGTCCACCTGCCAGTTCGTTCGGAGATCGTCCGTCGAGTCCCAGTAGCCGACGGCGAGTCCGGCGGCGTAGGCAGACCCGAGCGCCGTCGTCTCGTCCACCACGGGGCGAACGATGTCCGCCCCTAGAATATCGGCCTGCAACTGACAGAGGAAGTTGTTCTTCACCGCGCCGCCGTCTACTTTCAACGACTCGATGTCGATGCCGCTGTCGGCCTCCATCGCCTCGGCCACGTCGCGGGTCTGGTAGGCGATGGCTTCGAGCGTCGCCCGAACGACGTGTTCCTTTCGCGTTCCGCGGGTCATCCCGACGAGGGTGCCGCGGGCGCGCTGGTTCCAGTGGGGCGCACCGAGGCCCGTGAATGCCGGAACCATGTACACGCCGTCCGTCGAATCGACGCTTCGAGCCATCGACTCCGTGGCCGCCGCGTCGTCGATGAAGCCGACGTCCGCGAGCCACTCGATGGCCGCGCCGGTGACGAAGATGGAGCCTTCGAGCGCGTACTGCACCGGTTCGCCCGAGCGCTGGAACCCGACCGTCGTGAGGAGGCCGTGTTCGCTCTCGACGGCCTCGTCGCCGGTGTTGAGCAGGAAGAAACTGCCCGTTCCGTAGGTGTTCTTCGCATCTCCGGCGTCGAAACAGGTCTGGCCGAACAGCGCCGCCTGCTGGTCGCCGAACGCACCCGCGACCGGGATTTCCGCGCCGAGGAACCCGTCGGGGTCGGTCGAGCCGTAGGTCTCGTCGTCGCTCGACGGGCGGACTTCGGGCAACATCTCGCGCGGGACGCCGAACTCCTCACAGAGTTCGTCGTCCCAATCCATCTCGTGGATGTCGAACAGCATCGTTCGGGACGCGTTCGTCACGTCCGTGATGTGTTCGCCCGTCAGGTTGTATATCAACCACGAGTCGATGGTTCCGAACAGGATTTCGCCCTCCTCGGCGCGCTCCCGGATGTCCGCCGGGCGGGCGCGTTGGAGTTTTATCGGGTCGGTGTTGTCGAGCAACCATTCGGCTTTCGTCGCCGAGAAGTACGCGTCCGGTTCCAACCCCGTCTTCGCCCGGATATCCTCGACCTTGCCCTCCGACTCCAACTGCTCAACCCGGTCGGTCGTGCGGCGGTCCTGCCACACGATGGCGTCGTGTATCGGACTGCCGCTATCGGCGTCCCACAGCAGGGTCGTCTCGCGCTGGTTCGTGATGCCGATGGCCTCCAACTGGTCGGCAGCGACGTCGGCCTCGTCCAGTGCGGTCGTGACGACGTGTTGCGTGTTCTCCCAGATTTCGAGCGGGTCGTGTTCGACCCATCCCGGTTCCGGGTATTTCTGTTCGTGTTTCTCGTAGGCGCTTTCGACGACGCGACCGTCGTGGTCGAACAGCATGAACCGCGTTCCGGTCGTCCCTTGGTCGATAGCGCCGACATACGTATCTGACATTGAATCCCCCATTCGGTGTGCCGGTCCGTTCCCCCACTCGGACACACCTCGGGAAAGAGACGGGACGAAGAATAATGATGTTTTCCCACGCTGTCACTGACGACCGGCCGGGAAGATACCCTTAGCTCGCGTCGGCGATGCGGTCGTACTGTCCCGCCGAGAGTTCGATGTCGGCCGCGCCGACGTTCTCCTCCAGCTGCTCGACCGTTCGCGCGCCGACGATGGGCGTACACGAGAAGTCGCGCTGTTGGATGAGCCAGCGGAGCGCGACCTGTGCCGGGGTCGCGTCGAGTTCGTCCGCGATGGCCCGAATCTCGTCCAGTACCTCCCAGCCCTCCTCGGACATGTAGTAGTCCTCGAAGTAGTCCACGAGGTCCGCGCGCGACCCGACCGGCGTGTCGCCGTCGCGTTCGTACTTGCCGGTCAGGAACCCGCCAGCGAGCGGCGAGTACGGGCAGACCGCGAGGTCCTGGTCCGCGCAGACGTCGAGGTAGTCCTGCACTTCGTCGCCCGCCGCCGCGTGGTACATCGGCTGTGTCACGTCGAAGCGTTCGAGGCCGTTCACGTCGCTCTGCCAGAGCGCCTTGGTCAACTGCCACGCGGCCATCGAACTCGCGCCGAGGTAGTTCACCTTCCCCTCCTCGACGAGTTCAGTCAACGTGGAGAGCGTCTCCTCGATGGGCGTCTCCTCGTCCCAGCGGTGGATGTAGTAGACGTCGAGGTAGTCCGTCCCGAGGCGGTCGAGCGTGCCCTCGATTTGCGCTCGGATGTGCTTGCGCGAGAGACCGGAGTCGTTCGGGCCGGGTTCGCCCCACCCGTCGAACGGGAAGTACACCTTCGAGGCGATGACGAAATCCTCGCGGTCGTGGTCCGCGAGCCAGTCGCCGATCCACTCCTCGCTGGTGCCGTTCGGGCTTCCGTAGACGTTCGCCGTGTCGATGAAGTTGATGCCGTTCTCCCACGCCGTATCGAGCAGGTCGTGGGCCGTTTCGCGGTCCGTTTCGACCGTCCCGTCCGACTCCATGGCGAATCGCCACGTTCCGAAACACAGTTCTGAAACTTTCGTGCCGGTGGAGCCGAGAGTTCTGTACTCCATGTTCGAACGCACCGTTCCCGTACAAGTAAAGCTCCGGAAAGAGGAAGTTCGTCGGTCGGCCTTCGGGCCGACCGCTCACGTCACCCGCACGACGTCGCAAAGAACGCGTGTCGTCACGCGGTCCCCACGCCGTCACGCGTTCCTCGATGCGACCGTGACCCGAATCACGTCGGCGACCGCCGGATACCGAAATCCGTCGTCGACCCTCGATATCGGCTGTACCGGTGCGTTCTCGTCGGGTCCCGTGTTCGGCGCGGACTGTCGCGGGGCTTGGTTCGGCCCGGTTCCGGGCTGTTCGTTCCGTTCGGTGCCCGCGTCCCAGAGGAGCACCTGCGACGTCACGTTGCCGCTGATGGGGTTGCCGCTCCGGAAGAGCGGGATGCCGATGCCGCCCGGCGCGAAAAAGAGGTCGTTCGACGGGACGAACATCGTGGCGAACGACAGGCGCTCGCCCGGTTGGGCGTCGAAGTCGAACCGATACGTCTGCCCCGGTTCGAGCGGCCCCGGTTGGTCACTCCCCTCCGGTCGGTCGAAAACGTCGCTTTGGACCCCCTGTTGGTCGTCGAGGGACCGCTCCAGTCGGGTCGGGTCGCCGTCCTCGGCGAGCCGTTCGAGTCCCCGTGCGCCGCCCTGCTTCCCGGCGGTGAAGATGGGGTCGCCACCGCGGTAGACGGCGTAGACGCCGGGCGAGAGCGGGACCGGTTGACGCTCCCCGTCGGGCGGTTGGAGCGTGTCGTTGCTGGAGACGTTGCGGATTTCCACCGTGAACTCCGTCTCCCCATTTCCACCGTCTTGCGCGCTCGCCACGCCGATTCCCGCGAACCCGGAGAGAGCGGCGGTTCCGCCGAGCGCGGTCGTTCGGAGCAGGTCGCGGCGTGTGTACCGTCGGCGGTGTTCGCGTCCCGCCGACCGTGAACCGTGGCGTTCGAATGGTCGTGTCATGGACTCCCCATTGAGAAGCACGGGAGACGAAATAAGCCCGGAGCATCCTTCACGCCGATAATTCCTCGCTACGACGCACAAGGTCGTATCGCTACGACGCACAAGGATGTATTATCGAAACGCGGGGCGGAGCGGGACGGCGATAATCGTTGTTACTCCGCCCGTGTCGGGGAACAACGACCCGATTCAGCCCTCGTACTTCCGTCGGAGGACGACCGTTCCGGTCGCGTCCCGCACGACGACCGTATCCCCGCCGTTGTTCCAGACCGCGGCGTCGGCGTTCCAGTGGAGTTCCGACGCCGAGTCCGACCCGCTCCCCGTGTAGAGCGTGAGCGTCTCCCCGCCCGCGAGCGTCACGCCCGACGGCACGCGGTACGTGTGCCCGCCGTCGTCCGAAACCGTCCACCCGGAGAGGTCGAGCGTTTCGTCGGCCGCGTTCTTCAGGACGACGTACTCGTCGTTCAGGTTCTCGTGGTCGTTTCCGTCCGCGTCCGCGTGGATTCGAGCGACGGAAAGGCCGCTCGTGCCGCCGTCGGTCGCCACTCGGGTCGTCGATTCGTCCGTCGTCACCGTTCCGTCCGTGTTCCCTTTCCCGTCCGCACTCCTCCCTCCGTTCGTGCACTCCCAGAGACCGACGTCGTGCTGCTGTGCGTTCGCCTCGGCGGCGTAAAACCGGTCGCGCTTGGTGAACTCGCTGTCGTACACCCGCGCGTAGCCCTGCTTGACCAGTTGGTAGTTAAACCGCGTCCCGTCCGACTCGCGGATGTAAATCAGCAATCGACCGTAGTACCCCCGCGGTCCCTCGTTCGCGTCCAGCGTGATGGTCACTCGTTCGTCCACGAGTTCCGCTCTGGCGAACTCGCTCGCCTTGTGCCCCCAGTCGCGGAGACAGCGCTCTCCGCTCGCGTCGTCCGGTACCCCTTCGAATTCCGACGGGTCGTTCTCGGTGTGCACCTCGGGCGTATCGACGCCGAGGAGTCGCCCCGTATCCGTCGTTCCGTTCGCGTAGCGGAACTCCACGGTGTCGCCGTCCACGATGCGGGTGATGGTGACCGTCCACTGGCTGGTCTGGCTCCGGGACCCCGTATTCGAGGTCGGTTCGCCCGACTGCGGCGTCGGAGTCTCTTGTACCGACGTGCACCCGGCGACCAGCGCGCTCGTCACGACGACGAGGAGGATGGCGACGGAAACCGACCGGGAAGGAACCCTGAAAGACACGCCACAACCGAGACGTTTGTAGAGGTTAAAGCTAGGCGACTTCGACGCGACGTCAGCCGCTGGCGAGCAGATACGGGAGCGGGCTGACCGGGCAGAACATCGGCGCTTCGGTGAGGAGGTGGCGGAGAACGCGAACGTGGCCAGCCCTGACGAGCAACAGGATTCTGTCGTCTTCGGAATCCATCGCCCGCCAAAGGTGGTGAACCATGCGAATGTTCCGCTCGTACCAGTAGGCGAGCGCGACCGGACTCCCGAACGGTCCGTCCGCCGCACGAATTCCCGCATCGAACATGGAGTCGTGGTTAAACCTGCGTTCCTCCTTCCGGTTGATCCAGTCGATGTACTCGGGAATCGTCGAGGAGGAAAGTCGGTCATCGCTCTCACGCTGTACCGCGTCGCGGTCGGGGAGTTCTACTTCCGTCTTTCGACCCGAATCGATGTCACGGTCTTCGAACGGGTCGGTATCGGGTTCGTCGGGATATTCGTCTATCGCGGCGACCCTATCGTGGTCGAGATGGTCGGCGAGCCGGAAACCGACCTGGACGATTTCGCTCCGGCATTCGGTCGGCAGTTCGTTCCGTTCCGAGTGGGACGCGGGAAACGTCTCTTCACGGTCGTAGGCGCGGTCGCCCGAGCGATACTCCCGATAGCGGTCGTTTATGGACTCGTTTCGGTCGTAGGGGCGCTCGACGGCAACCACGTCCGGTTCCCACTCCGAAACTCGGGTCACCAAGTCGCGCAACTCGGCTTGTCGGCGGTCGGCGAGCACGTCGTCGGCATCGACGTTCACCTCGTCCAATCCGGGGTTATCCATGTGATAGGTGCCGAGCACCATCACCTGCACTTGTTCGGGCGTCGGTTCCGGCCATCCCTTCAGGATTCGTTTCTCGTTCGTGTTCGTCATGGCCGGAACGACCGACGCGCCGGGAATAAGTGTTTGTAGAATGAGATTTCTGTGCACGAGATTACAGAAGCACGGTTCTACTCATGGGTTGTCATCTCCTGTGTTGTCATTTATTCCCCGTCGTATCGGTCCACGACGTCCAACCCCCGGTCGAAAACGAACGTACGCGTTTCCCCGTCGAGGGTCATGGGAACCGCGATACGAAGCGGGTCGGTGGACTCGACGGTCGCGTTGTCCGCCTCCAACCACGGAAGCTCCCACCTCGGCGTTTCGCGGAGGTCGATGTCGTGTTCGTAGTGGAACGCGGCGACCAGCGGGTGCGAGAGAACGGCCAGCTGAACCGACCTGTTGTACACGTGACCGCAGCGAGTGCATTCGCAGAACTCCATTCCGACCAATCCGCTGCCTTCGAGCCAATCTGGAGCGTCATCGTCGTCGGAGAGATACAGCGTCGAATCCAGCCGCCCGTGGCAGTTCGTGCACATACCGACTTCGGCGGCCTCGTCCACGGTTCGGAGCCACCGAGCGACGACGTTCGGTGCCGCCGCCGCGTCCATTCCGTCCATGAGTCCCGCGGGAATTTCGGGGTCAGTAAACATCCACTCACAGTCCGAGCAGTCGATGGTGATTCCGTGGTCCCGGAAGACCGCTTCCAATCGGCCCCCGCAGTGGAGACAGTTCCCACCGACCGGAACGGAATCGGCGCTGAACTCCGCGGTGTACCCGCCGGAGAGGATGGCACCGACGACCCGCTCCCCCGGCGGTGCGACGTCGTAGCCCGCCTCGGTCTTCCGCACGAACTGTCCCGTGAGCTTCCCGAGGTGGTAGTTGAACCCGCCGGGGTCGTCCGCACCGACGCGGGTTCGAAGTTCGGAGAAGGACAACGACTCGTCGGCCCCGTTCAACACCCGCAGGATTTCGAACCGGGTCTCGTCGCCGAGCAGCCCGAACGCCTCGTCGGGAGTGAGTCGCGTAACGGTTGGATCGTCGTCACGTTCCATGCACCATCGTTGTGAGAACGGGAACAAAGGTCGTGTGGTCTCGCCGAAAAGGTACTCGAACGAACACAAAGGACGTTTTATGTTCCGGCGACGATACGAACCGATATGAGCGACACTCCGAGCGAGCGTTTCCGCGAGAACGCGACGGAAATTACGTCGATTCTCGTCACGGGGTTCTGGCTCCTCGCCCTCTTCACCGACCAGAGTTGGTGGCTTCCGGCGATGTTGGTCGGCTACGTCGTCGTCATTCCCATCGTCGAGATGCTGTTCGGCGACGAGGAGGACGAGGAAGAAGAATCGTGGGAGGACGGTCGGGAGACGAAGGCCGAACCGACGGAACGCCACGGCGCGGGAGAGAACAACCGCGATGCTCTCGAAACGCTGAAAGACAGGTACGCGCGCGGCGAACTCACGGACGAGCAGTTCGAACGAAAACTGGAACGGCTGGTGGAAAACGAGACGGTCGAGGACGTGGAGGACCGTCTCGGACGGGGCGAACGGAACCTGGAGCGGAACTGAACGCGAAACGAGCGGGACGCTCACGATTTTCGACGTGCGAAGGTTTATACGCGAAACCGGGACCAAACGTCCGCATGGAGGTATCGCTCGAACGACCGAAGGGGTGAGTTACTCCGCGTCCGCCCACGAATCCAGCGTCTCCTGAATCAGCGCCTCGCCGACGGCGCGCCCCAGAACGTCGTACCCGGCGCGTTCCGCCCGGTCGTCCGAGGAGGCGATGAGACGCGAGACGATGAACTCCGGCGTGGACTTGCCGACCGTCTGGAACCGCGGCTGATAATCGACGAGCAGGTCCAACTCGTCGTTCAGCCCTTCGGCGAAGATACCGTCCTTGCGCGCCTGTCCGGGGAGCGGGTTCAGGTCGTCCGCGAGGTGGGTGACGAAGACGCCGAGCGCGCCCCTATCGACGGTCAGACTCACCAACCCGTGGAGGAGATTCGCCGCGCTTCCGGGTTCCGTTATGGCCTCGAACTCGTCCACCAGCATGAGGGTGCGTCCGTCGTTCGTGAGCGGCGGAACGATGCTCCGGAGCGTGGATTCGAGCACGCCAGCGTTGAAACTCGCGTGGCGGCGGTGAAAGACGATGGCGTCCGAAATCGACACCTGCGCGCGCGAAGCGGGAACGGGGAGTCCCATCTGTGCTAGCAGGCCGACCTGACACAGGGTTTCGAGCAGGGTCGTCTTCCCCCCGCTGTTCGCGCCGGTCAGCACCGTCACCCGGTCGCCTTTCGGCGGTCCCGCGATTCGATGGTCACCGATGCCGTAGGTGATGGGTTGGACATCTCCGTTCCCGGTGGCGAGAAAGAGGTTTCGCGCGTCGTCGACCGCGAAGCCGGAATCGACGAACTCGGGACGCGTGAGGTCGAACGCGTCGGCAAATCGGGCGAGCGACAGCGAAACCGCGAGGTCGCTCACGGCGGAGACGGCGGCGTCGATGGCGTCGCGGGCGGTTTCGATGTCGGTTTCGAGGTCTTCGACCACTCTCGATTCGCGTTCCTCGGCAGCGCTCTCGGTCTCCGCGACGAGTTCGCGGAGCGACCCGCCGACGAAATCCGTCGCGTCGGTGGCCTCGCCGACCGTCGCGTCGCGGATTCGCTGCGGTTCGATGTCCGTTTCGCGGGCGACGTACTCGACGTAGCTCTCGCGGAACTCGTCGGGCGTCCGTACGTCGCCGGACTGGACGGATTCGATCACGTCCAGCGCACCGCTTTCGAGGCGTTCGGCCGCGCGCAACGCCGACCGAAGTCGGTCGAGTTCCTCGTCCGCTCCCTCGGCAACCGAGCCGTCGTCGAGTTTCCCGAGCGCGCCGACCGCGACGGCGAGGTCGTCGGCGTCGATGTCGGCGACTGTGGCGAACGCGCCGTCGGTCACGCCGGTTGGTTGGAGGGAAATGGCCGTCTCGACCGCTGTTCGTTCGCTGCCGTCGTACGCGTCGAAGGCGTCGAGAACGGTCTCGCGCGTGTCCCCATCCAGTGCGTCCCACGATTCGACGGCGGCCATGACCGAATCGAGCCGGTCGGTCGCCTCCTCGCGGGAGCGAACCGGAGTCAGCACTCGAATTCGGTCGCCAGCGTCGGGCGTGACGGCGTAGTCGCTCGCGATATCGAGCAGGGATTTGTACACCGAGCGGGCGTCGCGGGTGGCGAGCACGGCCATCCCGTCGCCGCCGTTGGCCTGTCGAAGGATTCGCGTCGCTCGGCCGCGGGACAGTCCCGCGTTCGTCAGCGCGCGAACGTCGCTCGATTCGATGGCCCGAATCGCACGTTCGACTCCCAGTTCGGCTTCGAGCAGTTCGCTCGTCTTCGGCCCGACGCCCCAGTAATCCTCCAGCCTCATACCTGTCGGCTGACACGGACGGCTATTAATCGTTCGCGTTCCACCGAAACATAGAGAAGGCCGCGGTGACTTTATGTTATCATGCCCCTCCATGAAGGATATCCGGAGACGCCACAGATCCTCCACATTGGCGTCGATGGCAACGGTGAGCGCCAGGGGATTGCGGAGGAGAGGACGAGTGCCGAGGAGGCGCTCGACCGACTCGAAACGGCGGACTGCATCGTCTGTGAACACGGACCACCCGAATGCGACGCGCTCGCCGTGCTGGCGGCGGTACGCGAACGCGACGCGAGCCTTCCGTTTTTCATCGTGACCGACGACGAACGGACGGTCGAAGCAGCGTTTTCGATGGATGTGACCGACTGTGTTGGTCCCGACAGTCGGACCATCCTCTCACAGAAGATAGAACGTGCCGTCACCTGCTATCGGAACGAACGGATGCTATCACGGGCGGAGGCGGTTCTCGAAGGACTCGCGGATGCCGTCGTGACGATAGACGAATCGGGCGAAATTCGCTACGTCAACGAGGGATTCGAGCGGGTGCTCGGCTACGACCCGGACGAAATGATCGGAACGTCGTTGACGCGGGTCATCCCGGACCGACTGGCGCCGGTGCACGAGGAATCGCTGCAGCGGTACGTGGAAACGGGTGAACGACGACTCGATTGGGAGTCCGTGGAGACGATAGCGCGGCACCGAGACGGCCACGAGATTCCGGTAACGCTGTCGTTTCGGAGTGAAGCCTGCAACGGTGACGAGTTGATAACCGGAACCATCCGCGACATTTCGGAGCGGCGGACGGTGGAGACGGAACTGGAAGCGTCGCGCGAACGCTATCGAAAGCTGGTCGCCGCGAGTCCGGAAGCCATCCTCGTCGCCGACACCGAAACGGGGGAAATCGTGGACGCGAACGCGGCGGCGGAGGAGCTCCTCGACCGACCTCGAAACGAGATTTGCGGGATGTATCAGTGGGAGGTACACCCCACGGAGCACCACGAACGGTATCGGAAAATCTTCGACAAGCACGCGAACGGGGGAGGGATATCCAGAAGCTCGGAGCACCTCTCGGTCGTTCGTTCGGACGGCGAGCAAATTCCCGTCGAAATCAGCGCGAATCGCACCCAACTCGGTGGCCGGGAAGTCATCCACGGCATCTTCAAGGACGTTTCGGAACGGAAGGCGCGCGAGCGGACGCTCGAATCCTTGCGGTCGGCGACGCGGGAACTCATGACGGCCGAGACGAAGACCGAGATCTGTGAAATAGCGGTCGAAGCCGCGGGAGAAGAGTTGGGACTGTCGCTGTCGGGAATCTATCTCGTGAACGACGAGCGGGACGTCCTCCGGCCGGTCGCCGTGACGGAGGCGACCGAGGAGATACCGGACGAGATTCCGCGCTCCGAGGACGGGAACGGACCCGCGTGGAGAGCGTTCGAGTCGGGTGAAGTTGCAGTATTCGAGGACAGAACAGAGGTGTACGGAGCGGACGGCCGGGAGTTGACGGCCGAACAGGAGATGGTGATACCCTTGGCCGAGCACGGCGTCTTCCTGCTGGGGTCGCGTTCGATGGCGAAGTTGGACGAGTACGTCCGGGATTTCGCGGAGATATTGGCGACGAACGTTCAGTCGGCGCTCGACCGGGCGGAGCGCGAGGAGACGCTCTCGGCGCAACGCGCCGAGCTGGTAGAACTGAACCGAATCAACGAGGTCATCCGTGACGTGGACCGCGCGTTGGTGCAAGCGACGAGCCGGGAGGAGATAGAGGAGACGGTCGTAAATCGGTTGGCGTCGGCGGGGCTATACGAATTCGCGTGGGTCGGCGAGTGCGAGGTGAGCGTCGAAGCCATCCGTGCGGTAGCGAACGCGGGCAACGCCGCGTATCTAGAATCGCTCGAACCATCGGATGACAGACAAGAATGTCCGGTCGCAAAAGCGCAGACATCGGGGCAAGCGGAGGTTGTCGAGGACGTGATGACCGACCCGGCGTTCGAATCGTGGCAGGACGAATCGCTCGTCGGGAACACACAGTCGATGGCCGCCATTCCGATTCGATACGACGAAACCTGTTACGGAGTTCTCACGGTTCACGCGGACAGGAGTAGGGCGTTCGACGACCGGGAGCGGGAAGTGCTCGTCGAACTCGGGGAAACGATGGGGATGGCGATTGCCGCCATAGAGAGCAGGAAGGCGCTGGTGTCCGACTGCGTGGTCGAAGTGGAGATGGAGATAGAGAGCGCCGAGCATTACTTCATCCGCGTTCCACAGGAGCTCGACTGTACGTTCACGCTCTTGGGGACGACGATGGCACCGACGGGAGAGATTCACTGTTTCATCACCGCGTCCGGCGTGTCGTCGGGCGTCGTCATCGAACGAACCGCGCAAGCGGAAGGGATATCGAACACGCGACTCATCCGCGAACGCAACGACGAGTGCGTCTTCGAGGTGACCTACGAGGGACCGTCGTTCGTCAAGGCGCTCGTTGACCGGGGGGCGGCGGTCGGATACGTCGAAGCAGACGAAAACCGCACCCGTGGAACGGTCGAACTCCCGATGGACGCGAGCGTCAGAGGGGTGGTCGAGGCGGTGAAGAACATCGCGCCGGGCGCTCGCGTCGTCGCCCAACGCGAACGGGAGAAACCCGAGAAGACGGCGACGGAGTTCCGCATGCAGCTTTCGGAGTCGCTGACCGACCGGCAGCGGACGGCGCTGGAAACCGCCTATCTCGCCGGGTTCTTCGAGTGGCCGCGGGACAGCACGGGCGAGGAGGTCGCCGAGTTGCTCGACGTGTCGGCACCGACGTTCCACCAGCACCTCCGACACGCACAGGCGAAACTGCTGAAGACCTTTTTCGACCAGTGAGCGACCCGCTCCGGCCGGAGGGGTTTTTATCCCCTGGTCGGTTGGTCCGGGCATGCGTCTCATTCAGGTGCTCGTTCCGGACGACTGCCGGAGCGAGGTTCTTGCCGTGCTCGACGACGAGCACATCGATTACGTGCTCACCCGTGAGGACAGCGACGGGAACGAGGCGGCGGTCGTTCAGTTTCCGGTTCCGACGCAAGCAGTGGACGCCGTTCTCACGGCCCTTCGAGACGCGGGGTTGGACGAGGACGGCTACACCGTCGTCGGGAGTCTGGAGACGGCCCGGACGCCGAACATCGCGGAGTTGGAAGATAGGTTCGTCAAGGGAGGCGACGAGGACGACAGCATCGCCACGGAGGAAATCCGGACGAAGGCGCTCGGGATGAACCCGAGTCCGGTGACGTACTACGCCATGACCGTGCTGTCCGCTATCGTCGCAACCGCCGGGTTGTTGCTCGATTCTCCCGCGCTCGTCGTGGGGTCGATGGTCATCGCCCCGCAAGTGGGGTCGGCGATGACGACGAGCGTCGGACTCGTGTTGAACGACCGCGACATGATACGCGACGGGTTGTGGTCGCAAGTGCTCGGACTCGCGGTCGCCGTCGTCAGCGCGACGATTTTCGGATGGGCGCTCAAGTCTGCTCAGTTCATTCCGCCCGCGCTCAACGTGGCGACGGTGAACCAAATAAGTCAACGCACCTCGCCCGGGTTCCTCTCGCTCGCGGTCGGCCTCTGTGCCGGTGCGGCGGGGGCGTTGGGACTCGCAACCGCCCTGCCGGTGTCGCTCGTCGGCGTCATGATCGCGGCGGCGCTCATCCCCGCGGCCGCCGCGGTCGGCGTCGGCTTGGCGTGGGGACCGCCGGTGCTCGCGTTCGGCGCGTTCGTCCTGCTCGTGGTGAACGTCGTCTCCATCAACGCCGCCGGAAGCGGCGTTCTCTGGGGACTCGGCTATCGACCGAAAGACGGGACGACCCTTCGGAAAGCCGCACCGACGGTCGTCGCGGTCGTCGTCCTGCTCGTCTCGTTCGCCGGGGCGGGGGCGCTGATGGCCCAGCAGGTCCACACCGAGAACACGGCGAACAGGGAGGTACAGAAGCTCTTGGAGGGAGAGCAGTACAAATCGCTGGACCTCGTGAAGGTGAACGTCGAGTTCGACGATATGGGACTCGTGGACGACAGACAGCACGTGACGGTGCTCGTGACACGCCCGTCCGGAAAACGGTATCCCGGATTGGCGAAGGAAATTGCGGCGCGGATTTCCGACGAACTCGGCGGCCGGACCGTCGTCGAACTGGAGTTCACGGAGCGCCAGCGGTCGGCGGCGAGAACGTGAACCCGTGGTTGGCCGTGAGTCGGTAGGCGGCGGTCCCCCAGATGTAATCTTCGCCGGGCCACCACGTGCGGGCGTTGTTCATCCCGGCGACGAGGAGGCCGTCTTCCGGGCGTTCGAGGTCGGGATGGTAACTGACGCTCCCGCTATCGCCGTCGGTGAACGAGGATTGGGACCCCCATTTCAGTTGGCCGTGTTTGCAGACGGTGCCGTACGCGCAAGTCATTCCGTCGATGGACTGAATCGCGCCGGACGTGAAGCCCGAGACGACTGCTCTCTTTTTCAGTTTCGACCCGTGTGCTTTGACCCGCGCGAGGCCGGCGCGCGTGAACTGTCCCATGACGACGGACGGCGAACTGCCGTCGATGGCGCTCGCCGGAACCGCACCGTTCACGGGGTCGATGCGGACGAAATCGTCCAACGCGTAACCACGTCGCACCTCGCCGACTTTTCGCCAGCCGTCGCGGCGCTTGACGTAGAACGGTTCGCCGCGATGCTGCTCGCCGTCGTCGCCGTAGAGGTGATTCGACGTGGTGAAAAACGGCGTCTCGCCGTCGTACATCGCCGGTGAGAGCGTCGCAGCCGCGTCCTTGCTTCCGCATTCGACGCTCCCCGGAATGTGGTTGCCGTCGAACGATGCGTCGCCGGATTCGATGCGCTGTTCGTTCGCGGTCGATTCGACGCGGTTCACTTCGACGGCGACGTCGCCGACGCGCTCGGGCACGGAACCGGTCGCTTCGTCGTCGGTCACGTCCACCGCGAGGGCGGCGTTTCGGCCGCCGAACTCCCCGGGGACGACGGCGCTACCGACGACGCCGGACCGAGATAGCAGGTCGAGGCGGTCGTGTGCGTCGAACGCGGCGCGGAGGTCGGCGAACCAGTCCGCCGGAACCGTCGTCGTGAGCGGTTCGAAATCGCGGCCGTGGCCGTACACGAGCGGTACTTCGTCCCGTCCGGCCGCGCGAACGTCGTCCGGCGTGAGCAGGGCGGCCATCGAACCCAATCCGGCACCCGCGAGCGTCGTGATGAACCGCCGTCTCCCCATCGTTCCGAGTCGTCTGCCGGACAGAGAACGCAGTGCTGGTCGCTGTCCGATGTCGTCTTGTTCCCCCATCGTATCGTTTCCCCATTCTCGAATCGGAGTACGCCAGGCCCGTACTTGAAACTGAACCGTCAGGTTCCGCGCTCGGATCGAAAATTTATCGGGGGGCGACCGACGGTGTTTTAGGTAGGCCGAAAAAGGGGAAGGTTTACGTATGTTTAGGTTAGCCTAAAGAATGGCGCGGGAGCGAGCGAACCGAGACGATACCCGGTCGGATACGCGGATTTCCGTCGGGTTCGCCGCCGCTCCCGCGGCTCGAAGCGGCGGGTTCGAAGCGCGGACCCGACCGATAGATGGACGAGATACGAACCGAAACGTGAACCGGAACACGAACCGCCCGACGAAGTAGGAAGTCAGTGCGACGCGGGGACGGTAGGCATCAACTGCCCGCGTCGTCCCATATCACCACGACTCGGCAACCGTGTCGAGAATCAAAGTCCTTATCTTGTTTTAGGTTAACCTAAAAATAGAACGGAGACGGCGAACCCGGTAACGCTCGCCGGACAGTGACATCAATGGAAAATCGAGAACGAGGGGACATGGATGATGGAGAACAGTGAAACGACGGTCGAAGAGCGGTTCGACGGGTCGCTGGCGGCGCTCGTCCTCGCTTGTATCACTGTCGTCGTGATTTCGGCGCTCGTGCAGGTCAGCTTCGGAGCGTACTCGACGACGCTCACGCAGGCGTGGAACGCCGTATTCGACCCGAAGGTCATCACGAACCCGGACGTGCTCGGGGCCCTTCTGCTCGGCTCCGAGATACCGAAGAACGTGACGCTCGACAACACCACGACGGTCATCTGGAGCCTCCGCCTGCCGCGCGTGTTCGTCGGCATCTTCGTCGGCGCGAACCTCGCCGTCTCGGGCGCGATATTTCAGGCCGTCACGCGCAACGAACTGGCGAGTCCCTACATCCTCGGCGTCAGCCACGGGGCCGGATTGGCGGTGCTCCTCACCCTCGTCGTCTTCAGCGGCCTGTCGGTCTTCCTGCCCGTCTTCGCCGCTCTCGGCGGTATCGCGGCGTTCATCGTCGTCTACGCCATCGCGTGGAAGGGAGGGACGAGTCCCGTCCGCCTCGTTCTCGCCGGGGTCATCGTCGGCACCATCTGCTCCTCGCTCCAGCGCGGCCTCTTCTTCTTCGCGCAGGACATCGGCGTGGTGCAGACGGCCCTCTCGTGGACCACGGGGTCGCTCACCGGCACCGGGTGGGAGCAGGTTCGAATCATCCTCGTTCCGACGCTGGTGATACTCCCCCTTTCGCTGCTGGCCTCCCGCCAACTGAACGTCCTCCTGCTCGGCGAACGAACCGCCCGCTCGCTGGGGATGTCCGTCGAACGCGTCCGGTTCGCGCTCTCGACGCTGGCGATTCTCGCCGCCAGCGCCGCGATTTCCGTCGCCGGAATCGTCGGCTTCGTCGGCCTCATCGTCCCGCACGTCGTCCGGAACGTCGTCGGGAGCGACTATCGAAAGCTCATCGTCGGGAGCCTGTTCGCCGGACCGGCGCTGGTCGTCGTCGCGGACGTGGGCGCCCGACTCGCGCTCAACCCGATACAGGTACCGGTCGGAATCGTCACCGGACTGCTCGGCGGGCCGTACTTCCTCTATCTCATGCGGAAGCGCCATAAGGTGGGTGAACTCTGATGCCGCGGGACGTAGCCATCGTCGGCGGCGGCGCGTCCGGCCTCTCGGCGGCCGTGTTCGTCGCCCGGTACGGTCTCGATACGGTCGTCCTCGACGGCGGCGTCTCGGCGATTCGTCAGTGCGTGCATCTGGAGAATTTCCTCGGCTTCCCCGGCGGAATTTCTCCCGACACCTTCCTCGAACTGGGCCGCGAGCAGGCGACGTTGGAGGGGTGTACGGTGCGCGACGCGATGGTCCTCGACGTCGAGCGAACCGACGACGGGTTCCGAATCGACGCGCAAGGCGAGGAGGAACCGGTGGAAGCGACCCGGGTTATCGCCGCCTCCCTGTACGACGACAACTATCTGTCCGACTTCGAGGACGAACTGACCGACGTGGACCGGGACGGACGAACGCCGGTCGAAGGGCTGTACATGACTGGCTGTCTGGGTGACGAGTCGGAACATCAAGCCATCGTCAACGCGGGCGACGGGGCGCGAACCGCGCTGTCACTCATCCGCGACGTTCGCCGCGAGGACGAGGAACTGTGGGATGGAATCGCGGACCACTACTACGACTGGACGGTCCAACCCGGCCGCTACAGCGGCCCGAAGTGGGAAGAGAGCATGGACTCGCTCGTGGCGGAGAGCGCACCCGAGGACGCGACCGACGCGGAGTTGGCCGACGTGAAAGAGCGGCTCAAGCGGGAGTACCGGTCGCTCGAACTGGACGAAGAGGAGCGGGCGGCGCGCGCCGAGCGGGGCCGCGAACTGCTTCGAACGCACCTGCTGGAGGAAAAATCACGATGAACGAGCAAACGGACGCTGGAATGAAAGAAAAAGCGAACGACGAACCGAACCCCGAAGCCAGCGAGCTGTTCGGCGAGGAACTCGAAATCGGCTACCCGAACTCGGGAATCATCGTCGAGTGTGACTCCATCGTCCTCCCGGAGGGCGAAATTACCGCGCTCGTCGGACCGAACGGGAGCGGGAAGAGCACGCTGCTCAAGGCTCTCTCGCGGGAACTCGAACCCGAGAGCGGCGGGGTCCAACTCGACGGCGAGGACATCCAGTCGTTGGGAACGAAGGCGTTGGCGCGGAAACTCGGTCTCCTCTCACAGCAGAACGAAGCCCCCAGCGGGTTGACCGTCGAGGAACTCGCGTACCACGGACGCTATCCGCACCGGGGGTTCTTCGAGTCGAAGACGATGAAAGACCACGAAGCGGTCGAAACAGCCCTCGAACGCGCCGGGGTCACCCACCTCCGGGACGAGGCGATGAACAGCCTCAGTGGTGGACAACGACAGTTGGCGTGGATCGCCATGGTGCTGGCACAGGAAACCGACGTGCTCCTGCTGGACGAGCCGACGACGTACCTCGATTTGCGCCACCAGTTGCGCGTGCTCGAAGTCGTGCAAACCCTCGCGCGCGAAGAGAACTTGACCATCGGCGTCGTTCTCCACGACATCTCGCAAGCCGCGCGCTACGCCGACAACCTCGTCGCCTTGCGCGACGGCGAACCGTACGACTGGGGACCGCCGAGCGAAGTCGTCACCGAGGAACTGCTCGCCGACGTGTTCGGCGTCGAGGCGACGGTCGGACTCGGCCCCGACGGGCCGATAGTGAACCCACAGCAACCGCTCTGAATGCGACGTGGATGAGTTCGGGCAACGAGACGAAAAGCGGAGAGGCGAAGTCGTCGGCGGGCGACCGATCGGTTGACGCACATTTTTAACCGGAGGAGGAGTACCGGTAGATAACGGAACGGCACGAATTCATGAGCGCAGTGAAGTATGCGGACCGACTCGCGGACCATCCCTTCGGCCGTTTAGCGATACTCGTCGTCGGAATCGCCGTCCTCGTCGGAGGGATGGTGCTCTATCCACCGTTCGGGACCGTGGTCTGGTGGGCGTTTCCGACCATGTTCGTTCTCTTCGGCGTCAAGGAACTGTACTTCCACGGGACAGACAGCACCCTCTCGTTAGTGGCCGGTTCCCTGTTCGTACTCGGCGGTATCAGTCGCGCGCTGTACCAACTCGTCCCGATGGACGAGTTCGCCGGGACGGTGGCGAACCTCGTTCCGGTCTTCGGAGTGTTCGCCATGATGTACGCACAGCACTACCGCGAAAACGAGTGAACAACCGCGGCGAAACTCGATTCCTCAGAGCGCCTGCCACGTCCGCGGCGAGTCGTTCAGGCGCTCACAACCGTCCTCCGTGACGACGACCAAATCCTCGATTCGGACGCCGAACTCGCCGGGGAGGTAGATTCCGGGTTCGACGCTGAACACCATGCCGGGTTCGAGTTCCAACTCGTTGCCCTCGACGATGTACGGCCCTTCGTGGACGTCCAAGCCGACGCCGTGGCCCGTCCGGTGGATGAACTCCTCGCCGTAGCCGTAAGACTCGATGACCTCGCGGGCCGCGCGGTCCACCGACTCGGCGGTGACGCCTGGCTTCGCGGCTTCGACGCCCGCCTGTTCTGCTTCGAGGACGGCCCGATGAACCCGTTCGTACTCCTCCGGCGGGTCACCGGCGAACACGACGGTTCGGGTCTGGTCGCCGGGGTAGCCGCCGACGAACGCGCCGAAGTCGAGGACCACGGGGTCGCCGTACTCTATTTTCCGGTCGCCGTGACCGTGGTGGGGTTTCGCACCGTTGGGCCCGGATCCGACGATTGTGCCGAAGGCGGGGTCGTCGCCGCCCGCGTCGGCGAGTCTGGACTCGATTTCGGCCGCGAGTTCGGTTTCGGTCATGCCGATGGCGTCCTCGCCGAGTTCCCGGATTTCGACGCTGGCTCGGTCCGCGACCTCGCCAGCCGTCCGCAACGCCTCGATTTCCGTCTCATCCTTGCGCATTCGGAGCGGTTCGAGCACCTCGCTCGCCAGTCCGAAGGTCGCGTCGGGGAGCGCGCGGCGGAGGTCCTGGGTGAACAGCGCCCACATCGTGTCGTCCACGAGGATACGGCCGCCGTGGAGGTCGAAGTCGTCGGCGACGTCTTTCACGAGGGAGAGCGGGTCGTCGCCGTCGCTCCACGTCCGCACGTCGGAGACCCACGACTCCTCGGCTATCTGCTCGCCGTACATATCGGGGACGACGAAGGCGGGGTCGCCGTCCTTCGGGACGAACAGGAAGAGGTGTCGTTCGGCTGGGTGTTCATCGAACCCGGAGACGTAGAACAGGTTCGTACTGGGAAAGAGGACGAGTGCGTCCGCATCGGCCGTCTCCAATCGCTGTTGACTCCGGCGAGTTCGTTCCGCGAAAGCGTTCGGCATGGTTGGACAGACGGAGCAGACGGGGTAAAAGTTCACCCCCTCGGCAACCTCGTCGGTGTCGGACGACGGACCGAAAAACGAGACGGACGACGAACGGCGGAGAGCGGGCACGGTTGCACGGTCGAAAAACGGTTCCTCGGAACGAAGGTCGGGCTACACCGCGTCCGGGCCGCGTTTCCCGGTTCGGACCTGACAGGCGTCGCTGACGGGGAGAACGAATATCTTCCCGTCGCCGGGTTCGCCGGTACAGGCGGCCTCGCGGATGGCTTCCACGACGTCCTCGGCGGGGGTGTCGGCGACGACGCACTCGATTTTGACCTTCTGGTGGAGGTCCACGACGTACTCCTCGCCGCGCCATTGGCTCTTCGTCGCGGGTTGGCTACCCCGCCCAGAGACGTTCGTGACGGTCAGACTCGGCGCACCGGCTTCGACCAGCGCTCGCTTGACGTTCTCCAGTCGAGCGGGGCGAATGATGGCCACGACCATCTCGATTCCGGAGTCGGCGCTCATTTGTTCTCACCTCCGTCCGCCAGTGCGGGGCCGTCCGCGGTCCCAGTCGGGGAACCGCCGCCGGTTTCGTCGAACGATTCGACGAATTCGGGGTAGGCGACGATGCCGTGTTCGGAGCTGTCGAGTCCGGTGTGTTCTTCCTTCTCGTCGACGCGCAGGCCGACGGTCACGTCGGCGAGCTTGAAGATGAGGTAGGTCGTGACCAGCGTCCAGACGGTGATGACCGCGATACCGAGGGTCTGCATGGTGAACTGGGCGAGCGAGAAGCCCGAGACGGCGAAGACGGGAATGAGCCACGTCCCGATGGCACCCGCGCTCCCGTGGACACAGAAGACGCCGCACACGTCATCGACTTTGAGCGTATCGACGACCCAACGGTAGACGAGCGGGACCTGCACGCCCGCGATGAGGCCGAGCGCGATGCCGCCGAACCACGTGACGTGCGGAACCGCGCCGGTAACGGCGACGAGGCCAGCGAGCAGGCCGTTGGCCGTGAACAGCGGGTCGGGCTTGCCTTCGAGGTACGTCGTCGTCAGCGCGGCGGCGACCGCGCCCGCACCCATTCCGAGGGTGGTGTTGAGCGCGACGCGGCCGAGCGTGGCACCCGCGAACTGGAAGGCACCGTTCTCTACGGAGAGAACACTCGCCTGCGTCCCGACGTTGAAGCCGTACCAGCCGAAGGCGAGGATGAACGTGCCGAGCATCACGAGCGTCAGCGAGTGGCCGGGAATCGGCACGCTGTTGCCGTCCTTATCGAAGCGACCGCGGCGGGGGCCGACCATGTACGCGCCCACGAGTCCGGCGATGCCGCCGAGCATGTGAACCACGGTTGCGCCCGCGAAGTCCATGTACCCGATGCCACCCGCGACGCCGAAGGCGGAACCGACGGCCTGTCCGAGGTAGCCGCCCGCAGAGAGCAGGCCGCCACCCCACGCGAAGCCCTGAACGACGGGGTAGATGACCGCCGTTAGCGCGATGGAGTAGAACAGGTACGCCTTGAACTTCAGCCGTTCCGCGACCGCGCCGCTGACGATGGTGGCGGCGGTCATGGCGAAGACGGCACCGAACAGCCAGTTTACCCAATCGTTGGGGTTGTTGACGTAGGCGAACGCCGACTCCAACAACCCCGACGAGAAGCCCCCGGGCGAGGTGAGTCCACCGGCGATGAAGGCGATTCCGGAGCCGACGAGGAAGTAGATGAGGACGCCGAGACACCAGTCCATCATGTTCTTCATCAGCACGTTGGCGACGTTCTTCGCACGAACCTGTCCGGCCTCCAGCATGGCGAAGCCCGGCTGCATGAAGAAGATGAGGAACGAGACGGTGAGCACCCACACGCTGTTGACGCCCGACGCGATGGCGTTCAAATCGACCATCAGCGACCACGCTCCTCGGTCAGTCCCGAACGGACCAACACAACCGAATTGTTTACCTTTTCACCCATTTCCGCCGCATTTGTAATCCAAGTCACGGTGTAGAATCGTGATTCAGAAGAACATAAACCTAAGCGTTTACAAATGTCCGATTATACCGATAGTTGTTGACGTGCAGTCAGTTTACAATCATATATATTCTGTATAAGGTCATAAAGCGTCCAGAAGTGAGCGTTTGAAAAGTGAATAACCGGACGTTCGTCAACAAAGGAAAAGAGAATTATTTTGTCATTAATTGAGAGGGTGCGCCTCGACGTGCACAGTGATTTTGAGTGGTGGATGGGGCTGTCATTAAACACCTAAAACACAATCCAAAAAGTATGAATTCACACACGAGAAGCGTTTTATAGTGCCAGAATGTTTCGATTAGATGTGAATACGAGCACAAACGTTTCCAAAATTCGCCTCAAAAGACAATATCTCCCCAACAAGACAGCTCGGCGTGGACGAATGTGGGGGTGTCCCTGCTACCACGAGGTGAAAACGTGACGACATCGACCCTCCCACCGACCGAGCTGCTGACCGACGAGGAGAACGTGGCGGCGACGTACCGACAGCTCACCCTGTTCATCGAGGAGTACGTCGAGCGGTCGAACGCGAACGGCGTCGTCGTCGGGATGAGCGGCGGCGTCGATTCCACGCTGGCGGCGTCCCTCGCGGTGGACGCGCTCGGACCCGACCGCGTGTTCGGGCTGTTGCTTCCCTGCAACCTGACCGCCGAGGCGGGGAGTCACGACGCGCTGACCGTGGCCGAGGCGCTCGGCATCGACTACCGGGAAATCCACCTCCAACCGCTCGTTCGCTGTTTCGAGGACCTCCTCGTCGGCGACGAGGACCGCGACGAACGGACTCGCGCGCTCGGCAACGCCACCGCGCGACTGCGCATGACCTGTCTCTACTACGCGGCGAACACGCGGTCCAAACTCGTCCTCGGAACCGGCAATCGGTCGGAGCGACTGCTCGGCTACTTCACGAAACACGGCGACGGCGGCTGTGACTTGCTACCGCTGGCGAACCTCTACAAGACGGAGGTTCGGGCGCTCGCACGTCACGTCGGGCTTCCCTGCCGTATCGTCGAAAAACCCTCGACTGCGGGGCTGTGGGCCGAACAGACCGACGAAGACGAACTCGGGGCCTCGTACGACCGCATCGACGCCGTGCTTCACTACGTGGTGGACCGCCGGTATCGCGCCGAGACGGTCGCCGAGGAACTCGACATCCCGATAGAAACGGTCTGGGAAATCGTCAACGGCCACGTCGAAACCCATCACAAACGGAGGCACCCGGCGACGCCCGGACGGGAACGAACCGAATGAACGAAGCGGCTCAGTCCCGCGGACGGATGCGCGCCACGCTCGTCTCGCCCGTCACCGGGTCCACGTGGACGTTGAACGTCTCACCCTCCGCCGACGCCCGAACTATCCAGGTGTTGGCCGCCCGGTAGGGTTGCTCCGTGACGGACACGTCGTCGTACCCCTCGGCCGCGAGGGCGTCGCCGGCGACGCCGGTCGCCTGCTCGGCGGACTCGACCGTTCGCACACCGGCGGACCGAACCAGCAGGACGGGAACGTCCGAGTGGCGCGCGACGCGCTCGGCGACGCTCCCGAGGAGCACCCTGCCGACGCCGGTTCGACCGTGCGTCCCCATCACGATGAGGTCGACGTTCCGTTCGTCGGCGTAGCCGAGAATGCGGTCGGAGGGACGACCGTCGGTGACGTCGGCGACGACATCGACGCCGTGTTCGGTCGCCCGCTCGACGATTTCGTCGGTGACCTGTTCGCCCGCCGCTTCGAGTTCCTCCGCGTCGCCGACCAACTGTTCGCTGACGACGTGAAGGACGTACATCGTCGCGTCGTATTTGTCGGCGATGTCGAGCGCGTGGCTCACCGCCTCCCGCGATTCGCTTCCCCCGTCGACCGGGACCAGAATCCGTTCGTACATCGGTGGCAGTACAACCTGCCCGGATAAAAGTCGGGGTGGTCTTTCGGGGACCCCGACCGATATAGCGTCGGCCCGCGTACGGACGGTAATGGGTGGGGACCCAACGATACGATGGATGAAAATCTAACGCTACTGCAAGGGCGGTCGCGCCTCGCGTGGTGGGTGGTCGGCCTCGTTCTCGGCGTCGTCGTCCTGTTCGTATTCTACTCGTTCGAAGGGACGTTCGTGCTCGGCCTGTTCATGTACTACGCGACGCGGCCGATATACGACCGCTTGGAGCACCGACTCGGCCATCCGGGGCTGACGGCGGCCGCGGCGCTGGTGACGGTCGCGCTCCCCGTCGTGCTCCTCGTCTCATACGCGGTCGCCGTGAGCGCGGTCGAGGTCGCCGCAATCGCCGGTGAGTCGTTACAGGGGTACGAGGGCGTGCTCCGGCCGTATTTCGACCTGTCGTCGCTGACGGTCCATCCGCAACGAATCCTCGAACTGGCCCAGCAGAGTCAGGGGGAGTTCATGCGCTTCGGCGGTCCGGAACTGCTCACAACCGTCGCGAACGTGGTGGCGGCGTTCGGGACCGGACTTCTGCAGTTGTTCGTCGCGCTCGCGTTCGCCTTCTACCTGCTTCGGGACGACGACAAACTGGTTCGCTGGTTCGTCAGCGATATCGGCGGCGAACGGAGCACGGCGTACACCTACGTCGAGGCGGTTGACCGGAGCCTGCAGACGGTGTATTTCGGCAACATCCTCAACGCATTCGTCGTCGGACTCGCCGCCGCGGTGGTGTACAACCTCGCCAACGTCTTCGCGCCGTCCGGGCTTTCGGTCCCGCTGCCGACCCTGCTGGGGTTGTTGACCGGCGTCGCCAGCCTCGTTCCCGTCGTCGGGACGAAACTGGTCTACGTTCCCATCGCGGCGTACCTCGTCGTTCGGTCGTTCGACATCGGGCCGCGGACCCTCTGGTTTCCCGTGGCGTTCGTCGCGCTGTTCGTCGTCGTCATCGACCTCGTGGCCGAGGTCATCATCCGCCCGTACATCACGGGACGCGAACTGCACGTCGGGCTGATGCTGTTCGCGTACATCTTCGGTCCCCTCCTGTTCGGATGGTACGGACTCTTTCTCGGGCCGCTGTTGCTCGTGCTACTCGTCCAGTTCAACCGCGTCGTCCTCCCCGACCTGATGCAGGGGAACCCGATACAGGCGAGAGAAGTGACGAGCGCGACGGGCGGCGAAGCGGGCGAAACCGAGGCGACGAAAGACGCGACAGGGGACGCGACGGGAAGCGAGGACTCGACGCAAGAGACGGACGAAAGGGTGACAAGCGAACCGGCGGAGGACGGGACGGAACCGACGACGGAGACGCCGGACGAAACGGACGCGAAACCGGAACCGGAAACGGTCGAAGAAGGCGCGGACGAAAGTGAAAGTCGCCACGACGATGGAAACGATACGTCCCCGACGTGAACTGGAAAGATTCATCGACACAATACTGACAAAAATAAAATATAAACAACAAGTATTATAGTCACGAAGTATGAACGGTCAGCGAAGAATATCATTCGTGCGGAACCAATACCGGGACGATGGGAAACGCGATTTCGGGGCCACGTTGCGGGAACTGAAACAGCAGGGCTGTGTCCTGCTGATAACCGGTGCGGTGGCGCGGAGCGTCACGCTACAGGCGATACGTCGGCTTTCGGGCGACCCGTGTTGCGACCGGAAACACGTCCTCGTTGCGACCCGGACGACGACCGGCGACATCGACGACGGACTCCCGCCGGGGGTGAAACGAGAGGACCCCAACGTCCGCGTCATCACCCCGACCGACGTCGGGACGGACGCCTCGGCCGAACGTGACGAGGACCGAACCGAACTCGAATACATCCGCGCGGAACTCCTTCGAGCGGTCGGCCATTTCGACCACAGCGCGTCGGGGCTTTCGCCCGCCGAACTCCGGGTCAGCATCGATTCGCTGGAACGACTGCTCGAAACGAACGACCGCGCCGCAGTGACGCGATTTCTCCGCACGGTGATGGCGCTCATCCGCGGCGTCAAGGGTATCGGACACGTCCATCTCCCCGTCCCGGACGACTCGCGCGAGGTCGCCCGGTTGTCGCCGCTGTTCGACGCGCGGATCGAACTCCGGCGGCGCGACCCGTTGGTCGCAGAACAGCGCTGGCACTTGCCGATGGGCAACACCGATACGAGATGGACAAAACTGTAACCGGTCAGTACTGCTCTCTCTCGATATCCTCCAGATGGCGCTCGATTCGGTCGAACTTCGATACGTCCACGAACGCGTACTCCGCGCCGCCGAAGAACGATTCCGGAACTTCGGAACTGGAGAGGTGCAACTCGGGGTCGGCATCGACGTGGTTCACCTTCTGGAAGGGGATGACGCGGACGAGTCCCGGGTCAGCGTTAAGACAGACGACTGCGTTCTCTTGGACGAGCACCGCGTCGTACTCCTGTGCTTCGTATTCGTCCACCGCGAAGACTGTCGGCATGGGTGGAAAAACGCGGAGGGCGCTATTAAAATGAACCCGACCGAACTCGACCGACGATTGCGCGAACGGTTCGACGCACCCGAGGGTGCGCGGAGAGTCGTCGTTCGGGAAGCCCGGGACCTATCCGACTCCGGGCGGTACCGAAAGCACTCGGGGATGGACCTCACCGCGGGGGCCATCGTCGGCCACTTGGACGACGCGCCGGACGACATGTCGCTTCCCGAGCGGTGGAACTGGTGGATCGGGTCGCTCGAAATCGCGTACGGCGGCTACACCGAGTTCCTCATCGTTCGCTGGCAAGGACAGGAGTAACGACTTACGACGGCAACTGCCCCGTCACCATCAGGTACGCCAGCGCGAACTGGAGCGCGTTGAACGCGCCGTGAATTAGCGCCGAGACAACGAGGTTGCCGGTGTACTCGTAAGCCGCCCCGAGGACGGGCGAAAGGACGAACAGGATGGCGAGGTAGACGATTTTCCCCGCCCCCTGGAGCGAGAAGAAGTGGACGAACGCGAAGATGAGGCTCGCCAACGCGATGGCGGGCCAGCGCCCGAACGATTCGCGGAGTCGTTCCTGCACGACGCCGCGATACAGCAGTTCCTCGCCGGGACCGATGAGCAGGAACGAGAGCGGAATCAACAGGAGAAACACCCGCGGGTCCTGCTCGCCGATGCTGGCGAGTTCGTTTTGCGCCGACTGTATCCCGAACGTCGTGAGCACGAGCGACACGACGATGAGACCGCCGTAGAAGACGACGAACCCGCCGACGGTCCACCCGAGGTCCGAAAGCGTCGGGAAGCGAACCCCGACGTACGAACGGCCGCGTCCAGTGTAGCGGAGGTACGCCAGCGCGAACAGGCCGAAGGAGACGCCTTGACCCATCACTATCGAAACGGCGACCAACAGGGTCGGACGGGAGAGGAGGTTGATTCCGCCGACCGAAAGCACGAGCGCCGTGAAGAGCACCACCACGACCGCAAAGGCGTACCCGCCGAACCCCAACCCGGCGGCGACGAACACCGCACGGGACCGCTCGTTCCACAACGCCGTCATTCGTTTACCTCTCGAAGATACGCGACAGTCACTGTCGTACTGATATGTCCCACCCCAATCCACTCCGCATCGGGGTTCGACGCGAGGGGTACTGACTATTGTGTAGATATTCTGTCTCGTTCGACGTGGCAAGAAAGGCACGACGGCGGCGTGTTCGACCGACGAGTGAAAAACGAATTCCGGTGGTCGAAAAAGAAACGAGGGCGAACGGTGGTTGAAGCGAATCGGATCCTGTATTTTCGTCGATGGGAGCGATTGTACTCGGTAGGCACCGCCTACTCGCGCGATTCACGGCGACGAGCGTCCTACACGTGTTCGTCGAGGAAGGCGGCGATACGCTCGAACTCATCGATGAGGTTCTCGCGCGACGTGGTGTGATGGCCCTCGTCCTCGAAGATGCAGGTTTCGACGGGGACGCCGCGCTCGCGGACTCTCTCGGCTATCTGCTTCGCTTCGCCGACCGGGACGCGCGGGTCGTTCGCGCCGTGTTGGATGAACAGCGGGCAGGAGATTCGCTCCGCCTCGTGAATCGGACTGATGCTCCGAAGCAGGTCGCGGTTTTCGAGCGACCCGTACTCCTGCTCGCGGTGACTCCGCCGCCACTCGCCCGTGTTTTCGAGGAACGTCTCGAAGTCGGCGATGCCGACGAAATCCACGGCGGCCGCCCACAGGTCGGGATACTCCGTGATGGCCGCAAGGACCATGAAACCGCCGTAGGAGCGCCCGTAGGCAACGATTCGGTCGGCGTCCACTGCGTCCCGTTCGTGGAGCCATCCGACCGCCGCCTCGATGTCCGCGACCGAATCCATTCGCTTGTCCGTGTCGTCCAGATGCGTGTACGCCGTACCGTAGCCCGACGAGCCGCGAACGTTGGGTTCGAGAACGGCGTATCCCCGTTGGAGGAAATACTGTTTCGTCGGGTAGAACCACGGCTGACGCTGGTGTTCCGGCCCGCCGTGGATGTCCACGATGACGGGGGTTTCGCCCGGTTCGGCGTTCGGCGGAAGCGTCCAGTACGCCGGGATTTTCCGCCCGTCGAACGATTCGTACCGCACGATTTCGGGGTCGAGGAACGTCTTGCGGGGGATACCGAGCGTGCCGAAGTTCGTCCATCGCTCGGCGCTCCCGGTGTCCGGGTCAAGGACGAAGACGTTCTTCGGGTCGTCGCTCCGACTCATCGAGATGGCACAGTCGCCGTCGGGACCGAACCCCGCGGCGAAGACGACGCCATCGGGGAGGTCGGGCGTCGAAAGGGGTTCGATGTCGTCCCCTGCCGTGAGTCGTCCGACGTGAACCTCGGAGTAGCCGTCGACGTTTCGCACCCACACCACCCGGCCCGTTCCGCCGTGAAGCGAGAGGTGGGAGACGTTCCAGTCCCCGGCCTCCTCGACGACCGTCGGCGCGCCGTCATCGAGGTCGAGACGGGCAACGTACGCGGTGTCCGCGCCGTGGTTCGTCACGCAGTAGAGGTCGTCGTCGGGACCGAACGTCACGTCGTGATACCGGGCATCGGTGTCGTCGGTGAGTTTCCGATAGTCGCCCGACTCGGGGTCGAGCAGGAACAGGTTCTGGTCGAAACTGGCGTTGGCTTTCGAGCAGACGATACCCGGTTCGCCCCACGCTTCGACGCTCAGGAAACCGCCTGGCCCTTCGTGGACGAGCGTCGCCTCGGCGTCGTCCCTCCCCTGCACGTACACGTCGAACGTCGATCCTTCGCGGCGGTTCGCGGTGAAGGCGATTCGGTCGCCGTCGGGACTCCACGTACCCCACAGGTGGATGGCCTCGGGGGTCGCGGTCAGCGCCGTCTCCGTCCCGCTGTCGAGGTCGTAGCGGTACAGTTGGTCGTGTTCGTCGCTTCCCGTGTCCATGCCGAAGACGACTTCCGAACGGGTCGGCGACGCCGAAACGAACGACACCCGTTCGTCGTGAGCGGTCAGGCGGGACGGGAACGCCCCCGGTTCGTCGAGCGACCAGACCTGCGGCGTTCCCGTCGTATCGGCGAGGAAGACGAGCGACCCGTCGATGGTCATCGTCGGCGACCCGGCCGAATCGATACCGAGATAGCGCGTGAGTGGATAGCGAGCATCCGACATACCCCAGTCTGTGCGCGGGGGTGGCAAAAGAATTCGGCTCGGGGGCCTTCGTAGCCGGTTCTTTCCTCCGGCGTCGGTGTATCAGTTCCGTTTCAAACGGGTGTCGAGGACGACGCCACGGTCGGCACCCGCCACGAAGCCGACCCGGAACGTCGCCCGTTCGAGGTCCGTTGTTCGAGAATGCGACGATTCGGTGTGTCGTTTACGAGAGGTGACGGAGCAGCGCTTCAGTCACTTCTTCGCGTTCGTGATGGACCCAATGTGACGTGTCCGGGAACATCCGTAGCCGACCGTTTTCGCAGTAGTCGGCGCTCTGTTCGGCCATCGAGGGGAGGAGTGCGATGTCGTCCTCCCCCCAACAAATCAGCGTCGGCTGGGTAACGGTGTCGCGTGGCGGGCGTTCCGAACGGCGGAACCCGCGATACCAGTTCACCCGCGGACCGACGCCGGTGTGCCGCCAGGCCGCCCGGTAGCGGTCGATGGTTTCCTCGTCGAACGTTCCGGGATTAGAGGTTATCTCGAGAGAATCGACCATATTGTCCATATCGTTCCGACTCAACAGCCACTCGGGGAGCGTCGGTACCTGATAGAACCACACGTACCAGCTTCGGACTATCTGTTGGGGGCTAGAACGTAAGACGGTTCGATACACCGTTGGATGTGGGACGTTGAAGATTCCAAGATGGTCGACGATGGACGGCTCACGGAGTGCGACGTTCCAGGCGACGAACCCGCCGAAGTCGTGCCCGACTACGTGGGCCGATTCTCGGCCCTCGCTGTGAATCAATTCGCATACGTCGGCGGACAGTTCCGATTGCCGATAGGCATCGATTCCGTCGGGAGCGTCGCTCAGATTGCAGCCCCGCTGGTCCGGGACGACCACACGGAAGCCGGTCTCGACGAGTGGAATGATTTGGTCGCGCCAGCCGTACCAGAAGTCGGGATGGCCGTGCAGTAAGACGACCAGCGGAGCGTCAGGGTCGCCCGCGGTCACGACGTGTAATCGGACGCCATTGACGGTGCGATAGTCGGATTCAACACGGTCATCATCGAGTAGCGATGCATCAGTGGTCGGGTGTGGTTTTGCGTCTGTCATCGGTATTGGCTCGGAAGTTCAACCGGATTCAGCATTCGTGACGCGTACATGGAACGTCGAATCGAGTGAGTGAAAACAAACGACGTAACTGGATATCGCTACTGCCGCAGTCGTAGGGGTATTTTTAAACCGACAGTTCGACCCGAATCCCGTCGAGTAGCAACATCAGCGAACGATTTCGTTGAACACGCGTTCTTCGACTTTTCGAAGGTGCTCGCTCACCGTCGGAGGAGCGATGCCGACGACTGCGGCAACTTCCTCGAGCGTCGCTTGGCGAGGGACGCTGTAATATCCTAACTCGACTGCCGCCTCCAGCACTTCCTCTTGCCGAGCCGTGAACAGCCTGCTGAACGATGATTCGTCGGGGTCGTACTCCCCCATCTCGAGAATTTCGAGCGCAATGGACGCACCCTCGTCAGCGTCTTCGAACAACGTTGCAAACGTCTCGTCGGTCCCTAAGCACGTCACCTCGAGCGACCCGTCGGAAGTGAAGTGAATCGGCGTCTCGATTACCAACTGTGATTCTCGTTGGAGTTCCAGCGACCGGCGAATCCGTTCCGTCGGCTCGAATTGACTGACGGCCATCCAACGGTCATCCCCGGACACGAGGAAATCGATAACGTGAGGCGAGCTCTCCATTATTTGCTCATAGCGGTCCTGATTGCCGCTCGCCTCGGCAAATAACAGTACGGTATCGTCAGAGAGAAGCTCGACGCGATGGATGGCCCGCCGCTCGATAGACGGCTCATTCGTCAGCTGAGCGCCGAGTGGATGGAAGGCACCGCCACCATCCGGTTCGATAAGAACCGTGAGGTATCGCATACACTGACGTGGAGTGCGTTACCGTAAAAAATAGAGGATGAACGACATCTCGAACCGACCATCCCGTCCGCCCGTATCCCGATTTTGAAGACCCTCAGTATCGATCGGAGGAACATAGTTTTCGATAATTCGAGCGATAGAAGTATGGTACGCACCGAAATCACCGTCCGAAATCGTGACCGAGTGCGCGTCGGAGCAAGAACTATCGTGATACATGACGTTCACATGACGCGAGTAGCCGCGGTTCGACTCCGCCGTCGAACCGGCTAAACTTCGACCAATGTCCTCGAACCTCCTGCTCGTGTCGGCGTCGATAATCGCGCTCGGAGCCGTGTCGAAACTTCTCGCCGACAGGTACGGGATTCCGAACGTGGTGTTCCTGCTGGGCTTCGGCATACTGTTCGGTCCGGAGGGCGTCGGCCTCGTCGACCCGCAACTGTTCGACGACTCGCTTTCGGCCCTCGTCTCGCTGGCGGTCGCCATCATCATCTTCGAGGGAGCCTTTACGCTGGGTGCGTCGGATATACGCGAGACGCCGAAATCGACGCTTCGACTCGTGACGGTCGGAGCGGGGCTGACGTTCTTCGCCCTCGGCGGACTGATTCACGTCTTTCTGTCCCTCGATTGGAACCTCTCGTTTCTCATCTCGGCGCTGCTCGTGGCGACCGGGCCGACGGTCATCACGCCGGTACTTGACCAGATAGAGGTTCGTGAGGGCGTACGGACGCTCTTGGAGACCGAGGGCGTCGTCAACGACGTCACCGCCTCCGTGCTGGGGGCGGTCATCTTCAGCGTCGCGGTGCTGGACATCGACCCCGACCCGGTCAAGGGACGCGTCGGACTGGATGTCGTCCTCGTCTTCGTAGCGAGAATCGGAACCGGCGTCCTCATCGGCATCGTGACGGCGCTGGTGGCGGCTTACGTGCTCCGGTACTTGAGCCAGTCACCACAGGATTCGCGCATCACGGTCATCGGCACGGCGCTGATTTCGTTCGCCATCGCGGACGCCTTCGTCGACGAGGCGGGAATCGTGACGGTGGCCGTCGCGGGACTCATTCTGGGAAGCGTGGACATCCCCTACGACGAGGAAATCGCGGGGTTCAGCGGCGACATCACGTCGATAGTGTTGAGCGTGGTGTACATCATCCTCGCCTCGCTGTTGGAATTGGACCACCTCCTGACGCTCGGAACGGGCGGCCTCGCCATCGTCGTCCTGACGATGCTCGTCGTTCGCCCGCTTTCGGTCCTCATCTCGACGACGGACACGCAGTTCACGCGAAACGAACGGCTGTTCGTCGCCGCCGTCGGTCCGCGCGGTATCATCCCCGCCTCCACGGCGACGCTGTTTTCCCTCCAACTGGCGAACGCGGGAGTTCCGAACGCGACGAGCGTCGTCCACGTCGTCTTCCTCGTCATCCTCGTGACCGCCGTCGTGGAGGCGGGCGGCGCGCCGCTGGCGGCCAAAGCACTCGACATCATACCCATGACCGTACTCATTATCGGCGGCAGTCGAACCGGACGGCTGCTGGCCGACAGGCTCGAAGAGCGCGGCGAAAATCCCATCATCGTCGAACGCGACGACGCGACCGTCACCGAATTACGAGCGGCGGGCTACTCCGTCGTTCCCGGCAACGGGACGAACGCCGCCGTGCTCGAAGAAGCGGGCGCGGAGCGCGCGAAGATGGTCGTCGCGGCAACGAGCGACGACGACCAGAACATCCTCGCCTGCCAGACGGCGCGGACGACATTCGGAATCCAGCGGCTCATCGCGCAGGTGAACAAACCCGAAAACGCGGACGCGTTCTCGGACCTCGGCGTGCAACCGGTGACGCCGGTGACGGCGACCGTGGACATGATGGACGACCTGATACTCCGGCCGAACTTCTACGACTGGCTCACCGGGGTCGGCGACGAGAACGACATCGCCGAGGTGGTGGTCGAATCGAAGTCAGCCACCGGACAGCAGGTACAGGACATCGAACTGCGGGACGATGCCGTCATCGCGCTCGTCCGACGGGACGGCGAATTTATCGTTCCGAATCCGAACGTCGTCGTCCAAGAGGGGGATTTAGTGACGCTCATCGGGAATCGGGAGGCGGTCGAACGGAGCGTGGCGATGTTGGAATAACCGGTTTCGCGCGTCGGTTCACCGTACCACGTGTTTTTGGTGTCGCCGCGAGACGTCCACGGCAACGAACGATGGACGAGTCATCTCACCGACCTTCCGTCGAGCGACTCGCCGAACTGCTCGATTCGGGGGAACACGACGGCGCTATCGCGTGTCTGGAGCGGTTCGAAACGGCACCGACTGAGGAGCGCAAAGCCGCCCTCGACGTTCTTCGGCGCGTCGAATCGGAGACGCCGGGAGTCGTGGGACCGCTGCTTCCGGCCCTGTCGCCGTTTGTGACCGACGGAGAGCGCTCGATTCGATTGACGACGGCGAAACTGTTCGTCGCCGTCGCCGAACGCGACCCCGACGCCGTGGTCCCGGTCCTCCCCATTCTGACCGACCGCCTCGCGGACGAAGACGAGTTCTACTTCGTTCGCGCTCGGGCGGCCGAGGCGCTGGGGAACGTCGCTCTCGACCACCCGGATGCGGTCGCGTCGCCGGAAGTCGTCGCGGAGTTACAGATCGGACTGTCGTTCGACGAACCGGAGGTGAAAGAGAAGTTGGCGAAAGCGCTGGGCGACATCGCGCTGGGCGACCCGGACCGCCTCGACCACCGTGTATCGAACCTCGCTGAGCATCTCGACGACGGGGACGAACTCGTCCGCTACTATCTCTGTACGGCGCTCGCTGCCGTCGGGTGCGTGTCACCGGCGGCGCTCGGAGCGGAGGCCGACGCGCTCGCGGCGCGGTTGGACGACGAAAACCACCACGTTCGGGGACGGGCGGCCGAGGCCGTCGGTCTCCTCGGCCGCGTCGATGGGGATGATTCTGTGCCCCCGGAAGCGATGGAGCGGCTCCGTGAGAGCCGCGAGGACGAATCGTCGTTCGTCCGCGACAGGGCGCGGTTCGCGCTCGACGCAATCGACGAGGGCGACCGGGAATCGGGGGACGACGACGGAGAAGGAACGCTCGCCGGACTCCGTGCGACGACGGACGAGGCCGTCGAGGAGATAACGGCCGAGGACGGGACCGGCGTGTGCCCGAGTTGCGGGCATTCGCTTCCGGACGTCGGGCCGCCGATGTGTCCGCGTTGCGGGTCGCCGTATTAAATACGGCATGAATTAGGCAGACCTAAAAATTCGAAAGCGTTTTATAAGTTTAGGCGAGCCTAAAACACATGTCGAAAGAATGTACGACAGACTCGGGACGAACACGGCGGGACTACGTTAAGTACGGCGGCGCGATACTCGGCGGAAGCCTGCTCGCCGGATGTGCCGGAGATTCGGAATCGAAAACGACATCGACGACAACGACGGACACGACGAGTTCGTCCGATGGGACCACGAACGCCGAGGGCGACTCCTATTCGGTCACGATGGCACCGACCGGAAGCGTCGCGTTCGAATCCGTTCCCGGCCGGTGGGTCGCGTACGGCGGCGGCTACGCCGACATGGGCGTCGCGCTCGGCAAAGCCGACGGAATGACGGGAATCGGCGGCGCGGACCGCTACTACACGGAGTTCTACGACGAGTTGCCCGGAGTGAGCGTGGACCGAACGAAGCTCGAAAACAACGATATAGGCAAGGCGGGGATGGGAAAAGAGCTGTTCTACGAACTCGACAACGACGTGCACGTCATGGACCCCCAGATGCTCGTTAACTGGTTCGACTGGAGCGAGAAGGACGTCGAGGAGATCACGTCGAACGTCGGCCCGTTCGTGGGGAACCTGATATTCCGCCGCGAGGACGAGTGGCACGACTACCGATACTACACGCTCTACGAGGCGTTCGAAAAGATAGCGGAACTCTTTCGGGAGCGGGAGCGATACGAGGCGTTCAAAGAACTGCACGACGAGTTCATCGCAAAAATCCAGACCAAGCTCCCACCGGCCGACGAGCGCCCGAACGTGTTGCTCGTGTACGAGGGGAGCAACGAGCCGGTGAAGTTCTCGCCGTATCGGCTCAACGACAAGGGAACCAGCAAGAAGCAGTGGCGCGACCTCGGCGTCAGCGACGCGCTGGCGAGCAGCGGCATCGACGGCATCAGCACCACCGACCGCGGGCGAATCGACTACGAGACGATGCTCGAAATCGACCCCGACGTGATACTGCTTCGCGCACACGAGCGCCAGTCCGCGACCGAATTCCGGAACACCGTGCTCGAATTCATGCGCGGCCACCCCGTCGCCAGCAAGCTGACCGCCGTGAAAAACGGGCGCGTCTACCGCGGCGGCTACCTCTATCAGGGACCGATTCACAACCTCTTTTTGACCGAGCGCGCGGCCAAACAGCTGTATCCCGACACGTTCGGCGAGGTAACGGGTGACGACGAACTGTTCGACCGCGAGCGCGTCGCAAACATCGTCAAAGGAGAGTTCTGAATATGACGAACGAACGCACGAACCGAACGGCACCGACACGAAGAACGTACCTCAAATACGGCGGCGCGGTGGTCGGCGGCGGCCTGCTGGCCGGATGTACGAGCGATTCGGAATCGGGCGGCGAGGAAACCCCGACGAACACGGACGCCGAAGCGACGTCCTCGGACTCGACGGCGACCGAATCGGGCGGAGAGGATTCCGGGCCGTACTCGGTCACGATGTCGCCGATGGGAACCGTCGAATTCGATAGCGTCCCGACGGACGTGATGGTGTACAGCCTGCTGTACGCCGACATGGCGGTCGCCTACGGACACGGCGACGCGGTGAACTCGCTGGGATTCGACTCGGAAGCGGGCGGTAACACGCTGGACGCGTACTATGAACGACTGGACGGCGTTTCGTTCGACCGGGAGGGTCTGACCCAACTCAACACCGGTTCCGGCGGCGTGAACATCGACAAGGAACTGTTCTACGAGTTGGATTCCGACCTCCACATGGTCGACCCCGCGCTCGTGCTGTCGTTCGACGGCTGGTCGAAATCCGACATCGACGAAATCGGCGGCACGGTCGCCCCGTGGTTCGGTAACACGTACAGCCGTCAGCACAGCCAACCGCCGAAACCGTACCGGGACAGCTACGAGTACTACACGCTCTGGGAAATCGCGGAGAAGGTCGCCAAAGTGTTCCGGGAGCAGGAACGATACGAGGCGCTCGCGTCGGTGCACGACGACCTCCTCGGACGCATCCGGTCGAACCTCCCGCCGGAGAACGAGCGACCGACCGTCGCGTCGGTCATCTTCATGCAGGGGACGTTCTACCCCTCGAAGATAAACACGGAGGGATTCGCCAACGCCCACGTTCGACCGCTCGGGGCGACCGACGCGTTCGCCGAGGGCGACGTGACGTATCAGACGACGTACGACTACGAGACGATGCTGAAAGTCGATCCCGACGTCATCCTCCACAAGTTCGGCGTCGCCTCGTACTACGACGTCGCGCAAATCAGCGAGACGATCGCGGACCACCCCGTCGGAAACAAGCTGACCGCCGTGGCAAACGACGCCGTGTACCCGTCCGGAAACCCGGTTCAAGGACCGATAATGAACCTGTTTCAGCTGGAGATGACCGCGAAACAGCTGTATCCCGAGCAGTTCGGCGAGTGGCCGGAGTACACCGATGGCAGTCCCTACCCCGAGATTCCGGAGGACGAACGGCTGTTCGACAGAACCCGCGTGGCGAACATCGTCGCCGGGAACGACTGACGAATCGGAGGACGGAAACCACACCCTTCTCGGCGGTAGGCACCCTTTATCACGGGGTTCGCGCCGCATAACAAAGTGAGAAACGGTCGCCTAACGAGTCGAGGAAACCCATGGTTCGAGTTCACGATTCCGTCCGGCCAAGCGACGTCCAGTTCGACCGACACGCGGTCCGTGGAGGTATCTGAAATGGCGGCCGAAGACGAAGAGCTGTCGTCGGAAGCGAACACGCCATCGGAGGCGGACACGCCGTCAGATTCGGAGTACGAAATGCTGTTCTGTGACAACGGATGGGTCGAGATTCGAAACCCCGACGACGCGGACGCCCAGTGGTTGATGGCGGACACGAGCGCGGAGATCCGCCAGTAGCACACGGGGTAATATCCCGAGGTAGTCTCGTGGCGTGTGCTCAGATATTTTGGTTCATCAGTGGAGGAGTTTCGGAAGATAAGGCCATTACCGCCCCTGAGTAATCGAAATGGGATTCGAATGGTGAGCAACCCCGCAGAATTCGATGTCTCTGGCGCTGAATCGCGGAATCCGTGAATTCGCGCCGGACGCGCGTGGATTTGCGCTATTAGCCGCAACCGTAGAAAAGCTCGCAACCGTACTAGCGGATATGAACATCGTAGGGAGTCTGACCGACGCGGCCACGTTCTTCGGCGAAATGACGTGGAAGACGTGGTGGGCGCTGGTCCTCGGGTTCACGATTTCGGGGGCGGTACAAGCGTTCGTGAGCGAAGAGCGGATGACGAACCTGCTCGGCGGTCGCGGACTACGAGAGATCGGCATCGGGAGTTTCTTCGGGTTCCTCTCGTCCAGTTGCTCGTTCGGGGCCGTGGCGACCACGAAATCGCTGTTCAAGAAGGGGGCATCGCCAGAAGCCTCCTTCGCCGGGTTCCAGTTCGCCAGCACGAACCTCGTCATCGAAATCGGCCTCGTGATGTGGATTCTGCTGGGGTGGCAGTTCGTCGCCGCAGACGTCTTCGGAGGAATCCTGATGATTCTGGTGCTCGCGGCCATCACGAAGTACGTCGTTCCGGACTCGTGGTTCGAGGCCGCCCGCGACCACGTTCGGTCGGGCGACGAGGAGAGCGGCACCGTCCGCGACCCGGTGTGCGGCATGGAAGTGGACCCGAACGACGACGACACGCTCAGCGTCGAAACGGATGGAGGAACGGAATACTTCTGCTCACAGTCCTGCAAGGAGACGTTCGTCAATCAACGGGAGGACGCGACGTGGAAGGACAAGCTCCTCACCGTGTCCGGGTGGAAAAACGCCTTCCGCAACGCCATCGGCGAATGGGAGATGCTGTGGGACGACCTCATCGTCGGGTTCATCGTCGCGTCGCTGTTGGCCGCCTTCGTCCCGCGGTCGTGGTGGGCGCAACTGTTCACGCTGGCCCCGGAGGGAACCGTCGCGTGGGTCGTCCTCGGGGCAGCCATCGGCGTGATGGTCGGCGTCATCACCTTCGTCTGCTCGGTGGCGAACGTTCCCTTCGCGCTCGTGCTGTGGAATGCGGGCATCCCGTTCGGAGGCGTCATGTCGTTCATCTACGCCGACCTCATCGTCCCCCACATCGTGGACATGTACCGGAAATACTACGGCAAGCGGTTGGCGGCGGTGCTGTTCGTCTCCATCTTCGGCGTGGCGACGTTCGCCGGTATCGTCACCCACTACGCGTGGCTCGCGGGGGGACTGATTCCGAAGCACAACGCGACGGGGGGGTCGGTCCCGCACACCTACACGACGGTGCTCGACGTGATATTCACCGTCGTCTTCCTCGCGCAGGTGTACGTGACCTACTTCGAATCGAGCGGTGAACAGGAAGAGGGAGCGGCCGCACACGCCGACTGATTTCGACTTCCGTTTTCGTTCGATTTGGAGGCGTTCGGTCCTCCGATGGGGGCGTTCAGTCCTCCGAAACCGAATTCCGTTCGGCGGCGTTCGGGCGGTCGTACTCGCCCAGCGTCGGGTGCGTTTCCCGCATCATCGTGAGAACGACGACGCCCGACGCGACCATCACACCCGCTGTCGCGTAGAACGCGGCTTCGATGGTAGCGACGTCGGCAAGCAGACCGACGACGACCGCGCCGACCGCGTATCCGGCGTCACGCCACATCCGATACACGCCGAGTCCGGTTGCCCGCCACGAGGGGTGGGCCGCGTCCCCGACGACGGTGATGAGGTTCGGGTACAACAGCGCCATACCGAGCCCCGTCACGGCCGCCGTGACGAGCCACGCCGAGAACCCGGAGACGAGGACGGTCGCCAGCACCCCCAGACCGGCGACGAACATGCCCGCGATGACCGGCGGGCGGCGGCCGATTTCGTCCGCGAGACGGCCGGTTCCGAGTTGCAGGACGCCCCAGACGCCGCCGTAGACGCCGACGACGAGGCCAATTTGGGAGACGGACAGTCCGGACTTGCTCAGATAGAGGGGGAACGCTATCCAGACGAGCACGTCCACGAACTTCTCCACGTGCCCCGCCTGTGCCGCCGCGAACAGCGTCCGGTCGCCGTAGGTCGCCCGCTTGACGACTTCCGAAAAGGACAACTCCTCGTCGTCCTTCCCGTTCGCCTCCGTCTGCGCGTACGGAAGCGTCTCCTCGACGAAGAACAGGGAGACGAGCGTGGCGAGAACGACGACGCCGAGCAGGACGTAAAACGGCTCCGGCCGAAGCCCGTACTGGGCGGCGATGACGCCGGTCACCCACGACCCGACCGCGACGCCGCCGTACCCGAACGCTTCGTCGAGGCCGACGGCGAGGCCGCGGGCGTCGCTCCCGGCGAGGTCGATCTTCGCGTTGACGCTCATGCTCCAGGCGAGCCCTTGGTTCACGCCGAGAAGCACGTTCGCGCCGGTAATCCACCACCAGTTCGGCGCGTAGATGAGGACGAACGGAATCGGCAGCGCGACCAGCCAGCCGACGATGAGCACGCGCCGCCGACCGAACTCCTCGGCCCACTTCCCGCCGTAGAGGTTCAACAGCGCCTTGACGACGCCGAAGCTGACGACGAACGACCCGATGACGAGGATGGACTCGACGCCGAGCACGTCGCGGCCGAGGACCGGTACGACGGTTCGTTCGGAGCCGATGGTGAGACCGACGGCGAAGACGACGAACAGTTGGAGCGCGAACTGCTGCCAGTTTCGTCGAATGCCTTGAACGTGGCTCATCGTGAGTGGGGTGTGGTGTTCAGTTCGATGCGCAGTTGTTGGGGCCGAGTTCGAGCGTCTCGGCTTCCGCGGTGGCCTGTTCCTTGCCCGTGTTCACGCGCTTGATACGGTTGTAGTTCGCGGGCGTGTCGGGGAGGTCTTCGAGGATGGTGTCCACGAACACGGACTTCGTGTCCACGCCGAAGAGACCGTTGTTCGCTTCGAGTTCGCCGATGGTCGCGGCGAGCGGGCGCATCTCCTCGTCGCTGAAGTGACCGGGGAGGGCGACCGTCCCGTCGGGAAGGTCGGCGAGACGGTCCAAACTGTCGAACAGGAGCGTCGCGCCCTCGCGGGCGACGTCGCTGCCGCCTTCGAGGTCCGGTCGGCCGACGCTTCGAACGAACAGCGTGTCGCCGGTCAGGGCGGCGTCGCCGACGCGGAAGGAGATGCTACCGCGGGTGTGACCCGGCGTGAACAACACGTCCACGTCGCGTTCCCCGACGGCGATTTCGTCGCCGTCCTCGACGGCGGTGTAGCGGTCGAGTTCGCGGGCGTCCTTCTCGTGGAGGTAGTACGGAACGTCCTCCGCGGCCGCGAGGTCGCGGCCGCCGCTGATGTGGTCCGCGTGGGCGTGCGTGTCGGCGACGGCGACGATTTCGAGGTCGCGCGATTCGGCGAGGTTTTGGTACACTTGGATGTGCTGACCGGGGTCGACGACGAGCGCCTCGTCCCCGTCCTGGACGACGTAGGAGAGACAGCCTGTTCCGGGTCGGACGATTTGCGTGACGCCATCGACGTCCGGAACGTCGTAGGCCTGATACACCATCGCCCAGCCGCGCATGCCGCCTCGCATCGACTTCGCGTCGTAGCCGTTGTTGCGAAGCACCTGTGCGGCCCGCTGGGAGACGACGCCAGCCACGCAGACGGTGGCGACTTCGGCGTCCTCCGGAACGTCGTCGAGCGAATGTTCGAGTCCGAGGGTGTTGCCGCCGGACAGCTGGTCGTAAACGGGAACGTTGTGGCTTCCGTCGATGTTCCACTCCTCGTACTCGTCCTCGTTTCGAACGTCGAGGACGTAGAGGTCTTCATCACCGTCCCGCAACCGCGCGGCTACTTCCGTCGGGCTGATGTCTGTATTGCTCGACATACACAATACTATGAAAGAGAGTCGTGATAAACCTGTGGATTCCCGATTCCGTTGCCCGTAGCGTATGACGGTGCAAAAATCAGCCGTTCCGTGTCCGTCGGCTCAGTCGTCCGTTCGGGACGCGGACGCAACCACGTCCCGAATCTTTCGTCCGACCCGTTTCACGAGCCAGACGTACTCCTCGACCGGGGAGGTGCGACAGCTCGGCCCGTCGTCCACGTCGCACGCCTCGGCGGAATCGTCCCGTTCGGGCATCGTGCGTTCAGGCGTCGTTCGGTCGGTCATGGTTCGAACACCGCTCGACGGACACCGCCGAATCGCGTCGCGGTACTTCGGCGATGACGGTCGTACCAGTAGGTAGGTGCCGTAGGCACTTGTATTGTTTGCCAGCCACAATACAGACTGGCCGAAACCTCAACCATTAACATCCTTCGCGGCGAACCGTCGGCCGATGACCTACTACGACAAACGGCACGTGGAAGGCGAATTCGATGCGGTCGTGGAGCGAACGACCGAGGCGCTCGGCGACGAAGGATTCGGCGTCCTCTCCGACATCGACGTGAGCGAGGCGTTCGCCAAAAAGCTCGACATCGAGGACTACCCGAACTACCGGATTCTCGGGGCCTGCAACCCGCCGCTCGCAAAGCAGGGACTCGACGCGGAGGAGGACCTCGGCGTCCTGCTCCCCTGCAACGTCGCCGTCTACGAAACCGACGAGGGCGTCGTCGTCAGCATGGTGGACCCCGAGGCGATGCTCTCGGTCGTGGATAACGCCGAGATGGACGACATCGCGGACGAGGTGCAAGCGCGCTTCGACCGAGTGTTGGAATCGCTCGGCGAAGAGTAACTCGCTCCCACTCCGCGGAGTGACTCACTCCAGCGACCCGGCAAAGTCGGCCGTGAACCCCTCGACTTCGTTCCAGTCGGTGTACTCGTAATCCCGAGAAGTGTCCGCATCACCGCTGGTCCGCTTTGCTATCTGTTTCATCACGAACCGCTTGAGCGTCCCGTACTGGCTGTATTTGAGCGCGCCGGGGACGACGGCCGTCTCGTCCGGGTTCCACCCGGTTTCGGCGAGGAATTCGGCAACGTACTCGCGGGCCTGCTCCCACCCCTCCTCGGACCCCTCGGCGGCGGAGAGGCTCACCGAGAAGAACGCGGACGGAAGCCGATTCAACTCGTCGGCGTGTTTTTTGACGTACCTCGTCACGTACTTCTGGTGTTTACCCATGTGTACCGACGCGCCGACGACAACGGCGTCGTAGTCCATCAGGTCGAACGCTTCCGGTCGATGTCTGATGTGGACGACGGCCGGGTCGTGGCCCGCCGTTTCGAGCACCTGGGCGACCCGTTCGGCCACCGTCGCGGCCTGCCCCTCGGTCGAACCGTAGAGCACGAGCACCTGCGCCATCAGTTTCCGCCCCCGTTCGAATACGTACGTTCGTCACTCGAAATGGATTGCACTGTCTGTCCCCCGCACGTCCGTTCGACGGCATCGCCTAAAACGGTATTCCGAGGCGGCCGGTATTCGAGGGGGCCGAAAGTAGTTATTGATAGCCCAGCGCTTTCAACCGGTCCGTGACGGCGGACGGCGGCGCTTCACCCTCGTTCTCGTCGGTTTCGACGCCCGAGGACGCCATCGCGTCGATTCGCTTCTCCACCGCTTCGTGGAGGTAATCGGGAACGTCGATGTCGTCGTCAGCGCCGTCCAGCAGAGTTTCGGTTTCCGCCGGGTCGGCGGTTCGGTCGTACAGTTCACGCGTTCCCGATTCGGTGTGATAGATGTACGACCACTCGCGCGTTCTGGCGCTGACGAGGAGTTCCCCGTCGTCCAATCGGCGCGGAATCGGTTGGTAGGTGACGCTCGGCCCGCGCACCGCGACGGACGTGACGGGCGACTGGTTGGGAGTTCCGTCGAGCAGGCTCTCGCCGTCGAACTCGTGTTCGACGCCCATCGCGTCACAAATCGTCGGCGGTATCGCGTCGAGGCCGACGGCCCGTTCGACGGTTTCCGCATCCCCGTCGGGATGCGAGACGACGAATGGGACGTGCGTTAACTCCTCGTAGAGTTTCGGGTAATGCGCAAGGTGACCGTGTTCCATGAACTCCTCGCCGTGGTCGCCTGCGAAGAGGAGACAGGCGTCGTCCCGGAATCCCTTCTCGGACAGCGCGGAGATGACGCGGCCGACGCTCTCGTCCACCTGCCGAATCGCGGCGCGGTAGAGCGACCGGAGGTTGTCGAGCGTGTCGCTCCCGACTTCCTTGCCGAGACCCGCCTGGGCGTGCGCCCTGAGCATCTTCAGCGTCCCGACGTTGGCACCCGTCTCGTCGCGGACGAACTTGGGCGCGGGGACGTAGGGCGTGTGAACGTCCATGTAGTGCACCCACAGGAAGAAGGGTGGCTCCGCCCGCTCGATGAAGTCGATGGCGTGTTCCTCCACGTCCTTCATTCGGGAGACGTTCCGCGCGCCGCCGTCGCGGCCGAGGAGACGACGGAACGGCGACGCCGCGACCTGTAGCCACGCTTGGACGGTCGGATGGGCGGTGAGATACTTGCTGTAGAACGCGTCGTTCGTGCTCGACGTGAACGTCTCGAACGTCTCGAATCCGCGGTCGTACCCCCAGTGGTGGGTCAAGAATCCGTTCGCGCCGTTGAATCCCGCCGTGGTGATTCCGGCGTCGCGGAGCGTTTCGGCGAGCGTCGGACGGTCTGGCAGACCGATGTCCCGCGAGTCGATGAAGACGTGTCCCCCACCGAGAATCGACGGGAAGGAAAACGGCGTCCAGTTGCCGTGCGCGAAGGCGTTCTCGAAGGACGTTCCGTGCGTTGCGAGGTCGGCAATCGTGCCGTCGTCGGGCAGTGCGTCCGCTCGGAGCGAATCGACGGTGAACAGGACCGTTATCGGTGTGTCGTTCGTGCTCATTCTGTCGAGGGGGTTGCTGGTTCGCTAGTTGAGAGTTCGCCACGGAGCTAAAATACCTTGCTAGAGCGTAGCCCGGAGGGACATATAGCACTCAATAGTTCTCGATAGCTGTTTCGTTGACACGACAAACGGTCAAAAGGTTCGGAAGCGGCAAAAACCGTCGTCTCGCTGCTACTCGACGGGTTCGAGTTTCGCGCTGAAGTGGCGAAGTTCCTCCATCGGCGGTTCCCAGACGATTTCGAGGCCGGACAGTTCGTCGCGGCGTTCACCGACCTTCTCGAAGGTTTCCGCGATGTGCTCCAGATGCTCGCGGAAGTACGTTCGGCGGGGCAGACAGAGCCGAACGAGTTGCGGGCGGTCCTCGCCGGGGAACGCGAACTCGCCGAGTTCGACGGCGCGGACGCCGCCCTCGCGGTAGAGTTCGCCGACCAGCACTTGGCCCGGGAACTGCTCGCGGGGGATGTTCGGCAGGAACTCCTCGGCCTTCACGTACACCGCGTGGCCGCCGGTCGGCGCGTAAATCGGGACGTCGGCGTCGAGGAGGAGGTCGCCCAGTTCCGAAACCTGTTCGACGCGGGATTCGATGTAGGGTTGCGTGACCGCCTCGCGGAGGCCGACCGCCATGGCCTCCAAGTCGCGGCCGGAGAGGCCGCCGTAGGTCGAAAAGCCCTCGTAGAGGATACCACGCTGTTTGGCGTGTTCGAACAGTTCGTCGTCGCGCACGCCGACGAAGCCGCCGATGTTGGAGAGCGCGTCCTTCTTCCCGCTCATTACGATGGCGTCGGCGTAGGAGAGTTCCTCGCGGGCGATGGCGGCGACGCTCGACCCTTCGAACTCCGCCTCGCGCTGTTGTACGAAGTAGGCGTTCTCGGCGAATCGGCAGGCGTCGATGACGAACGTGGCGTCGATTTCGTCGGCCACCTCGCGCGCGTCGCGGAGGTTCTGAACGCTCACGGGTTGGCCCGCCATCGAGTTGTTCGTGATGGTGACGACGAGCGCGGGGATGTTCTCGGCACCAACCTCGTCCGCCAGTTCGCGGACCTTCTCGGGGTCGAGGTTGCCCTGGAACGGGTCGTCCGGCGCGACGTCGACGGGGCAATCGACGGGTTGCCCGCCGTTGTTGACGACGTGTGCCCGCGTCGTGTCGAAGTGGGTGTTGTTCGGAACGTAGTCGCCCTCGGAGACGAGGACGCCGTAGAGGACGTTCTCCGCACCCCGACCCTGATGGGCGGGAACGATGTTCTCGAAGCCCATCACGTCGGCGACGCTCTCCTGCAGACGTTTGAAACTGTCACTGCCCGCGTAGGCTTCGTCGCCGCGCATCATCGCGGCCCACTGTTCGTCACTCATCGTGCCCGTCCCACTGTCGGTCAGCAGGTCGATGAACACGTCCTCGGAGTCGAGATTGAAGACGTTGTAACCGGCTTCTTCGATGTTGGCTTCGCGCTCGTCGCGGTCGGGGAGGTGAATCGGTTCGACGACTTTGGCCCGGTAGGCTCGCATAGTCAGAATGGGGACGGTCGAGAACTTAACCCTGCTGTGAAAGCATCGGTGGAAAACGAGCGTTTCCGGGGGTCAGCGACCGAATTTGCTCATCGTCCGTACGGGTAGTCCATCTGTGTCTCGATGGTTTCCCGAGTCCCCGAATCAGTCAGCTCTTCGACCAATTCTAACCCGAGGTCGATGCCCGACGTGACTCCACCCGCCGTCACGACATCGCCATCTCGGACGACCCGCTCCTCGACGACGGTATCACAATACACCCCGAGCAGGTCGTAGGCGTCGGGGTGCGTCGTCGCGCGCTTTCCCGAGAGGAACCCCGCCGCCCCGAGCAACAGCGACCCGGTGCAGACCGATACGACCAGTTCGGAATCCGCGGTGGAGAGCCACGAGACGAACGCGTCGTCCTCGGCCAACTCGCGGGCGACGAATCCGCCGGGAACGACCAGCATATCGTAGCCAGCGAGGGGTTCGTCCACCACGTCGGGAACGATTTCGAGGCCCGCGTTCGCGGTCACGCGCTCCGTTCGAGCACAGACGTCCCACGACACGTCGCGAAATCCCATCGTATCGAGTCGAGTGAGCGGGTCGTAGACGCCAACGAAGTCCAGTGCGGTCATGCCGTCGTACGCGACGAACGCGATGTGCATGGAGGAAGATGGGTAAGGAGGAATATCGTCTTTGTGCGTCCTGAAAATCAGAGAATAGCCCGGACGAAAGACGGACGGTGTGAGTTGAACAGTCGTTTCCGTTCAGTACGTCTCGAATCGGTCGAGTAGGCGAGGAAGACCCACGGCGGCACCAACCGCACCCGCAACGAGGGATAGCAGAGCCAGAATCGTCACCAGCGTCTCGGGTCGCCCTTCGAGACGCGGTTTGATGACGAGCGTGAGAACGACACCGAGAACGAGCAAGCACTCGTGGTTCTGTTCGAGCGAGTCGCGGAAGTCCCGAGGAGAGTCTGTATCGTTCGTCATGGTGGAAACCGGTCGACTGACCGGAGGTCCCAACTGACGAACCCAAACAAATGGGTAGGTGTGGGCTTAGTGCCCGAGCGCCCGAAGCGCAACGGCCAACGCCGTGATTATTTTCACGACGCGCCAGATGATTTGGGTGACCAAATCAACCAGTTCGAGTCGTCGCCTTCGGCCGTCTTTGTCGTCGTTGGGTTTTGATGAGGTCATCGAGTGACCTCATTTATCGAAGATCACCGCGGCTACTTAATCCCCATCGGTTTTTAATCATCGATGATGATTACGGCGGAAGGTTTTCATACGTCGTCACCGTAAATACGAATGGGTTTTGATGAGGTCACCTCGCGGGGGGCGTCCCCGCGAGTCTTCATCGCGAAAATTTTCGGTAGAAGCATCTCCGTCGTGAGAATGGTGCTCGGACGCCGACGAACGGATGACGAGATTCGGAACCGAAGCGTCGTGTCGGAACTGACGGGGACGTACTACGGGAACCATTTCCACGTTTCCGGCGGCGGTTACCCGTACGCGTTCGGAATTCACTCGTAACGAAGCGCGTCGATGGGGTCCACCCGCGCCGCGTTCCACGCCGGGTAGAGACCCGTCACCACGCCGACGAGGAGGCCGACGCCGATGGCGACGGGGACCACCTCGTACGCGAAGACGAGCGGAAGCCCGACGTACTGGGTGGCGGCGTATCCGCCGAGGGCACCGAGCACGACGCCGAAGACGGACCCGATGACGCCGAGCAGGACCGCCTGCATCAAAAACACCTGAAGCACGTCGCGGTTCTGCGCGCCGACGGCTTTCATGATGCCGATTTCGCGGGTCCGTTCGGTCACGCTCACCAGCATGATGTTGGCGATGCCGATGGCCGCGACGACGAGCGAGATGACCGCGATGCTCGTGATGAACGTCGTCAGCGTCGTGAGCACGTCCTTCACGCGATTCACGAGGTCGCGGTCGGTTCGCACCCGGATGGCGTACTCGTCGGGCGTGAGTCGTGCGGCGTCGGAGTTCGAACGGAGGTAGGCTTTCACCGCCCGCTTGCTCTCCGGAATCGTCCCGTGGTTTTCTGCAACGACCGTGACCAGCGGATAGACGCGCTGGGTGGTCCCTTGCGTCGGACTCTCGACTGTCGAACCGTAGAACGGGTCCGTCGGGACGTACACCTGCGGGAGCGACCCGCCGCTCTCGAACTGGCCGTTTCCGCTCGACCGCTTGAGGACTCCGGCGACGCGTGCGGTCTCGGTGCCTCCGTCCGCCGTTCGAATACCGATGCGGTCGCCGACCGAGAGTCGGTCGTCGAACAGGCGGGCCGCCGCCGGGTTCAGGACGACTTCGCGTTTTCCCTGCTCGAACGACTCGCCGCGGGCGAACGTCCGGGTTCGAAACTGGTCGGGCGTGGTGGCGACGATGCCGTTCTGGCTCACCGTCTGCCCGCCGTGAGTGAGTGCGATGACGGGGAGCACGCCGCGCGGGACGACGGTCGCCACGCCGTCGATACCGCGGAGTCGGGCGATGTCGTGTGCGGTGAACACCGGTTGCGCGCCGAACCCGGGTTGGCCGCCGGGCGGACCGGCCCAGACGTACATGTTCGGCGCGTGGCCGCCGGTGAACTCCCGGAGGATATCGACGCGGAGGCTGGTGCCGAGGGTCACGAGCGTGATGACGGCGGCGACGCCGATGACGACGCCGACCGTCGACAGCGAGGAACGAACGCGGTGGCTCCGAATCGCCCTGAGACTCATCCGAAGCGTTTCGCTGAACTCCACGGCCTTCCCCGCTATCGCCGCCCTTCGACCCGACGCTGTGAGTCGATTTTCTCGACGCGCTCGACGGTCCCGTCGAGGATGTGAACGACGCGTTCAGCGTGTTCCGCGATGTGGCGCTCGTGGGTCACCATCAGCACGGTGTTCCCCTCGTCGTTGAGTTCCTCGAACAATGCCATTATCTGGTTCCCCGTCTCGCTGTCGAGATTTCCGGTCGGTTCGTCGGCGAGGATGATGGCGGGATCGTTCGCCAGCGCGCGGGCGATGGCCACGCGCTGGCGTTGCCCGCCCGAGAGTTCGTTCGGTCGGTGTTCCTCCCGACCGCGGAGGCCGACGCGATAGAGGAGATCGTCGGCGCGCTCCCGTCGGTCGGCACGCGAAATCCCCTGAAAGACGAGCGGGAGCGCGACGTTCTCGCGGGCGGTCAGGCGCGGCATCAGGTTGAAGGTCTGGAAGACGAAGCCGATCTCCTGTCCGCGAACGGTCGTTCGCTCCGTATTGGACAGGTCGGTGACGTCACGGCCGTTGATGTGAATCGTCCCCTCGGTCGGCGTGTCGAGACAGCCGATGAGGTTGAGCAGGGTGCTCTTTCCCGACCCACTCGGACCCATCACCGCCGTGTACGACCCCCGTGGAATCGACAGGTTCACCCCGTCGAGCGCGTGAACCGGCTCGCCGAGGAAGTACGTTTTGCGAACGTCGGTCAGTGTCACCGCGTCTCTCGCCCCCTCGTCGGAACCCGTCGCCGAGTGGCTTGCTGCCATAGGAAGCGTTAGCATCCCGACAGTCTAAACCCTACTCCATACCACGAACGGCGGGGAACGGAAAAATAACGCCGGTCCGGGGTTACACTCACGGGTCCCGATTCGGAACGGGGTCAACCGGGGCAAAAGCGGACAGCCGGAACAACCGGACGGCCGAGGCGAAAGCGGACAGAGCGTATTCGGTCATCGGGGACGACTATCTCCTCGGTGTGTTTTCCATGACAGAACTCTCCGGCGTCTGGTCGAAGGACGAAATCGTCGCGTTCTTCGACCGGACTGCCGTTCCGCTTCGACTCGCCTGCAACACGCCATCGGGACGCCTCTGGATGGTGTCGCTGTGGTACGTCTTCGAGGACGACACCCTGTGCTGTGCCACCGGCGCGAGCGCCGATATCGTCGGCCTGCTCCGAACCGACTCGACCGTCGCGTTCGAAATATCGACGAACGACCCGCCGTACAGCGGGGTGCGCGGCAACGGCACCGCGAGCGTGGAACCGGACCCCGAAAAGAACCTGCTCCGGGAGTTGCTGCGTCGGTATCTCGGCGGGACCGACTCCCGACTCGCCCGGCGACTGTTGTCCGACGACCGGACGGAGGTGACCATCCGAATCGAACCGGACCGCCTGCACAGTTGGGATTTCACACGGCGGATGGCGGACGCGTCATAGAATAGCGCGCGTAGATTCGGGGATTGCGGCAGGCCGTACCGACCACCCCCACCTTCTTCCCTCCCGTCGCCGACAGCGAACCCATGGAGATAGACGGGGAGCGATTGCGGACCGATATCGAGACGACCGGTGAGTTCGGCGCGCTGGAAGACGAAGAGCACGGTCGAACCGTCCTCACGGGGACGGAAGCGAACAGACGGGCACGCGAGTACTTCGTGGAGCGACTGGAAGACGCCGGATTGGACGTTCGCGTGGATGCGGTCGGCAACATCGCGGGACGGTGGACCCCCGAGAGCGCCGACCCCGACGCGGCCGCGGTCGCCGCCGGGAGCCACCTCGATTCGGTCCCGGAGGGCGGCATCTTCGACGGCCCGCTCGGCGTCTACTCCGCGCTGGAAGCGGTTCGCGCGATGCAGGACGCCGGAATCGAGCCGACCCGACCGGTCGAAGTCGTCTCGTTCACCGAGGAGGAGGGCCAGCGGTTCGCAAGCGGCCTGCTCGGGTCCTCCGTCGCGGTCGGGGAGCGGTCGGTGGCGGACGCGCTCGCGCTGACGGACGGCCGAACGACCTTGGCGGACGCGCTCGAATCCATGGGATTCCGAGGCGAGGGACGACTCGACGCGAGCGAGTGGGATTCGTGGCTGGAACTGCACGTCGAACAGAGCAGACGCCTCGAACGGGCCGACGTTCCGGTCGGCCTCGTCACGACGATCACGGGAATCACGCACTGCGACGTGACGGTTCGCGGCCAAGCGAACCACGCGGGAGCCACGCCGATGGACGAGCGGACCGACGCGCTGGCCGCGGCGAGCGAGTTCGTTCGGGACGTGGAGCGGGGAGCCACCGAAATCGGCGAGACGACGGTCGGCACCGTCGGCAAACTCGACGCGCGGCCGAACGCGACGAACGTCGTCCCCGGCACGGTCGAAATGAGCGTCGATATCCGCGACGTGAGCTACGACGCGATGAACGAACTCGTCTCGCGGGCGGAGGAGTCGCTGTCGCGGCTCGAAGCCGAACGAGGCGTCGAGACGATCCTTTCGCGCGGGTTCAACCTCCAGCCGACCGAGATGAGCGAGCGGTGTCGGCGAGCGGTAGCCGAGGCGGGCGAAAACGCGAGTATCGAGACGCTCGACCTGCACTCGGGCGCGGCCCACGACACGATGTACGTCGCGGGGATGACCGACGCTGCGATGCTGTTCGCGCCGTCCCGCGACGGAATCTCGCACAATCCCGGCGAGTGGACGGCGTGGGAGGACTGTGCAACGGCGACGCGGGCGCTCGCCGGAGGACTCGCGTCGCTGGCGCACTGAGTGGGGCGAATCGGGACGGAAACGGGGCAGGAATCGGGGACGAGGACCGAAACCGGGCAGGAATCGGGGACGGGACAGAAAGGATTGGCGCGGGAGAGCGACTCAGTTCTGATATCGAAGCACGTCTTGACCGGTCAGCCTTCGGAGTTGGTCCTCGCTGAGACCGCCGGTGTCGGAGTCCATCTCGTCGAGACCGACGCCGCTGGTGACGATGGCGCGGAACGCCACTTCGAGCGGAACGTCGATGTCCACGAGGTCGTCCGACGGAACGTTGACCACGAAACCGCCCATGACCGGGTTCGGGGCCATCGGGAGGAAGACGGTCGTCATGTCCGTCTCGCCGACCGCGTTCGTGACCTCCTCGGGCGTCTCCGCCGTCACGAACGCGAACGTGTAGGTGTCGTCGGTCGGGAATTCGAGCAGCTTCACGTCGCGGAAGTGGTCCTCGTCGCTCTCTATCATCGCGTCGCCCATCCGACGGAAGCTCCGATAGATGGTTCCGAACCCGGGAATCTGGCTGATGGCGTAATCGAAGTTGTCGATGGCGCGCTCGCCGAACGGGGAGTGGGCGACGAACCCGACCAGCAGAACCAGCAGGAAAACGACCCCGGTAGCGATGCCGCCGAGGACGAGCACCGAATCGACCGGAACGAACGAGAGGAGCGGCAGCAGCATATTTCTGACAAATTTGAGCAAGACGACGACGACGTACAACGTGATGAGGAGGGGAACGACGACGGTGACGCCAGTGAGCGTCGTCTCGCGGAGCTTCCCTACGACCGACAGATCGTCCGTGGAATCCATCGTTCAGCACACGAGAGCGGGAGATAAAGAGCGTACCGGCCGCATACGCAAGCAATGGAACTGCTTGCATAGGCCGCCAGCAGAGTAATCCATTGGAAGCCCCTAGCCTCACCCCATGAGTACTATCGCCGTCGTGCGGGTGCCCGCTTCGGAGTTCGCACTGGAGGCGACGCTCGAAAGGGTCCCGGGAGTTTCCTTCGAAGTCGAGCGCGTCGTCGCGCCCGAATCGGAGCGGGTGATGCCGTACATCTGGGCGACGGCCGACCCGGGCCAGTTCGACGCCCTCCAAGCCGCGCTCGAAGACGACCCGACCACGGAGGACGTCGAACTGCTCGTCGATTTGGACGACGAGTGGCTGTTCCGCATGACGTGGATAGGGAAGACCCAGTTCGTCATCCACGTTCTCGTGGACGAAAGCGGAACGATCATCGACGCGACGGGAACGGACGACGAGTGGCAACTCCGGATCCTGTTCCCCTCCCGCGACGCGCTCGGGGCGACGTACGAATACTGCGAGGAGCACGGCATTCCGCTCACGATAGAACAGATATACCAACTCGACCAATCGCCCATGCGAGGGAAGTACGGACTCACCGAGGAGCAGTACGAGACGCTCATCACGGCGTTGCAGCGGGGTTATTACGACATCCCGCGCGACATCTCGGGGACGGAACTGGCCGCGGACCTCGGCATCTCGCACCAAGCGCTGTCCGAACGGCTCCGGCGCGCGTACGCGAACCTGCTCTCAAACGCGCTCGTCGTCGGGGAGAACGAACTGGGCGAGTAGACGTCTCGTCGCCATCCGATGCGGATTCCCCCTTCCGACCGTCATTCCGAGCGGTCGTCGGTCGGAGTCGGGTCGGCGTCGGAACGGTCGTCGTCGGAGCGGTCGTCGTGGGGGGCGTCGTCGGTTTCGACCGGGTTCCGACCGAGCAGGCCCGGAAACACGACCCAGAGGAACTGCACCGTGATGACCATGATGAACGGGCCGAGGAAGATGCCGTACCAGCCGAACACCGGCGGACCGAGCAGGTAGGCGAACATGATGAGGCCGGTGGGAAACAGCCGACCGGAGAGAATCGGACGAATGTAGGTTCGGACGGCGTTATCGAACGCTATCTCCATGATGGCGAGGAACAGGACCGGAAACCACAGCAAAACGGGGTCGGTCCGAAGCGCGACGATGGCGAGGTAGAACACCACCACGAAGTAGACGATGGACCGACCGACGAGCGGGACGATGGTGGCGAGTCCCGTTGCGATTGCCACGAGCATCGTCTGTGGAATCGCCATGCCCGGCGGGGCGACGAGGTTCAACAGGGTGTAGATGACGGCGGAGAGGACGATGATGACGAAGATGGTCAGCGTGTAGCCGAAGAAGACGGAGTTCAGCCCGCGGTCCACCGCGTGGAGGTACTCGCCCGTCCGCGTTTCCTCGTCCGCGACGGTCCGCCGGAACCAGCCCGCGATTTTCCCCTCGTCGCGGACGAGGAAGAAGACGAAGATGAGCGTGAGAAACAGGTTGTACGATTGGGTCGCGAACGCCCCGATGAGGCCGCGAAACTGGAAGAGGAACGAGCGGATGGAGGGGTTTCGAAGCAGCCTCGTGACCGAATCGTACAATCGCTCGGGCGTCGTCGGAATCGCTCGGAAATCGAATCCGGGGAAGAGCACCCGAACGAGGCGCTCGACGTCGGCGACGCGAACCGTCGAGAGTTGCCCGAACGCGATGACCGCGACGGTACCCAGAAGCGCGATGAACGGGAGGACGATGACCGCCAGCGTGACCGACGCCGCGATGCCGGGCGGGAGCCCGAAGCCCACCAGCCGTCTGGCGATGGGACGGGCGACGTAGTAGAGGAAGACGCCGAACACCAGCCAGCCCAGATAGCTGCCGAGCGAGGTGACGAGGACGAGGATTAGAGCGGCCGCGAACAGCCACCAGCCGAGCTCGTTTCTACTCGGGCCGTCGTCGCGTCCGAATTTCATAGCATTTCCCGTGATTGGGACGAGATACGTTAAGTAGCGTGATAATTTGAGGGGTCATTCCGACCCGTCGTCGGGGGAGAGTATCGGAAGCAGAAGGCTGCCTCCCGCCGCGAACAGACCGACGAGAAGGCCACCGAGAGCGAATATCTGAGAGTTACCCGTGGGAAGCGTGAGCCAGATAGCAAACAGCACGAGCAAAATGGAGAAGAGGAGCATGTCGGTCGTTCCGCTCATACCCGTTCGTTCCACCAACTATACATAGTTATTTCGACACTACTTTTCGGAGGGAGAAAGTCAGCGATTCCGCTCCCACTCCTCGATGACGGTCACGACGCGTTCGTTGAGGGGCATGTCGTCGAACGGTCCCGACGCGTCGGCGGCGGTGAGAACGTCCCGGACCGCGCCGTCCGCCTCGGCCAGTCGAAAGTCGATGCCGCGTTCGTCGAGGTCCTCGGCCAGCGAGGCGAGCATATCCGCGGCGGTCAGGTCGATGGTCGGAGAGGAACGCATGTCGAAGACGACGAGGGAGACGGGCGTCTCGCGGTCGTTCACGGCGTCGATGACCTCGGCGCGGATGGTCGGCGCGTTGGCGAAGAACAGCTCGGCGTCGACGCGGTAGACGAGTACGCCGGGGACGCGCTCGTTTTCGGGGTGGCGCGACAGGTCGCCGAACTCGTCGGACCCCGGAACCCGACCTAACGTGGCCGTGTTGGGGTACGTCGCACGTCCCACGACGACGAGGAGCGAGACGAACACGCCGATGAACACGCCCGCGAGCATCCCGAAGATGAGAACGCCGAGAAAGGCGGACGCCGCCGTCACGAACTCCAGCGTGTCGAGTCGGTAGATGCGGCGGAGTTCGGGCACGTCGACGAGGCCCGCGACGGCGACGATGACCACCGCCGCCAACACCGTTTCGGGGAGCGTCGTGAACAGGTCGGTGAAAAAGACGAGGACGAGCGCGAGGACGACGGCGGAGACGCCGCTCACGAGTTGCGTCTCGCCCCCGATTTCGTCGTTGAGGGCGCTTCTGGACATGCTGCCGCCGACCACGAAGCCGTGACCGATACCCGCCGCGATGTTCGTGAGGCCGTCGGCGAGCAGTTCCTGGTCGGCATCGACCCGCTGGTCGTGTCGCCGGGCGAACGTCTCGACGGCACCCATTCCCTCGACGTAGGAGAGCAAGAAGAGCGCCAACGCGACCGGAACGAGGTCCGGAAGCGTGCCGGTCGGCGGCGTCGGCAGCGAAATCGGCGGCAGTCCGCTCGGGATTCGCCCGACGACAGTGACCCCGCGCCGCTGGAGGTCGGTCACGGCGACCAGTCCGGTGGCGAGGAGCACGACGATGAGGGCGGTCGGAACGCGCTTCGCGTAGCGTTCGCCGAGGGCGAGCAGAACGAGCGCACCCAATCCGATACCGAGCGTCGGGAAATTGGTCGCGCCGAGGTGGGCCACGACGAAGCCGACGCGTTCGAAGAAGGTGCCGCTGGCACCCGAAATCCCGACCAGTTTGTCGAGTTGCGTGGCGGTGATGTACAGCGCCGCGCCCGCCGAAAAACCGGTCAGAACGGACTCGGAGATGAAGTTCACGACGAATCCGAGCCGGAACAGCCACGCGATGACCGAGATGACTCCGACGAGCACCGTCGTCGCCCCGATGAGCGTCGCGTACTCGATCGCCGACCCGCCGACGGCCACGGACCCGACCCCCGTCGCGACCAGCACGGCGAGCGCGGAGGTGGGGCCGTAGATGACCTGCCGGGAGGTGCCGACGAACACGTAGACGACGAGGGCGAGTAATCCCGCGTACAGACCGGTTTCGGGCGGGAGTCCGGCCAGCGACGCGTAGGCCATCCCCTCGGGCAGGACCGCGGCGGCGACGGTGATGCCCGCGAGAACGTCGGCCGGGAGCCACGACCGGTCGTATCTGGGAAGCCAGTCCGCGATGGGAAGGACGGCTTCGACGGGTCCGTTTCGACCGTCGTGCGTGGGGTCCGATTCCATTCGGTCACTCACCGATTACGACGGGGTTCGCTCCGGGCGCTCCGTCGCCTCCCGATACTTGTGCCGATAGGCCGCTATCTTCCGGTAGAGCAGCGCGAGGAAGAACCCGTCGTACACGACGACGAAGGCGATGAACGCCACCCCGGAGAGCGGCAGGTACGTCACCAGCGCGTCGTAGGTCGCGTGGATGAGCACGGCGATGAGGAGGCCCTTCACCACGATGGGACCGCGATTCTCGGGGTTCCCCTTCGCCAAGCCGAGGTAGTAGCCCGCGAACGAGGCGTAGATGACGTGCCCCGGTCCGACGAACGACCGCTGTGCGGCGGTGCCGACGGCGATGCTGGCGAGCCTCGACATCGGGAGACGTCCCGCCGTGAACAGCGCGTTCGTGATGTACGTGAAGTTCTCGATGGTGGCGAAGCCGAGTCCGGCGAACGCGCCGAACACCGCGCCGTCGATGGCCGCACCGAGGTACGGCGTCCGATACGCGTACAGTCGAGAGGCGAGCCATTTCGAGGTCTCCTCGACCGGGCCGACGACGACGTAGAAGAAGGCGACCGTTCCGACGACCGGAATCAGTTGGAAGACGGGTTGCAAGGTCGTGTTGAGCAGCGCCGCGAACCCGGCGAACAGCACGCCCAGAAGGAACGTCACCGCCAGCGGCGCGAGGGGTTCGCGCTGCACGTCGTCGCCGTACCAGATGAGCGCGGCGAGCACGAACGCCGGAATCACAGACAGGAACGTCAACACGCCAAGCGCCGGTTGCAAGAAGAGGATGAATCCAGTCGCGGCGAGTTGCGCGACGAACAGCAACACCGCGAGCGCGACGAACACCCGCCGCCAGTTGTCCGTGAGACCGCGGTAGATGACCACCGCAGCCCGGTCGGTTCGCGTGCGTTCTTCCCACGTCGTCACGTCGTAGAGGTCCTCCTCCCCAAGCGACGTCTCTATCAGGTCGTCCTCGCTCCCACCCATACATCGTACACGTGACGATTCGTCATAACGATTGGTGGCGAAACGAGTCCGCACGGACGAGCGGGCCCACCAGTTTTATTCTCGCGCTCGTCGTTCCACGGTGGCATGGCACTCCTCTCGACCGAAGAAGCCGACGTGCCGACGCAACCGCCCGAAACCGGACGGGAGGGCGTGAAGATGGTCGCGCTGTGGATACTGCTCGTCGTCGCATTGGTCGTCCTGACGAGAGGGAGACGCGGGCGTCGGCGGTAGGCCCCACGCCCGTTTCGACGGGACAGAACTTTAGCCGCTCCGAACGTCTTCACGCTTCGACAGCGAGGACCGGAACGGGAACGAAACGGACTCGCGGTCGGGGGGACGATGAGCGACGATAGTTCGGATTCGAAGAGGGCACCGAATCGAGGAGGGACGTTCCGTGGCCGAGACTGACGACTCCGTCTCGGTCTGGCAACCGCTTCGGGAACCAGTCTTCCGAGCGATGTGGACGGCGGCGCTCGTGTCGAACGTCGGGACGTGGATGCAGAACGTCGGCGCGGCGTGGCTTATGACCTCGCTCACCACCTCGGCCCTGTTCGTCGCGTTGGTGCAGACGGCGACGACACTCCCCGTCGTTGTCGTCTCCCTTCCAGCGGGTGCCATCGGCGACATCGTGGACAGACGCTGGCTCCTGCTTTCGATACAGGTATGGATGCTCGTCACCGCCGGACTCCTCGGCGTGCTGACCGCGACTGGACAAACGACGCCGTGGATACTGTTGCTCCTCACGTTCTCGCTCGGGTTTGGGACGGCGTTCATGAACCCGACGTGGCAGGCGATTCAACCCGAGTTGGTGTCGCGGGACGAACTCCCGGCCGCGATTTCGCTCGGTGCCGTCGGCTTCAACATCGCCAGGGCGGTCGGGCCAGCGGTCGGCGGCCTCATCCTCGCAGCGACCGGAGCGGCCACGGTATTCCTGCTCAACGCGCTCTCGTTCCTCGCCGTGCTCGTCGTCGTGTATCGGTGGCGTCGTGAGCCGTCACCCTCCGAACTGCCGCCCGAGCGGGTTTCGGAGTCGATACGTCGCGGCGTTCGGTTCGTCCGCAACGACCGCGGTCTCAGGTCCGTGCTGGCGCGGACGCTGACGTTCATCTTCTTCGCCAGCGCGATTTGGGCGCTGTTGCCCCTCCTCGTCCGCAATCAACTCGGCCTCGGTGCGAGCGGATACGGCCTCGTACTCGGAGTGACCGGCCTCGGGTCGGCAGGGGGAATCACCGTTCTCGAACGGGCGCGGCAGCGGTACACCACGAACCAGGTCGTTCTCGGCGCGTCCGCGCTGTTCGCCGCCGTGCTGGTGGTGCTCGGAACCGTCCACGTCGTCGCCGTCGCTCTCGTCGCCGTCGCCGTGGGTGGAATCGCGTGGATTTCCGTTCTGTCGAGCCTGAACACGGCGGTACAGACGCTCTCGCCGGAATGGGTTCGCGCCCGGACACTCTCCGTGTACATGCTCTTCTTCCTCGGCGGAATGGCAATCGGCGGGTTGGCGTGGGGCGCGGTGGCCGACTATCTCGGCACACCAGAAACGCTCGTCGCGGCGGGTGCGGGGTTGTTCGTCGGACTCGTGGGTGCGATTCGCTGGCGGTTCCCTGTCACAGACGACCTCGATTTGCGCCCGTCCGCCCACTGGCCCGACCCGGAAACAGCGTTCGACCCGAACCCCGAATCGGGACCGGTACTCGTCAGCGTCGAGTACCGAATCGACCCGACGACGACGACGGCGTTCTTCGACGCCATGCGGGAGTTGGAGACGGTCCGACGACGAAACGGCGCGCGTTACTGGGGCGTGTTCCGCGACACGACGACGCCGGACCGATACGTCGAGGTCTACCTCACCGGCACGTGGATGGCTCATCTCCGCGAACACGAGCGCGTATCGGTGGCGGACCGGGAGATACAGGAACGAGCGGCGTCTTTCCATGTCGGCGAGGGACCGCCGACCGTCTCTCACTTCGTTTCGGAGATGGACGGCTGAAGGAGGCCGAATGGACGATAGAGGGGTGGCCGGTTCACCGCCGGAGAACGAGGCTCGGGTACGTCAGGAACGAACGTGGCGGATGGCGAATATTTATCTTCGACGCGAACGCCGATTACGTATGCGCCCTCCAACGCGGAACGAACGTCTCGGTCGTACCGGCGGTGGTCACGCGTGAGTTTCGGCGACTACCTGTCGGACGGATTCGATCGCCTCGGAACGCTGTTACCGCTGGCGCTCGTCCCGCTATTTGCGACGTTTCTCCACCTCGATAACATCCGAAGAGCGACGAGTTTCACCGGCTATCACTTGGGGGCGACGTTTCGCTTTCCGACGGCGATTCCGACGTTCTGGACGTTCGTGAGCCTCCCGAATCAGGGGGTCGGCGTCCACGTCTCGCCGACGATGTACTTCGCGCCGGTCACCATCGTCGTCGAGAGCGTCCTCGCGGCGGGCTATCTGGGGAGCGTCCGCGACGCCATCGAAACCGGACGCTACGACTTCGCCCGGAACGCGAAGGAGTACTTCGTCCCCCTGCTCGGCTACACGCTCCTCGTGTGGGCCGTCCTGCTGGTGGCGTTCGGCGTGGGAGTGGCGTTCGCGCCGCTGCTCTTCGTCGCGCTTCCCGTGATGTTGATACTCAGCTACCTGTTCTACGGCACGCCGTTCCTCGTCGTCGTGGACGACTGCTCGCTGGGGGAGGCGCTCCGGCGGAGCAACGACCTCGCCGTCGGCGGTTCGGACGCGGACACGACCTACGGTTCGTTCGGCGTCGGCTACCTCGTCTTCGTGTTCGTGGCGTCGCTGGTCGGAACGCTGTTCATCAATCTCGGAGTCGTCGGGGTCGTCCTCGGCGCGGTTCTCTCGGCACCCGTCGCGCTCGCGCTGACGGCGGCGACCGTCGAATTCTTCGTCGACCTCCGGGGGTCGAACCCCGATTCCACCGACCGGCCGCCGGAGGACCGCCCACCGACCGAACGTCCGCCGACGGAGCGGTTCGACTACTGACCACTTCGTCGGCGAGTCTCGGCGCTTATCACGGTCGCCACCGAACGGGCGGGCATGAACGATGCAGTCGGAAACGACCGGTATCCCTCCGGCCGGAGGTCGGTGACGGATGAGAAATAGCGAACCGGCCGACCTCGCCGAGGTCGTGACCGAGCGGTTCGGCGGCGACGGGGCGGACGTGACGGTGGCGTCGGCCCCCGGCCGGGTCAACCTCATCGGCGGACACACGGATTACAACGACGGCTTCGTCCTCCCCGTCGCCATCGACCGCCGGACCGCGGTCGCCGCGAGACCCCGCACCGACCGCACCGTCCGGGTGTTTTCGACGAACGTCGGCGAGGCGCGGACGTTCTCGCTCGACGCGCCCGCGACCGAGGAATCGTCGTGGGTCGGCTACGTCGAAGGGGTCGCTCGCTCGCTGGCCGACGAAGCGCCGTCCCCCGTTTCCGGCCTCGACCTCGCGGTACGGGGTAACGTACCGATGGGCGGCGGGCTGTCCTCGTCGGCGTCGCTCGAACTGGCGGCCGCGACCGCGCTGAACGAAACGTGGACTCTCGGTCACGACCGGACGGAACTCGCGGACCGCTGTTGGCGGGTCGAACGAGAGTTCGTCGGCGTCGAGTGCGGCATCATGGACCAGTTCGTGGTCGCGCTCGGGGAATCGGACCGGGCGCTGTTTCTCGACTGCCGGACGCGTGAGTACGAACGGTACCCTCTCGACGGGGACGTTCGGGTCGTCGTGACGAACACGAACGTCGAACACGAGTTGGTCGATTCGGCGTACAACGAGCGAGTCGCGCAGTGTCGGGAGGGCGTCGAACTGCTCGCCGAGTCGCTGTCGCACGACGTGAACGCGCTCCGGGACGTGTCCGTGGCCGAGTTCGAGGAGCGAGCGGAAACGCTTCCGGGGACGGTGCGAGACCGCTGTGAACACGTCGTCCGCGAGAACGAACGAGTGAAGACGGCCGCGAACGCCCTCGAAACCGGCGACATGGAGCGCGTCGGGGCGTTGATGGGCGAGTCCCACCGAAGCCTCCGCGATTCGTACGAAGTCAGCTGCGAGGAGCTGGATTTCGTGGTCGAAACCGCCGAGTCGGTCGATGCCGAACTCGGGTCGCGCATGACCGGGGCCGGATTCGGCGGTTGTGTCGTGAGCCTCGTCCGGTCGGATTCGGTCGAATCGTTCGCGGAGACGGTTCGAGCGGCGTACGCCGCGGAGACCGGCATCGAACCCGACATCTTCCCGTGTGCGGTTGGTGACGGCGCACGGGTCGAGAACGGGCCGTTGGAGTGACGGGTGTCGGACGATTGGCGATAGCCGACGGACGACAGCGACGAGTGATGGGCGGCGGACGACGGTTTGACTCGTCGTCCGTGCCCATGAGAACTATCTTCCCGCCGGGCGTATCTGGGGGCATGACGGAGATACTGCCGGACGAGACGAAGCGCTTCCTTCGTGCCGCAATCGCCGACCCCGACGAAACGCTACAGGAGATGGAAGAGCGCGGCGAGGACTTCCCGACCGTCGGGCGCGACGTGGGGCAGTTCCTGCGGGTGCTCGCGTACGCCGTGGACGCGGAGCGAATCTTCGAGTTCGGGTCCGGGTTCGGCTACTCCGCCTACTGGTTCGCCGAGGCGCTGCCCGAGGACGGCGAAATCGTCCTCACGGAGTTCGACGACGACGAACTCCGCGAGGCGCGCGACTACCTCGAACGGGGCGGGTTCGCGGACCGCGCCGTCTTCGAGAACGGCGACGCGAACGAAATCGTCGAGCGTCACGACGGTCCCTTCGACGTGGTGCTCATCGACCACAACAAGGACGGCTACCCGGAAGCGTGGGACGCGATTCGGGAGAAAGTCGCACCCGGCGGCGTCGTCATCGCCGACAACGCGATGGTTAGCGGGATACAGGACTTCGACGCGATTCTCGCCGCCATGGAGGGCGAAGACCCCGAGATGGACGCCGAAACCCGCGGCATCGCGGAGTACCTGCTGGCGGTGCGCGACGACCCGGATTTCGAAACCTCCGTCGTCCCGCTCGGCGAGGGTATCGCGGTGAGCTATCGGCGCTGAAACGCGAGGGGTTCGGATTCGGCGTGTTCCTACGTGTCGGTCGCCGAAACCTCGTTCGCCTTCGCTTTCGCTCGTTCGACGACCGACGGACGGCCGCGTATCGTCGCGGAGACGGTTCCGTCCGCGTAATCGACGCGCTCGACCGTCACGCGGTCGTGGAGCCACGACACGACGGACATCGCGTCGGAACAGTTCGGCATCGTCAGGTCCGCCGTGGCGGTCGGAAGGCGTTCGTACACCACGTCGGTCAGTTGGTCCACGTTCGTGTCGTTCGTGACGCTGATGGGAATCGGCATGGGAGCCAACTCCGAGACAGCTTCGAGGCGCTCTTCTCGCTCGTCCTCGTCGAGCAGGTCGATTTTGTTGAGCGCCACGATGACGGATTCGGGTTCGACGCCTTGGGACGAAAGGACGTCGAGCGAGACGCGGAGTTTCGACCGAAGGTCCGAAAGGGGGTCGCTCCCGTCCGCGACGAGGACGACGACATCGGCGGCCGCCGCCTCGGAGAGGGTGTCGCTGAACGATTTCACGAGCCAGTGTGGGAGTTCCTGCACGAAGCCGACCGTATCGGTCACGAGGACCGGTCGGCCGTCGATTGTCGTCCGACGCGTCGTGGTTTCGAGCGTCTTGAAGAGGCGGTCCTCTATCGCCGCCGTCGCGTTTGTATCCGAGTGGTCCGGCTCGGCACTCGACAGGTCGAGTTCGTCCGCGAGTCGGTGCAGGAGGGTCGATTTCCCGGCGTTCGTGTACCCCGCGATGGTCACGAGGTCGAAACCCTGCTCCCGACGCCGCTCGCGGAACCGTTCCGCCGGACTCGGCAGTTCGTCGAGTTTCCGTTCGAGTTCCCGAATGCGTTTTTCGGCGTCGTGGACGCGCGTTCCCGTCTCCAGCATGACGTTCATGCGTTGCGGGTCGGACTCGGCCTCGATACGCGGGAGTTCGTACTTCAGGCGCGCGAGTTCGACCTGCAACTGCGCCGGTTTGGTGCTCGCCTGCTCGCCGAAGATTTCGAGGATGAGGCGGTATCGGTCGTAGAGTCGGGTTTCGTCGGGAAGGGCGTCCCGGAGTTGCTTCGTCTGTCCGGGCGTGAGTTCGTCGTCGACGACGACGAGGCGAGCGCCGGTGTCGGCCGCGTCGTCCGTGAGTTCCTCGACTTTCCCGGCACCGAGATACGTTCCGGGGTCTTCCGCGCGGGTTTGTGTCACTTCGCCGACGACCTCGTACCCCGCCGCGGAGACGAGGGCGGTGATTTCGTCGGTTTCGACCGGCGCGCTGTCGGCGCGTTTGGCGACGAGTGCTGGTGGTGTTGAATTATCTGTCATGTCGTGGGATGGCTGCTACAGGTTGGGTGGCGATACCGACCGCTCACGAGTCCGAGCGCCGTTCGAGCGACACGCGAACTCGAAACTCGACGGAAGCCGCGCTCACGGAGGTCCGTCGGGACCTCGGGAACCGAGCGCCGACTCAGAAGAGGAAAAGGGTCTCCATGTCGTGTTCTACACTGCATTCGCTCGGAATAAAAAGGTTAGTGCAAATTGATAACATGTGTCATAGATGGTCGCCGCGAGCGAGCACACAGTGCGCGGGGCTTCGTGACTGAACGTTGGTTACTGAGATATACTATTATCTACTAATTGATACTGGGTTCTACTATTTGCCATCGAAAAATACTGAACGGAGTTCGTCAGCGACTGTAGTCAACTATCGACTACCGCCGACTGCCGGGTTGCGGGTCCACGTGCGGTTTCGCCATCAGGTCTGAGAACCGCGCGTCGTCGAGCCAATCGAGCAGTTGAACCAACTGCTCCGTCGCCGCCTCGAAGATTTCTTCGCCCTTTTCGGGCGTCGCGTCGGTCTGGTCGCCGAAGACGCCGTTTTCGCTGTTGTCGATGGCGTCGTAGTAGTTCCGCGCGCCGTGAATCGTGGGGTTTCCGTCCAAGAGGTTCACCACGCCTCCGTCGCGGGCCGCTTCCAGTTTGTCCTCGCGCACGAGTTCCGGCGCGATGTGCATGATCATCGCCGTCTCCTTCGGGCCGCCGTGCGGGCCGTTGTGTTCGAAGATGTCGCTCACGAGTTCGGGAATCGACTCGTCCCACATCCACTCGACGGCGAAGGCCGCCTCGTCCTCGCGCAAGCGGCGGCCGACTTCGCGGAGGTGTTGCATGTTGCCGCCGTGGGCGTTGACGTAGACGATGCGGTCGATGCCGTGGTAGGTGAGGTTACGCGAGAAGCTCTCGACGTAATCGCGGAACTGCGGCGGGTCAACCGACATCGTTCCGTGAAACTGCATGTGGTGCGTGCTGACGCCGACGTTGATTGTCGGCGTGCAGAGGTAGCCCGCGCGGTCCGCCGCCTCGCGGGCCAGCGCCTCCGCGATGAGGTGGTCGGTCGCGAGCGGCAGGTGCGGGCCGTGCTGTTCGGTCGAACCGAGCGGAACGACGGCGACGGACTCTTCGGCCACGTAATCCCCGAGTTCGGGCCACGTCTGGTCGGCGAGGTACATGCGTGTGGGAGGGTGCCGCGGGAGCATAAATTTCAGCCCCGCGGAAAATACGTGGTCAATCCAGACAGTGACCGGCGAGCGAGAACCCGCACGATTCGAACGCGTACACGGTGTCGGAGTTGGCGGTGACGACCGCGAGGCCGTCCGAGAGCGCGATAGACGATTTGAGACCCATCCCGCTTTCGATGCCGCCAAACGCCAGTTCCTCGCCGCTCTCCGGGTCCAAAACGGCGATTCCGTCGTTCGACCGATTCGTCACGGCGCCCGCGTAAATCGCCTCGTCCGTGATGGCAGGCGTCGAGCGCTCGACCCCCGACGGGTAGTTGTGTCGCCACAGTTCATCGCCCGTCGTCGCGTCCAACGCGACGAAGTTCCGGAGGTTTTCGCTGAAATACACTCTCCCGCCCGCAACCCCCAGTCGGCGGCCGAGTCGCGTTCCGCGGCCGGAAACCCGCCACTGCTCGTCGCCCGTCTCCGCGTCCAGCGCGACGACGAACGCCTCCTCGCCGTCGTCAGATTCCGCCGAAACGTAGACGCGGCCGTCGGCGAACACGGGCGGGCCGTACGCCGCTAGCTCTTTTTTCCACAGTACGTGTCCCGACTTTCCGTTCAGCGCGACGACGCCGTACTCCAGTGCGGCGAGGTAGACGACGCCCCCCGCGTACGCTGGCGGGAAGGTCCACCCCCGTCCGTCGGTTTGCGGAACGTGTTTCCAGACGACCTGCCCGGACGGGTCGTCGATGGCGTACAGCGCCTCCGTCGCCTTCGGGCCGTCGGAATCGGCCGTGACGCTCGCCGTCGGCGCGTAGACGAATCCATCGGTAACGACCGGATGGGCCGACCGCAAACCGCCGTTGGTGGGTCCGCCGTGCATGGGAACGTGCCAGCGCTCCTCCCCATCGGTGGTCAGACTGTGGAGGCCGTCGAAACACTGGAGATAGAGGTTTCCGTTCGCGTGAACGACGGAATCGCGGTACACATCGTTGACCGTATCGAGCGTTCCCCTCCCGGTTGCGACCGTGAAATCGTCTTTCCTCTCTCCGGTATCGATATCGAGGACGCGGATACCGACGTTCGTGGGACCGTCCGAATGCTCGTCGTTTCCGTACCCGACGTACACCGAATCGTCCGCGAGGACTGGCGAGGAGACGTTGTAGGTCTCGGGAATGCGGGCCGACCACTTCACCACGGGGTTCGACTTCGGCCCGCGATGCCGCGGGGCGTCGCCGCTGTTTCGCACGTCGTAGCCAGCGCGGGGCCAGTCGCCGCGAATCGAATCGTCGCCGGTACACCCGGCGAGGAGACCGACCGAACCGGTGCCGACGGCGGCGAGCACGTCACGTCTGGAGAGCATCTGACAGAAAACGTGGGACGAGTGGCATAAGTTTTCTTAAACGCGTAGGCGTACATCGCCATCGTACCGATGTAGCCGACCAGCAGCGTCCATCCGACCATTCCGGCCAGCGTCGGCCGGTGAAGGAAGGCCTCGATGAAGGCGACCGCACCGCCGGACGCTTCGGTCGCCGAAGCCAGTTCGTTGAGTTTGACCTACGAGTAGCCGGTCGCCATGACGACGATACCGGCGACGAGGTAGGCGATCCACGCGGTCGGCCCCGCAACCTGCGCCACGACGCCCAGTACGGCGAAAATTCCGCCGCCGATGATTCCCCCGAGGGCGAACGAGACCGTTTCCGTGAAGCCCAGTCGTTCCGTCACGATTCGTCGGGGGAGGTAACGCTACTCATCCGCTGCCTCCCGTCGTCGCGTTCGATAAAGCGTGTAAATAACGTACGCCGCGATGAGCGTGACGAGGGCACCGGCGATGCCGTCGCTCCAGAGAACGGCGTCCGAGACGAGGGTGGAGACGAGCGAGATACCGAGGACGACGAGCCCCAACAGGGCGATCATCCACTCGCTGACGAACGAGAGCGCCCGGTTTCGCAACAGTCCGACGACGTACAATCCCGCAAACAGGACGATAGCGATTCCCAGCAACGCGTGGTCCGGGACGCGAAACTCCGATCCAAACGTGAGCGGCGAGACGGCGATCCACACGCCGAGGAGAACGAGAACGCCGTGCAACCAGACGAGTCTCCGGCGCTCGGGTTTTTCGAGTTGCGGAGTTACTGATGCAACACCCATCGTGATTCCCCGTTTCCAGAGTATGGCGACGGCGGCGAGCACAATAAGCGTACGCCACGGTCGGAGACGGAATCCGGTTTCGAACGAAAGCCGAGAAACGGACGGTTTCGAGCGGGATTACAACCGTTTCGTCATTCGGTGGCGTTTCGTCACGTAGTCGTCGCGGCGGTAGAGCGACTGGGCGACGTGGTTGTCGGCGTGCACGTCGAGCGAGACGAACTCGCACCCCAATCGCCGCGCCCACGCCTCGGCGCGCTCGAGCAGGGCGCTCGCGATACCCTCCCGACGACGACCGCGGCGGACGAACAGGCCGTCGATGTAGCCCCGCGGACCGCGGGCGAACACCGGCGGCGAGGCGCGCTTTTCGACGGAGACGTAGCCGACCAACCCGTCGTCCTCGGCGACGAAGGTGGCGATGTCCGCGTCCGAAAACCGGTCTTTCACGTACGAAAGGACGTTCACCCTGACGCCGCTGTCCGCGAGCGTGTCGAAATCGTCCATCGCCGCCATCTCGCGGGCGAACGGGAGCCACAGGTCGTCTACGAACTGGACAAGTTCGGTCCCCCGCAGTCGCCGGATTCGCATCAGGTCCCCACCTCGAACCCGGCGTTCGCGGACTCGCGTTCCGCGAGATACTGTTCGACTTCCGGCCGCGCCGCCTCGCGTTTCTCGTGGTGTTCGCGCAGGAACGTTTCGAGGCGATCCTTCGCAATCTGTTTCAATTCACCCGAGAGCATCGCACCAGACTCGTACTCCCGGCGGATGCGTTCGAGTTCGTCGTCGTCCCGGACGAGATGGAAGGCGAGGAGTTCGAACACCATGTCCTCCTCGACGACGCCGCCCTTTTCGCGGTGTTCCGCGACGCTGGCCCGGCCGCCGGTCTTTGCCGCGTCGATTTTTCGTTTCGCCTCGGAAACCCCGTCCGTGAGCGCGATGTGGCTCCTCGGGTCCGACGAACTCATCTTCCCGCCCTGCAATCCGCGCATGAACCGATGGTACGTGCTGGCCGGTTTTAGGTACGCGGTCTCGCGGTAGCGACTCGCGACGTCCCGCGTCAGCCGAACGTGCGGGTCTTGGTCGATGCCGACCGGCACGACGGTCGGTTTCGGGCCGCCGTTCTCGGGGGCTTGCGGCCGGAGGATGTCGGCGTACTGGGTCAGCGACGAGGCGAGTTTGCCGGGGTCGGCGGTGCCGTACGTCGCCTCGAACTCGTTTTGCGTGACGTACCGCGAGAACAGTTTGCTCCGGACGAGGTGGTCGTTGCCCGCCTCCGACTGGAAGTAGAAGTCGGTCGCGTCGAGGTCGAGCCCCAGCGCGACGTAGTTCAGCAGGTACTCCTCGACGACGAGTTCGCGGGCGTCTTCGATGGGGATGTCCCGCGTCGCGTAGGCCTCGATGTCCGCAGCACAGAGGGTGACCTCGGCACCCATCTCCTGAAACATGCGCACCTGTTCGAGCACCGCGAGGTGGCCGAAGTGGAAGACCCCGGAGGGCATCAGACCGGTCATGACCGCGAACGGGTCGCCCCTGTCGCGGGCGTCGAGGACGGTTTCGAGGTCGCGCTGGCCGAACACGATACCGCGGCGAACGAGGCGGTTGTCCGGCAGTCTGTCCGCGACCGATTCGATGGGTTCGATGCCGAACTGCGCCATCGTCGCGGCGTAGTCGGCGACCTCGACGTCGCCCCACGGGTCGATGTCAGTCATCGGCCACCTCCTCGAAGTGAGCGGCGGCGCGACCGACGAGGGACGGACGATTGCGGGAGCGAAGGGGGAGAATCAGCGAGCTATGCCGTGGGCGGCCAAAATCGACCACCGGTAGTCGTGGATGAACTCATACCGGTTTCCCCTCCGAGAGTTGCGGGGAAAAGGGTTTCGCGGGTGTGTGATGTAATCACTCGCTCGGCAGCAGCGCGTACAGACCGAGCGCCACCGCCGACAGCGCGCCGAGGATGACGAAAGCGAGGTCGAAGCGGTTCGCGTCGGCGAAAAAACCCACGAACGTGGAGCCGAGCGAACCGACGAGGAAGAAGCCGGTTCGGATGAACCCCCACGCGGAGCCTTCGATGTGGTCTGGGAGCGCGCCGACGATGTAGGCGTTCGTGACGGCGTTGACGGCCATTCGCGTGCCGAGGATGCCGACGACGACGACGAGCGCGAAGGTCCCCGAGACGAGCGTGAGCGCGATGGGCGCGACGACGCCGATGGCGGTGACGACGAGGAGGACGGGTTTGATTCCCAGTCGGTCGGCGGCGCTGCCCGCGACGATTTGGGAGGCGGCACCCGTGACGAACATGAACCCGAACAGCAGCGCGGCCGTCCCCTGACTGAGACCCTTGGTCTGGAGATACGACGGGAGGAAGGCCGTGATTCCCTGATAGACGAACAGCAGGATGGCGACCGAAAGGGTCGCCAGCAGGATGGACCGGTCCGAGAGCGTCCCGAGGAGTTCGCGGAAATCCGGCAACGTCGCGGATTCGCCGCCGTCGGAAACGGCATCAGCGTCCGCGTTCGCATCCCCGTCGGCGCTCGACGCGTCGGCGTCGGAGCGCTCGGACGGGCGTTCGGGAACGACCCGCCACGCCAACGCCGCCATGACGAAGAACGGGACGGCCAACCCGGCGAGGATGGCCCGCCAGCCGACGGCGGCGACGACCGTCGCCGCGACGTTCGGGAGGAACGCGGAGCCGAGGCTGCCGATGGCCAGCGTGACGCCGAAGGCGGCACCGGCGTTCCGCGTGAACGTGCGCGAGAGGACGGTCCCCCGACTCGGGCCGTACAGCCCGGAACCGAGGCCGTAGGCGGCGCTACCGACGAAGAAGACGCCGAATATCGGCGCGACGCCGAGGACGAGCATGCTCACACCCGACAGGCAGAGGCTCGCGGTCAACAGCGTCCGCTCGCCGAGTCGGTTGACCAACACCCCGGCGGGGAACTGCATCAGGGCGTATCCTATCCAGAGGGTCGTGATGGCGAGTCCGGCGAGCGCGTCGGAGATGTGAAACGTCGATTCGATTTGGGGCAACAACGTCGGAATGATGAACCGCATTCCGAGCGTGAACGCCCAGCCGATGGCGACGGCGACGAGAACCCACCCGCGACCGTCGCCGCGAAGCCCGCGCACCGTCTCCCGGAACTGCCGCGACAGCGAGCGATAGCGAGAGGACATCTGGTTGTTCGACCATCGTTCTGCGGCGGGTTAAACGAGCGGATGGCAACCAATCTGTCCGGTTTTTCGAATCGAAATGGTGAAGGGTAGAGACGAAGCGACTCGGACAAATCGGGCAATAGGGTGCTCGGGCGAGTCGAACCCCGTCAGACCGTCAAATCGGCCCTTCGCAACCGCTGGGCGTTGACGGCGACGATGACCGTGCTGGCGGACATGAACACGGCACCGATGGCGGGCGAGAGGAGGATTCCGAACGGGGCGAGAACGCCCGCCGCGAGCGGAAGCGCGAAGACGTTGTAGCCCGTCGCCCACACGAGGTTTTCCTGCATCTTCCGGTAGCTCGCGCGGCTGAGCCGGACGAGTTTCACCACGTCGAGCGGGTCGTTCTCCACGAGGACGATATCGGCCGATTCGATGGCAACGTCGGTGCCGCTCCCGATGGCGATGCCGACGTCGGCGCGCGTCAGCGCTGGGGCGTCGTTCACGCCGTCACCGACCATCGCCACGCGCTTGCCCTCGTTTCGGAGTTCGGTTATCCGCTCGTCCTTCTCGTCGGGGAGCACCTCGGCGAAGTAGGTGTCGATGCCGAGTTCCTCGGAAACGGCGCGAGCGACGGCCTCGCTGTCGCCGGTCAGCATGGCGACTTCGATTCCCATCCCGTGGAGCGCATCGACGGCGCGTTTGCTGTCGTCCCGAACCACGTCGGCCAGCGCGAACGCGGCGACGACGCGCCCGTCGGAAACGAGGTAGACGACGGTGTGGCCCTTCTCCCCGGCAGTCCGCTCGAAGTCCGCCAGCGCGGAGGGACGGGGAACGTCGAGCAGCGAGAGGAGATTCGGCCCGCCGACCATCGTTTCGCGGTCCTCGACGGTGGCGCGGACGCCGCGGCCTTTGATGTTCTCGAAGTCGCTCGCGGCCGGAACGTCACCCTCGGGTGGACGGCGTCGAATCGCCTGCGCGATGACGTGTTCGGAGTCGGCTTCGACGGCCGCCGCGACCGCCGCCGCACGGTCCTCGGTCCACCCATCGACGGTTTCGACGGCGACGACGCCCTGTTCGCCCTCCGTCAGCGTGCCCGTCTTGTCGAAGACGACCGTATCGACGTTTCTGGCGTCCTCCATGGCGATGCGGTCGCGGACGAGCACGCCGTCATTCGCGGCCATCGAGGTGTTGATGGCGACGACGAGCGGAACCGCCAACCCGAGGGCGTGCGGGCAGGCGATGACCAGCACCGTGACGACCCGTTCGACCACATCGAGGCCGAACCCGGTGGCGAGAACCCACGCGACCGCGGTGACGGCGGCGACGGCGAGCGCGACGTAGAAGAGCCACCCCGCCGCACGGTCGGCCAGCAGTTGCGTCCGAGATTTGCTCTCCTGTGCGTCCTCGACGAGTCGCACGATGCCCGCGAGGGCCGTCTCCTCGCCGGTCGCGTTTACCCGGACGCGGAGGCTTCCGTCACCGCTGTTGACGGTTCCGGCGATGACCTCCTCGCCGGGACGCTTTTCCACCGGGCGCGACTCGCCGGTGATCATCGACTCGTCGGCCGACGAGTCGCCGCGTTCGACCACCCCGTCCGCGGGGATGCTCGCGCCCGGCCGAACGAGCACCCGGTCGCCGCCACGGAGTTCGGCGACGGGAACCTCCTCGGTCGAACCGTCATCGGCGATGCGCTCGGCCGTGTCAGGCAGCAGTCGCGCCAGTTCGTCGAGCGCGCCGGACGCCCGCCGGACGCTCCGCATCTCCAACCAGTGGCCGAGCAACATGACGTCGATGAGCGTCACGAGTTCCCAGAAAAAACCGGTCGCCCCCGGGAGGAACAGAAACGCCGCGATGCTGTAGACGAACGCGACCGTGATGGCGAGCGAGATGAGCATCATCATCGCAGGGTCGCGGTTTGCGAACTCCACCCGCGCCATGGAGAGGAACGGAAGCCCGCCGTACGCGAAGACGACGACGGCAAGCACCGGCGTTACCAACTCGCTGCCGGGAAACCGAATCGCGGCGTAGCCGAGCGACTCCTGAACGAACGGACTGAAGTAGAGGACCGGCACCGACAGAGCGAGACAGACCCAAAATCGGCGCCTGAACATGGTTTCGTGGCCGTGATGGTCGACACGAGCACGACGGTGCTCCTCGGACGCGAGCGACTCCCCGACGCGGCGTTCCTCGATGTGTGACATTCGTTCCCACCCCATTCGAGGGTAAGTCGGTGAGGAGCATCAACTTGTTTGGCGGACGGACGAGACGGAGTTGTTCGCCGGGGGCAAGACCCCGGTATTGGTACCGTTTCGGACACGTAACGGCGCGGACACCAACGAAAGCGGAAGAGATAATCGGAGCGAGTCGCATATCAATACCCTACCAGAATGGCAGAGCAATCCTCCGACTCGTCGCTCAAATCGGTCTCCCGCGGTGCCTCCTTCTTCATGGCGGGGAAAGGGCTCGACAACGCTCTCCGCTTCCTGCTGAACTGGGTCCTCGTCCGTGGACTCGGTGGTGTGCTGTTCGGTGCCTACACGCTCGGGTTGGTCATCCTGACCTTCGCGCAGGTGTTCACCAACCTCGGGACGAATCAGGCGATCATGAAGTTCGTCCCGATGTACGAGGACGACCCAGAGAAACGCCAGCGCATGCTGGGGTTATCCTATCTCACGTCGCTGGTCGCGGGGGTCGCCATCGGGATACTCATCTACCTCCTCGCCCCGTGGCTGACCGGATACGTGGAACCGGCGTATCGTCCGTACTTCACGGACGTCGTTCGCCTGTTCGCGTTCTTGCTCCCGCTCAACACGCTGATGAGTTGTTTCGAAAGCGTGTTCAAGAGCCTCGAAATCCCCGAATATCAGGTCGCCATTCGGAACGTCCTGATTCCGTTCGTCCGCGTCGTCTCCGTCGGCATCGCGCTTCTCCTCGGTGCCGCGCTGATCGGAACGGTCGCCGCGACGGTGGTCGCCATGTGCATCACCTTCTGTCTCGCCGTGTGGTTGGTGATGACGCGGGCGGACATCGCGCCGACGTTCCGTGGTGCGTCGCGTTCAGAACTCGTCGAGTTCTACGACTTCTCGCTCCCACTGACACTCAATCACGCCGGACAGGTCCTCGCGAACAAGGTGGACCTGCTGATGGTGGGATTTCTGGCGAGCGCCTATATCACCACGAAGGACGCCGTCGGGATTTACAAAATCGCCACGGTGCTCGGTGGCATCCTCCTCCTGCCGCTGAGCGGGTTCAACCAGTTGTTCCCGTCCATCGCGTCCCGGCTATACAACGACGATAAGATGGACGATTTGGAGGCGCTGTTCCGCCGCGTGACCCGGTGGACGTTCACGCTGGGGCTGTTCCCGGCCATCGGGGCGGCCATCTACGCCCGCGAGTTGCTGGTCGTGTTCAGCGATTCGTTCGCCCAGCAGGGAGTGGGCGTCCTGTTGCTGTTCGTCGTGGCGCAACTCGCCAACGCGAGCGTCGGTCCCTCCGGGTACGTGCTGATGATGACCGACCACCACTACCTGACCGTCGCAAACCAGTGGCTACTCGGCATCTGCAACGTCGTCCTCAACTACCTGTTCATCCGGGAGTACGGCCTCATCGGGGCCGCGCTCGCCACCGCGACGGTCATCGTCGCCATCAACGTCCTTCGCGTCGTCGAGGTGTGGTACACCGTCGGCCTGTTTCCCTACTCCCGAAAGTACGTCAAACCCCTCCTCGCGGGGGCGATGACGGCGGTTGCGATGCTCGGCACGAAATCCGTCCTCACCGGCTACGTGACGGGAATCGGGTCGCCCACAATCGTCGCGCTCGTGCAGGGTGGCGTCGGCGGACTCGTCGGACTCGCGGTCTTCGGCGGCGCGCTCTACGTGCTCGGCATCGAACAGGAGGACCGCGAATTCATGGCCGAGAACATCCCGAGCTGAGCCGCTAGCCGCCGGTTTCGGTCCCAGACGTCGTGGTCGCCTCCTTCACCGCCGCTCGCCCGCCCATGGCCGTCGCTATCATCGAAAGGCCGCTCGTGAACAGGCCGATGCCGAACAGGAGTCCGACCGCCCACGCCGCGGAACTCGGGAACGAAAGCCAGACGAGGACGGCGACCAGCACCGACGCGACGCCGCTGACGGCGACCCACAACCAGCCGCGTTCGGGACGGAGACGGAACCCCATCGCCAGTTCGATGAACCCCTCGACGAGGAAGAACGCGATGAGCAGAATCGTCAACGCGGTCAACCCCACGAGCGGGTTGAAGAGGAACGCGAGCCCCCCAGCCGCGAAGATAATCGCCAGAATCAACTGGAAGACGAACCCCGTCCACCCCCGACCCGAAAACGCGTGGACGAGGTGGGCGACCGCGCCGACGATGAGATACACGCCGAACAGGAAGGACAGCGTGATACCGGTGAAAAACGGCGTCACGATGGCCAGCAGGCCGACGAGCGTCAGCACGACGCCGACGCCCATGAGAAGTCGCCACGTGTCCTGAATCGTGTTCGTTAGCTGTTCCCGCTCGGTGGCATCGACAGTGCTCATTGATGGAAACCCCGAACGGATTACATCGGTATCCAGAATAAAGATGGTGACCGACAGGAATCGGTCGCGGAAAAATTTTCCAAATATTCGAAGAACGGTGGCCGGGAAGAGCCGAGACGGGTCGAACAAAGCCATAAATGTGCTCGTTCAGTAGGACCCGTCATGACGAACCGGATAACGGTGTCGCTCGACGACGAGGCGCAAGTCGCCTTGGACGAGCTCGTGGGACAGGCCGAAAAGCCCCAGAGCGAACTCGTCAGGGAGGCGCTCGTCTTCTACGCCGCGAACTACGACGCCGCGACGGCGGAAGCGGGGCCGAACCTCGAAGCGTACCACCAGATGCTTTCGAGCGGGGAACACGTCCTGCTCGACGTGGATTTTCTCCACTGCTTCCTCGATTACGTCGAAGACGAAACCGGCACGCCCGACCCGGACTTCCTCGAACTGGCCGACCAAGTGTCGAGATACCACGCCCGCGAGTACGAGCATCGGTTCGAAACGCTCGGCGAACTGCTCGACTGGCTCTCGTTCTGCGGCTTTCTGACGGTCCGCGAAACGCACGGCGATACGTATCACGTCGTGTTTCCAACCGAATCGGTCAAGTGGTTCATGACGCGGTTCGTCGAGCGGAGCGCCGCCAAACTGTCGTTCGAACTCGAACTGGAGGAAGGCGTCTCGAAAGTGCTCATGACCGAAGTTCGCTCCGAGGGATGAATCGGTCCTACTCGTTCATACGTTTTCATACGTCGTGAGACCTCGATGCACACCGTTCTTAGCCGGGTTTTAAGCCCCATCTGTGGGTTGAGACACCATAGCACGACAACAGCCATGAAAATTATAGAACGACTACGATCCATCGGTCCCGGCGCGATGGTCGCGGCGGCGTTCATCGGTCCGGGAACGGTCACGACCGCCAGCGTGACGGGCGCGGAGTTCGGCTACGCGCTCGTCTGGACCATCGTCTTCTCGATAGTCGCAACCATCGTCCTGCAGGAGATGAGCGCACGCCTCGGCGTCGTCTCCCGTCACGGACTCGGCGAAGCGCTGCGGGAACAGTTCGACAGTCGGGCGCTGTCGGTTGTCAGCATCGCGCTCGTGGTGAGCGCCATCGGCATCGGGACGGCCGCCTACGAGACGGGAAACATCCTCGGCGGGGCCGCCGGGTTGGAAGGCATCACCGGCATCAGCGCACACATCTGGGGGCCGGTCATGGGCCTCTGTGCGGCCGCGCTCCTCTGGACGGGTCGGTACAAACTCATCGAGAAAGCCCTCGTCGCGCTCGTCGGCATCATGGCGATATCGTTCCTCATCGACGCCATCGTCATCGGTCCCGACCTCGGCGCGCTCGCGATGGGATTCGTCCCGAGCGTCCCCGAAGGTTCGACGTTCCTCATCACGGGACTCATCGGAACGACCGTCGTCGGGTACAACCTGTTCCTGCACGCCGGAAGCGTCCAGGAGCGATGGGCGGGACCGGACGAGTTGCCGGAGTCCCGCGCCGACACGATTTTCTCCATCGTCATCGGCGGCCTCATCACCATCTCCATTCTCGTCACCGCGGCGGCGGCGTTCCCCGTCGGAACGGAAATCGACAACGTGAGTCGGATGGCCGACCAGATAGAACCGCTCGCCGGACCCTACGCGACGGTGTTGTTCAGCATCGGCCTCTTCGCGGCCGGGTTCACCAGCGCGACCACCGCGCCGCTCGCGGGAGCGTACGCCACGGCGGGAGCGCTCGGCTGGGATACGGACCTCAAATCCCCGGGATTCCGCGCGGTGTGGGGAAGCATCCTCTTCATCGGCGTGGTGTTCTCCGCGTCGGGCTACCAACCGGTGCAGGCCATCGTCTTCGCGCAGGTGGCAAACGGAATCCTGTTGCCTATCGTCGCCCTCTTCCTCATCTACATCATGAACGACAGGAACATCCTCGGGGAGCACGTCAACGACACGACGCAGAACGTTCTCGGAATCGGCGTCACCCTCATCGTCGTCTGGCTCGGCGTCCGCGCGCTCTACACCGTCGGACAAAATCTGGGGGTGTTCTGAATGGCAGGGACGACGCGCGTCGGCGTGGACGTCGGCGGCACGTTCACGGACGTCGTTCTCCTCCTGCCGGACGACGAACTCGTGACGGCGAAGGTCCCCAGCACGGACGACCAGAGCGTCGGCGTCGTGCAGGGTATCGAGAAAGCCTGCGCGGAGGCGGACATCGACCCGACGGACGTGGACGCGTTCACCCACGCGATGACCGTCTCCGTGAACGCCCTCCTCGAAGAGGACGGCGCGAAGACGGCGCTCGTGACGACGCAGGGCTTCCGCGACGTGCTCGAAATCGGGCGGCAGGCCCGTCCCGACCTCTACGACGTGACCGTGGACAAACCCGCGCCGCTCGTCCCGCGACGAAGACGGTTCGAAGTCGCGGAGCGGACGACGGTGGACGGCGTTCTGACCGAACCCGACGAGGACGAGGTGCGGGAGGTGGCCGAACGAATCCGCGACTGCGATGCCGAAAGCGTCGCGGTCAGTCTGCTCCACGCCTACCAACATCCCGAAAACGAGCGGCGAGTCGCCGACGTCCTGCGCGAGGAACTGGACATACCGGTATCGGTTTCCCACGAGGTACTCGCGGAGTTCCGCGAGTACGAGCGCACCTCCACGACGGTCGTCGATGCCTACGTGACGCCCGCCATCGACGCCTACATCGGCCGCTTGGAGGAGCGCGCCGGAGAACGCGGCGTCCCCGAACCGCGAATCATGCAGGCCAACGGCGGCATCGCGTCGGCGAAGACGGTCCGCGAGCACGCGGTCACGACCACGATGTCCGGCCCGGCGGCGGGCGTCGTCGGGGCGGCCGAAACCGCGGGAGGGGGCGACGTTGACGGCCTCGTCACCTTCGACATGGGCGGCACGTCGAGCGACGTGAGCCTCGTCCGGGACGGCGAGGTCGAACGGACGACGGACGCCGAAATCAACGGCCGACCCATCAAGACGCCGATGGTGGACGTGAACACCGTCGGCGCGGGCGGCGGCTCCATCGCGTGGGTGGACGCCGGAAACGCCCTCCGCGTCGGGCCGCGCTCGGCCGGTGCGAACCCCGGTCCGGCCTGCTACGGACGCGGCGGGACGAAACCGACGGTGACGGACGCGAACGTCGTCCTCGGCTACATCGGCGGGAGTTCGGCGCTCGGCGGCGAACTCGAACTCGACGTGGAAGCGGCTCACGACGCCCTCTCCAGATTGGCAGACGAGGCCGGTTTAGACGACGCCCTCGCGGCCGCTCGGGGCGTCTTCCGAGTTGCAAACGCGAACATGGCGCGGGCGATACGCGCCGTCACGGTCGAACGAGGACACGACCCGCGCGGGTTCGGACTCGTCGCCTTCGGCGGGGCGGGACCGATGCACGCCGCCGCGGTGGCCGAGAGCCTCGACATGGACACGCTCGTGGTTCCGCACGCCTGCGGCGTGCTGTCCGCCTACGGCCTGCTCGCCGCCGACGAGAAACACGATTCGGTTCGGACCCTCAGGAGCCCGCTCGCTGACGCGTCGCTCGACGACGTGAAATCGGCCTACGACGACCTCACGGACGGCGTGCTGTCGGACGTGGCGGACGCGGACGCGGCGGACGTTCGGCGGGCCGCTGACCTGCGGTTCGTGGGACAGAGCTTCGAACTCACGGTTCCGGTGGACGAGGCGTTCGACGCCGAGACCGTCGCCGAGCGGTTCCGGAACGCGCACGAAAACGCCTACGGGTACGTCATGGACGACCCAATCGAACTCGTGAATCTCAGAGCGACGGCGGTCGTCGGCCGCGAGTCGCCGTCGGTCACGTATCGGACGGAGGGTGAGACCAAGAAGGGACGCCGCGAGGCGTTCTTCGACGACGGATTCCACGAGACACCCGTCTTCGACCGGACCGGCCTCGGCGAGTCGGATTCCGTCAGCGGACCGTGCATCCTCGAACAGAACGAGAGCACGGTGGTCGTTCCGCCGGGGTGGAGCGGGACGGTAAACACGGACGGAACGCTGGTCCTCGGGAGGGACGGACAATGAGCCACGAGGATTCGAACTCGGACACGGACATCGACGCGGTAACGCTCGAAATCATGCGCAACCAGTTCGAAGGCGTCGCGGAGGAGATGGGCCAAGTGCTCATCACCTCGTCGTACTCTCCGAACATCAAGGAGCGACGCGACTGCTCGACTGCGCTCTTCGACGCCGAGGGCCGCCTCGTCGCGCAGGCAGAACACATCCCGGTCCACCTCGGCGCGATGCCGGAGGCCGTGACTACCGTGCTCGACTACGACCCGGAACCCGGCGACGTGTTCGTCCTGAACGACCCCTTCGAAGGCGGGACGCACCTGCCGGACGTGACCATGGTGTCGCCGGTCACGGTCGACGGGGAGGTCCTCGGCTACGCCGTCTCCCGCGCGCACCACGCCGACGTGGGCGGGATGACGCCCGGAAGCATGCCCGCCGGGGCGCGCGAAATCTATCAGGAGGGAATTCGACTGCCGCCGGTCCGTCTCGTGAACGGCGGCGAGGTGAACGAGGACGTGATGAGCCTCCTCCTCGCCAACGTCAGGAATCCCGGCGAGCGCCGGGCGGACATCCGCGCACAAATCGCGGCGAACGACCGGGCGGAGGACCGACTCCGGGACCTCGTGAGCGAACACGGACGAAACCGCGTCGTCGCGGCCTTCGACGCGGTGATTTCGTACTCGCGCGACCGACTGCTCGCCGAACTTTCCGAATTGCCGAACGGAACCTACAGCGCCCGCGACGTGCTGGAGGGGGACGGCGTGACGGACGAGGATATTCCCATCGAGGTCGCCGTGACGATACGCGACGAGGGGATTTCGGTGGATTTCGCGGGAACCGCACCGCAGGTGGCGGGGAACGTCAACGCGCCGCTCGCGGTCGCAAAGAGCGCCGTCTACTTCGTGATTCGGTGCGTGACCGACCCCGAGATACCGCCGAACGGCGGCTGTTACGACCCGATTTCCGTCTCGGTTCCCGACGGGTCCCTCCTGAATCCGCGCCCGCCCGCGGCGGTCGTGGGCGGCAACGTCGAAACCAGTCAACGAGTCACGGACGTCGTGTTCGCCGCGCTGGCCCACGCGGTCCCGAACCGCGTGCCAGCGGGCGGACAGGGGACCATGAACAACCTCACCATCGGAAGCCGTGACGGCGGCGACGACGGCTTCACCTACTACGAAACCATCGCGGGCGGGTTCGGCGGCCGCCCGACGAAAGACGGGATGGACGGCGTGCAGGTCGGAATGACGAACACGCTAAACACGCCGGTCGAATCGCTCGAAGCCGAATACCCGCTGTTCGTCGAGGAGTACGCCCTCCGCGAGAACAGCGGCGGGCGCGGACGGTTCCGTGGCGGCCTCGGCATCGTTCGCTCCGTCACCGTCGAAACCGACGCAACCGTCTCGCTCCTCACCGAACGACGGCGAGTCGCGCCTCGCGGAATCGCTGGCGGCGCGGACGGTCTGCGTGGAGAGAACGAAATCGACGGCGAGAGCGTTCCGGCGAAGACGACCCGCGACGTGACGGACGGGACGACGGTCACCGTGCTGACACCGGGCGGCGGCGGACACGGCTCAGCGGCAAAACGCGACCCGGATGCTATCGAAACAGACAGAAACGACGGGAAGATGGAGTGGGACTAAGATAGCGGTTAGCACCGAAAACCTCACCTAAACGGTAACATTTTCGATGTATCAATATTTTTCGCGCGCCATCGTCAGGGAATAGATTGTTATCTCTCGAAATCAGATGGACGGTATGAGCAGACGAGTTGGTCGCCGTCAGTTCCTCTCCGGTATCGGTGCAAGTATCGGCTTCTCCAGCGTTGCGGGTGCCGGTAGCGTCCGAAAAGTCGGGCACAACGCACAAACCGAGCGGCAGCGGGAGCTGAATCTCCCTCCGGAAACCGACGCCCCCGTGGACGTCCGCGGCGCGATTTACCTCCCCGCCCGCGCATTTAACCGCTATCAGATGTGGAACGAGTACGACCCGGACATCATCGAACGCGACTTCAGCTACGCGGCGAGCCTCAACCTGAACGCCATTCGAACGTGGCTGAGCTACGAATACTGGCTCGTCGAACCCGAAGACCACATGGAATCGCTCGAACACCTGTTGGACACCGCCGACAAATACGACATGCGCGTCCTCCTCGGCCTGTTCGACAGCGTTGGACTCGAACCCACCTTCGAAAACCTCGTCCACGACGACGTGAAAACGGCCGTCCAATCGTTCTCCCCGTCCACCCGTACGATGGGAACCAAATCCATGTGGGACAAACCGCGCGACTTCATCATCTCGGTCATGCGGGAGTACCGGAACGACGAGCGTCTCCTCGCCATCGAGTTGACAAACGAGCCGGGATGGAACCACAAGGACATCCGATTTTTCAAGCAAATAGTGAACACGATGACGCACTATCGCGGTGAAATCCCCCTCTCCGTCGGTTCCACCAGCCTGGCGAACAACGCCCAGTATCTCGACTGGGGCATGGACATCCTCCAGTTCCACTACAACTTCGCGCGTAGTCCGGCGCTCTACAACCGCGTTCTCCGGCAGGCGAACAACCTCCAAGAAAAACTCGGAAAACCGGTGTGGCTCTCGGAGTGGCAGCGGATTCGGCCCGGAAAGTCATTTTTCGCCGATGTCGACGGCAACGCGGCCGTCCCCGACTACTCCTCGCTCGCCCCCACCATCCGAACGTCCGGCATCGGGAACTTCTTCTGGTCGCTCATGCTCAAGCCCGCATTTTCGCTGTACATGCGACGAAACGGCGTCCTCAACGGCCTCTTCCACGAAGACGGTGCGGTGTGGAGTCTAGACGACGCCCGCGCAATCAAATCCATGTCCGGCGACCCGGGATACGACGGAACCGAACGCAAGGAGTATCCCGACTGGGCCGACGCCATCAAAAAACGGAAGAAACGAGCGCCGGGCGACGAACAGCCAGTCTAGCTCGACACCTGTCCGCGTCCCCGCGTGCTGTTCAACTGATTTTCGTAATAGTGGAGCGTCGAATAGTCCACATTTTCGCTCCGGTTATCGACGAGGATGCCGAACAGGTTCCGCGCCGAGCGGGAGTGCTCGATACTCACGTCGGAACTGTTCCAAACCGTGATTCCCTCCGTGCTCCGAACCGCGCTCACGTTTCGAACCGTTACCGACGACGCGTTCGAGACGTGAATCGCACGATTCCAACGAACCACCCGAACCGAATGGATCGTCACGTCCGAGACGCCGCTCGCGTTATCGACGAGAACACCCGTCGTATCCGTAACACCCCGTCCTTTAATCGTGTGACCGGAGCCATTCACCGTCACGTGACTCGCGTTGATCACGAGACAACTTCCCGTCAACCCTGTCGCACCGCCAAAATCGTCCGCCAAAACGTAGTTTCCCGGCTTCGAAATCTTCTGACAATGCTTCACCTGTTTCGGTGGCGTGGAGTTAGACTCATGGTTTCCGCCCAACGGAAGGTCCACGAAATTGATAGCGAGCGCAACCACTACCAACAGGACCAACGGAGCGACGATGAGAGCTTTCCGATTCGTAGAATCGATGGAGACCATTCCTACTTCTACCCTTCTCGAGACAGATTATTAAAGGCCAATGGACCGCGAAATTGTCACCTTCGTCTCAGTGTCCGCTTTTCGAAAGTATGCACGATACGCATAGAAACGAATCATTACCGACGACGTGTCATCGAGAACGATTACAGAGACGTGTCTATCGGCCGGATAGAAATAGAAAAACCCGCACAGAGCGGTGGCTCCGTGCGGGTAATGAATGCGAGTATGAATGGGAGGCGGCGAATCGGATTTCCCAGAGGCTCGCGCAC
>NZ_BROP01000011.1:0-103406 GCF_026008575.1 Haladaptatus sp. T7
ACCGACGATATCTGCGGGTGGGTCATTCGTGAGCGTTGGTCGAGTCAACTGCTGAATGACGTCAAGCTGCTTCGGTGGGCTGCCACCTAGGATGTGGACGCGTCGGCCACGCCAGTCGGTCGGTTCGGAGAATTCGTGGGCCAGCCGATCAGCGTAGCCGCTGGAGTAACCGAGTACGATGTCGACAGGGATCATCTCGATCACCTCCCTGCACTTGGGCACGATGACGAGCTCTGCGTCGGGGTAGCTCGCTTGGATTTCGCGAGTGGCAGCGACGTAGTCATCGACATCGTCGGGTTCGTACGCGTCACCAATGACGCCGACTCGCGGCTCGTGTTCGAAAAACCGGTCGACGTATCGAGTCAGGTCGGGATTTCGAAAGTCGTTATCGAGCATCCCGACGGGAATCTCTAACCCCTGAAATTGGGATTGCTGATAACTACAGTCTTCACGATACCCGGGCAGGAAGCCGAGTGTGAAAGCGTCGAGAGCGAACGGAGCCCGATGGAGGAACGCCACGTACTCGGTTTGCTTCGCAGCGTCAATCTCGCGTGCGGTGCTGCTGCTGGGACTGATTTCGAGCGACATGAATGGGGCCTGGAACGGCCACTCCTGGCCGCCCCGCACCCCTTCGGGGGAAGATAAAACTGGGTTACTGGAAGCCGTTAACCAACAGAAGTGGTAGGAACTGGGTGTCTGTTGGTTAACAACCTGAACGAAGTCGAAGTCTGGCTGTTCTCCACCGATTACCCTTTGGGAGATCGTCGTCTGCGTACTTGCTCCGGATTCGGTACTCAGGGAGGGGCCTCCCAGCAGTGGAGTGCGTGATCTCGTGCCGTGTCGGATCGGGCTTCACATGACTCACACTCGTAGGTTGTCCGGGGCCAGCGTTCCGTGACGAACATCGCTGTCACCGTCGACCGGACTGGGTCTGGTGCTTCTGCCCGACAGACGTAGCTGTAACCAATTATCTTTCACAGATGAAGTTCTGGCACTATTGAACCTTCTCAGGCGAGAGAGAGGGTGTGCTGAAAATGAGGGATGGATTCAGTAGATTGGCATTTTCCCAACTAGATTATGGGATGTGAATATATGTGGTTGAAATAGGCGACTTTTCTCTCAGTAGGTATTAGTAAATAACTCATGTTTTTACATATGGATCTTCTAACGTGTTTGTATGAGCCGTGAAGAAGACGTTCTCTCTGCAATTGATGGATTAGATGGGTTTTCATTTCAAAAATTTGCTCGTCGTCTTCTTCAACGAGAACTCTATCCGGCACTGAATCCTCTTCCTGAACAAGACGACTTGGGACAAGATGCCAGAACTGAAGAACTTCCAATTACTGAACTTCCAGGAATTGAGGACGAACCATCTCGTATCTCGTTTGCAATTTCAAAGACAACTACACGTTCAAAGCTCACAAGTGACTGTGACAAGTGCAGAGACAATGATTTTGAGTTAGATACCATCGCTTTCGTAACATCCGGAGAAGTCAGTAATAGGCAACGGACATCGTGGGAAGAACACGTCGAGGAGGAGTATGGATGGGATTTAATCATCTATGACCGGACTTGGTTTGCCGATATCGCCACGAAACCTCAGTATGAAAAACTTGTAGATGAGGTTCTGCAGGTCCCACCGCCCAACGGAGATTATTATGGCGATATTGTCGAGAAATTTTCTGAGGTCACTAATGATACTCTCTCTCGTGTAAAAACCAGTCTTCCTCACTCTGGTTACAATATCGACCGAACTGAAACCAACGAAATAATTAGCCATCTCACAGACGAACGAGGTGTTCTTGCTACAGGGAATGCTGGGGTCGGCAAAACTGGAATTCTAGGTCAAGTTGTCGAACGTTGGGAAAATGAATATGTGCTGTTCATCGATGCACGTCATTTCTCAGAGGTCACGAGTGCAAACGAGTTGCGGCAAGCATTTGATTTCAACGGGTCTATCTCAGACGCGGTTACACGCCTCGGCCGTCAGGAAGGATGTCTAGTCGTAGTTGACCAATTAGACAATATTGGTGGTACTCCGGCTGGAGGGGTGTTCTCGAATTTCATTAGCTCTGTTGAGGGAGCTGAGGGTGTCAGCATTCTCTGTGCGAGCCGGGAGTGGGATCTTAAGAACAGACGGGAGTACGAGGTCCTCACTGAATCCGAGTCTTTTGAAATCGTCGAGGTGTCTGAGCTGCCGGAAACTGCAGTTCGAGAGGTACTCAGGCGATTAGGGATCTCTGAGCACAGCGATGAGCTTGTGTCGTTAGGGGAGAATCTGTTAAACTTGTCTATTATCGCTGAGTTAGCGGAGCAAGTCGCGAGTTCTGATATCAACTTCGAGGAGATCAAGAGTCAGATAGAACTGTGGGACCGATATCAAGAGACCCTTGTAGAACGAGAACGGCGGGGTGGTGAGTGGGATAGAGACAGCGGATATGATGTCCGTGCTCGTGCCGTAGAGCTCGCACAACGAGGTCTCCGGGATGGTTCACGCGTGTTTCCAATCAGTCTTCGACAGACGTGGGCGGATACCCGCCTGATTAGTAGAAATGTTATTAACCATGAGATTGGCGAACGATACAGTTTCCGTCACGACGAGCTACAGGATTATTTTTACGCTTGGAACGCTGTAAATCGCCTCGGCTGGTCCACGCCGTATCCGGTTCTCGAGGAACTAGACCAACGAGTCGCTGCTGGCGTGTTCCGATGGATGCTTCGAATCCTATTAACTGAAAATGTTGATGCCACCATGGAATTCGTTGATGAGTGCTTGAAAGAAGATGTACTTGGATACTATACAGCCTCGAACCTGGTTGACGAAATTAGAACGTGGAACCCGGACGATATTGATGATGATCTTCTAGAACTCACTCTTGACAACATTAGTCAACGGAATGAACTTTGCAGATACTTTTATAATAACCTTTCAAATCCTGGGTGGGTAGCGGTTCTGCATCGACAAGGACGATATGATGAGCCCGATGGTCCACTTCTCGGATACTTAGAGCGCGTGGCTAGAGACGTCCCCGAGTTGGTAGAAGATATCGTGAATTCAACAACGACTGAAGATGAGGGAACACGAGCCTATTTCATCCGAATTTCAGAACGTCTACCCGCCGAATACATCTCAGCGAACCTTGACCGATTCCAGGAATGGCTTCCGGATGCGCACGTCGGGATGGGACCGTATAATGTCCACTATTCCAATTTGATTGAGACGCTGTTGGAGAAGGATGTTCCAGAGGCTGCGTTGGTGCTTCTTGACTCGCTTATTGAGCCACAGCCCCCTGAACCGGAGACGATTGAACATGAACTGGAGAGCGGCGACACGTTTGAACGGAAATATCAGACCGAAGCCACAGGACTGGCTGACACATACACGATTGAGAGTGCGATAGAAAACACGCACGGAGCGCTTCCTGAAGAGTGCTATGAGCAGTTTGTCTCTATCTTGGAAGAAAATCTAATAAGTGCCCTTGAGTTGGAGGCTGGTGAGAGTGATGTGGAAGTTTCCGAGCTGGGTTGGCCTCTCTCTATTGATGGTTCGGATCTGCCAAACACGCATCTCAAGGAGGTACTACTGGATTCTCTTCGGACGGTTTTGCGGGATTGGGTTGCTGAGGATACAACCGCGAACAACCGTCGGGATTTGCTCATGCGGTATTTGGGGAATATTTTAATCCTCCGCCGACTTGGTCTATACCTACTACGGCTATATGCTGATGCATACCCCGACCTTGTGAAGGACGAATTATATGATAATGCGAATTTCGATTCTATTGAGATCCAATATGAGTTCTTCACGTTGTTGCGCGACGGGTTTGAGGTGTTAGATGATGTGGGTCGGCGAGAAATTTGTGAGATCATCGACAATGGGCCGGATCGGGACGAAATTTGGGAACTAGTACAAGATAATAGCGAGCGCTTCCAAGATCGATCGACAGAACAAATCGTTGATGAGAAAGTTGATTTGTGGAAGCTAAGGCGGTTCTGGATGCTCCGTGATCAGCTGCCGGGGTCATATTCGGATCAGTTGGATCAGTTAGTGGATCAGTACGGGGAGCCCGATCATCCGGAAACAGTGATATCTACACAAGGAGGAGCTGTTTCGTTTGTTGGACCTATGGAGATCGAGGAGTTGCGGGAACTCCCTCCTGAGGAAATTCTTGCATTATGTGCTAGTTGGAATCCCGAGGATGAGGATGATGAGCATGATTTCTTAACAGAGGTCTCGCAGCGAGGACTGGCAGAAGATTTGAAAACGCTTGTTGAAGATGCACCGAATGATTTTGCACCTCACCTGAGCAGGTTGGTTGATGCTGACTCGGTATACATCTACCACGCTTTCCAGGGCCTAAGTGGGGCACTAGGCGATGAACAATACTTCGACTGGTCTCCTGTTATTGAGGTCTGCGAAGAGGCAGCGACTCGATTTGACGACTGGGGGAGTGAAACTCGCAAAAAGACTTGTCGTCTTCTGAAGGACGGTTTGACTGACTCGGAGTCAGGCTTGTTGGAGAATCATCGAACGGCGGTGAGGGGTATTCTCATATCGCTTTCCAACGACCCTGATCCAGGGCTTGAAGCCGGTAGGGAGGTTGATTTTCTTCCGCATGATGATCCGCTACACACAGCGATCAATGCGGTTCGACCTGTCGCGTTGAATGCGCTTATTACATATGCAGCTGAGTGGGCCAAGCAGGACGGGTTTGAGGGATCGGAAGAGGAGCAGGAGTCTGGCTTGGAGGAGGATGTGAAAGCGGTACTCCGTACCCGGATTGAGGATCCGAGTTCTGCAGTGCATTCGGTGTTTGGTCAGCGTATCGTGACTCTGCGTTGGCTAGACCATAATTTTGCTCAGGACCACTTAGAATTGATATTCCCGCTGGGGGAGGGAGTTGAACCCCGGGAACGATTCAGTTCTGCTTGGGCAGCCTACCTCGCTGTGAATAGGTGGTATTCAGACATATACGAATGGTTGCGAGAATATTACTTCCACGCCATTGATCTCCACGCCGAAGAAGGGAGATTCGATGGGCACAACGCGGGTAACGGGTTCGTTGCTCACGCTCTTTGTTCGTACTTGCTTGCAGAGGAACCGCTTGGTGACGAAGGAAGCCTACTTACCCACTTCTACAGTCATGTATCCACAGAGAAAGCAGGTAGTGCTTCTTGGCAGCTATGGCGGTGGGGCGCGGACAACGAGGAGTTTAGGGAGCACTGGCCGAAGGTGCAAGAGCTGTGGGAACGGCGTTTAGATGATGCCGAAGAAGGCGATGAGTCACACACTCGTGAGTTCCAGTGGTTCGTAGAATGGTTAGACCTCGTTGGTGGAGAAACCGATCCAGCAGAGATTGAGTCGCTGCTACAGAGCACGATTTCGCACATTTCTGCGGAACGACGGTGCTGGAATACACTGGAAACTTACTTGGCAGGTGCGGTTAGTGATGACCCTCTCACCTGTATCAGAATTTACAATCAGCTATTGAATCAACCGCATTGGCCGAGCTATCGTGATTTCGATAGCGATGCGAGGATCATCTTGGAAACTGCACTTGAAGCCGGTAGCGCTCCTCGAGACGTCGCGCTTGAAGCTGCTGAAACGATTGCTGAAGTGGACTCGGAGTATTTGAGTTTGGTCGAGGAGTACAGCATAGAGTAACTCTACTTCTCGGATTAAGATTCACTGGACGTGCTTGTCGCGAAGTGATCGAGAGTCGCTTTCTGAGTCATGCTGACCACTGCTCAACTGTCGTCTGCCTCCGGTCGTGACCGGCGGGCACCTCACACACGAATCGCCATTTCGGCGTCTCACGAATCTGCTTGTCCGGTCGATTCCCTGCTTGGCCTGTCCCCGTCTTTCCCGTACAGCGCCAGCCCTTAGCCCGGAGTGCTTTCACCATCGATCCCTCGAAATCGGCGCGAACGAACGTCAGGAGGAGTCGAATCCCGCGTCGACGTGCTTCACGCCGAATGAACTGATCCATCGACCGTGCAAGCGCTGCCGATGCGAGGTTTGGGAAGTCGACACCGATACAGATTCGAGCTGCCTCGACGATCTCGTCGCCTTCGTACCGGGTTTCATCGTGATTCAATGACCGGATGAGCGGGTGTCGCCACGTAATCGCGCCCATGAGCTGTCCTTGGTAGCTCAGACCGTGATGAACCAGGTTCGTGAGTGGGACGCTGTCCATGTAGGAGTGATGGGCCTCGTAGATTGCGCCAGCGACGTGCCGGGGAATCGTCTCGATTTGGACTCGCTCGGCGAATCGTAGTCCAAGCGGCGCCGTGACCGGTTCGCCGTCGTGATGGATCGGACAGTCGCACCCACCCGACGCCCGCGTGAACTGAAACCCAGTCTGGCCAGTCGCATCATCGTGGTGGACGCTGGTCATGAATCGTCACGCCCCGCCGAGACGTCTGTGCTCTCGGTTCTCTGACGTTCCTGCTTGTCGTTGTACCGCTCGAGTTCGTGGCCGATACGCTCCAGTGCCTCAACGCCGCGTTCGATGAACTGGTAAGTGGCCCGGGAGAAGCGAAGGGTCTCCATCACGCATCCTCCTCCGGCTCGACGAGGTCGTTGCTCTCGGCAACGAGTTCCCGCACGGCGGGAGCAGGATCCTCCTCAATCGGAACGGTACGTATGTCGAGCGGAGCGGGATACGCACGGTCGCCCTGCGCACAGAGCAGGAGCAGCCACTCCTCGGTCCCTTCACCGAGGACGACGTAGTGGTCGATGTCTCGCCGCTGGAAGACTGTCCGTTCTGACCGACTCACGGCACTCCAGTTTACTGGAAGTGACGGGGTTGGCGTTCCACCATCCGGCGTGAGCGCTTCGTGCCCGGTGACGCTCGCGAGTGCGGCCTCGATGTCGTCGCCGGTGAGATGCCAGCAATTGGCTGGTCCACTGCACTCCAGTTGGCTCACCACGTCATCGCGGAACTGGATGTAGTGCTGGGAGGCAACGGTCCTGGGATCGTCCGTAGAATTCGTCTTCATGTGTCGAACGCGGGTCGTCGAATACCCCCGCACCCCTACCGGGGGTGAAAAACAGCGGCTCTGTTGAAATCCTCAGAGAATTACTCACAACATCGACAAGACACTCTGAACATTAGGTTCGTTGTCTATCGTCGGAAATATCATACTCAATCGACTCGTAGAACCGCGTAGATGTCCCGCCTGTACCGCAAATTGTCTGCCCTCCGTACCAGAGAATCAATCAAAGACAAGTGGTGGGTTACTCTGGTAGTTCCGTATCTGATACTTGGACTCCAGTTGCTTGCTATAGTGATACTGGAACCCTCGGACTACCCTTCTTCGAGTGCGTATGTCTGGGTGGCACGGTTCCTCTCTGTGAGCTTCTTCATTACTCTCGCACTTGCCATCGTGGGACTGTACTTTGACATAATCTACGTCGCAGAATCTTCCGATTGGAAACCATCGATGTGGTATTCGTTGATGTTCTTCGCGCCTGTTGTCGGCGTGATTATCGGTCTACACTACCTCTACAAGCGGAGCCGATATGTGGGGCTATCTCTGGCTCCTTCTCCGCAGGCATAGGTGTAGATTCGCCACCTATCTAACCGCTGCTCTAGTGGGAAAATGTCCAGCAAATAGGGTTTTAACGGAGCCAAAACAGCCTCCACGAGCAGTGATTCAGTCTGTTGAGCGGATATCGTCGGCCTGCTGTTTGAGCTGGCGAAGTATCCGAACACGCTGTTGATTTGCGTTCTCGTAGGCGACACACGCTCGCAGTGTCTCCATATCGTGAATCGTTACGATCCCCGCGTTGATGAGTCGCGAGTTTGGCGGTTCGAGTCGCTGTGCTGGCGACAGTCCGTCCGAATTTCGTTCTTGCTCTTCTGAGTTGCTCACTGATGATCGCCTCCGCTCCTACAGAGGCGAAATAGACCGCACCTGCCCGCTACTCGTCGTCTTCCCCCGGTTGGATCTGGCGGGCGCCTTCGGCGAGGTCGTGGATGTACCCCCGAAGCGTCTCCATGTCCTCGCGGGCCTCTTCGAGCGTTTTCGCTTTCACTTTGGCAGTGATCTTGTCCTGATCGCGAGTCCCAGTACCGCGAGTCAGCTTCACGGTGAGGGAGACCCCGACATCGCTTCGCTCGACGTACTCAGTTGGTGTCTTTCGCTCGCTGTTCTCGGTCGATTCTGCGTTCGTACGGGACTGCTGGGTGGGTTCTGGCATGGATTGCTCTCTGACTGTTAGTTGACGGACGGTGCGACTGGCTCATCGACTGTCTCACGAAGGGCCGAATCTATCTCGTGTCCTGTGAGTCGCCAGCGCTGTTTGGGACCACTACACTCCAATCGGCTCACTACTTCGTCCTTGAACGCCATGTACTCCGCCAGTGCGACGTCCTCGTCGTCGGTGTAATCGAGCAGGAGGGCGAGCGCCAGCTGCGCTGGGCCACTCCCCCTGTACCCCCATTCGAAGCCCGAGGGACTGTGGTCTGCCAGCTTGAGACTCCGATCTGGGGTCAGTGGTTCGCGGCCAGGATACTTTTCGACGATTGCGCGGCCTCGCTGTCGGTAGCCGACGTAGACGACGTCGGTCTCACCCGAAGTGTGTGACGCTCCGGATGGCTGTGAATCACTTGTCCAACTCATAGTTCTGTTCGCGGGGTGCTCGTTCGAACACCCCCGCACCCCTCAGGGGGTGAAAAACTCCCCAACGAACGCCTCTCCTTAGGCCAAGTGAGACACCTCAGCAGGTTCTTCCATGTCGTTGAATTCACCGCGCTCGACCGGGTCCCAGTCCTCGTTGGGTTCGGGACTCCACCAGTCGATCTCGTAGGCACCCGGTGCGCCGAGAATCTTTACCCTCGCCGAACCACCAGGAAGGTCGCGTCGAAGTTTTTCGTCGACGTGGAGATTCCAGGTCGTGTCGGTATCGAAGCAGGCAAGGACAGCTTCCTCGTAGCCACGGTCCTCTTGCGACTCTTGGAGTTCCACCTGAGTGTTACAGTCCTTGCAGAACACGCCCTCGAAGGGGATGTAGCTGAACACCTCGTGCCCGCAGACGGGACACCAGAGGAACTCGAACAGTGCTTCGCTGTGACGGTTGATGACGTCCAGACTCATCTGTAGATCTGGCCCGTGTGAATCGGGCCACCCCTCCTGCCCCAGAAAAACGCTACCGCTGGGCGTCTTGTGACCTTAGCGTTCAGCGCCGTAGACTACCTTCGAGCGAGCTTCGTAGCCACAATCGGGACAGTCGAACCACCGCTGTACCTTCGCCCCGTCAGCTGCCTTCTCACCGACGAGAACATCGTCGTTCGGGCACTCAGGGCAGCTCAACTCGGGGAGTGGTCTGTCTCGGAGAGCGTCCCGAAAGACTGTCGCTTGCTTCGTCTCGAAGCCACGCGACCAGACCGGGTAGCCGTCGGCGAGGATTGCGCCACGCCACTTGTACCGGTACGATACGGGTGCACGATGGAGAACAGCTCGGGCTTCAGTCTCGGTGTTTCGATACGCGAGCGACGGTGTGCGACATTCTCGTGTCCAGCTGGTGATTCGGGGCATCGGTTAGAAGTGGACGTCGGCGGGGACGATCCAGAGGTCTTCACTCTCTTCGAGGATTCGATCCAGTTGTTCGCGATGCCGGATGCCGGTCGCGTGCTGGTCGTACAGGAACACCGACGGACCGTCGTACGCGCCGACTTGATGGAACGCGTGCCGAGCGAGGTCCTCATCGCGCATGATCTCCTCGTCAGAGAGTTCGTCGATGGCTTCCTTCACCCGTTCGAGATTACGCTCGAACTCTTCTTTCGTCGCTTCCCACCCTTGGTCGAGTAGGTCCTGCCCATCGTTTGAGTCGACGGGGGCTGCGGTCGGTAACTCACCCCATCGAGCCTTGCCCGCAACCGTCGTGTCCTCCTCGTCGAAGGTCACGTAGTAGTCGAACACGGCGGGGGAATGCGGGTCTGCGCCCACCAGTCGGTCGAACACTGCTTTGCCGGTGGCCACTGCGTCGTCTCGCGTCGATGCCTCTACCAGAGTGTAAATGACCATATGCATCGGTTTCACCTTCGTCTGCCGACGCACGCGACTGCACACTGCCTCGCTACGTGATGCGCCGGCACCCATCGCCGGCGCTCAAAAAATAGTACTGACGATGCTGGCTAGACGTTCTCGATCTCCGACTGGCAGCCCTCCTCCTCGACGGTGATCGTCAGGTCTCCGCTCTCGTAGTCGGTCTCGAACTCAACTGAGAATATATCCGAGTTGTAGGCGGCGTGGTACGCGCGATGTCGCTTGAGCGACCCGGTCGCCTTGAAGTGGAAGAAGGCAGCAGCTGTGTACGGTTTGCTTGCTGTTTCGATTTGCGCTTCGACTGATGCCGGGAGTGCGATGTGCGGCGTGTCACTGTCGATTCCGGCGGCGAAGGCTCGAGCTTCGTCGACGCTTGCTTGCGAATGTGCTGGCGTCTCACCGGTCAACACATTCACGGGTGTGTCTGTCTGGTCTGTGAACAGTACGTCTTCGAAGGTGTGAGTGCCGAGGATCGCGTCGGGGCTCAGCTCACAATCCTCAAACGGATCGTTCGATGATTGCTCAGACATTGAATCACGAAGCCCTGAGGGCTCAGTCATTCAGCCCTCGAAAAACAGGGCCTTCACATCTCGCGGGGAGACTGATTTTCAGCTACTCCCCTATCGGATTGAGGGTGCTGAGGTCCGCGTGGAGAACCTCACCGTCGCGAACCACGTATCGCTTTGCCAGAACCGGGAACCGACACTTTGTGTATCCCGCGGTCTGGATGTCGAGTTTTTCACCGGGTTCGAGATAGTTGGCCAGCTTTCGGAGGAACTCGTGAGTGACGAGACCACCTTCGTAGTCCGGAAGTCCATCCTCACGAGTTTCGTAGATCTCGAAGGCGTCGTAGCCCCAGATGATGAGCTCTCCTTCTTCGTCCACTTCCCAATTCAGAGTCCCGAAGCAATGTGCTTCGCAGAGCTGGCGGACTGCCTGTGCATCGGTTACGGTCGCGCCGGTCGATGTCGTCGCTGCTTGGAGTGTTGCCATTGTTAGTCCTCGAGGGCGCTTTCCTACCCCCGCACCCCTTTGGGGGGAACAAACCCGACTGCGAAGCTCTGTTGAAATAGACCTTTGATGACCGTTCGTTGAGGCGGTGCTGAATAGAGCGCTCGTATCGGGAATGTCACACTTGTACCTTCCACATATTGTACTCCTTCCAGCACTGCGAGCGATCTCTAGCTCATTGCTTTCCTCGTTGCTGTCGAAGAGCAGCGAAGCGAACGTGGCACGTCCATCCCCTGAACGCGTCGGAATCACCATTTCTCCTGACGTTTCGATCCAGACAAAGCTCGTGTGCGATGCTGACGGACTCGCTGTTGCGAGACCCGGCTCAGTTGGCCAGTGCCACTAGTGTTCCGCCGCTCTCTCTGTCGAGGGTGAAGTCCCAAAGGACCGGAACGTAGAGCCGTCCGCCCGCTGCGACCGCGTCGTAGCCGATGTTACCGGGTTGTTCGCGTCGCCAGCGGACCTCCCCGTTCCGGCGGTCGACGGCGAACGTGTTCGCCGGCTCATCAACTCCCGGCTTCTCAGTAGTGACGATGACAGACCGTTCGGTCACGAGCGGGCGAGTTCGGAGGATGACGCCCTCCTCGGAGGCAAGGGAGACACGCCAGCGCTCGGTGCCATCCGCGGTGTCGAGCGCCACCAGCGCCCCGTCATCGGTCGGGAGGTAGAGCCGGTCCCCGTCGGTCGAGACGCCGGCTGTTGATCGTACGGGGGCCGTCCAGCGAACTTTCCCGGTCGTGGCCGACAGCGCGTGGAGGCGGTCGCCAGGGATGTATGCGTCGCCATCGACCACGGTTGGGGTCTCGAAGTCGGTCTCTCCGGGTGCGTACCGCCACTCCGTCAGCGGGTCCCCAACAGTGCCGGGCTGGATGGCGACGACGCTCCCAAGCACCCGTGTCGTGTAGAGGACGTAGCCGCTGCCAGCCGCGGGGACGGCCGTCGAGAACCGGTCGTCGCCGGTGGTGTAGGTCCAGCCCTCTTGGCCGCGCGTGTCGAGCGCCAGCAGCGTCTCGCCAGTAGAGGCGAATACCCGACCATCGCGGCCGAGGACTGCCTCATTCACCGATCCGGAAGTTTCCCGACTCCACCGCGGACTCCCGTCGCGGGCGTCGAGCGCGTACACCCCATCTAGGCCGCCGACGTACACAGAGCCACGGTGGACGACCGGGGGACACCCAGATGACCCGCCGCCTCCACCCGGCAGCGTCCGCCGCCAGCGTTCTTCGCCGCCCCCGTCGAGTGCGAGCACCGTGCCAGCTTCGCCCGACTCCGGGGTCGGCCCGGCGTGAACGAACACTCGATCCTCAACCACGGCCGGGGAGGTCAGGCCACCCTCGAAGCTGACCGACCAGGCCGGGTCGGGGTCATCGACCCGGACCTCGGGGGCGAACCCCGCATGACCGGGCGTGCGTCCGAACTGCGCCCAGCCGCGTTCCTCACCGGGAAGTGGGTCGGTTGTCGTCTCAGTAGTTCGGGGCCAGCCACCGCCGAACCGCTCGGTTGAGCAGCCGGCGAGGGCGGCGCCACCGGCGACCCCGATGGCCGCAAGTAGTCGGCGTCTCGTATGGAGGGACACTGTCACTACTGCTGTAGCCAAGAAAATAATGCTGTCGACAAAGTCAGAGGATTCCAACAGAACCGATTGAGAGAGAGGCTAAATCGGTGCTGTTCGACCGAGCCTTTCCTCAGGATTCGGCCTTGGTGTTTGCTTTCTCCGAAGCACCTGGACGAGTGAGTAGTCCCACCTGTTCCAGAAGCGTCGTGGCCTCAACGATTCGCTCTCGGTCGGGAGAGTCTAGTTGCTCGATGTCGATGCTGTTGAGGTTACTGAGTGCGCGATGCAGTCGGTATCCTGGTGTGTCTCGTGGATCCATGATGTACGCCTCCGCCGACTTCTGGCGCAGAAAAACGAAGCAGGTACGCTGATGTCTCCCGCTGAAGCTCTGCACCAGCCTTAACCAACAGACTTCGTGTAGACATCCTATGTTGGTTAAGGTGTTGTTCAATCGATTATCCTACTCGGGGTCTGGTCCGTGACGAGGCGACTGACACACCTGGCACTCCCACATTGGCTGGCCAGACCACTCGTCAGCTGGGAGCGACTCGAACTCCTGGAACTGATGCTCGGTCGTTCGACCACACTTGCGACATTCAAGGCGTGCTTTTGAGGGAACGTTGGGTTGACGACACTCGGAGTGCTCGTCGTCGACGGAACGCTGGAGTGCAATTGCTGGCACTAACCAGACGTCGCTCTCGCCCCTCTCAAGTAAGCCTGTAAGCCGACTTTCCTCACTAACGTCGTGCCCTCCCTCATCGTAGAGGAACGACGTGTGCGCCCCCTCACACGGCGACTGCGCCGACTCTATCTGGCCTGTCCGCTCACGAGCGGCTGTGAGTAGCTGCTCACCGCTTTCAGAGGTAACTCTAACTGCTTCGGGGAGCGAGGGCCACTTGTCGGTCAGCTGTGCGGCGGGCTTTGTATCGAGGTCGTAGAGCAGCTGGCAGTCGTCAACTACTGGATCCCTATCGGTCTTCGTGAGGAGTCTAGCCGCAGCAGCACCCTTCGCGACGGCGGCATAGAACGTCGATGCTTCGACGAGCAGATGGACGACGTGGAGTAGTGTCCACTCAGTATCTGGGGTGCGACTATCGTCGCTGGTTCCATCGAGATGGTTTGAGAGGCAGAACCGACACTTGGTACGGTTCGCAGGAATCGACGCACCGCACGAGGAACACTCGCTCCGCGTCGATCTCACTCGATTAGGATACGATCCGAGCTCTTCCTTTCGCTTTCGCTCTACTCGTCCAGCGTTTCCCCGTCCAGAAACCTCGTCGTCGGGAACGTGGGTCGATTCGCCAAGTGGTCGTAGTTCCTCAAAATCAGATTGACGTCCATTCATAGAGTCGTCTGACAGCACTTTCCCTCGTCTCTGTATTTAAATCTCAGCCACCAACGCCGAACTCGAATCGGCACAGAACTCGCAGACAGCGTCTTCAGATCGCCAATTCGTTCAGCGTGTCTCGATGCGACCGGATGGTCGTTGCAGTGACGCTCGCCACCTCCGCCACTTCTGCCTGCGTCAACCACCGTCCCTCTTCGCGACCTGCTTTGTACAAACAGGCCGCTGCGAATCCTGACGGTTTGACACCCGACGCGGCTCCTGACGATTCTGACTGTTCAGCTAACCTCCGAGCACGCTGTCGGATGTACGCTGGAACATCGAGTTCTGACGCGAGACGGGGGATGTACTCACTCGGGCGAACTGGCTGAGTCGGGAGCCCAAGTTCTGTATTCAGGGTCTTGTACGCATTCGCGACTCTCGATTGTTCGACGCGTGCTGTGTCGACGACGTCGTCGAGTAACCGTGTGTGGCCGTTACAGCGACAGGCTCCATAGATGCTTGCTGCAGCTATCGCCTCGATCGACCGGCCTCGAAGCAAGTCTTCATTCTGAGCACTCCGGAACAGTTGACACGCTTGGTCACGAATCGAGTCCGAGAGTTCGAGGACACTTGCGACTCTTCGAACTTCGCCCAGCCCGTGTGCGAGGTTTCGCTCGGCTTTCGACTGGAATCGACCACGGTTCTGTTCCCGCCGCATTCGAGATAGCCGCTGGCGCTTTTGCCCAGAGAGTTCGTTCCCGTTCGCATCTTTTCGCCGACCGATTTCCGTCGACAGCCCTCGGTCGTGACGTGCCGCAGTCAGTGGAGCGCCCGTCCGCTTTCGCTGGTCTTGATCGTGAGCTCTCCATTCAGGGCCATGGTCGATTCGTTGCTCATCGATGACCAGGCCACAGTCCTCACAGGTCGTTTCGATAGCGTTCGTAGTGACCCGCCCGTCGCACTCGGGACATTGGTTCGCGTTCGAGTCCGTACGGACATCCTCGTCGAAACCGCTCTCGTAGATGTTTCTGATTGCCATTGAACTCACCTCTGTCTGGGACACCTCCTTCTGAGGGCCCCACCCATCGGGGCCAACAACAAACTACATATTGTGTTCAGGGTTAGATTGATGTGTATTCAAACTACAAGTTGTGTATGGTATCGAATCAACTGTTCCATCGAGGTCCGATACAGCAGGTTGCTGCTAACTCAAGCGTCTCTATGGATCGTCTCAACGATATTCTACATAGGATTGCTGGAGTTCAGAACCTCGAGTATTTCCTAGAAGAAGCATGGCATGACGAAACGTCAACTGTGGAGTTGGTGTTCCATGACCCACCCAGTGATTTCGTCTTCGTAATTCCTGAATCAGAGTGGGCAAATCTCATCAGTGCAGTAAACGTCGAGCGACCTGAAGCTGCTGCGGCAAAGCAATATCATTCTGCACGAGGTCGAGACCTTCTCATTTCTAGTGGGCAGTCTCACGAACTTCCGAAGGGCCACTCCTATCTCGTCGTACCGATTCAAGATATCGAGGTTTGGCGACGATCAAGACTGGTCCTGTCCTGGTGGTTCCAAGAGCTGGCGGAAGATGGCCTTACCCCTCCTGAAATCCTCGACTATTGGATGACGGAAGAGCTGGGGAATGCCCCGAAAGAATGGGCATCCCAACGTGATGTCCATCCTGAAGCGGTGCGAAAGAATGTACGACAGGCCAGAAAGAAACTCATCGAATAACTCTTACTCTGATGCCTGCTTGAATTCGTCAGAGTACTCATTTCGCCGCGTTGCGGAGTCAGTTTTGAATCCTCGAGGTTTGATGATGGGTTTCTCTGGGTCGTAGGGTGATGCAACTCCGTAAGTATCGTCTTCTGGTTCGTTCTGATACGTCTCTCGAAGATCGGCTCGATATCGGTCGTCCGAGTAATATAGGCAGAGGACTGCATCCGGTTTTCGGCTAGGAATAGTGGGAACCTTCGCCGAGCTGAATGGTCGAGACTGAAATTGCTCAACGACTATGTTCTCGAGGACGCCCGTTTCATCTGGTGTAAAGAACAGGTACTTTCCGTGGTCGACCGTTTGAGCCAGTGATTTTGGGCGGTCATCTGTTCGTTCCTGCATGTCTTCAGTAGTATGGTACCAGACCCAATGACGAGAGGTAGTTCGACTGATTCCTTCTGGAAGCCCAGAGGCTGGCTGGAGTGAATCTGGACGGACTGTTTTCCGAGCTTCGATGATGCCCTCAACGTACTCGAGAGCCTGCTTCCGATAGTTCTCCGTTGGCTCTTCCGGGACGGCGGCTAGCTCTTCTTCGTGATCGTAGTCGAGCCCCTTGGTAACCGTAGGATGCGGTTTTTCCGGTGGTTTCACCATGTTGAACCACTGCGACGTACTGTCTTCCTGAAGCAATCCGGCGAGGTCACGTAACGCCGGATCGGAAATCCGGCCCACGGGGGCTATTCCGGTGGGGGCTGTTGGCCAGGAGACGTCTGCCTGATTCATACTTAAGTCATCTAGTCTAACGCGGCAAAAGTATTCACGACCGGGTACCCTGCAAGCCGAACCTATGCGCTTCACCCCGATTTAAATATTCAGACTTAGACTGTCCGTTATGTCATCTGACAGTACCAGACGGCTCGCCCTCGATATCGAAACAATCAGCCCGCACCTTTCGCCTGATGATGATCCAGATTGGGAGAATCCAGAGGATTTCCAGCTCGCTGCAATCGGATTCGCGTATGACGGCCCGGAAGCGGGCGGCCGTTTGCCTCGAACACAGATTCTCACTCGGCGCGCTCCAGGACTCGCTTCTGAACTGGATTTGCTACGACGCATCAACGCTGAACTGTGGGCGTACCAACCGGACGAAATTGTAACGTACGCTGGCGATTTCTTTGACCTGCCGATGCTGAAAAAGCGGCCGGTGTATGCTGCTGACGGCCCCGCAGGTGATGGACTCGCGGGCGATATCCAGACTGTCATCGGGAGTGCTAAATCTGTAGACTTGGGTGACTTCGCAGCCGAGACATACGGGTATGGGACTCGACTCGACGATCTTATTCAGCATCAGGGGGTCGGGCTCCGGCGGACGATGTTCGATGACTACGCTCATGAATTAGATCTTGAGAGTATCCGTCCGTCTGATGCAGACACCGATTACGTAGACAGTGGCGACATTCCGGGAATCATGGAAACATGGCTCCACGCTCGTTCAGACGATCATGACGACATTGGTCCATGTAATCTTGAAGAGACAGAACGGATGGTCTCAGACTACATCTTGGGCGATATCGAACATCTCCTCACACTCTCGCACAGGGTGCCATTCAGCGAGTAAGGTCGTGGCTGCGCGCGCAGCGAAGCGAGCACGGAGCGGAGGGTGGGGCGGTGGGGCCTGGGTCGGTCTGGCACGTAGCAAAAAAGAAGGGTGCGACGACGGCTACTCCCACCACCGACCGCGCTCAGGGAAATGCACGGTGCTCCAGCCGGTCAGAGCTACCGAGACGCGCCCATTGTACCAGTTCTTCGCCGCTCCGTGAATGCGAACGCGCTCGCCCTCCTCGATCCACGGTTGGTCACTCGCAACCCAACTGGTGAATTTCGTCTTCCCACTGTCGTCTTCGATGAGGCCGACTTGGGAAATGGCTGAACTCGACGGCTCCCAAAGCTGCGTCACACGACCCTCGATGCTCACTTCTTTGCGATTGACGTCCTCGAGCTTCCCGATGGGAACTACCGTCCCGGGTGCCGTCTGCAACTCCTCGAACACCCCGACGACCGCACTCATCAGGTCTTTCCCACCGACCACGGCTTCACCCAGCCGCCGACCAATCGCTGCTCGCGACCAGCCATCCAGCTTTTCGGCCAGCCGCATCGACTGCTTGTTCACCGCCGCCAACTGCTCCTGCGTGAGTTCTGCACGAGGATCGCCTCGTTCCGGGTCAACCATCGGGTTCACGCTCGCCGCCCGCTTCTGGAACTCTGCACGCCGCTCAGCGCTCCGCTTCGCCGCGATGTCTCGCGTCCGCTTCTCCCGACCATCCTGCGTCCCCAGCTCTGCCTGGGCACTGATGCGCTCCAACTCTGCCTCTCGCGCCCGAATGCGCTCTTCCTGTTCGAGGGTCGCACCGTAAATCCGCTCGTCGCTGGTGTCGACCATCCCGTCCGGGTGGTTCGCGTCGACCTTCGCCTGCACCTCCATCTGCACCGTCGCCTGGAACTCCGGCGTCTCATCGACGACCTCGAAGCCGTCTTCGTCGACCGCCGCTTCGTCCGCTTTTTCGAATGCCTGTTCATCGACCGAAACTACATTACTGGTTGCGTTGTTACTTGACATTGGTCTCACCATAGACCTGAAGGCGCTCAGCGCCCGACACCGCGATGCTGCTACATCGCGGTTTTCCGACGACACCGACCGACAGAACCATCTGCGCGCTCTCGCTCGCGCCTTCGCGAGCGCCCCCTGGGGCGCGAGCGAGAGCGCGCCATAGGGAGGCCACCCAACCAGCACCGCGCGCCGACCCGCCCGGAGCGAGCGTCCAGCGGAGTAAGCGTGGGGGGTGAGCAGCCACGCCGCGCAACCCCCCGCGGTTACCCGCTGGCGTCGAGACCAGATTCACTTTAGCCCGGAACGGGCGCGGGCGGTGCGGAGAGCGCCCGCATGCCCGGAATGGTCGGTCGCGAGCGACGCGGAGGGCGGCAGCGGCGAGCGGGGCGGGCCGTAGAGAAACATCGTTCAGCCACTCTCGACGCTCAGTAGCCCAGCCGACATCCTGGCGGACTCAGAAAGGGCGAGGCCGTCTCGGTCGTCCCCCGGCCCCGCAAGCACCGCAGGCACGAGGAGCGCAGCGGTGGTCGCGGGATGCCGAGCGGCCGAGGGCTTTCATCTGTTGTGCCTACGTCCTCGACAGAGTCAGCTCTGCGTTGCAAAATACCGAAGCGATTTATATATTGGTTCGCTAGTATGCAACAGGATGCTCACAGAAGGTGAGGTTCGCGCCCTTACAGCCCTCCACGGTGAGCAGACGGTCTCTGAACTCGCGACGAATCTCGATCGGAGTCTCAGTTACACCTCAGAACTCGTCGAGCGGCTCGAAACGACTGGCCTCGTCGAGACACGTCGACAGGGGAAAACAAAGCGGATTCGACTGTCGGACGCAAAGGCCCTCGAGTTACTCACGGACCTCACACAGGAGTATTCACACATCGACTGGCCGGAGCTGTTGTCAGGGGCAGCCCTCCGTGTGTGCTACTATCTCGACATCCCACGGACCGCGACCGAACTCGCACGCCGCGCCGACGTCCACCGAAGCACCGTCCACCGTACACTTGCCCCGCTTCAGCATCGCGGACTCGTCTACCAAACCGACGACGGGGCGTACGCACTAAACGACGGCTTCGAACCGCTGAGTGCAGTCGCTCGTGAGCTTGCCCATCACGCCCACCGCCAGACTGTCGAAGAACAGATGGACACCTACACGATTCTCTGGGAATCCCTCGACGAGTTCCTTGTACAGACGACGACTGAGATCGCCGACGAACACTTCATTCCGACAGGCCCAGACCAGTTCCAGCGATACGGTCTCCCGCTGTTGGCACGTGATCGTCGATACTACCTCTATTCGGAAGCGACGAGCGAGCTCTCGCCGGAGACATTGTGCTGCCACATGCTCGTAATCGATTCGGGCGCACGAATGCAGTCATACTGTCTACTCTTGCTCAGTCACGTCGACATCGACCGCGACGAACTCCGAGCCCAAGCCACCAAGTACGGCGTCGACGACGTCGTCGACAACCTCTACACGTATCTCGACACCAGCGGTGCCCAGCGGACGTCCCGACTCCCCGAGTGGGAGGACTTCCTGGAACTCGCTGAGGAGTACGAGGTGGCGCTATGAGGGCGCGATTCGATAGTTCATACATCCGGTCGGAACTCGAGCGCATCGGCCAGCAGCTGGACAATCCACTCACCGTCTTCTTGATTGGCGGTGGGTCGATGGCGTTTCGCGGACTCAAAGAGACGACCAAAGATATCGACCTCATCGTCTCCTCCGGCGACGATCTGAGTCAGCTACAAGCGGTGCTCCTCGAATTGGGGTACGATATCGTCCGGGAGCCGGACGAAGAGTACGAAGAACTCGGTGCCCAGCGCATCCTCGAGAACGATGACGGGTGTCGTATCGACATCTTCAACCAGCAGGTGATTGGCAAACTGATTCTGTCTCCAGGCATTCGTGAGCGGAGCGAACGCTATCTTGACCCGGGAAATCTCGTGGTCGAACTCGTGAGTCCAGAAGACATCTTCCTGTTCAAAGCGGTTGCCGGTCGGGTGGACGATATCGAGGATATGTTCTCGTTGATGCAGACTGGCCTCGAGTTCGACGTCGTCGAAACGGAACTTGAGACGCAGGTCGAACTCTTGGACCAAGAGCTGTTCGTGACGTACATCAACGAAGCGCTGACTGACCTCACCGACCAACACAACGTGACGACACCGTTGCACGACCCCGTGGCGGAGATCACTGAGCGCGTCTACGAGGAGCTCGAAGTGCTGCACGCGCTTGACGAACCGAAATCGGTGGCTGACCTGCAACAGGAGCTCGACTGGTCTGCAGCAGACGTACAGGAGATTGTGAGGCGGCTAGAAGAGAAAGACGCCGTCGCGGTGACCGATGGGCGCATAGAACGTCGCTCAACGGCGATCTGACCGCGAGGGGCGAGGAAGTGAGGCCGTGAGGATCTGCTGAAACTGTCAAACCATGACAAGAAGTGCGTGACACATAGAGGGAGTATGCTGCAGGCGAGGCATCGTTCGTTTCAGACCATCTGTGTCGAAACAGCCGTTCGGTAGGTGTGCGTATCGCCCGGATGAGAGTCCGGAATACGTATCCAGTCTGAATGGCCATCTGAAATTATAGACGGCTAAAATGGCCATCTGAAATTATGGACGGCTAAAAAGCTCACACCTGCCCCCACTCGATCATTTCATGTTGAATACTTTGACAGCGACCTTGACTGGTGTACCTGAGTCGATGTTGAATCGGTGCACGTCGTGACCATCGTAACCCGGTAACTCTGTCTCAAATTGCTTGTGACTCTTCGTCGCCTTCTCCGCCTTTCCACGTATCTCGTCGAACCTCGCTCTCCTAGAGAACATCATCAAACACGCATGCGAATCTCGAACCGTTAGATTCCCCAAGAGCTGGTCCATAGCGTCTACGAACTGAGCCTGTCCAGACCAGAACTTGCACTCTGCAACGAACAGATTCCGGTTTTCGTACGGAAGTAGAATATCAGTCTTTCCACTTCGGTTGAAAGACTCACCCTGTGCAATCCCGGCGTAGTGAGAATTGATCCCTGCGAGAAAAATATCACGGAGGGACTCCTCATCCAGATCTCGAACCCTTTCAGCAGATCGTTCGATATTCACTCCCAGATCATCGATAATTCCGAGAATCTCCAGATAATGATTGTCTGGAACAATATCCCGAGAACTGCTGTCCTCAAGTTTCGGAAACTCAATACTCCGCTTCTTCTCAGGGACTACGAACCCCTGACTTCCAGAACCACCTGTATCGACACCAAGATCCTCCATAACCTTTGTCTTGGTTTCAACCTCGCCTCGACGCCTTTCAATCGCCGAACGAGCTTTGTTTTCAGATTTCTCCCGCATCTGCCTGATGTCGGAATTGAGGTTCTCAACCCATGAGCGGACATCATCCTTCCAATCCTCGATATCAGAGTGAAGTTCCTCTCTCACCTCTTCTGCATCCCGGTTCTGCGTCCGGAAATCAAAGTATCTCACAACCTCGCTCTTTCCGAGATTGTCGTACAATGGAGGGCTGAAATTGTAGCTGCTAGGCTTGTAGCGGAATAGTTTCTTATCCCCGTCAAACTGGAACTTTACCTCCAGCCTCTCGTATTTCCTAGTCGGTGTGCCTCGACCAGGGGTTGGAATCCCAGTTCGGTTTTGTACTTCTTTCTCAACCTGTCCTCCGTCCTTTTTGATAACGTCGTGAAGTTCGATATGAGAAGGAGTATATTTTGAAGAGAAAATTATCGCTAGAGAGTCCGTACTGTTCTCATCCAACTCTTCCGAGGTAAGGGATGAAATCTCGTCCTTCATCTCTTCCTGCTTCTCTCTTTTCAGGTCGAGGAAATTGTAATCACAGAATAGAGCACTTCGATTCCTTGCCATCACCGAGATATTCACTGGTCCAACATATTGGTACTTTCCCACGCAATGAACTGCTAGCCGATACCGCTGATTAGTCAAATCCCTGCACTAACCGATCCAACTGCGATGATCTAAGACGGCTCTATTGACCCCTCGCGCGATGTATTCAGAACGACGGCAAAAACATATCCGTAACTGAGGGTTTCAGCAGAGCGGTCTACACCACTTCCCGACCGACTACGACGACTCACTAATTAGATGGTCGTCTAGGTCGCGAGTCCAGTACGTTGCGGGGCCGCCAGGACTACATCTCGCACACAGCTGTAGTGGGCCTTCCAGATGGCCGAGTTCGACACGGAACTGTGTGAGGGCTGCAAGCGCATCGACGACGAGACCACAACTATCACAGGCGTAATGGTCACGCTCGTCGGGATCGGGATTCGACTGGATCGCGCAGTCGACGCAGATCGGGTGTGTAACTCGTTCGTCTTTTCCCCAGGTATGTGCCTCTCCCACGTCTGTACCGGGAACCGCATCGCAGAAGGCACAGCCAGCAAGTGTCTGTTGCATTACTCTCCTCCCTCGTCGGTGTCGCGAGCGGCGGTCCAGCCTCGATGGAAGACCGCGAGTTGGAGTATCGAGTCGAATGCCTTGTCGCTTGGCTCGTGGACGAGGATTCGTTCGTCGGGGATGGGAGCGACGACGTCGTCGTCGACGAGGTCATTGACCAGAGAATGGGCTCTCCTCTCGTCAATATCCGCTACCGAGACGCGGGCAGCATCTTGATCCTGTGCGACGAGTCCCGCTTCAAACCGTTCGTGGTCGGCTGATGCGTCGTCGAGTGCGTCTGTACCGGGCATGGGAATCACGTCGGCGCGAATCTACGCGCCTCGGCCTCTCAGGCGCGGACAAACTACTCGCTGTCACGCTGTTAACCAACACTGCGGAAGACTGCGGTTCTGCGTTGGTTAACTCGTGGGGGCTCAGAACTGATGAACGGGCTTCACGCGGAACGTATCTGCGTCAGTGCTCGGCGTCTCAATGGTTCGATTCAACGACGACCGCGAGAGCCGGTTGACCAACTCCTCACGAACCGCTTCACGGCTGACTGTCGTTTCGTGCCAGCCGAGACGCTCGTCGAAATACCGCTTCTGGAATTGCTCGCCGACGTCGTCGACGGCAATGAACTGTGTCCGCTTCGTGCCCGCTACGCTCGTTGAGACGAACTCGGCTCCGACGTCTTCGTGGGTGAGTTCGACGAGTGCGCACTCGACGAATGAGACGATGCCAGTCGGACTTCTGCCGTGCGGGAGCGTTAGTTCGAGATCTGTCCACGGTTCTTCGCTCGGTTGCTCAGCCTGCTCGCTAGAGAGTCGTGATTGCTGTTGCTCGTGTTCGGATGACATGGTTGTTGAGTGGGTGCCTACAACAGCCCCCTCGCCCCTCTCGGGGGCGACAAACTCAACCGCGGATCGCGTTATCATATAGTGAGTGAATTCTGATATATTGGTTAGAGACAATCGTTGTTTGATGGCCCCTCGGCCGGAGAGAGCCAGCGGCGTTTGCACCGGTGTACCCTAGCCTTCCTTTGGATGATTTGGGAGGTACACAGAGAACTGAAACTAGCTTAGATTTATCAAGAGGCTCGTCGGGCTGTTCTCAGGCACCAATAATGTCCTCGACGGACTCCAAGACACAGTTATCCGGAGTAATAGTGCTTGACGAGGTGGTGAAGCCCTCGAATTCGGGAGAATTAGAACCAGATCTTGGTCGCGCTCACCAACGGCGAATTACAGCAGCCGACGCTGGTTTGCTGGAGTTCGTGGATAATTTACCCCAAATCGGACGAATATTGGTGTCTTAGGGTCTGAGAAGAGCATGACGGGAAGTGTAATCTCTCCCGACCGGATCTTATATGAAAATATAGAAATTTTGGTAGTTACTCTCCCATGGATGACGAAAGCTCGATGTATCGACTGATCTAAGACAACCGTCAGTCCTCCTTGAGGCTTCACTTGCTTAGTACTCTCAGCGATGAGACGGCCGGTGATTGGTGTGCGTATGTACGCTCCCACCTTGCCTGATTTCTTTTTGATCCGCTCCGAACTTGCTTGGAACGCGAGGAACTTGTCGTCGACCTTGATCGACCTCGGCCATTGGATTTCTGAACCTGTATATGGAGTATGATTAATCTGTGCTGGACTGTAGCTTCATGATAGATGCTACTTGGGACGTACAAGCAGTCTGGAGGGAGGCACCACGACCATCTTGTCTTCATCATACTGAACGCCGAAGGTCACGGCCTTCGTCGAACCGAACATGAGTACTACCAATGTGACTGCGGTAATCTACTAAGCCCGAAAGAGCTGGATCTCGGGGACCGCCAGAAGCAGTCTTGGCCAGATTGCAAATCGTGGCGAGAAGGTGGGCAAAAGTGGTGTCCAGAATGTGGTGAACGGTTTTCTATGTCTCAGGAGCAATGGGTTCGACCGCGTGGATACGAAGTTGTCCCAGATGACGAATACGACGAAATCACCGACAAGGCGCGGGAAACTGTCTTCGACCAGCATAAGGGAGAGTGTATTGCCTGCAACAAGTCCACTGATGCAGTTCATCGGATAGTTCCCCCACGATACGGAGGGTCTGGTGATCCCACCAACTTAGTCCCGGTATGTGACGAACATCGTCATCGGCGAGGACATATGTTCCTCGACATTCTGATGCCGTGGGAGTGGGAGGATGTGAGCGGTTTGGATTGGGAGTCGTACGTCGAACATCTGCGTGACCAGTATTCAGACGGTGACTCACCCGCTGCAAATAGAATTGTTAGCCTCTGTGAGGATATGCTTGAGCGGGGGAAGCCACAGAATCCAAACCCCTACGCCAAGAGCAACCTTGGCAACCCGATCGAGATAGACGACGCGGCCGACGAGGATGAGCCAGCTACTCCAGAGAAAATCAAGGACGTCATCAAACGCGTCGGTGAGCAGTATCCCGATGCCGCTGGAGCACCTGAGCAAGATGTGCTGTTGGTGATGCGGGACCGATTTGAGATGAATAAGGAGAGGGCGTCGTCTACCATCGAATCGCTGCAGAATAAAGGCGAAGTCTACCGTCCAACCGATACCACCCTGAAAGTTGTGTAGAGACGCGAAACACGTTGACTGTCCGAAAAGACGATATGTCCGTGTTCGGTACGCCGAATCATGTCAAACATCGGCGGCCTAACCTCGTCGAGTGATTTACGCCGTAAGCTTGAGGATTGTGGCTTTGACGACCCAATGAAGGTCGCAGTCTCTAGTCCGGGTGAACTGACGAATACACTTGGAATCGGTGAAGCACAAGCGGAACAACTCATCGAGACCGCACGTGAACAGGCTACTCCCGTTGGATTTCAGTCCGGCGCGGAGGTCGAGTCGCCGCCAGATCTTACCGAAGCGGATGTGGTCGAAGAGGTTGAAGGGTGGAGCATCCGCCGCCATACCCCAGACCGTATCTCGTGGACATCGCCATCGGATTACTCCGTCGTCATCAAAGCGGTTCCAACGCGCGGTGGTGACCAGCCGCGAACTTACGAGGTTCGTGGTATTCTCCCGCCTGCGGGAGAACACAATCCGCAGCAGAGCAAGAAAGAAGAGCGTGTGCTGAAGGCTAAAATGGACTCTGTCGAGGAGGCGGTCGGGTACGCGGTGGGCTGGATGGAAACTCACCCGATTGTGTTTGAGCAAGACTTGACCGAGTTTACTGGCGTCAGTGAACGAACGGCAGAGTACCTCCTGTTAGAACACGAAACCAAGAATCACCAACAACTCTACGAACTCTGGAAAGAATCAACGCTGGAAGACGTCGTCGGAAAGCAGTGGCACGACGATCTCGGCGAGGACATGAAGGTGATATTTGAATAGTGCCTCGCACGATGGACAGCCTGGCGCCACGCTTCTTCCTTGAACAGGAAGACAATGTCATCAAAAGCGGCATCCTCCCGAGCTAGAATTCCTCTCCCGTAGAACCGTCTTCATCCAGTTGGTCATACATTTCATCCGGGAAGGGAAGGCTCCCCCAGATCGAGTGGGGGCACTGCTCCTGGCCGATGCAGTACCGCTGCATATCGTCGTTGTCACAGTTCATCGGAAGCGGGGTGTCGCCCCTAATGGTATTCGAGAACTCATAGCGAATCTGGTAATCAGTGACTTGTTCGTCGTACCAGGTCCACCGCGAGAAGACATCCTTGAGGTCTGCGACAATCGTCTCGAGGTCGCTGTCCTGGTACTGGGGCAGCCACATCACCATCCGGGCAAAGTTGTACAGGTCCTTTCGGACTGGCTTCTTCTCGTGGAGACGTTCGGCCATATTCGCCATACAGGGAAGCTCGAACAGGTCCTCAATTGACTCGACGTCGAGGGGCTGGACGCCACGCGAAGACTCCTGAATCCGATAGTGGTTCGTATTTCCGTGCTCTCGAATGGTCAGGCTCCGGTGGTCGCGCTGGGATGCGAGAAGGTTTCCGAGACTCCGAGGACTCGAGATGCGATTACACACGTCTCGCTTCCAGCTCGCTTCCGGATCGTACGCCTCCACTGCTTCAAACAGCTCCTTCGCCGAGTGGAACTCCCCCAGTGAGACGACCTCGTCTGGAGCGTCTCGAATCGCGTCTCTGAGCACACGGATGGTCCGTTCTCCGGGGTTCCAATCTCGCCAGATTCGTTCGTGGTGTCCCGTCTCGATGAAGCGGTCGATACGCTCTGTGATGGCCGACTCATTCGTCGTTAGCCACGTCAGCTGGTCTTCGGAGAGGTTCTCCTCCTGGACCCGCAGGAGCTTCTTGAACGCACGTCTGGCGTACTCGCGATACTTCGTGTCGAAATCACCGACGGGCACATAGAGGCAGTTGTTCTCGACGCGAGTGAGCAGTTCCCCGGCTTCTCCGGTCTCAGTTTCGGCGTGAACGAGGCACTTCCTCGATGCTGCGGCCATCGGGATTTCGAGATACAATCCGTCACCGAACTCGGGCATCTCTTTGATCCCTGTACAAACGCGACCGGGGTGTGGTCCGTCCTCTCCGGGGTCTTTCGCGTACAGCACCTCTGCGATATCCTGTTGGAGACTCCCATCACCGAATTCTCGAAGGAGAGAGGCGAGATTGTTGACGTAGAGCTCGCGAATATCGTAGAGGACCTGCACCTTTCGCGGTGGGGCGTGTTCGAACTTCGGGTGTGCCTTGACGCAGATAGCACTCAACGTCGCAAGAACGGCGAGCGTTCCGGGTTCGTCGACGAAGGGTTCCTCTGCGGCGTTGGCCCTGACGTCTTCTTTGAACGCCGCCGTCCCGAATCGCTCGAGATCATTCAACAAATCTTCTGGTTGCTCTTCGCCGTCGACGATGTAGCGATTGTAGCCCCGCGTGAACAGCTGGTTGACGCGGCTCGTGCCGTATTCGAGCGGGAGCGTCGCAACGCGATAGGCGGCACGCTCGTCCTCGACAGGCGTCGACTGAGTCATTCCTTAACCACCTCCGGTGTCGCAGACCGGACGTCGAAGTTCGGGCTCTCGATGGGCGTGACGATACTACAGACGTCAGCGTGCAACGAGTAGGGGAGCCGGGCGACCCGACGCCGATCGGCGGTAACCACTGGGTCGATGGGAATCTCGTAGGTGTCTTGCAGAAGGTCGTTTAGGACTTCTCGACTCTTGGCGTCGTACCGATGGGCTGGATCGCTGTCAAGGAGGTAGATGTGAACGCCCTGGCCGCTGTACACTACCATCGTCTCCTCGGCGCTGAAGTCGTCCTCGAAAATATCTCGCACCTCAAAGCCGTACTCGATGGCCCGTTCGATATCCTCGAAGGCATACGGGTAACCTGCTGGCTCTGCGTCGAGAATACCCGCGGAATCGAGCAGTTCTTCGCTGTCTTCCGTAGCATCCTCATCCGAGACCGCTCGTGTTGCTCGCTCTCGGGCTATCGTTTTCGCGTCGATATCGATGAGGAGCACCCACGGTCGTTCCCAGTGATCGAGGGCGTAGTAGACCGCGTCAGGACGCGGGTCTGGCTTGTCGAGCAGATCCGGATCGGCGAGTGCGAAGTCGCTCCGCCCAAGTGGATCGTTCCGTGCTGGATGGCGAATGAACTCGAGGACGTCGTCGACGTCGTGGAACGCTGCCGTGGTCCGGTCACCTGAGACGTTCGTCTGCCACGTATCTCGTCGGATGAAGTCCTTGTCTGGGACTCCGTCTTTCCGTACCGGGTGTGGCTCCTGAAATGCGAGTGCGTACTGTTTCGGCCCCTTCGCGGTGATGAACGACGGGAGTTCGTCGACGTACGAGGGGAACTCTTCTGTGTAGTACCTGTAGATCTCCTCGCGGGTCGCCTGTCGCCAACTCATGTGTTGTACTCCTGGTCGAGTTTGTTGAAGCTCCGAATCGTCGTCAGCCCAGCTGCATCGAACGATTCAACGGCCTCTCGAATGTCCGAGAACGAGCGGGCTGCACGCCCGCTCACGCTGCTTTCTATCCGGTCGGCCTCTGCGAGGCGGTCCAACACCTCGACGGCCGTTTCGCGTCTGTTGAACGCCCAGACAGCGTTCGCGTCCACCGTGCTCTGCTTGTCGTAGTCGTCGACCGGCGCGTGTTTGTTGTTACTCGCGAGTTCGGCTTCACCGACCCACACGAGTTCCCCGTCAGCATCGAGACCAACAACGTCGAACACCGTCTCTTCATCATACTCGTAGTACGGCTTGACCTGTGCGACGTCGTCGCGGGAGTCTAACCACAGTTCGAGCAGCTTCACACCGACCTTGTGCGGCGTCTTCTCACCGACATCTCCCTGACCAGGGCCAACCTTGAGCTTCTGACCGAGGAGTTCACGCCCTGCCGGGAGGACGGTGTAGTACTTCCGACCGCACGCTCGTCCTTCCTCCAGCAGGTCTTGCTCGACGAGCCGTTGCACATCCAGATCCTCAAAGTCGCTCTTGAACGAACTCATTGAATCCAAGAGTCTGTGATTTGGTGCGTCACCATTCATCACGTCGAGGATGCGGGTTAGGAATCGGACGTCGTCGTGCGTGAGTCCGCGCCGCTGGAGTTCGTCATCTGGAACGGTTACACCACCTGCCTGTACTGGTGACGACCCATTCTCTTCGACAGCTGTCTCCGCTTCTTCACTGACTGGTTCTTCCGGCTCAGTTGCCCTGGAATCTCCAAATAGCGAGGTGGTGGTGTCCGCGTCTCTTTCTTCCTCTTCAGCGGCCGCCGAACCACTGGTTGCCTGTCCGATGAACGACGACTGCGTCGAGTCCGTAGGGCTAGTCGAGTCTGCGGATGTCGAACCTTCGTCGTTCGGTCTACTTCCCCAGCCCTCGTCTTTGGCTGTCTCCGATTCGGTGGTCTCAGCAAGCCCATACTGGGCCTGTGTTCGCTCCGAAAGCCGTGGGAGGGCCACGGTCTCGAAGTGGTCTTCTTGTTCGACAGAGAGCGGCTCGTCGCTCTCTGGATGGCCGGCTGCTATCGGGAGCGGCTTCACCGAGAACGGGGCCGGCCCCGTCTCCCCGAATGACGGACTCGGGAGTTGCGCGATCCACTCCCCGCTGGGGAGCGTGTTGATTCGATTTCTGAGGTCGGTCGGGCTCAAGTCTTCGTGGGCCAGCGACTTAGCGAGGTCGCGCTCGATGGAGATGTTCCCGATGAGCTTCGTCTTGATGTTGTTGAGGACCTCGTCGTAGGCGCGTTCGCTCCGATTTCGAACCTGCCCGGGGAACTGCATCACCAGTCCCATGCTCAGACCGAACGACCGACCCTGTGGAAGCAACTGCTCGGAAACGAGTTTCGTTGATGCGACGGGGGCTGCCTCCTCGATGATGAGGTTGGTGAGATTCTCGTAGTCCGTCTTCCCGTCACGTCGACGCACCTGCACTGCGTCCCAAAGGTTACTCAACAGGAGGAGTGTGATCGCTCGCTGTGCCTCCGGACGGAGGTCTCCCAAGTCGAACAGAATCGTGGCGTCTTCGTCGAGGAACTCGCGGAAGTCGAATCGGTTGTCGACGTACTCTCCGGTCTCGTCCTGCTCCGGAACGTGGCTGAAGATCCGTCGCAGGTGTGCATCCTCTCTGAGCTTATCGAGGCGGTTCCCGACGGCGTCCATCGACACCTGGAACCGGTGGTCGTCCTTCGCGAAGTGCCGTGTGAGCGACTCCTCGACGTTCCTGTTGGCCGCCGAAACCGGCGGGACAGTCCGCTCTCGCTGCATCCGGAGGGCTGCCGCGAAGAGATCGTCCAGCCCGAAGACGTCGCTCCCGTACTCCTCGTCGAAGAGGGCCTTGATGAGGTAGCTGAGGATTTCGTTCGCGACGAACGCCTGCCCGTACTGCTCGCGGCCCATGATCATCCGCAGGATGTCGTGGAAGTGGTCGACCTTATCCTGAATCGCGTCCTCGCGGTTTCGCCCGGCTTCGAGCGCAGGCCGGATGTCGAAGAAGGAGAACGCGGGGACAGTCTCCGGGACGCGGAACTGGTAGACGTCGTCCAACCCGTTGAAGCGGTCGTAGTGACAGCGAAGGTAGTTGGCACACATGCCGTCGCCTTTCGGATCGACGACCACGACGGGGCCGCCGGTCGTCTCACGGAGGGAGAGCGCATCGTTGATGATTGCCTTCGATTTCCCACCGCCGGTCGATGCGAACCGGCCGTAGTGCGTCGTCAGGAGCTTGGGCGGAATCCGAATCGGGTCCGGTTGGGGAGCTCCGTTCTCATCGAGCGCATATCCAATCGCCATCCCTTCCTGAAACTGCTGAATCAGGTCCGGATTGGGCCACGGAAGCGGGTTTCGGCTTTGCTGTTCAGCGCGGGTTCCGCGTGTACCTTCTACTGTGAGTTGCTCGGAGGAAGGAACCAAGACGAAATTCGCGAGCTCCGTTCCACTGAGGACGAAATCAGGCCGAGTCTTGCCTCGCCCGGTCGTAATTTCTCGGTCAAGTAGCCGCCGGAGGGCAGTCCGTGCGTTCTTCTCCTTCGTCTTTTCTCGGAAGCCACCAGCACGGAGTCGTTCTCCCTCGACTTCGTAATAGGAACCGTCAACCGGGTCGAACACGGGACGAAGTGAGTTCATCTGGGCCGCGAGTTCGTCGTGCGATTCGTCGTCGGTCGGAACACCGATTGCCCTGATGTTGGCAGTGTACGACCGCTTGGGATTCTTCGCGTCGATGTACTCGATGCGCTTGGCGACTGACTCGCTGAGCTGTTTCTCGTCGTGATCGCTCCGCTGGTCTTCGACCTCGAGGAAAGAGCCCACGACCTCCTGGAAGAAGGTATCCCGTCCGTCGATGAGATCCTCTTTTCTGACCTCTGCGTCGGACTGCCAGCTTGCCCGTCGCTGGAACACGACCTGAAACGCCACGGGTGAGGCTGCCTCCATCAGGTGGTCCACTAGTGACGCCAGTGTCGCACCGGGCTGGTCGACAGCCACTAACCCGTCGTCGCCGTCGCCTGCGGCGAAGGGCGTCAACGACGTCATCCAGTCTTTCTTCCGGGCGGCTGAACCGGACCACCGCACGCCAACTGGCGAGACGGCGTCGGTGGTGGGCCGAGCGAGAATCGTTCCCTCCGCAGTCTCGGTTGGCTTTTCGAGCGTCGTCAGTGGCTTCTCGTCCGGAATTGTGCTCGGTGGTGCGAGCTTGAGGGCGGTCTCACCGACCTCGACGAAGTGACCAGGGGATGCATCGACCGTGTCACCTCCATCTGCAAACGGGGAGGCTTCAGTCGCCGCCGCTTGGTCTTGGTCACGGTCCTCACTGTCAAGTTCGTACTGCTCGTCGGGGCTGAATTCGTACTGCAGATGCCCTGCTTCGTAGTGTTCGATGAACTCGGCTCGTGTGAACTCGACTGGTTGGATGAGCCGAGCGGCGACGTCGACGTCGACACGCTCGATGTCGAACGTCTCGGGGTAGATCGAACGGAGCCGTTTTTCCAGTGTATCGCGATGCTCGTCGACGCCGTAGAAGAACTCGACAGGGTCGTCCGCTCCCTCACTCAATGCGAGAAACTCGAACCTCGGCGGTGTCTTACTGTGGAGTGGGTTCAGCTTCTGCGCGAGTCCCGTCGACTCTGCCGTCGTCAGTTTGTGCAGGCTTTCGAGGACTCGAGGAATTCCCTCGGGTTCAAGCTCCTCGGATGTCGGCGTGACTCGGAGATATTCACGCATCGTCCTCCCCCTCCATCGCCCCGCCATCAGGTTTCGCAGAGGCGGGTTCGGCTTCTTTCGACTGTCCGTTCGTGGCCTGCTGTTCCAGCTCCTCACGGAACTGCTGTACGTCCGTATCGACCGCCTCCTCGCCAGCGCCGGGGAGTGAAGACCGTACCTGCTCGGTCGGGTCGAAGTCGATGACTTGCTTCTCTTTGGGCATCGCCTCGACCTTGATGCCACGCCACTCACCGTCGACGCCGACGAGCGCCTCGGAGAAGCCAGCATCCTCGTTCCCGGGGACCGCGTCCTGCACGTAGCGCATCTGGGCGTAATTCAGCCCGAACTCGTCGGCCCACTGGTCGTCCATCCCGTCCAGGCGATGGAACTGCTTGACGGCACACTGATCGAGGATGGCCTCGGATTCAGCGTGTTCGAAGAACTCGTCGACGGTCTGCGTGACGAGACGAATCGAGAGGTCGTGGTGGCGGTGATGGCGGAACACCGTCTCGAGGAACGCCAGACTCGCGGCGTCTTGCATGATGTACCGCGCCTCGTCGATGACGAACACGACCTCCTTGTCAGTCTCCTTCGCCCGCTCGTACACGAGCGAGATGAGCAACTGCATCGTCAGCGCCGTGCTGCTGTCGACGCTGCCCTCCTGTTGTGCAAGGTCGAGGTAGATGACCTTCTCGTCACGGATGTCGAACTCCGAAGACTTCCCGAGATTGGCGTGGCGACCCTCATCCTCGAAGGGACGAAGCTGGTCGAGAAGCCACGTCGCGTCTTCGCGGATCTTCCCGGCCTCCTCGTCGGACCGAACCACGAACGACTCGGGGTCGTCGACCATGTCCTCGAAGACGTCCATCATGTCTCGGATGGTCGGACTGGGATTGCTGTGCGTCGAGATATCGTCGGTGATGTCGTTGCGCTTGTAGGCGCGTTTGAGGCCGAGTTCGAGCGTTGTCCGGCGGTCACCGAGTGAGATACCACGCAGTGCGAAGAAGTTCGTCAGGAAGCTCATGGCGTCGTCGAGCTTCTCGTTGAACGGGCTCGCGTCCTCGCCCATCGCCCGCTGGACGTGGTCGGGCGTCTGGCGAATCTCCAGAGGATTCAGCCCGAGCGTCCCACCGACCGTGATGCGTTTGGCTCCGAGTGCTTCGGAGACGCCTGCCCAGTTGTTGAGCGGTTCGAGGATGATGCCGATGCGGTCCTTACTCTGCTCGATAGAGCGGATGAAGTTCTGCTTCGAGCCGAACGACTTCCCAGACCCAGTATCGCCGACGGTGAACATCGCGTACCCGTTGTCACGGGCGAACGGGTCGATGACGACGGGGCTCTGGTTATCCTTGTGGATCCCGAACTCGACCCCGCCCTCTTCGAGGATGGTCGCGTTATGCGGCGACGAAAGGAGTGCGCCGACGGCCCCACCGAGGGCGATGGACTCGCGCCCGAATACGTTGTCTCCGATGGGTGCGGCCGACTGCAGCGCGAGGTCCTGCCGACAGATCGCAGTCTTCGGCGTGAGGTTTGCCGGATCGTCGCGAAGGGCGCTCTTGACCTTCTGGACTGAGTCCCTGAGATCGTCCTTGTCGTCGGCGCGAACCGTGACGAACATCCCTTGGTCGAAGACGTTCGCACCACTCTCGACGGCCTTGTATGTCGCAGCGGCTTCGTTCGCTCGCTCTTGGAGGTACGCACTGCGGACACTCTGTTCCAGATCCGCGTCAACCTGGAGGTCGTCAGCGATGTCCTGCAGTTCGTTCCGTGCCCGCTGCTGGTTCTTCGGGGTGATGTGCGCTGTGAGGTCGAACTCGACGTCGGTCAACTCGAAGAGGTCGCTCAGATACCCGTCGTTCGGGTAGTCGGCGTAGTCAGCGATGTACAGCGTCGTCGTCCACTGCTCGCCAACACGTGCAGCTCGTGTCTCCCACTCGATGGCTGCCGGCGCGGTCACCGTCTTGTGAGACTCGGAGATGTCGTCGAGGAGCTGTCCCTCTGCGTGCCCCTCTTCGAGCGTCTCCTCGTCGAGGACGTCCGAGAAGTCGACTTCGGGTTCCTCGTCGGCGGTGTGGCGGTCCCAGAGGAGTTTCCCGACGACTCCGAGGACCACAACCAACAGGAGGTAAATCGCCGCACCTTCGGGCGACGTTGGGTTCAGCAGCCACTCTGTGAGCTGGGTGAGGGGCCCGCCACCCGCCTGCAGGACGACGTTACGCATTGGTCTCATCCTCCCGGCGCGAATGGCCGATTATCGGTTGCTCGCGAACAACACGCTCTGCTTCATCGTAGTCGTGCTCTCTCCCGTTCCAGAAGTCCATATTCAGGACGAACAGTTCGACCGTACTGAGCCGACGAGCAGACCAGCCAGAGGCCTGCTGGATGAACTCGGCGCGAACGTCGTTGACGCGGCTGTCCAGCTTCTCGAACATCTGCGCCCGCCGCTCGACATCCGTGAGGTCCTCACGGCGGGTCACGAACGGGTTGAACAGGAACCCGATGACGGGGAACTGTGTCAGTTTCTCGGCAGGTGTCCCTTCGTCTCGGTATCTGTCATAGACTTCGAGGGGCGTGACCTCGACGCCGATGTAGTAGCGGACCTGCTGGATACCTCGGTCACGCATCTCCTTGGGACGCGTCTCGCGGTACTCCTCGAGGAGTTCCCGGAAGATCGGGTTCTGCTTGACGTCCTCGTCGTTGAGCCGTTCCTCAATCGTCTCGGTGATCTGTTCCACCGGAAATGAGCGGGTTGTCGCGTGGAGCTTGAGCTTCGAGTCGAGCTCCTTGTTGGCGAACTCTTCCCCGGCCTCCTGGAGCTGTGCCCAGTCGTCGGACATGGCGAAATCCATGTTCCCCGGGTCGATCTCGATGAACGCTTCCATCGTTCCGTCTGCCCGCTGGATTGCTCCAGCACCGGGCCACGCCCGCTTGACGTTCGTGAGGTCCTGCGTTCGCTCGTCCGGTTTGAACGGCGTGTAGTTCGCGAGCCCGCCCTCGTTTCGCTCTGTCTCGTTCGTGGTAGTATCGGGTTCTTCTGGAGCACTGAACGTGACTCGCGGACGCTTGGCGTAGCGATAGACGTCCTTCGTCCACGTCCACGCGTTCAGGTGGTCGGGAGAGACGTAGATGACGGCAACGCCAAACCCGAATCCTCCTGCGACGAACGGGAGGGCGAGCGATTCGATTCCGGTGAGACCAGCGACGAACAGCCCGATAATCGGGAAGGCGATGAGCACGCCAACGTCTCCCTCCTCGATGTTGAGGTAGGGGATTCGACTCTCTTCGCCGAACTGGTCCATGATGCGCCGTGCGGCTGCGTCTTGATCCATCGACATGGGTACTTAGTAGATTCCAGGGTCGTTCTCGGTCCGCCGGTACGACGGCGTACTGTTCTCTTCGTCACTACTCTCTCCTCGAGCTGCGGCTTTCTGCGCGACAGCGTGACCAGCAGCTGCCTTTGGTCCCCAACGGGCCGCGGTCGTCGCGACGCCAGCGCCACCGACGTACGCACCCGCTGCGACTCCACCGATGAGTGCCGCCCCTTTCGTCGCGCCTCCGACGACCTTTGCAGTCAGCGGAGTCGCGTACTTGAACGTCTTCCAAGTGAGATAGAGAGCGATCAGTGGTAGCGACGCGGCTACGAGGTATTTCAGAAATGCGCTACCGGGGGCAAGCGCGCCTTCGGAGTAGAGTAGATCGTATCCTTTGAAGACTACTGCTGCGGGGAGGGGAAGGACTGCGAGCGGCACGAACCGCTTGATGAATCCCATCGAGATATCGGAGAGGACGGGGAGATTCCCATAACCCAGGGCGAACGCTATCGGCATTCCATACACGTACACGTAGAGGAGGATTTCTCGAATGTAGTAGAGGGCCTCAAGTGCCCACATCGAGAGTCCACCAACCAGAGCAAAGACGAAGGCAAGTGCTGGATTGCTCAAAGAGACTTCTAAGAAATTGAGCATCGCATCTCCTAACGAGCTGAGGCTCGGCATCAGAGCAATTGTGAACCCATCAACGATGTAGAGGCACAGAATACTGACCCAGTACCACGTAATGATGAGGAAGGCTCCGACCCAGGCGGTTTTCTTCGTCCGCCTCGCTTCGTATGCGCTTCCAATGTTGAAAATTCGGATTGTGTGCCGTCCTTGAACACACATCAGCAACAGGAGTAACGAGATTAGCATAATCTCACCACCAACTAGGGCGTCTTGTATCGCAGGCCACGGAGCATTGGAGGGTGTCCCAAATACAAACGTCCCATCCGTTTGTGGTGTCGGGGTTCCAAACATTTCCTCCGTGAGGGTATTATATCCGGTCTGCAGACCCTCCATGAAGAGGCCGATCAACCAGTTGACGACCTCTTTGAACCCCTCGAGGACGACGTCGATTAGATCAACCATAGTTACGATTCACTAATCGTTATTTCACAGTTGTCTGCCTCTGTTGAGGCCGAATACTGTATGTTGTAGTTCTTGGTTAGCTGAGCCTCCTCTACTGGTGTTTCGAGGATGAGTTCGAACTCGCCACTCTGCTGTTCGTCTTTACACGAAGTCCCTGAGCCGGGAACGAACGCGAAGGGAGATCGAGAACTGTAAATCGTAACTTGGTCCCCTGCTGCAACGATGACCTCGCTCACCTCAGAATCAGACTGAGGATCGTAGATTCCGCTAACGTCTTCGTTGTTCGCATAATTTGTTCCTCCCTCGTCAGAGGGATACGGTACGTCACCGAGGAAGAGAAGTTTCGTAATCGCATCTGGACCGCTACCCCGGTTCTCAACAGTCACGAATGCCTCTTCAGCAATCTCGTCGCTCGAACCGTCCCACATCTTCTCGGGTTGATTCCTGCCAATACCCATCTCTACAATGCTGAGGTCTGGTTGTATGGGAAGAGTTGTCTCAACCACACTCTCCTCCCCTTTCAGCGCGACCACGCGGTACTCGCCGGGCTCGTATGCAGTTCCGATCTCGAACGAGACCTGCTGGGCCCCTGCAGCCACGTCACGCTTTCCGAACAGCTCTCCGTTCGGCTGGATGAGGTTGACCTGGTCGATCTCGGCTTCTGCAGAGAGCTCGACGACGAGCGTCGTGCCCTCGACGGCGACTCGCGTGAGCGGCCCCTGGCTGTTTGTAGCGGCTGTCCCGTCACTGGGAGTTCCGGAGCTTCCACCGTCGTTCAGACAGCCAGCCACGCTTGCAAGCGCCGCGCCTGCAACTGTTCGGAGGGCGTTTCGTCGACTGATGTGTGGATGGTTTCTGGTCATGGATCTCGTTGGAAGATATCTTCTGGGCCGAGCATTCGGAGCAGACGGCTCCCTGCGTAGAACATCACGAAGAAGGGGATGAACTGCCAGCCGACCTCGAAGATGAATGCGAACCAGCCGTCGATGGTTCCGAGTGGATGCCACCTGGCGGTCGCCGTATCACTCACGTAGGCTGGGTTGTGTCCGAGCCACGATCCCGGATGATATCGGGCGGTGTAGATGCCGGGTTCAGTAATCGTCACGATGGCTACGCCAGAGACGTTGGTCTCGACCTCCCGGTTGGCGATGGTGATGTAGCCATCACGTGGGCTACCCCCGATGGGATACCGGCGGGCGCTGTCGTTGAGGACGATCGGTGCGCCAGTCTGGTTGTCACGCAGTTCGATCCGGAGTGTCGCTTGTGACTGGTTTTGTTGAAGAACCTCCACCGTGAGGTTGCTGCGACGAAGCTGCCGCTCGGAACCGGCGTCGGGTTCGACGATAGATGCGTTCACACCGCGGACGATGCCCGCGACGTGGAGTGCCTCTCTGTCGACGTTCTCGGCACGGACGGCGACACCGTACGTCGTCTCGTAGGACTGGTTGACGACCTCGATGTTGACGTTCTCGCCGATGGTCCCCAGCGGAGAGGGCCGTTCCGTGCCCCAGGTGTCGATGATTTCCGGGCCGTCGCGAACGGGTTCTGCACGCGGTCCGATTCGGGACGGATACGCGTGGACGTACACGGGGAGTGCATCGGACTCGACTTCGGCGCTGTCGGTTCGGTTCGACCTGACGAGCGTGTCCCAGTTGGTGTTTCGGGCAGTGTAAAACCGCCAGACACCGCGTACGCTCGCGTTCCCCTTGTCGGTGAGCGTGTAGCCTTGCCACGGCCGAGACTGGAAGATGGCAACGCCTGCATCGCCGTTGGGGTACTCGGCGTAGTAGGGGTACGCAGAGAGGTCGTAGATCTCGACGTCGATCGAGTCCGAGACGTTTCGTGTCTCCTCACGGTAGACGACGTCGACGTCGGTGCTGTTTCCCACGTTAGTCCGTATCGTCTTCTTCAGCCTGACGTGGATCTCTGCTTCAAGCGTGAGGGTTGCACTCCAGTCGTCGTCGATCTGGTAGTCGATGGCCGGCGTGTGCGACCCATCGATCCTCGCGATGGTTTCCCCGTCTTTCTGCAGCCGAACTTCCTCGATCTCGTGGTTCGTAAGCGACCAATCGACAGTCCTGTTCCCCGAGGAACTCCCGTTTGGAACACGAACGCGGTAATCGACGAACCCGCGCATCGTCCCATTCGGTGCGATGTAGAGCGGGGTTTCGCCGGACTCGAGGTGGCCCCGCGTCGACGGCTGAACCGCGAATACGGTCGCGTGGGCATCCGCGATGAACACGCCATCTTCGAGCGACGCGTGGGGCGGATGAACGGACGTATCCGAGTCACCGGCGTCGAGGTCCTCGAAATCGTTCCGGGTCCAGGTTGCGGCAGTCGCGGGCGGCCGCTTGAACGTGATGTCCGTGCCATTCGCGAGCTGGTGGATGGCGGTCCGCTCGTCACCGTAGCGCTGGCGGTACTCCTCTTGACTGATGTAGTTATCCGCATCGCGAGACCAGAGGGTCGCAGATTCGTTCTCAGAAAGCCCATTTCCTTCCGTACCTGGCCGTGGTGGGCTTGCCGTGACGATACCCGTGACTAGACTCGTCACGAACAGGACGGCCATGAGCACGGAGAGCTCTCGTTGTTCCATGGGGGGCTCGCGACGGGGTGGTGGAGTGGCTTACCAGGGGACGAGGTCAACACACTGCGCCAGCGGGAGGCCCATCATCGACCCGGCAACCGTGTACAACGGGCCGAGGACGACGAGGACGACGGCAGACTTCATCGCAGAGCGCTTGTGGCGCTTGAGTCCCTTCTTCTGCTCGGGGTTGAGGGTGAACATCTCGATGAGGGAGTCAGCCTGCCAGACCACGGCAAGGCCGACGATGCCGAGTCCAGTGGTGAGCTGGAAGAACCCCTCAATCATGCTGGGGAGGTTGTCCGCACTACAGACCGCGCTGGTCTGTGCTGCGGCGGGTTGGACAGCGAACAGGGTCAATAGTGCGACGGTGAGAACGGCTTGTTTGGGGACCTTGCTCACTACCGTGGACTGATTGTCAGTACGATTCTCAGACGTCTCGGAGGTTGTACTGTCCTGTGTCATAGCGGGTTATTCCTCTGCGTCTTCGACGAGTGCCTTCAGATCGGCGTACCGGTTGGTCTCGTCGGCGATTTCTTCTTTCGTGTAGCCCTGCTCGCGGGCCCGTTCGAGGAGGGTGCGGAGGTCGTCGGGGTCGACATCGCGGACTTCCATTTCCTCCCGGAGAGCGCGGCGATAGAGGGCGGAGGCGTTGATGTGGTCGTTCCACATCAGGTACAGGTCATCGATGTCTTCGATGGTGACTGACCGGGTTATCATACGTGCGAGTATGGGTATGCACCAACGGAGTCGTGGTACATATTGACCGAGTATTTGGATGAGAAATAAATATTTTCTGGATATTGCGAGTGTTACTAAGCTAGAAATAAATCGGGAGAGTTTGGCTGGAGGACAGCATCGAACACGTCTTAACCAACAAGGCTGGTGAAGTACCGTCCCACGTTGGTTAAGTCATCCAGAGCAGGTCCGTCAGTCCAGCTCGATGATCTCGCCATCCCCATCGTTGACGAGTTCACGGAGCTTCGCAAGCCGACCCTGTCCCTCCTGAAAGAGTTCCTCCCCAGTCGACTTCGAATGGTCACCGGATTCCAGCTGCTCGATGAGGGTATTGATTCGCTCGACGTTCTCCGAAATCTCTGTGTCTTTAGCCATGGTTACGTGAACAGCCACAATCCGAGCACGACAAGCAGGAGCACGACGAGGACCGCGATGATTGCCTTGTAGTAGGCCGGGCTCATCCCCGTTGGTCCACCCGCCTCCGCGGCGGCTTGCTCGAGTTCTTTCTCGTGTTCGAACTCCCGCCTGAACGACTCGTAGGCGGCTTCCAATTCTTGCTCTAATCTGTCCACCTCGCCAGAGAGGAACTGCTCTACGTCCGCAGTAACGTACTCACCGGCGTCAGTCGGCGTGATCGCGTTTCGATCCGCAACGCGTCCTGCTATCGTCCGGTCTTCTGCGTGACCGACCGCGGCGACAACCGGGGTGTTAGACGTGAAGATGGCTTCCGCGACGGACTCGTGGTTGAACGCCATCAGGTCGGTGTCGCTTCCGCCGCCTCGACCCACGATGATGGAATCGACGTCCTGGTTGCGGTCAAGATGGTGGATTCCGTTTGCGAGTGACGTCGGCGCGTTTGGCCCCTGGACGCTCGCATCCTTCATCACGAGGTCAATTGTGGGGTTTCGACTATGGACCGAGTCCTGAATGTCGTATCGGGCATCGCCTTGGAGGGAAGTAACGACGCCGACTCGGTCCGGAAATCGTGGTGGGTCTTTCTTGTGCTCGTCTTCGAACCATCCGCGCTGTTCGAGCTCAGAAGTGAGACGTTCGAGAGCGGCAGCCTGTTCTCCCTCGCCGACGACCGTGATCCGCCACGGCTTGATGTCGAGTTTCCCACCTTCGACCCAGTAATCGATGTCACCGTGAACGATGACTTCGAGGCCATCCTCGAGGTCGATGTCCATATTCCGATAGCGGCTCCGCCAGAGCATACACGGAAGCTCGTGTGTGCCATCGGTGAGCGTGAAGTAGAGGGCTGCATTACTCCCCCCGAGATTCGTGACCTCACCATAACAGCGGACATCCTGGAGCGGTTCGGATGTATCTACGACATCTGAGATACGCTGATTGAGCTGCTGTACAGAAAGGATATCTCTAGAGGGTTCGACCACGTCAGCGTCGGCTTCGGAGGTTCTTCCCATCTGATCCGTCGTTTGATTGACTCTCCACAACTATATATCTACAGTCGTTGAGGATAGTGCGACACCAAGTCCCCTAACTCTACTTTCAAGCGAATCTATGTCTGAATCGAGTTGTAGTTCCAAATCCAAATACCCCTCAATCTTTCAGACAGCTGTGATACCAAGACAGAGCAGCACTGGGGCCCTGATTGCGCGAACGCCGAGTTGATTTAAGCACGTATCACCAAGCCCTCTGCACAGATGGCTCGTGTCGTCTACTATCACCATCCCCAAGCCGAGAACTTCTCGCTGAAGTATAGCTCGGCCTCTCAATCTGAGATTCTGTCCCGTCGTGACGATTCAGACAGCGCGACGAAGCTCATCGGCTATCCGTTTGATACCCCTGTCTACGTCCTGTATGAGAGCGACACGGAGATCAAAGACGCAAACGAGATTGATTTCGACCAGAAGTGGCTCAGCGACCGAATCGCCGAGCTCCCCCGTGAGGGGCAGGTCGTCGCGTTTCGATTAGTGGAGTTGCTCGAAGCGGCTGTAGACGTGAGAGAAGAAGAAGAGTTCCGCCTCTACAAGGAGTTTGAGCCACAGAAGATTCGGCAGGCACTCGACCATGTCTCGTGGGGCACACGACTCCCACAGGTCGCCGGCGAGGTAATGTCGAACCTTATTCTCCGACATTCGCTGCCGAATGCGAATCATCGGACGGGGATTGCGATGCTGCAGTTCTGTATCGAGAGTGTGGAGCCAGACTTCGAGATGCCTCGCACTCACTTCGATGATGAAACCTGGCAGGAGTGGGTTGATCCCTATATCGTCGACTCGAAACGCCTCATCACTGTTCGCCGGAACAACATTCGATTCAAGCAACTGCAAGAGCTTGGCGTCGAACTTGTGGAGCGAAAAGACGGGATTCAGATTCAGTTAGACAAGTTCGAGCTGGATATGCACTGGCGTGAGGCACTGTCGACGTACGCCACTCGGCACGAAGACCACTGTACGGAGTTTGCTCGTGCAGTCCTGGAGCGCGCAGAGCGAGACGATCTCCTCAAGAAAGCGGGGCCGACAAAGCAGGAGTTCATCGACTATCTGGAGTCTGGGCTCGTCGAACGGGATTTCAAAGAACTGTTTTGATCAGTCGCGAAGCTCTGCGACCGACTGACCGACCTCGCGGACGTGCTCACTTCGCTCGAGGTCAAGTTCCTCAGCGAGGTAATCAACCGTCTCTTCGAGGCTCATACGTGAAGGAAGCGCTCCGATCAGTATAAACCTAGTGCTGTATCATGACTACGGAGGAGATGACCAGACTGTCTAATGACTGGATGGAGCTACCGCTGCGAGAATCCGGTCGCCTCAACTGGGAACCCGTCAGCCCGTTTTGCGACATGGCCTGGGAGCTGGTAGACTCCGCCCTCCACTCGTTCCATCGGTGCTTCGAGCGCCCCCTCTGAGAGCGACCGTTCGCTCCACTCGGTATGGGAAACCGCGACCTCAAATCCGGCGACTTGTGGTGGAACTGCGGGCAATGCCTCGGCGTTCTCCGGGTACTCCTCAAGAAGCGGTGCGTATCGGAAGGGAAGACGAAGCAGATGACTCCGGGTTGTTTTCCCGGAGTAGAAACACCGATTCGGATCTGCAACGAGTACATCCTCAACGCGTTCCTCGTCAGTCGGATAGTCGATGCCGTAGTGGTCGGGGTCGTCGCCCGATTGTGCTTGAATTACCCGTTCGATCGCCTGCCCGAGACTCATTGGGTCGGTCGCATGCGAGAGCCAGCAGGCTGCTGCAATAGCGTCGTCTGCGTCGGTGGTGAGCGTGTACGTCGAGATTTCTGGGGAGCTGATTGGCGCGTAGTACGCACGCACTGCGAATAGACAGGGCTCGTAGACTCGTCCACCTGCCTCATTCGCTTCGGCGGCGACGTCGTCGCTGTGTAGACGCGACTCGAAGTCAGCTTCGAGTCCCTGGATACGTCGTCGACGCCCGACTACTTCGTACTCCACCGGGTCAATATGGATCTCGGTGTTCTCGGCTGCAGTGAACCGTGCTTCGACGCCGGGCGTGTCCTCCGACCCGTACGTCCCGCGTTCAAAGGATTCCTCTGTCCAGCCGTCTGCGAGCCGTATCTGGTAGTCGTCAGTAATCATCGGAGCCTCGGGTTCCGTCGGCGCAGGACCGACCTCCAAATCGCTCTCGTCCATCTCGAAATCGTGTTCGTCCATGTTACTGACTCTTAATCCCACCTACTTAAACAAAAGTCGCGCTCGAAGAGCACCCTGTCTTCGATTTTTAGTGCATCTCAACCGAGCAGGTTCGCGAGTTCGTGGAGACTCTCCTGCAGGTTGTGCTCGTGTTCGGTCGAAACCGTGATGAACTCCTTCGAATCGCTGTGTTGCTTGAATTTCCCCAGCGACAGCGCCAGATCCCCACTCGGCGTCCCGACGAGCTTCAACAGCACGGACGTATTCTGGAGACCGCTCTCAAGCCAGACCTTCTTAACGTCCTGCCATCCACGAGACGTGACCTCGGCCGACTCGACCTCGTACGCCAAGCTATGGACTTTCCCCCGGTTTCGTCCATGATTTGTTTGAACCGGTGCGAGAACATGCTCTGTCCCGCGCACCTGTTTCCCCAACTGGAGCATTGTACGACCGTCCGGCGTCTCGACAAGCTTGACCCATTTCTGGAATGGGTCATACGATGCGCTCAACCACCAGAATCCCAGATCAGTCCAGTCTGACTGCCCACCATACTCGAACTTCCCATACTCCCACGAGCGACGGAGAAGACCACTGATCTCAGCGAGATACTCCGCCGGGAGCACGACCTCAACCGAAGGGTTCGCCGGTTTGGATTGGCGGAGCCAGTGAATGACACCATGATACCCGTCGGAGAAGTCGTGCTGAACGCTATGTGGCCAGACCGTGAGAATACCGGAGAGGTCGACGTCAAAGCCAGAGAAATCGTCCTGGTCAAGCCACAGGATGCTGTACTCCTGGGCGAGATATTCCTCAGTAACCGCCTCAATATCCTTGTCTTCGTGACGATGCTGAACCTCAACACCGATTCCCCGGCCCTCGGGAAACTGGGGGGCCGAGAACTCAACGAGAATATCAGCTCGGCGATCTCCAAGCGGTTGCTCTAACCCGATTGTGGCTTCTGGATACTCCGTTGTGAGCTTCGAGTACGCAATCGACTTCATCCGCAGATGTGGTGGTGATTCACCCCCACAGTCCGTCTCTTCCTCTGTAGCGTGGTAGAAATGCCGCGCCACGAACGACCCAGACCGATGATGGGAACGGCGAATTTTCAACGCATCGCCGCATTTCGGACATTCAAGCGCGTCTTCTCGCTGAACCTGATTTGGAATCACCTCCTCTCCACGGTGTAGGGCCAGAAACGGCATTGACTATCTCTTGAATAGAGAGTGAAAGTACAGAATAATATCTTTTCTCTGTGCAGGGTCTGTGAATTCTCCGAACAACACGTACCTATTTACCCACTAGTTTGTCAGGTATTACTAAGAATGACGCTTATTTCGCTGCTCAAATTTGCGGAGACGCACCTGCCACCTTACTTCAAACCAGGAACCGATCTCGAGCTGTTCGATGGCGACGAGGAGGAGTGGAATGCCCTCTTCACGACATCGTATTCACTCTCGACACTCATTGACGCGCTCGAACATGGAACGATAGAGACAAGGCACGTCCGGTTTGCTGATTCGACCGCTCGCGACTACCTCCACCATCTTACAGAGACGGGTATTGACGATCGACTCCATCACGAGAACCTCATGAACCGCGAGCGGCTCGTCGCCTTTGCCGATGCGGACTACACCACAGTAGAGGACTTTCTCGGAACAGCAGACCCAATGGACATCGCCAAAGAGACCGGTGTCGAAAGCGATGTCGTCTCCAGTATCGCGACGAACCATCTCGATGGATTCTCGACCGGCGGTTCGTTCGGCGACACGGGGCCGCTTGCAGATCTCACTCCCGGCGACTCATTCACAGGATGGGAACTTGTGGAGTCATCATCGAACCGTATCCGGTGGGTCTCTGCAGGGCGATTCAATCTCACGATTAGCCCTGCACCAGACGGGAGTACGACTGTCTCGTGTAACGCCCCAGACGCCGGCCGAACCGCTTGGTATCGAAAGGGCTACTCAATCGAGGCTGGGGCAGAAGATGGACTCACACCTGAGGATGCACTCACACAGGCTCACGATTGGTTAGAGAACCACCAGCTGGAATACGAGGACGATCTCGCTCAACTACCTCGCATCGGTGCAGCGACCAAGGATTATCTCGCTCTTGAATACGGAATTACGTCGAAAGAGGAGCTCCGCACTTTTGCGGAAACGCAGCCCGATGAGTTCGACGAGATCTTTGGCTCCCCAGGGTCAGAGCTTCAAACTGCATTAGAGGACTGAAATCTGCAGTCCGAATGGGCTAGTCCAGAACGCCTCTCGTGCTGATGGCATTTCTTCACGAGTACATTCATGATACACCGCAGCGCCGTCCTCTGGGAGAGTGTCGGGGATCGAATCCGCTAACGTGGAATCAGAGTGCTTGACGCCGAAGACGTAGATAGCAGGGTTCTCTGGTGATTGACCTTGGTTTTCCGTGCGGATCGGAGCCACTGAACCGTCATTCTCACCTATACGGGAAGAGTCAAACAGTACGCCTCAATATCTGGCGCCAGAGAGATGACCTGTTCTCGCTTCCGTAGCTCCGCCTTCCTAGATGCGATTCGGGTTTCCAGCTGCTCGAGGCGTTGTTTTTGGTTCCGAATCGCGATACGCATATCCGACCCCGTAGTCGCTTTTTGTTCGTACGAATCGATGAACGACTGAATTCGATCTCGCTCTGCTTGCTCGTAGGCTTCCAGGTCAGACAGTTCCTGCTGGACATCCTGCTGCCGGGTTTCGAGAAGGCCCTCACGGATGTCGGCGACCATACTACTGATGTACCTTTCAGCGGCGTCTTCGAGTTCATCACGCTGCTTGAGCAGGCGAGAGACCGTGCTCTCATCTGGACGAGCGTGAATCGTTTCTGCATCAAGGACGCGCTGGCCGAGGGAACGCTGGGCGTCGAGTCCAGCGAGGTCGACGTAGACGGGGATGAGTTGCTCACGAATCGTCTTGCCGGTCGCATCTTCGAAGGCGACTTTGTAGACGAATGTGATGCCGGGCTGGTCGACGAACGGCAGCAGCTTCATTCCGGTCTTCCCCGCGTGCTGTTCCTGCTGGAGAACCAGATCACGGAGGGCCTGTAGAACATCTGCATCCGGGGAGAGATACTCGATTCCGTCGTGATCAATGGCGAAATCGCGGCTGAAGGTGAACGGACCCAGCGTCTCAGGCTGCCCACTGTCAGTCACTTCAGGTGGGACTTCTGCCTCGTACAGCTGGTTTCCGCGTTTCTCGACAGAGCCCTCGAACGCCTCGATAGCTCGGGTGAAGAACTCGCGGATCTCCTGTTCACTTCCGAAGACGTCCTCTGAGTCGTCGACGATCGACTGAATCTCTTGCCGACTTTCGGCGTCGAACGTGCTGCAGTCGATGAGACTCCGTTCGTACCATTCGAGTAGCGTCTGTTCTCTCTCTTCCATCAGCTCCTCGAGTTCTTCTTTCGTCGCGGAAGCCGGTTCGCGGTTCTGAACCGACTTCATGAGCAATGAGTCGATGTTTACGTCGTCCAGCATCCCGAGGACGTCCGCCGTCGCACCGACTTTCGACCGAATCTCCTCGACCTTGTCCTGGAGGAGCTTGAAGATCTCGGACTCTCGTGTACCATCGAACTGGAAGTTCCAAACCTTGACTTCCTTGTCCTGGCCGTAGCGATGGATTCGACCGATTCGCTGTTCAAGGCGGTTCGGGTTCCACGGGAGTTCGTAGTTAATCATGATGTGGCAGCTGTGCTGGAGGTCAATCCCCTCACTCGCAGCATCCGTCGCCATGAGGAGTCGCGACTTCCCGTAGTTAAACTCGTCCTCGATCTGGGCTCGGTCGTCTTTGCTCACGTCCCCGTGGATGGTCAGAATCTCATCTGCCCACGGTTCGTCGGCGAAGAGGTCAAGTAGATAGTCCAGTGTGTCACGGTACTCGGTGAACAGAATGAGTTTCTCGTCCGGATGCTCCTCGAAGAGCTGTTCGATGTAACGCTTGACCTTCCGGGCCTTGGTGTCGACCGGGAGGTCCTCGGCCATCGCGACGAGTTCCTGCAGCGTGTCGATCTCTTTCTGGAGTGCCTCATCACCCTGGGGGACCGTGAGGCGTTCGAGTTCCTGCTCCGCCTGTTCACGGTCAGAGTCCTCCAAGTCTTCGCCTTCGAGATAGGCCGTCGCATCGCTCGAGAGACTCCGCTCATCGGGTTCGAGCAGTCCGTGGAGGCGACGTCGGAGTGTCTCGCGGATAGCGCCGACACTGCTCACGAGTCGCTTTTGCATGAGCGCCATTGCGAAGCCGACAGCGGGCTCGTTCAATTGGTCAGAGCGGTTGTAGACCTCGCGGACGTACTCGGTGACACGCTCGTACAGTTGCTCTTCTGCGGGGGACATCGAGACGGTGGCCGTCTGGACGTCTCGTTCGGGGAAGATGCGCTCACCGTTGTCGTCGTAGATGGTCTCTTTACCGCGCCGAATCATGACGCGGTTCACCGTCTCCCGAGTGAGATCTTGGTCCTCCGCGACGAGGAACGGGTCGATGTAGCTGATGAGCGACCGGAACGCCTCACCTTTCCCGTCGTGTGGTGTTGCACTCAGCAACAGTAGAGATTCAGAGCGATTGGCGACGCGCTCGGCCATGAGCGAGGTCTTGCTTGGAGATTCGCCCCGCTTGCTGGCCTTGTGCGCTTCGTCGATGACGGCGACGTCCCAGAAAGCGTTCTCAATCTCAGTCTGGAACTCGTCTTGACGGAGGAACGCCATGCTGGTGACTAGGCGCTGGCCCTCCTGGTCCCAGATGTTCGCCTCCTCGCCGAGGCGTCGACGCTCGGCGTCGACCCATTGGCGGTCTGCCACGGTGAGGTTGATATCGAAAAAGCGCTCCATATCTCGGATCCACTTCTTCTGGAGGTGGGCCGGGACTAGGAAGAGGACGCTGTTGGCTCGATTCCGGGCTTCGAGTTCTTTGAGGATGAGGCCTGCCTCGATGGTCTTCCCGAGGCCGACGTCGTCGGCGATGAGCGCTCGCTGGCGAAGCTTCTGCATTACCTGATTCACACAGGCGAGCTGGTAGGGTTCGAGGCGGACGAGCGAGTTCGAGATGCTCAGGAGTTGCCCCTGCTCATGGGCCATCTTGAGCTGGAGGGCCTCGGTCCGGAGGTCGAACCACTCCGACGAGACTGCTTCGTGTCGGGGATGGAGGTCCGCCACCTGGTTTTCGAGGGTATCGAGTGCATCACTGCTTGGTTCGACGGAGACGTGGTCGAGACAGACCGTTTTCGCACCATCACCCTCGACGTAGACCCGGAGGTACGGGAGATTCCCGACTTCGTACGTACGGATGACCTCTGCTGGGTCGCCGTTGAGCCTGATTCGGTCGCCGGGTTCGAAGTCCCTAGTCATCTAATCGAGCACGGACATGGTCAATCAATTCCTCTCGTGTTTCTGTTCCAACGCGTGCAACACCCCGGCGTTGGTAGATGAGAACGGGGTGTTGGCTCTCCAGCGATTCGAGATCGACTGAATTCAACGCATTGCGAGAGGTTCCAATGCACCATATCGAGTCTGGCTTTGCTTGCTCTACTATTGTCTCCCAGTTTGGGGTGAGAATCTGTTTGAACACATCGGTAGTGAAGAGTAGAACGACCACATCGAGTTCACCAACCTGAGAAAGTAGAGAGTCCTCAAAGCGTTCTGTGGACTTGGTTTGATCGACGGTCGGTTCTGGCTCTACTACGTCTCCTCCTTCAACATAGCCATAGATTTCGGAGAGGACGTGAACCTCAGTATCACAGTAATCGGAGAGATCGTCAGCGAGAGTATTCACAGATAGGAATGAGCCCTCGAAGAATTCAGAATAAGACTCAGTAGATTCGCCCGTCGTCGACGAGCCTTCTGTGAATATAGCTGCTCTCATCTAGGTACCGTATTTTTGTGGGTCCTTTTTAAATCGTTTTCTTACCGGTTTCCAGATCACGATATTCGAAACTGGCAGTCTACCCCACTTGGTGTTATAGGACCTTTTCGTCGACAGACTCTGGAACGAGTTTTTGTTCTGCAAGCGGCTGGATATTGATTACAACGCCGTGTTTCTTAACGGGGCTGTAGCCAGTAACCAGCACTTCCTGAAGAGCTCGGTCTTCCCAATCAGAGGGCAGTAATTTTGATATCTGATTACACCTATCCTTGACTTCCTCACCGAGTTCAACATCTTCATCAGTTTCGGCAGCAAGTTCGGCTAAGAGACGGGGAGCTCCTTCAAGTCCTTCACGGGGCTCTCCGTTGTCTAAATATCTATCACCTTTACTGAAGTAGTGGTTCAAGAAGGTGATATCATTGCTTCCGTGATACGTCGAACCGACGTTGTCGTCGATATATGAGAAGAGATCATAGAGATGGGGTTCAACTGGTATTGATTTGTCTTGACTGTAAGCCTCACATGCGGCCTCAAGATCCTCAAGTGCATCAAGCCATTCACCCCGGTGTTCGTTCACTCGTTCAAGGAATTTGGGGCTGAAGTGATCCTCAAACTCTTCAGAGTCCATCACTTTGACGAGCTTGTCGAGCGTACTGAGCCGTTCAGCTGTACGCTTTCGAAACTTCGTGACAAGCGGCTTGAGTTCAGCAGCCGTTGATTGAACGGCCTCGTCTCTTTCTGGAGGATGAGGTGAACTGAGTTCAAGAGTTGCTTCCTGAAATTCATTAATCTGGGAGAGGGCACTCTCATATCGTTCATATTCTTCCGCAGCCTCTGCTTGTTCAGTTGTTGATAGTGAACTATCGGACCGACGCTGGTCTGCAACTGCCCTGCGCTCGCGATATTCGGTCTTGAGTGGCTCAAGATAGCGGGATTCGATCCGATCGAAGAGACTCGCATCAAGCTGATGGTAGTCTACTAGACAGGCAAACCCCTCTCTCTTGGGGCCCGAGACGAGTCTTTCCGTGGTAAGTCGCCACAAAACGGGTGTATTTTTGAATTTTTGGAGATGGTACTCAAACAGGTCTTCTATGATCCAGGACTGAAGATTAGGATAGGCCCCGGATTCAGGCTTTTTGTCACCAAGTACTTGATCAGCTTCTGCAAGTCGATCCTGTGCCTCGGTTCCAAAGATGTTCTCAAACTCGGCTTCGAGTCGTTCGATCAATGGTTTTTCGTTGTCAGCCTCATAGACGAGTGGGACAATTCCATCGTCGTCTTCTTCCGTGATTTTCAGAATTAGATGGAGCAGGAGATCCTTGACGAGTTCCTCGACGTTCCCGGCAGGTTCCGTGATGGATTCGGGATCGTACTCATGCTCTTCTCGTGGGTCTTCATTTGTCCGGAGGGCAATCTCCTGCAGTATTACCTCCCGTTGGTCTTCATTTATATCGAAATGCTCGAAGAGGGTCTGATCAATTTCGGAGGCTCGTTGCTCAATTTCTCGCTGTAACCATTCTTGTCGTTTCGCAGCAGCGATGGCTAAATTTCGCAGGGTAGTCTCACCACTGTGTTGTCCCTCGATTGTGGGAGTGTCGATTGAATCAACGAGAGTTCTATGTGGGTGTTCGTACCATTCTGGAGGCTTTGATTCGATTATGGGCTCCAGCAGTTTTGGACCAGTGTAATAAGGCGATTCGAAATCGTGTTGCCTCTGCTTTAGAAGCAGACCAAGGATTCCTTCTGAATTTTCTTCAAGTGCATCTATCCCGCCTAAATCATCATACCATGGGACTTTCGAAACTTCTCCAATCTCCCACATCCGCTCTGGCGTTTGACAGAGCATTAAGTATGTGAATAGATTGCTGTTCGAGTATGAGAGGGCGCTCCAAATATCCCTATCTGGGATGAAGACGGACCCTTTGTGACCAAATATTGAGTCTTGTTGTAGATACCCGAATCGTCTCCCACCCTCCTTCGCGACCGTATAGGTCAGTGCTTCATTGAAATAGTATTGATCATTGCGAGGGTAGGATCCAGGATAGCGTTTTACCGTATCACCATCTTCACTCCAATCAAGAACCAGATTCACGCGAGGGAGCATCCATGCATCTTCTCCTCCTTTTGCAAAAGGAACCCAGTCATCACCGCTAATTTCCCAAAACTGCCTAAGAAACCGGGGATCATCAGCCGTTGCAAGTCCTTGTTTTACTACTCCAAGACTGTCTTTATCTACACGGCCGTTATCGGCATCAAGAGCAATATCAGAGTCGTATAATGAACGAAGATCCTGAGGAACCCAGTAAGAAACGGGACTCCCAGATATCATATCGAATTCGGACATCTCTCTTTTGTAGAAACGCCGAATCCCGTTTTCATCCACGGGGTTGCCAAATGTACACGAGAGGAATTTCTGTTCTTTCTCCTCTGACTCAAGATCATGAAGGCGGAGGAAACTTCCCTCAGACTCGGGCGTTTGTGACTCGCTACTACGGACAACCGTTCCAACGGTTCGAACAGTCGCATTATCCAACACCCCGATACCGTATTCAGCCAAGAAATCGAACGATCCTTTTTCGCCAATGAAATCCTCACGGAAATCCTCGAAGCTCCGCTTAAACATGAATGAACGCGGGACGAGCATCCCGATGCGACCATTTTCCTTGGTGAGATGGTCGCATACCTCGAAGAAGTTGATGTAGAACTCCGGAGTATATTCGTAGTGTTCTTCAACGTAATCTTTAACGATATCAGGCATTCCACTTCCCGAACCGTATGGCGGATTCATCAATGAGACATCGTAGTCTTGCGACAGAATTACCAGAACGCGCAGAAAGCTTCGGAGGTCCTGCGCCATAAAAGACTCACCGTTCCGGTGCTCAGCGACTTCTTGATGGAGATTTTCAAGGAATTTGGTGATACTACCAGGACCCTCGATAGATTCGATGATTGTTGGCTGCTCCGCTGTTGTGAAATGCTCTTCGAGCGTTCCCCTTACATCGAGTAGCGACCCAAGTCCCTGGACATCTTCGAATGCCTCCAAAATGTCCTCAAGAGCAGCCCGTACGTCGGGCTGATCTCCTGCAACCTCATCGAAAATCTCAGAAGCAGCTCCGATATTAGCAATCTTCGCGTCGGCACAAACAATACCCACCTCTGGCATTTGGAAGTCCTCAGCACCCTCTTCCTCAGCGCGTCCTCGAGCCTTTAGATACAGGTTGAATGCAGCCAATTGGCAGGCTCGCATATCGAGGTCTACCCCATGGAGATTGTGCCGAAGAATCTTTTCTGGGATTTCAGACCGGGCGAGGTCGGGGCGTTCCTGATGCCAGATTCGCTCGAGGACGTCAAAGGCATACAATAGAAAATGACCACTCCCACAAGCGGGATCGATTACTCGGACGTCTTTTGGTTCCTCAAAAGTCGGGGCTTCACCTTCTTCTTCTGTCGGAACGAGATACGTGCTGAAATCAGCTAGCGATGGTGATTCCGCAGGAGATGTGTCGCGGAACTTGCGTTCTTCTGCGGAGAGCGTCGATTGTTCTTCGATAGTCGTCGGGAGTTCGTCATTTGCCTCCAGATACATCTTGGTGAGGCTGTTATCGGTGAGCATCCGCACGACCCAATGTGGTGTGTAGAACTGATTTGCCGGAGGTACATCCTCGGGTTCTAATCCTTCTTGGTTCCTCTTGTGGCGTAGCTCTTCCAGCTTAGAGGCGTTGTAATACTCGTATACCCAGCCAAGGACGTCGTCGGCACGCCAAACCTCCTCAGAGACATCATCGAGCTTCCGGCAGAGTTGTTCGAAGACATCGACGTCGGGGTCAACGATGCTGTATGGTGATTCAGGGTCAAACAGAATCTCGATTTCGTCAGTCAGCTTGTCGCAGGCCTCGTCGTAGGCCTCAATTTTAGCCTCGTCAGGACCGAGATACTTCTCGTTTTCAAGCTTCTCAGCTGCAGGGGTTGTTCCCGAGTCTCCAAACTGAGTGACTGGGCGGTCAATGAACCCTCTGACTTCCATACAACGGAGGGCAGTAATCCGATTGACGACAGTATACCCGACACCCATTACATACCGTTCGAACTTCTCCTCCCATGACTTTTCATCGTCCTCACGCTGAACAGCCGTTACCAATCCAGCTCGAGTTTCTACTTCTTCGCCAGAGAGATCCTCACCTCCGTCCTTATCGTTGAGTTCGTAGGCGTGTTCGAGCTGATATTCGATATCCGCCTCAACAGTTTCCCGAAGGTCTGTGACGACGTTTTCGAGATGCTCACGCTCTGATTTGTCCAGCTGAGCTTTCGCCTCAAGAGAAGATTGTCCAGACATGATGTACCGCTCTTGTCTCCTACCTCATAATGAGCCTACATCAAAGTTCCCTTGCCGTCCGTTCATTCGCCCAGAAATCGTCACAAGAACTTCTAAGTAGATACCACGGACTCGTCATAGTATGGCTACAGGTCGAAACGGGGAGCTGGATTCATGGGTCCCATCTCTCATTGGGACACTCCCCGAATCGAAAATCACGATGGCTTTAACTCGGTGTGGTCTCCAGACCGAGCGAACGCACGATATCTCCTCTCTCTACGCGGACGAACTCGATTGGACCTCAGTAAAAGAGATCTGGTACGATGACCGCGTTGCGAATCGGAGTAGTCGAAACAGTTCGAAGTCTTTGCTCATTGCTATCCGAGCCCGGCTTCAGTCAGCGGGGGAAGGACTTCCATCGGTCCCGCTGCTTCCAGCGATTCTGGACCAGTGTCGGAACGAACGAGATCAGGCACAGGTCCTCTTTCTCTACCTCGTCAACCACGACGGGCTGGCCCGCTTTGTTGTTCACGAGTATCTCCGACGACTGATGAAACAAGGCCCCTCTGCACTTGACTTCGAGATGGATACTGTGCTCAGCATTCTCGACGAATTCCGCGACAAGGCTGGTGAGCCGCTAGGATACTCTGAATCAACCCAGAAACGATGGGTACAGGGCCTCAGGTCTGCCCTTCGAGATATCGGTGTGCTCGAAGGAAAGACCGAGACAACGGGTCAACCGCCGAAAGTCGGCGACGTTCCCCTCCAAGTCGCCGCGTACTACTCCTGGGCGCAGAACGGAGACGAGTGGCTCACGAAGCCGATCGGCTGGCTCTACTTGTTCCAGTCCGAAGAGTACTGGGAGCCTCAGAGTAAGCGTCTGGCCGGATATGAGGGCTGGACACACCACGAAGCCCGGAGTCGCGTCTGGTTCGAACCCATCGACGACTTCTACACGATGCTTGCGGAGGGGTCGGCATGACGCCCATGGAGGACCTCTTCGAGAAGCAGGACGCGACCTTCGAGGAGTCGATCCGCATCGACCGGAAGTTCGACGAGGACGACGACAGAGCCGCCCATCGAGACCAGCTCTACCGCCACTACCTCGACACCTACCACATCACGGATGCCTCAGAGGACTTCCTCCGGGACTTCTTCACTCGAATCCACGGCTACGACGAGGAGATGCGAAAGGGAGCCAATCACTGGCTCTACGGGTACTACGGCAGCGGGAAAAGCCACCTGCTGACCGTCCTCAACCTCCTCACTGCATCCGCAGATCTCGAAGAGGAAGACAGAGAAGAGGTCTGGAATAGACTTGATTCAGATAGCGCTTACAGAGACCTCTTCGGGACGTGGTCCTCGATGCTCGACGAGTATCGCCTCGTCCCTCTACCAATCAACCTCCTGAAGTACCAGAGTGTTCGCGAACAAAGCTTCAGTGAGATCATCCTCCAAGCAGTCTATCAGGCGCGAGGTCTCTCGAACCGACTCGACGTCGCGTTCTTCGAGGAGTGGTACCAGAATCAGGGAACATGGGATCAGCGTGATGAACTCACGAAGGAGGTCCTCCAAGACGAAGGCGTTCCCAACGCGGAACAGTACTCGTGGGACGACGTCCAGCAGTACCGAATCCTCTCTGACCTCGTCCTGGAGGAACTCGTCGAACGAGAAACGGGCACCGCAGACGGATTGGCAGACATCCAACGGCAGGATATCGGACAGCGGATGGCTGTCGAAGCCGTCGAGTCGTATCGACAAGAGTTGGAGGCGGAGTCTGAGAAGCCAGTCAAAATCGTCCTCCTCGTCGATGAGGTGACGCTGTTCATCGGTGGGGACTACCAGCGTCTCTCGGAACTCAACGCACTCGCGGAGAGTATCGATACGATCGGTGATGGAAACATCCAGATGGTCGCAACGGCGCAGTCCGAAATCGAGGACGTCCGACCAGGACTCGCCGCGAAGCAACTCGACTTCGGGATTCTCAAAGACCGATTCCCACACCAGTATCACCTACCAAGTCATCACGTCGGAGAAATCGTTCAGCGCCGTCTCCTCGAGAAGACCGAAGACGGAGCAGACTGGGTTGAGTCAGAAGCACTGACGGCGCGGGTACATCCGACCTCCACGTTCGTCTACTCAGAAGTCGGGCAGAACACGGAGCCACCTCTCAATCAAGTCGATGAAGAGGAATTCGTGCAGTTCTATCCGCTCCTGCCCTACCAGCCGGCGCTCTTCCTGGAAATTCTCTCGAATCTACGGAACGAGTTAGCCGACTCGACGAAGTCGATTTTCTCTGGGACTGCGAGAGCGATTCTCGCTATCGTCGCCGGACTCCGAGATCGATGGATGCGCGACGAGACCAAAGAGGAGCTGTCCCTCATCAGCCTCGTCGACTTCTATGACCTGATTCGGTACGAGCTCGAGGACATCATTCCCAACGAGATAGAGGTCTTGGAAGAGATCGAAGCCGACGAAGATACGACTGACTTTGACCTCAAGGTCGCAAAAGCAGTCCTGCTCCTCTCGTACGTGCCCGATTCAGTCCCACAGAACGACGCCAACATCGCGGTTGCGGTGATGGACGACCTCGACGGGCAGCCGCGGACGACCGTCCGAAACCAGGTCCAGAATTCACTGGAGAACCTCGACAAGTACATCAGACCGAACACGGCCGAGGACGGTCCTCTGCTCCGAATCACGGACCGAGAGGAACGAGAGATTATCGAAGAGGCACGCAAGAATCGCGAGAACCCAGATTGGGACCAGATAATCGCCGCTCTCGACGACGAACTCTGGGCAGACATCAGCCCTCGTCTGAATCTTCCAACGTCGGTTCCCTATGGTGGCGATGGCGACAAATACCCCATATCGTACAATTTCTCCATCGACGGGCAAGCACTGGATGAAGAAGACGAGCACGAGAGTGCGCTCGAAGCCACTGTCGTTATCCGGGGCGTGCGACCTGATGTCGACTCCAAGAAGATCAACGAGGGGACGATCTACTGGTCGGTCAAGGAGGACGGGTTGGATGATCTTCGAAGCCAGCTCATCGAGTGGTGGTCGTTCCACAAAGCGACAGCCGAGACGGAGACACCAGATACGATAGCCCGAGACGTCGACGATGCAGCAGATAGGGTGAAAAGCAAACTCGCGAGCGCACTCAAAGACGGCTCGTATAAGGTCGAATCCCAGGAGCCACGTGGACTCGAGTCGGCGGTAAAAGAATGCATCAACCGTGCCTACCCCTCGTTCTTCCATCCCGTCATGCTCGAGGTGGACCAGAGCTACCTTACGGAACTCAAGCGCCTCAACGACGACGAGGAGTATCCAGAGTGGGCACAGAAAATCGATGTCCCAACGCCAGATGCAGAGGTGTCCACGATGGGGACGATTGCGAAAGAGGTTCGAGGTGCTGTCGGTCGAACATTGGTCGACCACGACAAAGAGATGGGTCTGCCAGCACTCTTCGAGAAAATCACCGAAGAGACGCCGTTCTACGGGGAGGTCAAACCGGCAGTAACGGCGGTCCTCTGGGGGCTGTGTCGCGCGGGAGAGTTCCGTCCGGTTGCAGAGGACGGGGAGGCTCTCGCTGCAGATGAGCTGCTGACGCTCTCGCTGCAGATGGAGATCAAGCTGCGTACGGCACCGTCGTCGACGTCGCTCAAGGAACAGTTCATCGATGCTGGAATCATCGACCCGATTCAGACGGTTGACGAGGGAATCGTCGCCCTCGAAGAACTGAATGAGTCGGTCATGCGGCGAGCGCGTACGCTTGCAGAGACGACAGAAGTCAGTATAGAGACTGAAATAGAGAGCGAGGCGCTCGTTTCGCTGGTTGCGGCATTCAGTAATGCACTCTCTGAACTGTCGGATGGTGCAGAATCTCGCGCCAAAGCAATTGCTGCTGACGACACGGACTGGGAGGAAGTAATCGACCGAGTAGCGAGTGACGAAGAGTGGATGACTGCAGTCGAGGATCGGTGGGAGTCTAGAGAGTCCTACCTGCTACAACTCGACGGTCTATTGCGATTCAGAGAGTTGGAGATTGACTGGCTTAGCCAGTCGTTCTACGACGAACTGGATCAGCTGAGCCAACAACTCGATAACGAATCTGGTCGGGAGTGGTGGACACAGGAGGGATGGCAGTCCTTCGATCAGTCACTGGACGCCCGGTTAACCGCGATTTCGGCGCTTGAAGAGGATTGGTCGACTCAGGTAGCAGAGACCAACGCGAAATCGCTAGCGACGAAACTCGAGGGACATCAATGGCTGATTCCACCCCTACAGCTCCCGGAACACAGCGTTCACGATGGATTCCAGTCCGGATATCTCCGCCCACTTCGACACTTCAGAGATACCCACGAAAGCATCCAAGCCTGCATTAGCGCGCTGACAAACAGGGAGCCCGGAACTCACGATGAACGCGCACTGAAACGAGCGCTTGGGACGGTATCCTCAACGACGGATTGGGACAGCCTCAATGTGAATCGAGTCGACTCGTATCGAGAAAAGTACGAGACAGTAGAACAGCTGGTCGGTGGTACTCGGCCCGATGAAATCGAAGGAGTAGGAGTGCTGTTCGGTGATGAGTCTGCACTCAAGAGTCAGTTTGAGCGTATTGTGAAATCGAGGAACCCGACTATCGAGCAGATTGATGGAGGTGTGATTATCAAATGACGTCGACACGAAACCCTCTCAAGAGATTTACCGAGGAATTGGTCGACTTCGCGAGTGGCGAACGACGGGGAATTCGAAATCCCTTCGTCATGGTCCCAGTCGAACCATCTGTTGAACATCGCGTGACTGAACGGTTGGTCCGATGGGCAGATCCGACAACACCAGATACACTAACGAACTGGGTTGGCGTTGAGGACCAAGCTGGGAACGAACTCACTGTCGAGTGTGTTCGATTAGACCACTTGATGCCTGAGACACGCGTTTTCGAGACCACACTCGATCTCGGACCTCTCGAGCGGACCACGACGAAAGGAGTGACGGAGACGCTCGAAACGAGTCTGGCTGATGAACTCATCGGGAAGCTCGTCGATGAACAACTCAAGGGCGAGAACGCACAGCAACACATCCTCCTGCTAGTGAACCTTGGGAGCCTCTACCCGTTTACTCGGGCCTCAGAGTTGCTCGACGAGATGGATCGCCGAAACGTGAATACCACAATCGGAATCCCGTTTCCTGGTTCGATTAGAGGAGGGAAATTGAGTTTCTTCAACGAGGACGCTCGCCACTACTACCCAGCCCACCGAATTGACGAGAAAATCACTGAGGTGTATCTCGATGACTGATACAACACTTGAATCCCTGTTTGCTCGCTCGCCGACGCGAGAACTCGAAGAAGTACAGAAAGTCAACGAAGTCGGCCAAGCCGAACGCGACATCGACGAGTTCTACGAGACTGATAGCGCTCGAAAGGTCCTCACAGAACTTGGAGAGATCGTCAACAGCACAGGATCACAGCCACGGTTCCGGTACGTCCATGCCACCTTCGGATCCGGGAAAACACACCTCCTGAAGCTAATCGGAATCGCGACTGGTGAGATTGAGGGACTCGAAACCGTCGCCCCGAAGCTTTCGAGTCAATTCTCCGGGTTCAAGGAATTCAGAGACCGACTCAATTCGTCCCACATTGACCACCTTGTTCCCCTGTTCATGAATCTCCTCGACCGGGACAAGGTTCGTGACTCGACGCTCTCGCTCCTGATCTACGAGGAGCTGGGGAATCAACTCAACTACCCGACTGACCCGCTCTGGTTACTCGAATGGGTATGGACCTTAGAAATCGAGCACGGGCTCTGGGAGGCCGTGCACTCAGTAGAGCACAACGGTATGTCGCTGCAGGAAGCTGCACAAGACAAGGCTGCGCTTCGTCCTTGGCTCTATGAAGCTCTTCCCGAGATGGACGAGACTGATGGAACGCCCTACGCTACGGAAGAGGACGTCAAGGAATCGATCGAGCAAGCCACGGGCCAGATCAGTACTGAAGCGTTCACGCCCGATGAACTCGTAGAACGACTGGACCGAACAAAGCGCTACTTGCAGGAATCGGGCGAGACGTATGAATTCCTCATTGGACTTGACGAAGTCGCCATCTACGTCGGTGACCAGCAACACCGCTATCGAGAGTTTATCGAGACTGTAGAGACACTCATTGATGGAATTAATCCACCGATAGTCGCGACAGGTCAATGGTCAATTCGAGATAACCAACAGGATTTCGTCGGGGAAGTCGACGACGAGGCGTGGTACACGAACGAGGTAATGTTGAGTGGTGCCGATACAGAGATCATCGTCAGAAAGCGGTGGCTCCGAAAGTCAGATTCCGGCACGGAAACGGTTCACAACTTGCTTGAACGAGCCCCTGATTTCGAACCAGAGCTTGAAGACGCTTCCGAATACACCGACCTCGGAGATCCTCTGGAGGCGTACCCCTTCCGTGACCACGACCTCTGGTTGCTCCGTGAGGTCATGCAGAGCCTCAAGAAAGAAGACTTGGAAGTGGACAGGGAGTATGTTCAGGGACGCGCACTGCTGATTCTCGTCCGTTCTCTCTTCACGAGCTTCGATTGGGCCCAGAAGGAACCGGGAGCAGTCGTTGCGTGGGATGAAATCTATGACTTGATAGAGCGCGAAACGACGGACATTCCGGGGTGGGCAAAGGACCAGATCCAGAAAGTCGAGAACACGACTAATGAGATGGGAGTGAGCGTCGCGAAGGTCCTCTATCTCCTTGGCCAGGTCGACGCCGTCCCGACAACGAAGAAGAACATCACGCGACTTCTGGTTGGTTCAGTAGATACTGACATCGATCAGCTCGAAAGCAAGGTCGAGGAAGCCCTCGAAGCGCTGATGAAGGACAACTTCGTCCGAACTGACGAGAGTGTCCAACCGCAGACGTACCGAATTCTGTCGAAGGAGATCGTCGAATTCTGGGACCAGGTCCATCGAGAGGCCGCAGGACTCCCCAAACACCAAGTTCGCTACAATATTGAGGATCTTCTTCGAGAGGCGGACCGTGGTCGGTTGACCGCCGATGATTCGCTCCGTACGCGGAACATCGACGGAATCTCCGATGCCCCGTACACGTTCCGCTACACCGTATTAGATCAAGTCGATGCATCACCGGAACCCCGTTTCGATGGTGTGGTTGCCAGAGTACTCGCAGCAGACTCGGATACAATAGAAGAGTCGCGAACGACATGGCAGGAAGCGAACGCTGGTGAGCAGGGGATCGAAGATGTTCTTGTCGTTATTGAGCTTTCGAAGGGGCTTCGCGAAAGTATTCGGCATCTGATTGCGTTGGATTCGTTATTGGAACCAGGGGCGAGCGCAGAGCTCCGGATCGAGCAACAACAAGAGGAGGAGACTGTCGAAGACGAGATTGAAGAACTCCTCTATGCAGCGAAGCTCTATACGCCGGATCATAACACGACGCGAGGGACCTATCTAAGCAACATCGATAGTGTGCTCGCTGATGCTGTCAGGGATAAGTTCAAGAACAGGAAGACGCTCGATACGCGGCTGCAGGAGGTCGACGACGCTCGCACCCTCTTCGAGTTCTTCAATGGGAATGGTACGTGGCCGTTCTCAGCCGACGACGCAGAAACGCTCGGAGTCAAGACAGTTCCGAGAGAGATTAGCGATGGCTGGGCTGAGGAATTCCTCACCGATTACGCTGGTGAGGAATTAGTGAGCGGAGAAACTGTCCTCGAAGAAATCGCGGGTCGGCGTGGGAAATATCTCGGTACGCCACGCGAAGCACTCGCCGCGCTTCTGATCACGCTCGCCGCGGCAAACAAAATCGAGATCAGACGCGATGGTGTCCGTATCGAGGACCCAGGTGAGATCGGTCGTTCAATGATACGCCTTTCCGATATCCGTGACATCGATATTGGATTCGATCCGGTGGACATTGAGGGTAGTAGCAATCTAAAGGCGGTCTATCAATCACTCCGAGGATTCGCACCGCAAGGGAACGATCCAACCGCTTGGCTCTCCAATCTTGCATCCTGGGCAGAAAAGAATAGTTCGGACATTCGGAATACCTGTGCTCGTGTGGATCTCGAATTCGACGAGGAAATCACGCTGGATGCGCTTCGTGACGCCTTAGAACCAGGGATGGCTGGTGGCGAACTTGACGATGCAGTATTGACTGAATCACCAGTACCAACGCAGGCAGAGTGGTTCCACAAAGCAGAACCATTATTCGAGGGCGATGAGCCGCTCTGGGACGAATTCAACAGTTCACTCGAGACGATGCGGTCACTGTACCCTGATGCTGCGATTACCTACAAGATGGAGGACGCCGTCGAGGGGTCACGCATCCCGTCCAAGGAGAGCCTCACAAAACTCCAGACAGAGGCTCATGACTTCCGCGCGTCACAGATTAGTGAACTCCATCATCTTCTCACGGGAACCACACCTGAAGCAGATTCGATCTCGGACCTCTGTTCAGCGGTCGAGCAAGTGTTCCTGGATCACGATGTAATCGTGGATATCGATACCGCCACCGAGACGATTTCAGGAGTAACTTTCGAGTCGCTCAGAGAACTCGATGAGATTGCGGCATCCGCGGAAGACATCTCCGAATCAGATATCGCATCAGGGAACGCAGTCAGCGAAGCTGGCCAGCTTGAGAAAGCACGCGGGCTACTTACGGACCAACCAGACGGGTCACTCTACGACCAGCTCGAATCTCGGTACGAGAAACTCAAGGCGGAACACTCGGATGCGTTCATTACGAAGCAGGTGAAGCGGGCGCTAAGCGGGCCAGACCTCGTCAGACCGTCTCGAGCAGAAGCGCTGGTAAAACAGGCTGATGCAAAGCTCCAGTCAAAAGACGATGACGAGGACGACGAAGACGATGATGAGCAAGAGGACGATGGACCATCAGTCGACGAGCTCTGGGCAGAGGTAACAGAACCAGGTGACGGAACTATCGTGGTTATCGACACAGAGGAGGGAGACCGATGAAGTCGCAACCGACTACGACACTCGAAAACCAAGCGAAAGCCCATCTCGAAGACGAATTCCCTGATGAACACGCAACGGCTGTTCGGGTCGTCTGGTGGGACGAGGGTGGGCACCTCCGGGAGGTCGTACGTACTGCTGCCGACCAGATTGGAGTGGGATTCTCGGAGGCGGAACGGTTCCCTCTCGAACTGAGGAAAACCGCAGTAAAAGAACCGGAATCACCCCACGTCTGGTACATCCCGGAAGCGAAAACAGTCGAAGATGCAGAGGAGGGACTGATTGAGCGGGACTGGTTCAGAGACATCCGCGAAACTGGCGGTGAAATCGAACTCACGATCGAACAGCTGACTGCCGAGCTGTATGAAGTGAATCCCTGGGACATCTACGATGTTGAACGAGGAACGGAGTCTGATCGCGAAACTGCAGCGAATGTAATCAAGAATCAGTTTGCGAGCGGTGGAATCCCACGCTACGGAGATCTAATCGGTGAAATCATCACCAAGGGAGAGGGCCAGATTTTAGAGCACCTCCTCGAAGGTGGATGGCCAGAAATCGACAAGGATGACGAGACGATCGCCCGGGTACAAAAATCACTGAAAGACAGGCACGTCGCTCCTGCAGACAGTGCTGAGACACCGGAAGAGATCGAGGACGTCGTCTGGAAGTGGGCTGTTGCCCGTTGGCTCGTCGCCGAAGGAATAGACGTCGACGCATTCCCCGGGGGATACGGAAACGTGGGTAGCACTCTCGGCGACATCAACCCGCTAAAACGAATTGTCGATACCCGACAGAGCACGCGGTTGGCAGAACGCTATCTAAGCGAGAGCTACTGGGAAGACGTAATCGGAGCGTACGACGATGCTTGGGAACTCGCAGCGTGTCCAGTTGATGGGGCGCTTGACGCAGCACTGTGGGATGCGTGGCTCGAATCACTAGAAGAGGAGGAGTACACGAAATGTATCGAAAGGGCAAACGAGCGCCAACGAGCCCTTGAGGTGTATCCGGACGATATTCCGTGGACGACGCTCTGGAAACAGGCCGAACAAGTGGCCAAATTGGAAGCACGGTTTTCAGCTTGGGAAGAGCGTTCCAAATCGCTCGACCCCTTCGACCAGTATTCCGCCCAGGATGATGGGACCTGGAAGATCGACTACGGTGTACTGGAACTCGAGATAACTGGCGAACCCGAACAAGATAGACTTCTCAACTCTCACCCGGCGACGGGAACACTCCCCGAGCTTCGCTCCGAGCTCTTAGAGACGCGGTATATGAACTATCTTGAGGAGATGAGTGAGGCCGTAATCAGTTCGTTCAGTACTGGATCTCCTTTGGCAGGGAAAGACGCTGCCTACGAGTGGTGGACTGACAACGAGAATGAGCTCGCAACAGGGGAGACAGTCGCCCTGTTCCTAATCGATGCGTTGCGGTTAGACCTAGCTCGGGAGCTGGCTAACCGTCTTCGAGAAGACTATTCGATCACCGAAGATACCAGGGTTAGCACCCTTCCGTCGGAAACCAAGTTCGGAATGGCTGCACTCACGCCGGGACGAGCTCACAGGTTCCGTATCAAACTCCGGAACGGGAAGCTATCTGTCGAACGGGGTGGCCAGCGGCTCGACAACAAAGGAAATCGAGTGAAGGTGCTCGAACGAGAGGGGTGGGACGTTCCGGAAGACAGCGATTCGGGGTGGCAGCGTAACCAAATTGCCTACTACGACAAAGATATCGACGACATTGGGGAAAACGAGCTCGACAACCCAGAGAGCCACTTCACCGATTACATCGACGAACTCTACGATCTGATCACTGAGGAACTTGAGAACGGGAACAGGGATCGGATTTACGTCGTGACGGATCACGGGTTCGTCCTGTTACCGAAAGGGACTACGATGGAATCGATTTCCAGTTACGACGGCGATGGCGAAGTGAAATATCGGCGAATCGCTGGAGACGATATCGAGGACGCAGGGACAGGCGTCCGAGTCACGGGTCAGACACCTGGGACAGAATATCTGAACACGTCAGTTCGATTGCTCGCCAAACCTCGGCAGTACAACAGCAAAAGCGGGCTAACCGACGCCAGATATTACCACGGCGGGATCCTTCCTCAGGAATGTATGCTGAACTTCCTCCGGATTGAGAAGGAATAGTAGCCGGAGCAATCCTGAGCGATTCACCACGGTGTTTAGAACCTCAAGTCTTGTTGCAGCTATGAAGAACCACTAACAAATGACCGAGAAAGAGCTGGAGGTCGTCAATATAGCAGCGTTGGGCACACTCGGGATCGAAGTCGATATCGAACAAATCGTTGAAGATGCCGAGCTCCCGGTGGCTAACTTCGATCCGAAATACAATGCTGCGTTCTTCCGGTTCGAGGAAGATGGAGAACTGATTATTCTCTACACCTCTGGGAAGTACATTCTCCGTGGGGGAGACGAATTCGAGAGGATGCACCAAGTGAATGCAGAGTTTCTTGATTTCATCGCAAACCTCGGGATAACTGTTGACGAACCTACTCTGGAGGTAAAAAACGTCGTCAGCGTCGGGACCCTCCATCACGAGATTGACCTCAATACATTGACTATCGGACTCGGTTTGGAACAAACAGAATACGAACCAGAGCAGTTCCCAGGCTTGGTTTACCGACCATCAGGTACCCGTTGTGTCCTCCTTGTGTTTGCCAGCGGCAAAGTGGTGATCACAGGTGGGCGAAGCGAGGAAGAGGATAATCAGGCGTTCAAATCGCTTCAATCGAAGTTAGAAGACCTAGAACTCATTTGAGAAGGTACGCCTGGGAACAGCCTGAGAAGCCCTATGCCGTGGGTCGGAATTATCATTGGTGGGCAGGCATAGCAAAATATGGTCGACGTTGAGTGGGCTCTGAGTCAGCTTGGGCAAATCTTCCACTCTGAGGATCACCTCAAACTGGCTCTCGGAGCAGAACTCGCCCAGATGTATGGTAATGAACGAGTTCGACTAGAATGGAACCCAGAGCCGGGTGTCAGAGTCGACATCGGAGTACGGCGAGGAGATGTCACCATTCCTATCGAGCTGAAATACAAAACGAAACAGGCGACCGTCAAAGACGCCGTTTTTGAGGAAACCTTTCAGTTGAAAACACAAGGTGCCCACGACCGGGCTCACTACCGCTTTCTTCGCGATATCAACCGTGTAGAGCAGATTGTTGCCAACCAAGGTAGATACGGCTATGCAGTTCTTCTAACAAATGACTCGAACTATTGGACTTCACCGGCAGGTCAAGCGCTTTATGACGAGTTTCGGATTCACGAAGGGCGCGAATTTGGTGAAGGAGAATTGAACTGGCGAGAGCAACGAGACTGGATGTCGAAGAGCGGTGAGGAAGCGCCAATCAACTTGGTCGGCCAGTACGTCGCTGAATGGACTGACTATGAATATCGTGAAGATATTAGTGTCTCGTCGAACTCAGAGTTTCAAAGTCTGGTACTCAGGGTGGATACACAGGTGGCAGTGAACGAGTAAGAGAACACAAGCGGATCTATCCGAACTGGCAAGCGGAACCGCAATGTCAACGGTAAATTTGGGAGCTTCATGGATTCGACCATATAGTTCATTGTGAGAAATCTTCAGGCCGCACCACAGGGGTTCGCAGCTGTCTGACCCGTGTAATCAGTCCTTGAGGAGGATCAATGTCCCAACTACACAGTTCTCGACAACGCCTCCATGGCATTTATTAACGATTTACGCTTCTGTCGATAGCATGGCAAGTCAGTCAGCGGTTGTTGACCACCTTTCGGAAGCGGAACTCTTCGAGCGGTGGAGCGATCGTTGGGACCATTTCCTCGATGACTTTTCTGCGGCGTCGGCCTCAGGCACGATTTCTGAACGCCTCCGAGACAAGGTGAAGAGCGGGAACGCAGAGCGAGCAATCGCCGGCGGTCACGAAGGGCGAGAAATCCTTGAACTCCTCCAGAACGCCCGTGACGCAATCCCTGGAGATACTGATGGTGGCCGCGTCTACGTTGGAGTGTACGACGAAGGCGTTCTCGTCGCGAACACCGGCCACCCCTTCGATATGTTCGACCCAGATGTCGAGGACGCCGTCACGATGATCGGTGAATCCTCGAAGGGAAACAGCGACCAAGAAATCGGACACAAGGGGGTGGGCCTGAAGTCAATACTCGCTACTGGGGATGCATTCGAGATCTGGACGCGCCACGAAAGTGCTACAAACGAAACGCTTCGCGTCAGGCTCAGTCGGTCGTACGTCACTGCTGCGTTGCTCTCGTCGTTAGGGTACGATACATCTGGGTTCGATCTTCGTGGCGCTGTCTCGAACGAAGCGATCCAGTCACTCACCACAGTTTCGGATGCTGATCAGCGAACCGAGGAGCTGACCCAAGACGCTCGGGAGGACATCGGCAAGCTCCCGCTATTCGATTTTCCGGTTCCCCTGACGACCGCTTCTGGGACAGATGATCCCGTTGCTGACCGGGCGTCGGCGCTCCTTACTGGCGATGTCGACGAATGGTACGGCGACCCCTTCCGCACGGCTGTTTTCGTTGAGTACGAGGACACAGAGTGGCGCGACCTCCTCGAGGCGTTCGATATTCCACTGCCTGAATCGTCCGACAGAGATAGTGCTGGTCGGGCCGAACGGCTCTGGTCGTATCTCTCGAAGGAGGCTGACGGCGAACGCGCGACGAGTGAAACGCTGACAGCCGAAACGCTCATCCAGTTTGGCGGGATCGAGTCATTGCTGCTCGAACGCGTCGACGGCACGGAGCAACCAAGCCGGGAGCGATGGGACGTCGACCGTACCGCTGGGCCACTCGATAGCGAGACAGTGCGTCATGAGACAGTTACGGTGGCTGTCGAGGGAACAGACGCATCGTTCGCGGACGAGCAGTTTGACCAGTTCGGGTTTGCTGACGCCGACGCATCCACGCAGTTGCTCGTTCCGCAGACGAGAACTGAACGAGAGCGGCCACAGGAATATCCGCTATACCTCTACTATCCGATCGAGAATACACGGGACGTGTCGCTTCCGTTCTGTCTCCATGGGCACTTCACGGTCGAGACAAATCGGAAGGATCTCAGTCTCAATAGCCTCGACGAGAATCAGACAGTCCTCGAACGAGGAGTGGAGCTCGTTGCTCGAGTTGCCGAGGCAGCAGGAGGGAGCAACTTTGGCGACCGCTATCCGTGGATCCTCCTCCCGCCACCACCGAAGAGCTACCCGGACGACCCGAGTTCACAGGCGAGCTTGCTCACGTGGTTCCGTGCTGCAGTATATGAGGAACTCCGGGAGCGGCCGTGCGTTCCCACAGTTAGCGATGAAGATGGGATATCGACACCTGTTGTACCCGGTGAGTCGCTTCTGCACTGGGACGGCACCGTGCGCGATGGCTTCCTCGCACTGTTCGATGTGACTGATTCGCTTGATGAATCAGTTTCCGACGCTGTCGTCGACCGTCATTTCCCGACGAAGAAAACACTCGAAGGTTGTCGTTCCGTCCCGGCCACATGGGAGGAGAGAATCGAGGCACTTCTCTGGATTGACGATGCAGAACAGTTCTCAACCGAGATTGCCCGCTCATGGGGCGCAATCCTTGGCAGCCACCTCGACAGGCAAATGGTCGGTCAGGATACGTCACATCTCGTCTGTGACTCCGGTACTGCTCGGGCACTATTTGTCGGTACTGTCGAGACGATACTTCGCTCTGGCTCGAATGACGACGAGCTGTCAGCAACGCTCGACATGCTCTCCTCGCACCTGGAGGGCGTATACCTCCTGCCCTGCCGTCGCACGAGCGAGAACGGAGTAGTCGGTGACGACGCCGAAGAAACACGTTCTGAGAGTGATGCGGCGGATAGTACCCTTCTCGTTCCCATCGAGGCACGATCGGGGCCAAATCCGAACGAGCGTGGGACGAGCCGCACACGGTCAGTCATCTGGGACGTCAACTCACCGGAACGAGACACCCAACCACCTGAAGTACCGCGTGAGAAGTCGAGTTTCCGAGTCTACTTCTTGGATCGAGCGGTCGAACAGAACGAACGGGCCCGTCGCGTTCTTGACCTCGCTGGTCGACCGTGGGGAGTTCGTGTCTACGATGGCACGCCGAGCTACTTCCGCGAACTCTTGGATACATTCGCGATGGATGACTCGACGCGTGTGAAGGCGCTGGACTTCTACTTCCTCGCGAAGCAGATCAACAAACTCGGGAGCGAGTCGACGGACCTTCAGACAGACGAGGGGTCGTTTATTCCGACTGAATACGTGAAATCCGCGGTTGCACGGTCAGAAGGTGACCAGCGGCAAAACCTCCGCCGACGCCTGAATCTCCGAAATAATCGCCTCACCCTCCCGCGAGAGGGAGGCACCCATACCATCCGGGAAACAATACTCGACGATGACTGGCAGCGTATCCGGGCGCTAGCCCACGGAGAAGATGCGACTGAAGACTGGGACACGTTCGATGGGGATGCAAGTACGACGTGGCCAGCGCCGACTGAAGAGGCGTGGGTTCCGATTGCCGGTGCGCTTGAGACTGACGACGCTCACGAGCGAATCGCGAAAACACTCTCGTTGTTCGGTGTCTCGGTGCTTCCCGATATCCGAACGGTGTGGATGTATGGGTCCGGACATCCACGAACTCAACGCGACGCATCCTGGAATCCCGTCGAGTGGTCTGCAGGCGACTTTCTGGCGGGTGACGGCGTTCCAGAGAGCGCTGGCGCACTCCAGCGTTCCCTAGCTGATGCAGGAAACGTCTATCAACAGTGGATCACCGCGCCGGGCAGACACCCCCAGACGACAGCCGAGCACTCGAACGCATGTAACGTCAAGACAGATGGTGTCCTCGAAGATATCTTCCTTGCGACGTGGATCTGGTTCGACGACCTCGACGCAGTTCAGCAGCTCGGCGAAGAGAATCTCCTCGAACTCCTTCACCGGTACGAAGGCCAGTTCACCAAGTCGATACTTCAGACGGGTTGGACCTGTACGCATGGTCATCAGCGTGACGGCTACGGATGGTCGAAGTCTATCCCGACGCTCCTGAACTGGCAGCTTCGCCAACTGGCAGTCTGGGACGCGACCGTGACAGTGAATCCAGAACTCCAAGACCGCTGGGGAGATGACGCTGCCCGATTTGCCTACACAGTCGTAAAGACAGGGTCGCGTGGGGCTAGAGCCTCGCGACTCTTCCCGCACATCGATCCGGATGACCTCGATCTCTCTGAAGAACTGCTCCGAAAGCTGGGTGTGAAACCAGTCGGTTCGTTCGATGCAACTGAAGCTGCATGGCACCTGCACCGGCTCCTCGAAGTCCTCGCCGTCGACGGCCCAAACGAGGAACCGGTCGCTCTCAATATCCCCGACGACCGGGATAATGATTGGAACGCGGCCTACACGGCACTCCTAGAACCGATTCTGCGCCAGTTGCCTGCAGAGGACCCAGCAGCGGAAGACGTCGACTTGCCGTTCCTGTCCCACCTCCCGATTAAGCGTAGCGGTGAGTGGCAAGTTGCGTCGCTAGAGTGGCTGGCAGAGAACGCCGACAAGGGTCGCTACTACGAGGATCAGTCACCGAAGCCGTGGGAACGCCGTGCCGTCGAACAGGGCGGACACTGGCTCCTACCCCGAACTGCGTCAGGGCCGTTTACCCGGCTCACCAACGCTCTCGGGATTGCCCGAGTCGACGCGTCGAAGCCAATCTTCGATGCGGACGAGCTGACATTCACAGACGAGTCAGTCGCCGAATTCCGTTCGGCACTCCGTGATCGGATGGTGCTCCTCGTTGCATCACTCGAACAGCGGAGTGAGGATCGAATCCGCGAATTTGCAGATGATTTAGACGCCGCAATCGCGGAGCTGCGAGTAGCTGAACAGTTCCCCGAAGTGATCGAGGACGATCTCGACGCCCCGAAATCGGGGCTCTATGCACCTCGAAGCGGTGAGGAAGCCTTCGTGTTTAATTCAGCAGCCTTCGACGACGGACTCACCCTTGACGGGCTCGCGAACGCTGTCTCGCTGCTTGCCGAACAACCGACGACAATCGCGACGTTCCGCGAGGCACTCGACGGCGATCTCTCACCAGCAGAACTCACGAAGCGATGGCAGCGGCGAACCTTCCCCGTCGACGACGTCGCACGAATACTGGGTACGAGACGACGTCGAGACCTCCGACAACGGCTTGACGCTGTTGTCACCTTGATTGAGCGCTTCGACGGCACGATTACTCCGACCGTCGACGAAGTCGTTGAAGCAATCGAGCGCGAGGAGGACATCGCTGTCCAAGACTTCAAGCGGGCCTTGTGCGGCGATGAAGCCACTACTCTAGATGAGACATCGGTCCAGGGAGTGTTCGTTCGCGACGTTCGGGAGAGCCTTCCTCACGAGCTTAGATTCGTTCTCGATCGGCTCTTTGGCGAAGATCGGCGACCGTGGCGGGAGATCATCTTGGAATCCGACAGCGGCCGCGAATCGGATGTAATTGACTGGCTGGCGAAGAACGCGAGAGTGCTCGACGCGACAGCGTGTTTCCCACAGTCAGTTCTGTCCGGCTACGTCCGTGTGCTCGCTGTGATGAACGTCTGGGACCGGACGGAGACGGCAGAGCTCAACGACGTCGAGGTGTGGCGATCGCGGCTTCGCGCCTTATCGACGGAGTCACACGTTGAGTGGGTGGACCGACTCCCCGACCGATTACAGAATGAGGACGCAGACGGTGAGCTGTTATTCTACTATTCACCCGAAGATCGGTTCCGGTCGCAGGTCGTCACTCCCTTCCTCGAGGGACTTTCCGGAGCTATCGCGAGCGAAACAGCGAATCTGGAGACAATGCTGCGACGGTATATTCTGGAGGGAGAGTTACCGGAAGATGAAGCGACGGTCTCCGCTGCCGACCACCAGGACGGCGCACTTGCTGATCTCCAGTCTGCGGCCATGAGTGGACAGCAATTCTCGACCGAGAGCCTTCTCGATGCAGGGTTCGAAGTGCAAAGCGCTTCGACGCGGACAACTGGCAGTGGCGGTGGTGGTGGGAGTACGCAGTATCGTGGTCGCGGTCAGCAAGGTGAGGCTGCAACGCTCGTCGCAATTCTGGATGATGCTGCTCGCTGGCTTGACGACCAACCCATCGGGATGATTCGGTCGATCCGCTCGACATTCCGTGCGCTGCACGACGATCAGCAGAACGGCGATCACAACTGGCACCTCGACCGAGTCTGGGACCAGGAACTACTACCGCTCTTGTCGGGCGGTGGGTTAACGCGAGAATCTATCGTCGACTGGCGTGATCACCTGGGAGATGGGCGGCTTCGAGATCACCCACTGGTTAGGCTCTGTAACGTCACGCTTGAACAGGGCCCCGGGTTCGACGTAATCGACCCATTCGGTCCATTATCAGGTCCACGGCGAGAATTTGATATCAGCCAGTTCGTTCCCGTCGAGGTGAAGGCGGTCGGCGGCCGTACCCCACCGTTCCACTTCCGACTTACGACCAACGAATACCGTCGCTGCAAGGCATTTCTCCGAGGAGATCGGTCGTACGTGATTCGGCTCGTCCACGTTCCTGAACCAGGGACACCCAACTGGGCGTCAGAGACGCGGTTCGTCTCTGAGATAGTACTCGAAGATGTGTCGGACGCTGAATCCCTGGTTCGTGGAGATCCCTTCGAGGAAGTCGTTAAAGGCGGCTACATGAATATGAGCGTAGACCCGTAAATCGACTCCGCCAGAAGGCTGGCGGGGCGGCACCATTCGCATCCCATATTTCGAGGACAGTATAGAACGAATGGTGCCTGAGAATACCGTAGATTGGAGCGAGACAGACGCCCCTATCGATTTGTTGTGTGAGAAACCACCAAGGACCTGGGGCACACCTCTATCGACTTGTTCTCGATGTCGAGTGAGCTAGGTCGTCGCCGCACCCTCGCCCCTATCGATTTGTTCCGAGAAGAAGCTACTTATTGATCTGAGCCTTCACGACGGTCCGTAGTTCGTCCACGTTGACGTCCTTCAGTCGCGAATCTTCTCGGAGTGTCTCGATGATGGTGTTCGGGTTCTCTCCAAACGTAAACTCGAGATAGCTTCCTGAATGCGGTCCCTGGCTTTTCCGCTCGGTCTCGACCAAGGAATAGGTCGTGAGTTCCTTCATCTTGTTCACGTACGTCTCCTGGTGATACTGATCTGCATCAAGCGTCCCCGTCAGATACTGATACACTCGATACCCGAGCGGACTTTTCGCTGCCCCTCCGGTTTCCCGGGCAACGGCAGCAGTCGCGAAGAGACAGAGCTTCTTCTGGGTACTAATTCCACGAGTTACCTCCAGAACACGGTTCTTCTCGACCTTGTCTTGGGCTTCTCGAATGTGCTCTTCACGAACCTGGTCCGCGTTTGCTTTCTCAGCGATCGACCCTGCTGTTCGCATGAGGTCGATCGCCTTCCGTGCGTCCCCGTTCGTTTGAGCAGCAAACGCTGCTGCTAGAGGTATCACGTCGTTACTGAGAGCCCCTTCGTGGAATGCGTCCTTCCGAGCTCGAAGGATTGCCCGGAGCTGGTTGGCGTCGTAGTCGCTGAAGTGGACATCCTCGGGTGTAAACGAGCTGAGTGCTCGACTCCCAACGTTTTCCATCATCTTCGTGTCGTTGGTGATGGCGGTCACCGAAACCTGAGCAGTGATCTCGTCTGTGCTCCCAGCACGAGATAGCTGGTACAGAAGACGAGAAAAGGCCGGCTCGTCCATATCTCGGCGACCGACGAGCATATCGAGTTCGTCGAGGATGAAGACGACTGTGTCGTAGTGCTCGTTAATTAGACGATAGAGTTCTCTCCATTTCTTCTTGTTCGGGATACCGTGTTCTGGGACTTCAACGGTCGCTCCGACGTCGTTCGCGACTTTTCGGGCTAGCTCGTAAACGGCTGAGCCGAGAGTCCCGACGTTCTGGCAGTTCATCTGGATTACGCCGAATCTGATGTCACGACTTTCACAGAGTTCGAGGATGTTCGAACAGACGGCGTTGATAATGAGCGATTTCCCAGTCCCTGACGGCCCGTAGAGGAAGAGATTCGGGGGACGTTCGTTGCTGATCGCGACGCGAAGATGCTGGGTGATGTCGGTGAGTTGGGAGTCGCGACCGACGATACGTTCCTCGTCGACGATCTCATTCGGTTCGAGAAGAGAACGGTTCTTGATGAGACTCGCGGCTTCTTCCTGCTCGAGGATGAGATCTTTAATAGAACCCGTAGACTCGGGTGTTTCCTCGGGACCAGGATCCGTGGGCATACCCGACCCCACTCTATCAGGATACTAAAAGATTCCCCTGTCGATTTCTTTTCTACCGTTATGAGGCTCATCGGTATAGAATCAACGAGTTATAGCGTTCTGCTCGTAGACCTCCGACGATTTGTTAGGGAGGCTTTCTTTGGTCGACTTCACGGGAAATGAACAACACCCTCTCACCCCTATCGATTTGTTCTACCCACAAAGGAGGGGTAGGGGTCACTCAATGTTGATCACGCTGTCGCCACCTCTAAGGTGAACTTTCGTTGGTTGAGCTGTTGTCCTCTCTATCTCTTCTTCTTTCTTCTAGTTCTAGTACTAGACTAGCTAGAGTAGACACACCCCTATCGATTTGTTCTAATCAATTGCAGTCGTTCGATTTGGCTTCGTTTCCTGACTTAAACAGGTTCCTGTAATGTGGGTGTGGTCAGCCTCTACATCCCCAATACAAGTCCTTAGACTTACTTCTGAACTCAACCAGTCTCCCCTATCGATTTGTTCTATATCGTCCTCGTCCCCCGAAATAGTCGAAAAGCAATCTTATAAAAGAGTAGAATGTAGGGGAGAAATCCTGATCACCATATCTCTCATTACTTCCACCGGTGTCAAACTGCTCCGGTGGTCCTCTTTCTCGGAAGAACAAATCGATAGGGGTGAGAGGGTGGTTCCAAAGTCAGTACCGCAATATGCAGAACCCGTTCCCCAGCGAGGCTTTCCGCGTTCATAATTCTATCCTGTAATTCGGGAATGTCTCTCCTCAAAGATCGAACTGCCCATAGCTACGCCCCAGAACAAATCGATAGGGGTGACTCTGTGTACACGCGTGATCTCGGTGAACAAGTCGATAGAGGTGAGCCTCCGCATCCTGCCTGGCGATTAGAATGCAATTCATCGGATTCTACGTCACTGCAGGGTCAATGCTTACTGTCCGCGAGTCACCAACTACAAGACGATTTGAGTCTCTCGCCAGTTAACCAACGCGGAGACGTCTTCCGATAGCCTTGTTGGTTAAGGGCGTCGGTCACATCTCCCGATCGATTTCGAGCTTCCGCATGGCTCGTTCGAATACGTCGGGGTGGCGATGGGCAAGATTCTCGAGATGATTACGAATGGACTGGGCTGGATTGACGTCGACATCATCCGTGTCCTGGAGTTCACGCCAAAACTGATGCATTTCTTCGCTTACGGAGACGCCAATCGTGTGGTCCTTCACGCCAGTGTTGAGTGCGTCGTAGTAGGGTTCGGTATCGAAGTCCGACGACCCTTGCTGGTCCACTCGGTCTTTTTCCTCCGCTGCGTCATCCATCGCTTCGCCGAATGGATTGTCGTTGCTCATACGTCCTTATTCTTAAGCTTAATATTAAAGATATTCGTCTAACGTCTCGTCCGTAATCTCGACGTCTTTTTCGGCTGCGAATTGCTGCGCGCCAGCTCGGAAGGCGTGATAGCACTTCTGTCGAGTATTACGCGGAGTGCCATCGCTGACTTCGACGACGGTCTCGATGGCACTCGCCGTGTAGGGGTCGGACGGATATCCAGAATCGTACTCTTCCTCACGAGCCCAGGCAAGCCACCTGGCAATGAGTTCTTCTGTTTCTGCGAACCCGAACCGTTCCAGCGTCCGATCCTTCGCGACGAGTCGTGAACTGAGTGTCTCGCGCAGTTCGTCGATTCGATCACCAGCACGCTCTGTTCCGAACAGGAAGAGAATGAAAACAGGTTCACTTTCTCCGAGGTCACCGACACTCTGCAACGCGGCTAGGAGCTGCTCGAAGGTCCGTGTATTCCGAGCTGCATCCTCGAGTTGGTCGACCTGAATAATACACGCGATATCGAGGGCCTCGAGCTGGTCGGCAACCTCCTCGACGATCTGTCGAACTTCGTCTGTGGCGTGAGGGTACGACTCTGGAATCTCGAGGTCATCGTACTCACTGAGCTCGTCGAGAAGGCGTGTGTAGAAGCGACGTGTCGTGATGGACTCCACTTCGCGTATTCGAGCGACTCGGAACTCCTCGCTCCGAGGGCCATCTGAAAGAGCATCGTAAACGAGATCACGGAAGTGAGATTTCCCAGCGCCCCGTTCATCGATGATCGAGATGTGGCCTGCTCGATTCAGGATGTGACTCGCGACTTCATTGAGTAGGTCTTGATTCGCACGCACCGCAATACTCGCGTCAGGAAGTGTTTCAGCCGTGAATGGAATCCGCTCTGGCTTGATTCCGAGTTGATTCGCATAGGTCTCCTGTGCCTCCTCTGTTTTATCGAGGGCCTCGGTGAATTGGTCGCTCATAGTGGCTCCACATACTGAACCGACTTAAATCTAATCTGAATATTAATCTTAAGATTAACTACGGTCGTTTCAGTCACTCTCTGAATCGAGTCACCATCGAAATCTGAATATCGCGAATGCGCGGAAGACATCCCTCCTACGGCAAGATTTTGATACTGGAATCGGCAGCACCAAGTCCACACGGTTAACCAACAGACACGCCAGTATTCCTCAGTTGTTGGTTAATCTTTACTCGCTCGGATTCACTGGCCCCTTGTATTGAGATTTGATTTTGTCACCCTCTCTCCACTGCCAGTAGTAATACCGATTCCCGTTGATTTCCTTCTCTGTCAGTGTGGCTTTGGTAGGGACGTCTTCAGGTAGATCCTCAGGGCGTTCTTGAGGTTCGTCGTCATCAGCCTCATCCAACCGTGCCTCTCGCTCTCGATACTCCGCAAGTGCATCAGCATACTTGGCGATAGACCGGAGCGTTTCCGCATTACACTCCTCGAGTGAGGACGCTACTTCTTCGGGAACCTCGGGTGGGGTCGCTGGTTCTGAGTACGACATGGGAGCACTTTAACCAACAGATGGGGCTCTGAGGCTTAATTTTGTTGGTTAAACAGGGGGCCTTCGATTACGACTGTCCTGCGCTTCCCGACCCACTTCTCCGCAAATGAAGGGGTTGGTGTCTTAGCCGGCGACTTCTTTCTCACCGATACCAAGTGATCGCTATCCAATACACACTTGGCGATAATTATATGAATTATTGGCTGAGTTATTGTTGCCGTGCCAGTTACGCGGGCGAAACCACTTGACTCCCTCTACGACGAAGTCCGAGACTATGACCTCGTCATCGTTCCTGATGCGCCGCTTGCCAGTGGGCTGAACCGACGTCTTGACCGAGCTCATCTCGGTATATTTGCCATCACGCCGCGTCGACTCGCAGCAGGTCGTCGCGAACGCGCCGAGGACCGGAGCGCCTTTCTCGAACTCGTTACGACTACCGATCTCGAGTGGAAGCAGGCTGCCTACGCGATCGGAAACACGCTCCAATGCTGGGAGCACCAGGGACGGGTCGATGCCGTTCTCGACTACGACGCCTACGCCGACACCGCGACTGAGACCACCGTCGAACAGCTCTCAACGCTCGATACGACCTCCCGGCGACTCGACGAGTACCAAATCGACGACAGCAAAGACGTCGCCGTCGTCGGCCACGACCAACTCACGACCCTCGAACGATCGATTCTCCCCACGCAGTACGATACGTTCGATCCATTCACCGATGCCGCATTCGACCGACCGCCGTTCCACATTTTCGATTCAAGTACAGCAATAGTCGACGCTGTGCTCGGCATCGTCTCCGCCGACAATGCGGAGGACGTTGCGGTCGTCGCGGATCGCGGGAGTGAATATGCAACGCTCGTCCCGAGCGCGCTCGAAGCCGCCGATATTCCGTTTATCGGTGGCCCCGGGTTCGCTGACGAACAGCACCACCGCGGATTCGTCCAGTTCCTTCGCGCCGCTACTCGCGGGACGGAGACGCGCGTGAAGACCATTCGTTCTGTTCTCTCCAGCCTCGGGATCGCCGTCGACGTTGAACACGACGACAAGCGGCTACAGGATGTCGACGCCGCCAGTCTGACGTGGTTTCAGGAGTTCAGCGCGGAGATCGGCGAGACAACGTTCGCTGGAGCACTTACTGCATACGAACGACAGGCCGGGATCAGCCTCGATGCGTTCCGAGATGAACTCGAGGCGCTCGGGATCGCTACCGACGACGTCACTAGACAGGGCATTGATCGGCTCGAATACTACCTTCAGAGCTACGAGGTCCCCGTCGACCGCGAAGACGAAGGGGTTCTCCTGGCCGACGCAAAGTCAGCAGCCTACGTGGACCGCCCCGTCGTATTCTACCTCGGCCTCGACGAAGCGTGGACTCACTCTCCACCACGTCGTCCATGGGTCGACCGTGACGCTGAATTCAGTCGGAACCTGACGCAGTTTCAGCTCCTCCTCCAGAACGGCGTCGAACAGTATTACCTCGTTCAGGACACGATCGGCGGCTCACCCGCAACGCCGTGTCTCTACTTCGAGGACCTCCTTGATGACGACTTCGAACGGTTCAGTGATCTCGATACGGTGACTCACGGACGGACCTTCAGTGCGGCCCAGGATGGGTTCGAGAAGGAATCACTCGACGTCTCACCGACGCAAATCGACACCGTCAGCCAGTCCAGTCTGAGTACGTACGTCAACAGCCCCCGTGACTACCTCTTCAGTCGGCTCGTCGACGGCCCCGATAAGGACTACTTCAAGGAGGGGAATCTCTTCCACGACTTCGCCGAGTTCTACGTCAACCATCCCGACCTGATCGACGAGGAGACCATCGAAGACCTCGTAGACGTAATGCTCGAGGAGGCGGGTCCGTTCGTGCGGCGCGTCGACCGTCCAACGCGCCGTACCAAGTACCGGGTCGGCCTCAAAACCATCGTCGAACTGCTCGACGAACGCACCCCGGAGGGTGACGATCTGCTCACTCCGAACAGCGGGTGGGGCCAGAATTTCTTCGCGGCCCATTTTGACAGGGAAGTCGACTCGCCGTTCACGGAGCGCTGGTTCGAGAACGAAGACCTCGGACTGAAAGGCAAGATCGACCTTGTTCATGGACCGACTCACCTCCTCGATTACAAGAGTGGGAGTCGGAAACGGGCGTCTCGCGTCGTCAAGAACTCCGCGCTCGATCCACCGAGCGATACGCCGAACTTCCAGGCACTTCTCTATCTCGCCCACCGTCGGAGCGAGCGCCCAGGCGAGCGCCTACAGTTCACGTTCTTCCACTTTCTCGAGACGCTCGACGACGTCGTCGCCGGCGAGGCGGACGTAGAGGAGACGCTGACGACCATTGAGTATCATCCGATCCCATTCGAGGAGCACGCCCGGTCGCGAGCGACGTTCGAGGAGCTCCGCGATGACGGGGCAAAGAACTGCCAAAAGACGCTCTCGAAGATTGCGCACACTGATTACCAAGCCGCGTTCGAGACGGCCCCGCTACCGGCGACGCGTGACAGTGACGAACTCATCGACTCCGAGTTCGGGCAGGCGATGCAAACCCGACTGCAGGCGTGTGTCGGTGAGTACAAATACGTCTCGTCAGGCTGTAAACAGCTGCTTCGTCAGCTGGCACGAGTTCGGAGTCAGAACTACTTCGAAGAGGACCTTGATGCCTTCGAGACGTTCGTCACCGAGCGCATGTCAGAACTGAATCACCGACGCGCTGGCGAAGAACGCTTCCCTGTGAATGGGCTTGCCGGTGAGCCGAACTACCGTCGCGTCGACAACCGCGACCTCCTTCTTGACCATGACTAATCCCAACCCTCAACAGCAGGACCTCATCGACAGCACCGACGGCTTATACCTCGTTGACGCCGGCGCAGGCACGGGGAAGACGTTCACCATCACGCGCCGCTATGCGAACATCGTCGACGAGGACGATGTCGCCCCTGAAGACGTGCTGCTGGTGACGTTCACGAACAACGCTGCAACCGAGATGAAAGATCGGATCGTCGGCCACTGCGAGTACGGGATGCGAGACCTCGCGGACGCGCCGATCCAGACGTTCCACTCGCTCTGCCACGATCTCCTCCAGGAGCACGGCTATGCTGCGCCGACGCACCTCGGGATCGACGACCGCATCACGGGCTCGACGCGGATCGTCGAGGACGACCTCGTCGAGGAAGCCCTGTTCGGGGAGTTCATCGACCGGTTCAGCGACGACCACCCCGAGTACGATGACTACTTCCGCATCGTCTCTGACCCGACCGAACTCCTCGGACTCGTCTCACAACTCGCCTCGAAGGGCGTGTTCCCGACAGCCGACGGCTGGTATCGGAACGGCGAACGGTATCTCGACGGCGACTTTGAGGCGTTCAAATCGTTGTTCGACGAGGTAAATGAGCCACAGAATGGCGGGAGCAAACAGTCACGGCTTCGCTCGAAGCTCAACCGCTACGGGAAGAACAAGTGCTACCTGCCAGACGCCCCTGAGAAGACCGAAATTCGCGGGCAGGGCACGAAACGCGTCCCCGATGCTGTCGCTCGGATGGTGTTCGATGCTGACCGCGAGGGACTCAAGGCATTCGTTCACGATGTCTACTATGAGTACCTCGAATTCGCGCTCGGCCGGAACTACCTCAACTTCGGCTTCCTCCAACTGTTCGCGTTCGTCCTGCTCTGTGAGGACCACGCGCTTCGTGAGTCCATTGCGTTCGACTACGCGATGGTTGACGAGTTCCAGGACTCCAGCGAGATCCAGTTCAAGCTGACGCTGCTACTCGCGGGCACGAACAACCTCTGTGTCGTCGGCGACTGGAAACAGAGCATCTACGGCTTCCAGTACGCCGAAGTCGAGAACATCACTGCCTTCGAGGACCGCCTCAATCGGTTCGTCGCCGAACTGAACGCCGACCACGAACGGGTTACCTTCGACGCTCGGCCGATTCATACCATCGAGCTTATCGAGAACTACCGCTCCACCCAGGAGATCCTTGACTTCTCGGAGCACGGGCTACTCGTTCCGGCGGCGAACCGGGACAACGTCGATGTCGAGGCCATTCAGGATCGAATTGTCTCACTCTCGACCAACACCGAACACGAGAACACCCAGATCGAAGCGATCGCGAGCCCGGAGGAACACGAGTCGGTGGTCGCGAAGATACAGGAGCTAGTGGGCAACGACGCCTACCAGGTTGAGGCCGATGACGGGTCGCTTCGGATGCCCGAGTATCGAGACGTCGCAGTTCTCACGCGAACACGAGAGTTCGGCCGCGACCTGCTGCAGACCGCCGAGGAGTACGGACTGCCGATGGCGTACGAGGGCGGGATCGAGCTGTTCCGCACGCCCCAGGCGAAGTTACTGCTGGCGTGGCTACGCATCCTCGAATCCGACGCCGACCGCGGCTGGGCGGTCGTCCTCGAGGAAGCAGGCTACACACTCGATGAGATCAAGCACGTCCTGGAGACCGAGGCGTATCCCGAGAACATGCGCTCGTTCCGCGAGAAGCTGGCAGAACTGGAGACGCTCGGCGGGGTGGCCGAACGCGTCTTCTCGCGGTATGGGTACGACGGTGCTACAGCCGACGTCGTCCTCCACACGATTCAGTCAGTACACACCGCGACGACACTGACTCGGGGAGACCTTATCAGGTTCATCGAGCGCGGTATCGAAGCGGGCAGTACCCACGATGTTCACGCGAATGCCGGTGCGAACTCGGTGACGGTCCAGACGATTCACGCAGCGAAGGGGCTCGAACATCCCATCGTCGTGCTCGCGAACATGAACAGCGGGCGATTCCCGCCATCGGGCGGCGGGAGTGGAACGATCACGTTTCAGGATCCGGCCGGACTCCGACAGCGGAAAAGCTACGCCGAGGCAGACGGCCTCCCCCACGTGTACGATGACTGGCGGACTGACGTCCTCCGTCGGTGTTTGCCCAGGGAGTACGACGAGGAGCGCCGACTGCTCTACGTGGCGATTACGCGCGCCGAGAGCCACGTGATCTTCTCGGCCGGGGAGGACCCAAACACGTTCCTCGAAGAACTCCCGGTCGAAATCGAAGCGTGGGACACTGAACCTGATGCAGACACCGTAGACGAAACCGAGCAGACAGAGTTGCTGATCACGGTACCGACGCCGGAGGGACCGGTCGGACACTCACCACATTCGCTGATGCGTGAGGATGTTTTCGAGGACGTCGACGATGGTATGGGGAAGGCGTTCGGTACCGACGTCCACGACTTTGCGGAAGCGTACGCGCGCGGCGATGATGTAGAACTGAATCGGGACGACCCCGGATGGGACGACAAACAGCACGTGATGTCGTTTCTCGACGGCCTGTCGGGCGACCTGCTCGTCGAGGAGGACGCCTATCTTCCGCTGGACGTCGACGGGACTCGAGTGATGATCTCCGGGATCATCGATCTCGTCCACGTTCGAGCTGACCGCATCGAAGTGGTCGACTACAAGACCGACCGTGGTCGGCACGCGGAAGCCGAGTATCGAAAACAACTCAGTGTCTACTATCACGTGCTTCGGGAGCTGTATCCTGAGCATGAGATTTCGGCGTCGATCTTCTACACCGTTGATGGCGTCCGCGAAGAGATCGATCCCCTCTCACGAGATGACCTTGTCGACGTCGTAAAGTCGGTGTCTGATGTGGAATCGCTCCAAGCTACACCTCCGTTAGGTAGCTCCCGTTAAGCCGAATACGGGGAAGGAATTTACCAGTCACGTCTCTTGATAACGGGCACGAGCCCTGTTTAATCTTAGAGTTAAGGTTAATGGTGGCTTTTGTCCTGATCGCAGACAGCGACGCTTCAATGAGGGCCTATTCACATCAGTGGGAACTCCAGCTTTTCTCTCGGACAAGCAGACCTCCGATTGGACACACTGATGCTGAGCAACAATGACAGACCTATCCTTAAGATTAGAATTAATGTTAAAACAAGTCTTATCGTTGTTCCCACCCCGGTCTCGGCGACCCCGGGAGATCATCTGTAGCGTCGAGTAGCTCTTCCTCAGTCGTCCAGGGATAACATCGCCCGTGGAGTTCGAAGAGACGGAAGTCGTTCAGATGGACCCAGCTGTACGACGGAACCTCGATATCGTGTTCCTCAAGCGTGGTCCTCACCGCATCGACCGAGATGTCGATCCCAGTTTGGTTTGCTCGTTCGACGAGAGCCTCGAGTTCTGCAGTCTTTGTCTCGTCATCGATGTCGGTGGCAGCTATGATTTGCGCAGCAGCATCGACTACGTCACGTTCGTCGGTGAGGTGGTCCTCCGTTTCCCACTGGTAGGCACGGGGGAAGGCGTACGCCTTTTCGAAGTACTCGGTTTCGCCCAGTTTGCCGAGTTCGTTGATCTCCCCGCCCGCGTCTTGCTCGAACACGGCAGCCACGTAATCACAGAGTGTCGCCGTGATATGGAACTTCACCCGGAACTCCGGAAGACGCGGAAGATCGATGTCTGAGAGGTCTCCGATGAGGAAGGCATACGTTCCGTATCGGCGGTTTAGCCGATCGCTGACCGCCCGTACGCGTCGGAGATACGGATCACGGTAGCTCCCGAGGACGAGATACGCGGTTTGATCCCGGTCGTAGATCGCTGGTGTCTCACTGTTTGCCCACGAGAGGATTCGCACGGCCTCCGTCGACCCGACGTCGAGCCCACGTAAAGCCTGCTGCACAGCCTTCATGATCTCGCCCGAGTTTGGGGGCACAGATGGAGCACTCATAAGTGGGAACAGTACTGGCTGAGTAAAAGGCGTTTCTAACTGAGTCAGTGTTTCGGCGATTCTATTGACTTGTTCAACCCAAACCGTTATGCAGTCGAGCCCACTACTCTACAGTATGAGCGACACGGCCCCGGAAGGGTTTGAGGACCCCTTCGCAGAGCAGCAGCGGATGCGTGAGCTGCTCTCCCAGGAGACGCGCCACCTCATCTTGCAGTTGATCCTTGGTCACCCAGCACACCTCGCGTCGTTGGCCGAACTCGACTACATGATTCCGAAGAACGAGGCGGCCATCCTCGACCAGCTCGAGACACTCCAAGAGGCAGGAATCCTTGACGTCTACGTGCACGAACCCAACGTGTCGACGCGAGACCTCCCGTCAAAGTTCTGGGGGCCGACCGAGCGTGGGGTTGAGATCCTCTACGAGCATAATTTCCTGCGGGGCGTCCCAGTTGCACGCGCTGTCTACGAGGAGACGAAAAAATCCGAGCGGGTGCAGCGCCACGAGGACGCACCGCGACCGACTCTTCCCAAAGCCGTTAGAGAGGCACTCGAATTCGACGAACCGGATCTGGAAGAGGCTGAGGTTTCCTAGGGTTCGTCAGGAGGATCTCGAGGAGAGTGGTTTGTGGATCTAATAGGGAACTCCATGAATTTTGACCCCTCTCACCGACTCTCTACTAACCGTGGAGAACGAGATAACTTGCCAGCACTGCGGTGCACACCTTTTCGATGGACCGGTGTTCGAGAAGGACCAGTTTTCGTGCGTCCGGTGCCATATTTTGGAGGACGAACGAGAGCGGGAGTTCTCTATTGTTGAGTCGGACGAGGTGATGACATACTCGGGAGAAGGCTACGCAGTTGCTGAGAAAGAGAGCAGCAGCCGTTCACTGTTGTACGTTCGCGGATTAGAGAGTCGTAGGGAAGGCGAGAGGTGGGTTGAGGTCCTTCAAGACCGACTTACGAGGGCCCTATCTCTGACGCTCAACACGGGTGACAAAGAAGTTCCACTCATTATCTGCGGCCGATCAACCGCTGAGTGTGAGCGAATTTTCTCAGCACTTGATAACTCAGTCCTTCAGCCGTACATTGGTAATCACGACATCCTACCGCTCTGGGAGCTGGAACCAAGTGCCTACAGTAGACGTCTGATTGACTATTCTGACTGGGCGATCCCGCGTATCCGGCACGCGAATCCGATCCGATTTGAGGAGAAGACGTTCGGCCTCGTCGTTCGAGGTGATGACTTTCGTCCAGATGACAGTCGTATCCAATTCGACCCAATCATTGAGGCACTCCAAGAAGAGGCGGGAGAGCGCGCCGATCTTGACGCCGTCGGAACCCTCTCTGAGGCGAGAGACGTTGGCAAGAATCTCTTCCCAACGGCATCGAAGGTGATCCCTCAAATCGAGCGAGCGCTAGTGGAATACCTTCGAAAGAACCCTGAACACCTGAACCCACGAAGTCGCCGAACCATCGCCGGTAATCAGAACGGACAGAACTTCGAGGACTACTTTGAGCAGATGGCACAGGATTCAGGGTTAGAGGTCGTCGACGGGCCAGAGACTCTCTGGGCGTTCATTGATGTCAACCCGAGCAACGCGAGGTGGGAGTTCGACTATGAAGCGCTCTGCGAGGCTGTTCCCAGCGCGCTTGAAGCCATCTTCGATGGTCACTCGAAACACACCCCGCCTGCTGGTATTCCTGACTTCTTCGTCTACGGTGAGCAAGCGGATGTCGAGGCGTTTCTCTCCGGTCTTGACGACGAGGATGTCACGCTCTCCCATCAGGGGGCCTACGTCGAAGTGAAGTACACGGATTCCAAATCGGGTCGTGCACATATTCCTAATAGCCAGCGAGAGCTAATCCCGCAACTCACCGAAGCGGGCGCTGACGTGTTTTTCTTTAAGGGGACACCAGAGGATGAGGAACTCCGGCGGTCGTGGCTAAAGCCGCGCAATTGACGGGTGATGGAACCTTATGTTGTCTTTTCCGATGAATGTACTCTCAGAGCTACCATGGTAGCTCTAAGCTACCACTATCTTGGTGCCTTGCTGTGAGACTACGAATAGACTGTGGAATCCTTAATTCTAATCTTAATATTAAACAGCTTCAAGAGGTTGAGGGGCACGATCCCGGTAATAGATCTTCTAATGATTCCATCTGTAGCCAACGATGGCTGTGTCAGTACAGTTGCCCGGACGTTTTAAAATTAACCTTAACATTAAGGTCAACCAATGGCGCGGAGGATTCCCACACGGCTTAACCAACAATCTCCATGAGATTGGGATGGCGTTGGTTAATTCAGTCCTTGAGGAGATCGTCCACTTGCTTCGCGGTTTCGGCTGCTTGGATGTCGGAGTACGACTCGTGGGTAGTCTCGATGCTCGCGTGTCGGAGTGCTGATTGGGCGAGTTCGGCGTGGCCGCTCGCGTAGAGCTCGTGGCCAAGCCCTCGACGGGCACCGTGTGGCTTCAGGTAGTCACCGTCGACGTCGAGGTCAGCGTCATCACACAGCCGCTTCATCAGGTTGCGAGCACCGTTCGTCGAGAGCGCTGGTGGGATGATCTCATGTTCTCGGAGCACCGTCTCGATATCGCTGCGCTCGAGAATGGTCTCGATCTCGTCGTCCGAAACTCCCTCGCGGGTCAGCTGCTCGCGAACGGCGCGATATTTCGATGGGATGTGGCCGCTGGGAAAGACCGGCCACTCGTCGGTCGGTGGATCGAGGACCGTCCTGTACCGCTCTAATGCCGTGGCGGCCCGCTCGGGAAGCTGTGCGTACTCGTACTCTCGTGACTTCCCGAGGACGCGGACGGCACCGGAGTCGAGTTGGACGTCTCCCCAGGTGATGCCGTTGCGCTTGTCGTCCGAGGGTTCAGCGAACACCTCCGCGCCGCGAACGCCCGAGAGTCCCAGGAGATAGACGATTGCTCGGTCGCGAAAGGCCCGCTCACGACTCATGTCCGCTTCCTCGTCAAGGGCGTGATCGACACGTTCGTCGACGTAGCGCATGATCGCCCGCCGCTCCTTTTCCCGCCAGAACTGCCGGTCGGCGTCACCGAGATCCTCGGGGAGCTCGTCGGTGGCACGCTTCGCTTTGGCCGGATTCGTATCGAGGAGTTCGTCTGCCACGCAGAACGTGAGGAACGCGCGGACGTACGCGTAGTAGGTGGTCGCGGTACTCGCTTTCAAATCGCTGTCGCGGGCCTGCTTTTTGAGATGACGCGCGTATCGGCGGCAGTCGAGGACGTTCAGGTCCTCGAGGTCCGTCACACCGCGCTCCTCGCGCAGCCAGGTTCGCCACGTCGCGAGGGTCGACGCGAAGTTTTTCCTGGAGTTCCCGGCTTCGACGCTGTCGAGGTACTGCTGGATGGCCGTCTCGACCGGTGTTTCCCTGGGTGTAGCGTCGCCCTCGTCGGGTTCCATGGTTCGTGCTCGACCGACGGCGGCGACCCACGTAAATCTACTGTGTACAACTGGGATAATACACAGTGGCTCTGGATTCTCGAATTCTCTCAATATCGGAGGATACACAGGCTATAACGTCGATATCTCATTTCATATACTGTATGTGACTATACAGAGTCTCTGCTCTGGCGAGGCGGTTCTTATACCTAAACCCCGGTGGGAGGGGGGTTTAAAAATCGAGAGGACATTGACAGGTACAATGAGCAGTACGACGGAAAAGTGGGAGTTCGAAAATGCCCCTCCAGAATCCAAAGAAGGGGCCCAAGAGATTCTGGAACGGATCCAGGAACGCCAACAGCATCTGAAAGCGGAGACGCCAACGGACCAACAGCAGAAACTACGGCGGATGAGTGACGAGATCTTGAAAAATCTCGATGATGCCTCTCAAGTCGTCCCTGAACTCCTCCAAAATGCTGATGACGTCGGTGGTGAGTGTACTGCAGCCACACTTCGCCTCACGCAGGATGAGTTCAGCATCGAGAATCACCAGGAGCCGATGACGGCTGACCAAGTCGCCGCTCTCGGCGAGTTTACAGCAAGTACGAAGCACGACCTCTCGTATATTGGCCACTTCGGAATTGGATTCAAGACGATTTTCAGCGTCACCGACAATCCCCAAATTGAGACAGGCTATTTCGCGTTCCAGTATGACAGGGTCGACCCGGAACTGCCCCAAGAACAACCCAGTGACGACATCCCATTCAAGGGAACCAAGGTTCGACTTCCGTTCAAACCGGACCTCCCAGATACACGCAGGCAGGCACTCAAATCAAAGCTGGAATCGATTGAACGGTTACTCCCATTCCTGAACAACCTAGAAACGATTCGTGTCGAGATTGAGGGGCAGTCGACTACTTACGAACGAAAGGAGACTCAGAAGAACGTCCACGAGGTGCGAAAATCCTCGCCGAGTAGTGACGAGTCTCCGAGTATCGATCGGTATCGGTTGTTTACTACCGCTTTAGATTCCGATAACGAGACACTTGAGATGATCGCCGAGGAACGTGATTTTGAAACTGCGGATCTCAACGACCGATCCATTGAACTTACAGTGTCTATTGCGGTCCCTGTTGACGAATCAGGAAGGCCGATATCCCATTCTGATAGCCGACTCTTCTGTTATTTCCCTGCGAGTCAAACAACTGGATTGCCGTTCGATGTGCAGGCAGATTTCCTCTTGAAATCCAACCGCCAACAGATTCGGCCGGGACATCCGCTGAATGACCGATTCCTGAGAGCTGCAGGCGAGTTACTCGATACTGCAATTACCACGTTCCATGCAGAACAGGTCGCCCCAGAGACGATCCTCGAACTCATTCCGGACCCAAATCCGGCGCAAGATCGCCCTGCATATCTCACTCCGCTTCTTGACCATGCCTATACGCAGATAGAAGGGCAGGCAATCGTCCCGAATGAGTCGGAGGACCTCTTTCAGCCTAAAGAGATAGTGATTCTACCGGAGGCACTACGGTCGGTACTTCCGTTACAAGAGTTCGCGAATGCATACGCGGATGTCGACGCTCATCCGACTCTCGACCTAGGTAACGAGATTTACGACCGGCTCTGTGCACTCGATGGGACGACAGATCTCTCTGTTGCCGAGACGCTCGAACAACTTCAGGATATGGTCGTCCTTGATGACCTAACAACCCCAGAGATTGTAGAATTGCTAGGGGCAATAGAGGAATATCTCAGTGGGGATTCGTTTTCGAGATATCCGTCTACCGAGGAGAGAAAGGAAATCAAGCGCATCGAGTCAGCACTTCGATCACTTGCAATCTTCCCGTTCCAAGGAGGAGATGAACCGGGTGTTCGGAAAGCACTAACCGGTGTTGGAGACAAGATCTACCTTCCAGCGCAACAGAACGAATCTGCGTACGAACCGTTCTATGAGGATCTCGACCTACTGAGTGGCAAGTTCGTAGCGGAGTTGGAATCGACCCAGACGGTCTCTGAATCTACAGCCGGACGTGCAAAGGATCTCCTCTCGGAGCGATTGGGTATCGATTCCCTCCAGCACAGGGATATTGTACGTGATATCATCAATGAGGCATACTCGGAGCCTGAAGCCCACCGAAATGACCTTCTGGATGACTATCTCAGATATATCAAGAAACGATCCGGAACTCTAACCGAGATTTCGAAGATTCAGCTCAGAACAGAGGATGGCGAATATGCACGACCAGAGGACCTGTATCTCCCCTCGGAGTATAATGAAGGCCGTTACGACTCAAGTCTTGTCTTAGGCACGATCACCTCTAAAGCACCGGTAACGCCCTCGTATCTCGATGGTGACGACACCGGTGATGACGTGGATGATGATGAACAATCTTGGCGTGAGTTTCTTGCAGAACTTGGCGTCCAGGACTGCATTCAGGTGCATAAGAACCCTGACCACTGCAATAGAGTCACCTTTGATTCTAAGAGGGAGATTCAGGAGTTCCTCGACGAGCACGATGACGAGGGAACAGATATTCGATTAGATACCGATCTAGCGCCCTACAATGGTCGAAATTGCCGCTGGATGAAACGCGAGAATGCCCGGCATGGACTCGTCGACTACGCCTTGGACGAGGAGGTTACACAAGCGTTCAGAGACGCAACCGAGACAAATACTGGATTTGGTCGGGAGTTCGCCCGAATGCTTGACACGTACTGGGAAGACACCTACAGCGATTGCTTCTATCGCGACTACTGCTATTCTATTCCGAATAACGGGTACAAAGTAAAAACTGAGGAGAGTGCCTGTCCGACGACGTTTGGGCAGCTACTTCGATCTGTCTCATGGCTTCCGGGAGACGATGGAGAACTCCATCGACCAGACCATCTATTCCGACGGAACTCTGTCACCGAGGAAGCTGACGTGACTCACATTGCTGAAGTAATCGAGTCTGTTTCGGCGAATCTCCTCAATACTCTCGGAATTCGTGATGATGTCGGCATTACGGAGCACCAGATCGGTATTGAAAGACTGGTCGAGTCCCGTAACGAACGTGACGCCGACGAACTGAACCGGGAGATTCGCTCCCACCTGCACTCGCTTGCGAAGCAGATCAAGACCGCACCCGAAGGAGAGCGAGACGAGGTAATTGATTGTCTTCGAGAGTGCGCATTTATCTACATCCCAAGTGCCGATCCTGCGTTCCGAACACCCGCTGAAGTCACATGGAGTGGGGAATTAGGCGACTACGTCGTCCCCATTAAAGACGAATACCGCGGATTCCAGGATCTCTTCGTCGACATTTTCGACATCGAAATTGACCCTGCACTGGAGACGTATATCGAGTTTCTCGCACAGGCAGATGAAGACGCGTGGAGCACCGTCGAAGAGGCATGGCGATCTATCGTGAGTCAAGTCGCACACGACGAATCAATAGACCATGAGCTAGACGACATCGCCAATGAGCTTGCTGCAGCCGATGCACTTCCGAATGCTAACGAGGAACTGGTCCAGTACGACGACATTGAATTCGTTGCGCGAGGACCAGGGTTCACAGAAATGCTACCGGATAAAATCGCGACAAAAGTAGTCTTCCCGTGGTATGACGCTCGATACAACCGTGGGAAAGCTATCAATCGGTTAGTGGCGGTTCTCGATGCTGAACCACTTGAGGAAGCTCTGACACGCGAGGTCGCCTATCCGGAATACGAAATCGGTGGTGAGCGCCTATATGACGTATTTAAGGAATCTCTCGATGTCGGCTACAGCGTTCTAGAATCCAGGGAACAAGGGGCCGCAGCGGATCTACTCGCATCGACTGCCACGTACACGATACAACGCCCACCACGTGTTGCATGTGATTACTATCTCAATGGGCGGCGAGCAGTCTCCAATTACGAAGAAGCGGTTTTCATCGATGAAGATGCCGAGCATGTGCTCCTTGCAAACGAGGACGTAGCACAGCTCGATCTCATTGACTCGCTGGCTGCCTCGCTTGACCTCACTGGTGCCGACAAAAATCGATATACCCAGTTATCCAAGGGGGCGGTCGGCAAACCAGAAGGAATTATTCAAGCCTATCTCGACGGAGAAGCGATTCAACATTCATCGATTGTGGATGATTATCCAGAAATCTCTCAGAGTCATAGCTCCCACCCAACCACGCCTGATGATAACGGTGTAAAGGATTCGCAGACTGCCAACCAAAATGATGGAGATGACTCAGAAGCCGGAACAAGCAATGATCGACAAGGTTCTAAACCGCAACCAACCGGTTCTCTGAACCAATCCAAGAAACCGAGTTCGACAAACGGTCAAGCGGCTCGCTCGGGACCGTCCTCCAGTTCATCGGAATCACATACCTCCACGAACGGAAGAACAGGGAGGACGAATTCGTCTCCGCGCCGATCCCAGAGAGTAGAATCGACTTCATCCCAGGCTGAACGAGACAGGGAACCATCGTCACCCAGTGACTCAACTCGTACAAAGCAAGCCTATACAGGTAATTCGAAGGACCGTCCCAGAAATCACCGAAAAACCCCGGCAAAGGAGAAGCAGAGTGGATCCCATGGCGGGTGGCCCGGTGGAGGTGGGGGACGAGCCAACGAAATTGGAGATGAGGGTGAGGCCTTTGCGATGACTCATTTGGAGAGAGTCATTAGCGACTATTTCGACTCTGAACCAACAGTCGACGAATCACCGTCCATCATCGAACTCTCAGGCAAGTACGATGGCGAGCGATGTACCGTCAAGATTCGTGATGTGTCGAGCGAGCGTGGACGTGGCTATGATATCCACGTTGGTGGAGCCGACCTTGTCTTGGACGGAGACACCCTTGCAGTAGAATCGATTAACGACGGTTTAGAAGCTTGTATCGAAGTGAAGGCGACGGAACAACAGGACCGCCAGTTTGGATTGACAAGGCATGAGCATCAGGTTGCTCAGAAAGAGCATGGAGATTATTTTGTCGTTCGAATCATCAATGCGCTGGATAATCCAAGCGTCACAACGGTTTTCGATGACATTCCGAAAGTTGAAGACGCCGAGAGCGAGCGACTAACTGTTGTCCCCTCCCGATTCATCGTCAAGTTCTGAAGCCCAGCCGGGCGATCTCGACTTTCGATTAATCTCGTTACAGGAACGCAACCGCGATGAATTGCACTGTGAATCCTATACAGAGGAGCACTAGCCCAATAGCTGGTAAGAGCCATTCACGCTCAAACTCCCGAAGTTGCTGTTTCGACGATTTGAGTGATTCATGTTCGATTGGCTCATCGTTTAGATAAAATGATGTCATGACATCATTCGGCTCATAGCCTTCGTATTGTAGTTGTTTGCGCACCTGTGCGGCTTTGTACGCTTGTCGAACAATGTTCGGACCAAGTAGAATTGCTCCAGCTAAATCACACAGGAGACCGAAAGCCGTGACGTTAGAGGCAGTGATAAGAGAACTCGTCATAACGGTAGGGCGGGTTGCCAGCGAACTTACGTGTTCCTTTGTCAGTTGCCTTCATTCTGTTCTAACGAAACTTCTAGCGAGCGAGATCACATGTAATAGTAGTAGTGGTACGGGAATGCCCCGTCCGGGAGGTTCTGCGCCATCGGTTCTGCAAGAATGTCGCTAACAGCGTCAGCGATCCCGACCGTCACAGGGAGCTTCTTACAGAAATCAGAGCTATTCCAATCGAGCTTCGAGAACGAGAGTATCTCCTCACAGATCTCCCGGTACGAGGTAGCATTCACGTCCTCATGAGGACGGACGACGATTGGGTTTGGAGTGCCGGACTCAGCGTACGCAGAAATCTCCGGAATGAATCCCTTCGTGTAGAGGTAGTACTCTTCTCTCCCAGGTGGCAGGGCGACTGTACCCCTCAGAGGCGGGTACTGCGTGTTGCTGAAGAGACGAATTGGGTGGTGTTCTCGGATGGTGATGAAGTCTCGCTGTCTCACGTCTTCGGAGCCAGATTTGAAGCCTTCTGTCTCCTGCTCCCAGAAGTTGGAAGACTTGTGAATCACCAATCGATCAGGGCGATCCTGCCTTCGGTCGCCGTACCGCTCCAAGATGGTTTGGATTAGCCGCTCGGCATCTCCAGCCGACAGATGTGTCCGTCCTGTATCGTCATCACTGGCGATATCGGTGACCGGATCGCCACGGATGACGAAGTTCTCTCCGGTCTCCATGAACACCTGCGCGATTGACGCTCTGGTGTCTGGATCCGTCCCGCGCTCATCGTAGAAGGATATGCCGGCGTAGCAGGTGTTCGATTTGAGTTCAGTAAGCTTCCATGGTCGTCCTCTTCGAGCCTTGTAGAGTAGACCAACTGCGAGATTCCACGCTACCTCTCGACGTGGTTGGACATCCTCTCCGCGGAGGGTCTTGGGGCCGATGAGCTGTGTCGGGGTCTGATTCAGCATCCCCAGAAGCTTGATGCGGCTTCTGAAGTCGGTGTCGGCCGTCCGAATGGTATCTGCTTTCTTACCCTCTGTGAACAGCTCAGCGAGGGTTTCCGGGATGCTTACAATGACTACGTCCGGGCTCGGGGTTGTCGAGCAGACGCCCTCTGTCTGGTACTTGATGTAATCCAGTGCCATCTCAACACGGTCGGCATCATCGCGGACGTCGCTCAGTGAGTCAATGTCATCGTGTTCGATTTCGCCCCGCCACATCGGACGCTGATCGAACGACATCTTGAGCTCAGAGTTAGGGCCGAGTCCCGGGAAGGGTTGATTCCACCGCTGTCGCTCGTCTCTCTTGGGAAGGATCCCATAACGCATGTCCTCAAGCAGGTCTCGCATCGCCGAGATAGACCAGCTATCACCAATCAGTCCCACCCGTACCACCTCATGGTTAGAGCCGTCACGCGGTGGGCAGGGCCCGTACTTCAGCAGTCCGCTCCGCGGGTCCTTCGCCGTATTGCCACCGGCGAAGACGAGTTCCGGCTCCGAGAGGTAGTCCACTCTGAACCCAGACATCAGTACGCGTCCACACCTCGTTGCATGAGAAGTTCCCGTTCGGAGCCGTCTTTCGGAGGCCGCACGCGGAGCTCTAACCCCTCTTCGTGCTCGAACTCCAGTCGTTGGGAGTCATCCTCTATACTTGCCTCCTCAAGCGGTGGTGATTCGTCCATTCCGAGGTATGCGCGCCACTGTCGGAATTGTGCCTTCAGATTATTTGGACGGTAATGGCCGCTACTTTGGAGTTTGTCATGGAGTTTGCTGGCGGTGTCGCCTTTTACAATACTGGTGCCGCGACCAGAACGGGAGAACATCCACCCAGTGTCGATGAAGACGTAGAACTGCTGCTTATATTGCTTGACAACCGGTGCCGCATAGCGATGGGCGGTATATGCGCCCCAATCCATCGCAACGTCCCATCCCTCGACCCTCGTCTTTGCCGGAGAATCGTCCTCTTCGACAGATTCCTCGCCTTCATGTTTGAAGAGCAGGCGATTCTCGTACTGGTGGCGCACCATTCTACAATCTTCGTACCCTTCGACTGCGCGTCGTCGAATCTCGCGGTTGAACAGCCGCTTCGCAACGGTGGGTGCAGTATCTTCGCTCTCCAGCCAGCTGTCGAACGGTCGGCTCTGAACAGACTCCCCACCGACGAACGGACGAAGCGAGTCAGGCATCTCTTCCATTGGAAGCAGGCTGTAGAACTGGCCTGACTCGACCCAGATGGGTAGGTGCCGAGGATTATCGACGTAGATGTCTTCAGGATGATCTGTGAGGTTTTTACCGATGTAGATCGATTCTGGTAGCCCACTAATACGGAGGAAGTTAGCGACGAGCGTCTCGGCTTCTCGCGAGGGCGAGTTCTCTCGGGTGTAGAAGTCCCATTTGGAGCGATTCACAGACCGCTCATCCTCTGCCATCTGTCCGAGGCGGTTCCAGCTGGCGCGGTGGACGAAGACATCGGCGAGAAACCACTCGAAGTCTTCTACTCCAAGGTCTTGGAGGGCTGCTTCCTCGGCGTCATTCAGCTTCTGCCTCTCTTTCAGGGTATCGAAGTAGTCATTGATGTACTCCGGGGTGTTCGTCCTGGGATCGAATATTCGCTCCCACTTGTCAAAGGCTTGGAGGTACGATGCATAAATGTGGTATTCGAATCCTCCGTCCTGCTCGCAATAGTCGATGAAAACGCGAGCTAGCTCAGTGAGGAAATCGTCATCTAGTCGCGACAACTTGGTTCCCTTGGCCTCCACCCGTACGAACTTCTTGACGTCGTCACCTACCTTCTCGCCGCTGAGATAGTGGAAACTCTCGTCGACGGTGACCGCGGCTAGGTCTTCGGTCGTGCTGTGATGATTCGACCGTCGTTCGATGCTGTAGCCCCGAGCGCGGAGGTACTCTTCGATCGCCTGCTTGTACTTTTCACCCTTGTCCCCACTAGCTTCGCTCGTTCCTTCGTGATTGTATATCGGCATTTAGTCACTGGACATCCGTGCTCTTTGATAGATAGTGTTTCTCCTCTACCCACAGCATAGATATATGTCCGATTCTAATGATAGGTTGACGAATCGATGCACGGGAAACTGAGCGTGAGTGAGGTGGTTGCACTTCTCTTCGACGAACACAGGTACGACAGTCCCCTTTCCCGAAAGGCCGTTCACAAGCTGCTCTATTTCGTGAAAGACGAATTAGACAGTGAGCGGGTTACGACCGACATCCCGACCTTCTGGTATATGTATGGTACAATGACGGCGACTGCCAATACCGGCGTTCACACCGGAGGCGAGCCAAACGACGATCCAGTAATTTGCGACGTCGCTGCTGCTGACATTGACAGACCAGAGGGGACGATTCGGCGGGGACGTCGAGCGGCAAGTCGCGCGCTTGAACGTTACTACGACCTCGGACTCGAGGGACTCACCGACCGGATGTACGACGATGCGCCGTACGAAATACAGCGACATTACCGGCGTCTGGATAAGCAGTTGGGGACTGCAGATTCGGCACAGATGACGCTCTCCTTCGACCGGAATGCTGGACCGACGAGAGAGACACTGTACGATTTCATTGAGGACTTCCCAACTGACTCCTTCCCCGACTACGAGGACGATCTTAATATCTGGTACCGATTGATGAGCGCTGAGCTGGATTCTTCGGGGTATGATCCCAAAGAGGCAAAGAAGTATTCCAAGACGTTCTGGCGGCTCTTCTGTATGGAGCTCGCGGTTCGTGAGAACGACGGTCTGACGCGTGAGCAGATTGAACGTGAGTTGAGCCTCGACAGCCTGGACGATGCGAAGAGACAGCTCCGCTCTCTACTTCGTAGCTGGGAGCGCGAGAAGGCAGAAGCAAACGCACGTGACGACAGGACCTCGAGAAGAGCTGCAGACGCACTCGTCTTGCCTTACATCGATTTCGAGGTGACAGGATAAGTTCCATGTCACGCTATTTCCTTGATACTGGCCCACTCGTCGGGGTGACATTCCTTCACGACCTATGGCGCGACGAGGCCGAACGACTCTTTGAGACCGACAACTCACTCTCGACGAGTCGGGCAGTGATTTACGAATACTGCAACAGCACCTCAGGGAACTCTCTCGATTCAGCAGAGGTGAGCTGGGAGACCGACGAGGGGAGGTTCGGCGATAAGTTTTCGAAGATTCGAGCTGCGCAGACCAACTTAGGGATTAAACTTCGAAGCTGTGCCGATGAGGAACTGGATCTGGAAACGCTCGTTGACGAGTTTATCGCTGTCACTCGTATCGAGGAGAACGTTTATCCTCAGCGATTGATCCGAGAGATTATTCGACCCAATATTCGCAGCTTTCTCCGCGACGAAATCGGCGACCAGCAGGTGACCAGTAAGGTGGCGCGTGAAGCGATGGACGCGCTCTGCGACACCATCATTACCGATGCACTGGAGACGCGGGCCCAACTTCAGAGTCGTCTCACGTGGGGTCCGACGAGTGAGTGGACCGAGGAAGAGCGGAACCAACGTCTTTGGTTCGTTGATGGGTATGTTGACAAAGTGATCCTGTGCGATGCAAATCACCAGCGGAACCGAAACCTCATCGGAAAAATAGTGACCTCGGACAAGTCGCACATGTACGGAAACCGCGACCGTATCAGGGCCGTGTTGGGGCTTCCGGTCGTATATATCAAAGACGAATTCGCCGACCCAGACCTGCCTGCCGGCAACTGAAACCGTCGTAAAGCGGCGATTTGAACCGACCTCTCCAAGCTACGATATCCCGTCGATGGCCCACGATGCCAATTCCCGGACTTTCTCGTCAGGGTCGGATTCAGCAACGGAGTGAAGCTGGACAAGTGCGACCGTCGCCTCTAGCTGCCCGAGTGCTTTGCATGCGTTTCGACGGACAACTGGCGAGGGATCGTCCAGGAGTTCAATTAGAGCCGGAATTGCCTCCTCAACGGCTGCTCGATTTTGAACCCCGATTTGAAGAACCGCGGAGGCAGCGTTCCCACAGAGAAATTCGTCGTCACTGTGAAAACAGTCAATCAGGGCCGGCACATGGTCCTCGACGGCGTCAGGATGTTCCTTGGCGATATCGGCAAGTAAAGCGGCTGCATTAGCACGCACCTTCAGCGCCGATGCAGACGTTAGCTCAGCCAAGACTTCAGTGGTTGACTTCGCAGTGGCTGGATACGCGGAGGTTACTGCCCCGAGTGCCGACAACGCGTTCGTCTGGTACGATTGATCGCGTTCAGTAATCCCCGCAATCAGTTGCGGGACCATCGGCTTCACCTCTTCTGGATACTCGTGGGCGACTTGCGAAAGGATATAGATCGCGTTCGTGCGAACCGTCTCGTTCTCGACGTCGAGCAGGGCACTGAGCATCGGAACGTGATCGACGAATGCCTGTGGCTCTGTACTTGCAAGCTCGACGCAGCATCCCGTTGCAGCCTGAGTAATCTCGGATTTTTCGAGCGAGATTCGAGCAGTGATTCCCTCTTGAATCCTGAGGACGGCGGCTGGATCATTTGCCGCCAGCTGACGGAGACAGCGAAGAACGAGCGCGTCGTTGAGGGATGGTCGATTGAGTAAGCGATCTAGGTCATCGACAAATGCTGATCCAACGTCATCACGAGCACGGGCGACATTGAGTAGAGCGACGATGGCAGCACCATGTGTGTTGGGCGAGACGGTCGGTGTCGAAATAATCTCGTACAATTCGTCGAGAGGAACCTCTGAAGGATTAGTGATAGCGAGTTGCTGTAGGTCGGTTGCTCGCTCAGCGACTTCTTCGCTGAAATCGGCCATTATTCGATTGATTGTAATTGAATTGATAAAACAATGGGTGGTCGACACTCTAAGGAGAGAACTCAACCTTCCTCAAGGATTCAGTGGCAACCCTGGTCCTGAAAGAAATTAATCTTATTCTTAAGATTAAGATATTTCCTGGAATTACAAGCGCTGCCTATGACGACGAATCTCTCCCTTCTCGACAGTGATGGTTTCTACGCTTGGCTCCAGCTCGCTGGTCAGTCGTTCTGTCGCCCCACCACAAAACGCAGAGCAGCCATCCAGGGTTTTCTCAGCGTTCGTATGAAGATGACCGAGAGCAAGCCCGTCAATCGAAATCGTGCTCTCTTCGAGTACTTCCTGTAAGTGGCAATCAGGGTTCGGACTTCCCGTAAGCGGTGCAACCGACTGATGCATACAGAGGAGAGTCGCGACTCCGCTTGGTAGACGCTCAAAGCCTAGCTGACCGTGGTCCCACGATTTCTGATAGTCGACTCCATAGAGTGCGACGGCATCCCCGATCACAATGGGGCGGGAACGGAGATGCGTAGCCAATCCTGCATCACAGAACTGTTCGAGACAGACGCGCCCCTTTTTCCGCGCATGGTTGCCGTAGATGAAGTAGAACGGAATCCCGGCGTTCGCCAGCTTAGTGAGACCATCATGGCATGCTTCTTCGATCGACTCCGGAATCCCGTTCGTGGTATCGTTATGGAAGACATCGCCAGTGTGAACAACGGCATCGACACCCTGCTCGGTCGCGAGGTCAATCGCAGCGTTGAAGCCAGCGACGGTGTCTAACTTCCAAGAATTGTTCTTGTGACCGCCTGTTTGCTTCCCCAGATGGGTGTCAGTCAGGTAGAGAAGCTTCGCACGGCGGTTGGTCGGGCGAACGCCTTTGTGTTCGATCTCGAGTTTGCCCGTCCCATGCAGCTCTCGGCCAGCTGGCCACACCTCCCCGTATGCAGAGTGAAGCCGATACCAGTGCCCCTCCTGCCACGGGTAGTCCCGCCCATTCGGGCTTTTCGCCCATACTGTAAATGAAAATGAGGTCCCATCAACGTCCTCGAGAGTCATCTCGAAGGCGCGTCGAGAACCTGACCCCGGTCTGCACGTCACAACCTTGACTGTAATATCGAGATGCTGCTTTTTTCGAATATCAGCATACGTATTCTCCATAGCGACTGCTGATACCACTGCTGTCACTGATTAATAGTTTTATCACCGACTCTCAAACAAGGGGATATGTCGTCAACAGATGCTGAGGCCGGCGTTCTTCTAGGACTTGCTTGTGGCGACGCCCTCGGACGTCCCGTCGAATTCCGTTCTTCAAACCAGATTTCGCAGACGCACGGAATGGTTACAGAGATGCTGGGCCACGGGACGCACAATCAGCCTGCAGGGACCATTACTGACGATACCGAACTGGCGCTCTGTATTGCCCGAAGCCTTGCCGAGCATCAGGCGTTCAGGCCGGACGATATCGCTGAGCGCTTCGTCGCTTGGTACGACAGTGGTCCGTTCGACATTGGCCTGATGACCAGCGATACCATCCAGAAAATCAAACACGGAGCATCCTGGCGTGATGCTGGCCAGCAGGTGTGGGAGTCCCGCGCCGAAGGGAGCAATGCTGGGAATGGGAGTGTAATGCGTTGTGCGCCGTATTCGATCGCGTTTCGGGACGAGTGGAGTGACCTTTCACGTGTGAGTGCGACGTCTTCAGCGATCACGCACGCGGATCCGCGCTGCACGTATGGCTGTATCGTGCTCAATCTCACTTTGGCAGGGTTGCTTGCCCGGCGACCAACCCCTCTCAGAGACGCTCTCGATCATATCGAAGCCGATGCTCCCGAGGAACTCCTCACAGCATTACGCTCGGTTCCGGACGGTATCAATCCCGACACGCTCAGTGCAAGCGGCTACGTGGTCGATACGCTGCAAACATCGCTGTATCACGGACTTACAGCGGATACGGCGGAGGATGCCATCGTCTCTGCTGTAAATATGGGAGATGACACCGACACCGTCGGTGCAGTTACGGGAGCTATCGCGGGAGCTCGATTCGGAGCAGATGCACTCCCCGATCGATGGATCGGCGAGTTGGAGTGTGCCGATGAAATCGCGCGCCTCGAGTCGGTACTTATGACTGCAGAATTCACCGTGGACGAGAGTTCCGTTAGCTAGCTTCCCAGGGCTTGGTCTAGCCCATTCTTAATATTAAGAATAAGATTAAGTCTAGGTGGCTGCTGACAGCCTACAGTGTCGAATTTGGCTGCTGTTCCGATTCTGTGCGAGGGAGGCGTCCGTCTGGTCGGGGAACGTTCCCTGCATCGATTTCGATATCGACGCGGCGCATATGTTTACAGCCCCCTTCAGGTTCGCGTCGCTGCCAGTCGAGACATGTACACGTCTCAGCGACGACATCGACATCGTAGAAATTCCCGGACTCTGAATGAACCTCGTACACGCCGCCCTTCTTCAAGAGTGAGACGTCCATCTCTTCGTCGCATGCTCGCCGCATTCGCGGTGCGAGCTCATCGGCTGAAGGTTCTGCCGAAACCGTATCTATCTCTGGTTTGATGGCGCTCTGGGTGTCTCTGGTTGCCACCCATCCACCGTCTGGGGCGAGAGCGGGGTCGTTGGGTTCCACGAGGCGAGCCAGGTGCTCTTCAATCGGGTGATTGTAGTGGAGGAGAAAGTGTGCTTCGCGTCGACCGCGGTGATCGTAGGAGCCACACGCTGCAGCTGGCCCCTCCCAGACGCGCCACGCGCCGAGTGCCGTCATCACCTCCAACGCCCGTCGCGGCAACTCGTCCTGGTCTAACTGCTCGTAGAAGATGCGAAACCGAGTACAGTGCTCTTGCGGTTCGATGTCGGTCCACCACTCAACCTCGTCTCTCCAGTGATCGAACATCGCCGCATCGTTCCCGTACCCGACCGTGATCCCTGGAACGCGTGGTTCGCCCGTATGGGTGTCTTCAGCCTCGTTCTCCAGCAGCCGGAGTACCGCGAATCGTAGGTGTTCGTGGAGTGGCTGTTCGGTTCCGTAGCCGACTTGCGGATGGCTCTCAATCGTTTGGCGGGTTTCATCGAGAACCGTTGTAAGGTACTGTTCAGTCATGGATTCGTTCAATCCCGGCGGCGCACGATCACGCGCGCCGCCACCCTTCCGCGGCGCAATAGAAACTCACGGCGACGTGGAGAGCTGTTCATCGACGCGCTACACTGACCTACCCGTCGATCACGTCGATGATCTCCTCTGCGGTGCTGCTAATCCGTCCGAACCGGTCTTGGATCGACTCTGGCTCATCATCCTGCCACGCAGCGAGATAAAATGCTGAACCGCTTGTATCAAGGCCGCAATACCGACCAACGATGTACGCGACGGCTTCCGCTTCGACTTCGCGCTTCGACCGTTCGTCCTCGTCGTTGACGTCGAAGTGGAGCAGCGCGTGAGCGTACTCGTGAATCAGTGTGACCGCGAGATCTGCGTGGTTCGACCGAGCCCTCGCCTCGACGACTGGCTGAAAGTCGTGTAGGCTCCGGTACTTACAGACTCCTTTCGCGTCGCCATGCTCCCAGCTGTCGGCATCGACAATGCGAACCGTCACACCGAGTTCATCAGCTGCATCTTTGAGCGCTGGCACCAGATCGTTGGCGTCACCCGTTGCCGCCGTCTCCAGTTCGGGAAGCGGTTGTCCTTCCGTCTGGGATACGTCGAAGACCGGTGCTGGTTTGAACCCAACGAGGCCTTTCGACCAGTCATCCGGCGACGTTTCGTCGTACTCACAACCGATGTTCTCGTGGTAGCTCGGTGAATTTTCACACTCGGGACACCGCTTGGTGATGATTGGTGCCCAGATCCAGATGGCCTGTTCGCCTTCCTGGACGTGCCGATCGAAGTCGTTCCGCCATGTGTTGTAGCCTGCGACCTTCGTTGCCTCGGGATACTGGAGCTTGATGAGGAGCGTGTTTCGGTGCGAATAGTCGTGGAACCGACTCTGGACCTCCAGCCACTCTTGGAACTCCTCACTTGCTTGTGCATCGTCGACGTGGTCGACGAGGTCGTCGATCCACGCTTCGATGGTACTGTGCATCTCGTCGTGCCGGGTGTCGGTCTCCTCGAACGAGACCGACGAATCACTACTCGTAGCCATGATTTTCAGGACTCGAATTACCGCAACTGCATCGATTCAGAACGCGCCGCACCCTTCAGGGCGCAAAAAACAACTCCCTTTGAGAGTTACCGGAGTTCGTGTGGTTCGTCCGCGAAACCGACTGCAACGAGGTATTTGAGATACTCGTCGAACATCTCTACGTCGCTCGGTGTGTCTGTCGCGAGGTGTCGCGCCCACTCGATGGCCCACCGGAATGCGGGATCGGACCCACCTTAGCCGTGGATGTACCACCACCGAGCTGCTTTGAGAACGACGAGTGGGTTCGTCGGCGGCTGTTCACTCGCCAGTCCGCGAGTGATGGATTCGATCTCCGTAGGAACATCACCTGGATCGATTTCCCCGGACTGTGTGTTCGAAATATCGATTGGAATCTCATCGACCGTGACGTCGTTCGCGTGCTGTCGCTGACTCACTTGATTCACCTCTGGACGAAGACTCTCGATGGAGCCTTCGCCCTCTCAGGGGCTCGAAAAACAATCTCCGAGTTACGCCGGTGGGAAGTAGACGCTCTGATCACCGGCAATCTCCTCGAGATTGTTCCGATGGCGATGCGAGAAGTAGCAGTCGTAGCTGCAGTATCCACAGACATCTCCCGTATCATACTCGGCAACAAAGGGACCACGAGGGGTTCTCCAGACATTTGTCCCGCATCCAGTACAGGCAGCACCGTCGAGCTCACTCGGTGATGGTCCCTTGTACTCTACATCCAGACCGGCATCTTGCGGTGTCGAATCTGGCCAGACGCCGTGTCCCTGCCAGAACTCTCGGAGTCGACCAAGGCTGTGACGAACGGTCTTCCGAACCGTGACGTGGTCAGCGTCCCGGCCGCTGTCGTCCCACCCAGCGGCTGTCCAGAACTCACCGAACTGTGCCCCGCGATGGAGGCCGTTCCAGTCAACACCGACGATATCTGCGGGTGGGTCATTCGTGAGCGTTGGTCGAGTCAACTGCTGA
>NZ_BROP01000012.1:0-64807 GCF_026008575.1 Haladaptatus sp. T7
TCGTGTCGTTCTCCCACGCGGCGACCTGCTCCGCGAGGTCGCGCATCTCGACCGTCCCGTCGCGTCCCTTGAGATACCGTAGTACGTGACGCCGACGAGGCGTTTGAAGGAGGTGGAAGATTTTATCCTTTGAGAGCTCAGTCTCGGCACTTACTTCCGGAACGGTATGCGTTCCTCCATCATTGGTGTGAACTTCTGTAGCGCTCATGACGGCTGAATTATCGCTAGAATAGGTAATAAACCAATAATGCGCTCCCAATTTGTTGCGAACGGTTGTGATGGCTTGTTATGCCGCTTAGCACACCTATAAGTTGTATGTCGTATTACTTGTCATTTATACTAAAATTACGTGAACTAACATGTGTGGGCGTGTCACTATCCTCGACACTACCGCTAGAAAACACCGTTTTCTGGCCCTGTACGGATGGTTTTACGACAGTGGTTGGTTCCTTCTATGACCCGTCTGTCTGCACTTGTCGGACCGTATTGTCCAATTACTGGCCGTACTATCTCTCGATTGGTCTATATTGTCGTACGAGATGTCTGCTGAAACAATTGTGGACGATGTTCCTCTCTTGCCCTCTCGTCTGTTAATTCCAACATTAAAATTATGAAATTTAAAGTTCGATTAATCGCCCTATAGTAAACAGGGAACGAGACGTAGAAAGATACGCCCAGCACGGAGGCGGGGTCTTACAATATCCGGCCGCGAGGGTCGTTAGCGCTCATGACTCCAATACCCCTCGTGCTCAGTTCTCTATCCACGAGCGGCGTCGAACGGCGTCCTGTCTTGCCCTTCGACGACCCACGTAATCGGTGGTCGGTGTGACATTCCGGTTGAATCTTAGCCCATGTTCGATTCCCGAAAGTTTAATGTGACGTAATGAAATACCACAACCGAGTTCGGGTTCCTCGACAATGGCACATGGCGCATCTAACTCCGATGGCCCTCTCAACGAACCGGACGGCTCGTCGAAGGGCGCTGCACAGGACGATTCCGCTCTTTCCGCTCCACCGAGAACTCTCTTTGCCGAAATTTTTGTCTCACATGGGCGTCTCATTCTCGTTCCGACGATAGAATCGTCCCCTGAAGTGACCATTCAGATGGAAGAAACGCCGATGGCCGACGGCTCGCTTTTGTTCGTTTCCGTCGTCGGGGACGATTTTTCCCCGTTCGAGCGATCGCTTGAGACGGATGCGACCGTCCGTGCGGCGACACTTTTCTCCGCCGCCGCCGACCGGCGCGTGTATCGGATTCGGCCCGAATCGGATGTCGTTCCGTTCCTCCCTACCGCCGCCGACCTCGGTATTCGCGTCCTCGACGTAAAGAGCGGCACCGGTGGTTGGGTAATCCGTATCCAGATGCTCTCGCGTGAACCACTCATCCAACTCCGGAAAGCGTGTCTGGAGCACGGGATCACGTTCCGTGTGCGGCAACTATTCGATGCGGACCCGAACACGGACCCTGACGGCGCTCGGCTGACCGGTCGCCAGCGCGACACGGTTCTCACCGCGTATCAATCGGGCTACTACGACGTGCCCCGTGGTATCTCACAGGGCGAACTCGCCGAGGAACTCGACGTCTCTACGTCGGCGATTTCGCAACAACTTCGGCGTGCAACCCGGCAGCTTATCGCCAGTACGTTTGCCGTCGAACAGGATTAGGCTTCGAACGGGGATTTCGACGCTTCCGGTTCGGACCCGTTGAGGAAGACGAGATTCCCGCGTCCGATTTGTACCCGTGTTATCTCGTCGTTTTCCTCCATCTTCGAGAGTTTTCTGCTCACGGTCGATTTCGACCACGAGGTTTCGGTCGTGATATCTGCCTGCTTCATCCGGCCGCCGTACTGGATGAGGAGCGACCGAATTCTCTCTTCGTCGGTGAGCATCTCCTCGTCGGCCAGATTTCCGACCGGCGGCTGTTCTGGTTCCCGTCTTTGTTCCGTTTGTTGGGGTGATTCTTCCGTGGTGGTTGCCACGGTCGTTTCCTCTTTCTCATCTTCCGGTTTCTTTCGCTCGAACAGCCCGGACAGGACGGAACGGATGGAAGAAAGCGGTCCGTCGCTCGGCTTGTCGTTCGATTCGGCGGACTCTTCGGTTTCGTTCGATTCGCTCGCCTCGTCGTCCGGAGAGTAGGCTGGAGTGGTCGTCCACTGGGCACCGTTGTCGGAAATCTCGACGACGACATCGAACAGCGTTTTCAGGGTATTCGTCGTCTCGGGGTCGTGAATGTCGGGGTCCATCTGGAAATAGCCGATGCCCCCCGCGGCCTGTATTCGGTGAGTGAGTATGTGGAGATATCGGAATGCGGTATCGAAATCGACGTATTCGAGGAGGACGGTCAGCGTCTGTACCGAGACGACCGGCTGCGTTTCCCCGTTCGACCACTCCTTCAGTCGGTCGCTCAACGGGACGATTATCTCCATCGGGTCGGTCGGATCGACGACCTCCGTCGTCACGTTGGACGTCTGTTCGTCGTACGTTTCGGACTGTGCCATCCCGCTCGCGTGGATGAAACGAACCTCTCGCGGTGATCTGCCCACGCTCCGTTCCCAGTCCCCGAGCCACTGTCCCGGTGGTTGCGTGTAGGTGACGGCCGCGAGGCTGACGTTTTCGGGTCGCGTCGAAGCTACGAGCTCCATATGTGCCCGGTTGCCATCAGGCGTAAGAGGGGCGAGGACGAGAACGTTTGACGCTCCCTGGAGATCTTCTTCTATTTTGCGGACGTTCATTTATTCCATTTCCCAATATATAATTTTATTTTTACATTACCGAGGCTATTTTGCATGCTAAATACACTGGAACTCGATATCAATGTATTGCTCTCCTATACTATCCCCTAATATACGTTTGTATTCTTGGTCGTTGAATCCCCAGCCGTTCCATCATCTTTGGCCGATTTTTTATAGAAATTCGAACCGTTTTTGTCTCGTCGTTTTCGGCGCAAGTGTGAGGATATTTCGCAAGACGTTCGGATAGACATGGAGGTGTACACGTGCCTTCTCCGTCGCCTCGTACCCATCTATCGTTATTCATACCTGCGAGCCGTTGTGACAACCCGTATTCGTTATAAGCCATACAGTAGCCTACCCTAAAGCCAGTGTGTGACTATTACCATCCCTTATTAGCTACCCGGTTGTCAAAAAGTATTGGCTTGCAAATGCAGGTACTATCCTTCATGTCGCAGTGTGTTCGTGATAAGATTTGCATGCCCACGGCGTAATCGTGTCGAAAGTGCGTTCGGTGATATGTCGAGTTCCCCGGCCACGTGTTTCAACGTCGCTCCACGAGGGACGCTGAAGTAGCCGGAATCGAGCGCCGTTACCAGTGCTTCCCGCTGTTTCGGCGTCACTTCGTACTTCCCGAACGCGTTCGGATGTCGTGATTCGTACATTCGAATCAACTGAAACGAGAGGTCGTAACTCGAACAGTAGTCGTGGAACTCCGTCAGCGACGACTCGCTCGGAAACAACAGTTTGAGATACCAGTCGTTTCCATCGCTCGTCGCCTCCAGAATGCTAGCTTTCAACTCCGAGGCGGCGTGACCGACGGTCCCCGTGCGCTGCCGCCACGAGACGCGATAGAACCGTTCGTTGTCGTGGTTTTCGAGCAACGTTATCGTCTCGACGGTTACGTCCTCGCCGAGTGCACGCTCGAACCGCTCGACCGATTCCCCGCTCGCCCAGAAATACGGTGTCACGTACTCGCTGTCCGCAACGACGCGCTCTATTTCGACGTGAATATCGGAGATTCGCTCCAGCGTCTCGTGAAGGATGAACTCCTCCGATGGCACGGCGAACTCGGTCAAAACGCTCATCTCTCTAGCCGAGGCATGCGTTCGGGGATATTGTAGTTACCGGCGGCTCACTCGGTTTCTCTCCGCCATCTTTAGAACCCCTTCCGAAAAACTTTTATAAAAATGCGATCCATCGGTTTATTGATTGCAAGACGAGTGAGTGTCGTTTATGGATTATATTCGAAGACACTGCCGGTGTATGGATTGCAACCTTACATTTGATATAGCAACGGCAGTGAACCTCAACGCAACCAATGTCTGACGAGCCAACTGTTCTCATCGTTGACGACGAACATGCTATCACTGACTTACACGCACGCTGGCTCGAAGATTCCTACGAAGTCCGGAAGGCGTACAACGGAACCGAGGCTCTAGAAACTATCGACGAGGACGTCGATATCGTTCTTCTCGACCGTCGGATGCCCGACCGCTCCGGGCAGGAGGTTCTCGACGAAATCCGCGAGCAGGCGTTCGACTGTCGGGTGGCGATGGTGACCGCCGTCGAACCGGATTTTGACATTCTCGAACTCGGATTCGATGCCTACATCTGTAAACCGGTTTCCGACCCGGAACAGCTCCGTGAAATCGTCGCGTCGCTCGAAACCCGCTCGACGTACGACTCGCAAGTACAGGAACTGCTTGCGTTGTCGTCGAAGAAAGCGGCGCTCGAAGAACGCAAGGAATCGGACGAGTTGTCGAAAAACGAGGATTACACCGAACTCGAGACGCGGTTAGCATCGCTTCGAAACGAGCTTTCGTCCACGGCTATGGAGTTGGACGACGACGACCTTCGTGCGGAGTTTCACGACCGCAACGACTCGGGGTCCAAACTCATGAAATCCGCAGAGGGGGGGAACGCGTCGGAGTCCAGAGACTAAGGGTTCCGAACGTGCGGTTGTGTCGGATAGTCGATTAAATTGTGAATCTCGGTCATGAATCCACTACGAAAATAACATCTATGATACTGGCCTCCACGGCGCGTCTCCAGAGGGGTTTCGCGTCATCTCCTTTGAGACACTCCGCGTTCCGACGGCTCCGTTTGGCCGACTACGTACGGGAACGATAACATGAGCGAAAATCGGTCGGCATCCAGTCTGGAGTCGGTCACGAAGGGGAGTATCCTTCTGCTTATCGACCACCGCCGAAACCGTCGTTTGTTGGCCGACTGGCTCACGTCGGAGTACGAAGTGGTGCTTCCGAAACACGGCGTCGATACGTCGTTCGACCTGTGTATCGTCGACGAAGCGTCGTTCAGTCGCTATCGTGACGAACTCGAAGCCAAAAAGGAGGCGTCCCTCCCGACGTTCCTTCCCTATCTCCTCGTCACATCGACGAATTCCCCGGCGCGGACGCCGGAAGTGTGGCAGGGCGTCGACGAGGTTATCACGACACCCATCGAGAAGGCGGTGTTACAGGCGCGCCTGGACGGATTGCTCGAACGGCGGCGGCTTTCCGTCGAAATCGAGCGGGAGAAAGAACAGAGCGAACATCGGTTCCGAACGCTGTTCCAGACGGCCCCCGACCCCGTGTTCGTTCTCGATGCGGACGGAAGGATTCAGTCGGTAAACGACGCGTTTTGTCACGTTTCCGGACGCAACCGGTCTGCTGTTCTCGGCGAGCGGCTCGAAAACATCGATGCGTTCCCCAACGATTCCATCGACGAACTCACCGCGGATATGCGCGAACGGAAGCGAGGTAACTCCTCTCCGTACTCGGTGACGTACATGACCCCGGACGGGGAAAACCGCTACGCCGAAATTAACACGACGCGGATGCGTTTCGACGAGGAGAACCCGGAAATCATCGGCATAATTCGGGACGTGACCGAACACAAGCGCCGAAAGCAGGAACTACAGCGCCAAAACGAGCGCCTCGACGAGTTCGCCAGCATGCTCGCCCACGAGCTCCGCAATCCCCTCGGTATCGCCCAGGGGTACCTCCGCGTTGCGAGGGCGGAAGACTCCGAGGACGCCTTCGAGGAGGTCAGCGGTGCGCTCGACCGAATGGAACGGATGATAAACGAAATGCTCGACCTCGCGCGCAAACCCGATGCGCTCACGGAGAAGGAGGTGACGGAGTTTCACGAAATCGTCGAGGACGCGTGGTCACGTGCCGCTCCGCCCGAGGCGACGTTGATGCTGGAGAACGTGGAAGAGGAGATTTCGGCGGACATCGACAGGTTGAGTCAGGTGTTCGAAAACCTGTTCCGGAACGCCATCGAGCACGTCGGACGGGACGTCACCGTTCACGTCAAACGTATCTCGAACGGCGTCTGTATCGTTGACGACGGTCCCGGAATCTCGGACGACGAGCGCGAATTGGTGTTCCAGAGCGGGTACACGACGGACAACGGAACCGGTTTGGGCCTGTCGATTGTCCAGCAAATCGTGGAAGCGCACGGCTGGGAGATTAACGTATTGGAAGGAAGTGCCGGTGGTTCGCGGTTCGAAATCACCGGTATCGATTTCGAATAGCGGGTGAAGGGACCACCCGCCGTGTTGGAAACAAAATCGGGGGGTTCGCGCGGGATGGTAGTCGCGTCCCCCGCGGGTACTCCCGCGCTCGAATCGACGTGGTTCACCTGAAAAGAGCTTGCTCTTACCCGGGGTGAAAGTGAAGCGATACTGTTCGGCGTGTGGGAGAGGGCGGTGGTATCGACGTTCCCCGTCGAACGACGAACACGCTATCGCCAGTCCCTATCGACGCGATGGTCGATAGTCGGGTCTGCGGCGGCTCCGCGCTTCAAGGCCGCCCAGCGGGTACACTCTGGGCAGGCGAAAACGATGCCATCCTCGGTTCCCATCGTTCGCGCGAACGTGGGGTCGACGTGCTCGTTTCGGCAGTTCGGATTGCGACAGCGCCGACTTGAACGGCTGTGTCGGTTCCAGATACCGTGGCGGCCGGAACCGTCGGCGTCCTCCCGATCTGCCTTAGCCATGGATACTCACCTTTTCGCGTGCGAGTCGTTCGCCCGTCTTCCTGTCTAGAAGCTTCCAGAATTCGGCGTCCGTTCCGGATGATCGACTACACTGGTGACACCAAAAGTGGCTGTTCGTCGGTTCCCAGCTGGTGTGGCCGTTCGGACAGGTGTAGCGCCACTTCGAAATCGGTCCGTCGATGTCGTGTACGCTCATACCGCACCGTACGATAATTTCGTCCTAAATATCGACTCTTACCCGAGGCGAAAGTAAACGGCCGGCTGTTCCCGCCGCTTACCCTCCCTCTCCCCGCGTTTCGGACGCGTCTCGATTCACTGCCGAGTGAAAGTGAACGCCCGAAATCGCCCCGATGAATTCGAAATTTAGCAGTTTGGATGGTTTTTATGGTTTTTCTATTTTTTCTAGTTTTGCTAGTTTTTACGGTTTTGATAGCCCTTTCGATGGGTCCGCTATCTCGTGTTCGACCACGTTTCGCGTTCGTACGCCATGCCCCAGAACGCTGTTTCGAGGCGCGTGCTGGTCAGAAACGCGTCCTCCATCGCGTCGTGCATGCCGGGGAACGCCTCGGCCTGCTGGTCAACGAAGGTCCGCATCCACGCGACGGAGTTCCGAAACTCGTCGCTCGTGTACTTCTCGATGAACGGCGTGTAACGGTGGTCGCCGTCCGCGATGGATGCCATGTGGTCTGCGATATCGAGGTATCCCTGTCCACAGGGGTAGACGGCCGCCGCGAGTTCGGCGAGAGTTCCCTCGTAGGCCACCCGAAGAAGGTAGTTCGTGTACGCGAGGCAGGTCGGTGCCTTCTCCACCGATTCGAGTTCCGCACGGGAGATTCCGTACTCGGCGGCGAACGCCCGGTGGAGGTCCATCTCGTCGGCGAGAATCGCGTGAGCGACGTCGAACGCGTGGGTCATCGTCTCTTCGTCGCGCGCCTTGCATCCGGCGAGTGCGAATACGCGGGCGTAGTCTTTGAGATATAGATAATCCTGTTCGACCCAGTGACGGAACGCCGCCGGGTCGAGCGTTCCGTCGGCCAGTTCGACGACGAACGGGTGTGCTTTCTGTTCCTCCCAGAGTCGGTCGCCTGCCGCGAGCAGTCGGTCGCTAAACGCCATGTCTCACGGTTTATTCTCCTGTGGTATAATCTAGTGGTATCGGCGGCGAATCACCCACCTCGTCGCCGGACCATCTCCGCCATCTCCGCGAATAGAGCGTGGAAAACGCCGGAACTACGGAGCTACGGAAAAACGGAACGCCAGAACGGCCCAAAGCGGACCGAGTTGGTTTACAGTCGGTCGAGCACGTTCTCGACGACTTCGTTCTTCGGTACTTGCTCTTCCTCGCCGGAATCCATGTTCTGGACGGTTACGACGCCCTCGTTCAAGTCGCGTTCGCCGACGACGACGGTGTACTCGGCGTTGATGCGGTCGGCGTAGCCGAACTGCTCGCCGACGCTTCGTCCGGTGAGGTCGGTTTCGACGGTCAATCCGGCACTGCGCAACCCCTTCGCGTACTCCAGTCCGATTTCGCGCACCGAATCCGAAATCGTCAGCACGTAGGCGTCGGTCGAAAGCGCCTCGTCGGGCCACTCGCCCAGTTCCTTGAGCAAGTGCATCGTCGTGGAGTAACCGAACGCGAAGCCGATGGCCGGTACTTCGCGGCTTCCGAACTGCTCGATGAGGTGGTCGTAGCGTCCGCCGCCGAACAGCGCGCGGAGGTCACCTTCCGTCGAAAACGCCTCGAAGACGAGGCCGGTGTAGTAGTCCATCCCGCGCACGATGGAGAGGTCGAACGTACACATATCCTCGACGCCGTAGGCCGACAGCACGTCGTAGAGGTCGTGCATCCGCTCGATGGCGTCGTCCGCCGCGTCGCCCTCGGGCGCTTTGTCCGAAAGTTCGACCAGCGCGCTCTCCATCTCGCCGCTGATGGCCGTGAGTTCGTCTATCTCCTCGGCGGTCGCGCGGTCCACGCCTTCGAGTTCGAGGTTGTCGAGGAACTCCTCGCGGCTGAGCTTTTCCTTCTTGTCGATGACGCGCATCACGTCCTTGCTCCCCTCCACGTCCATCGCTTTGAGGAGGGCGTCGAGCAGTTGCCGGTCGTTCAGCCTGAACTCCACCGCGTCGGCGACGCCGAGTTTCTCGTAGATGGTGGCCGCACAGGCGATGATTTCCGCGTCCGCTTCGACCGATTCGACGCCGAAGATGTCGATGTCGGTCTGGAAGAACTCGCGGTCGCGGCCCTTCTGGACCGCCTCGTAGCGCCAGCGTTTCGACGTGTCGAACCACTTTATCGGCGTTCCGAGGTCTTTTCGCTGTTGAACCAACCGTGAACGGGTCGGCGTCTGCTCGGGAATGAGCGTGACTTCGCGTCCGCCCTTGTCCTCGAAGCTGTAGGTCTGCTCGACGATTTCGTCGCCCGATTTCACTCGGAAGAGGTCGGTCGGTTCGACGCTCGGGGCGTCGATTTCGCGGAAGCCGAACTCGCGGGCCGTCTCCTCGACGGTATCCACGATTTCGCGCCACGCCGCCCACTCCTCGGGGTAGCGGTCGTAAAAGCCCTTGAGGCTCTCGAGTTCGTCCATGCTTCGGGTATCGAAGGCGAGCGATTTACGTTTGGCTATCTCGTGCGTCTTCCTGCTCGATTTCGAACACCGCGGCGATATCGTCGCCCCGCGTCTTCGAACCGCCGAGTTCGAGGTCGATCCGCGTCCCGGACCCTCGGAACTGGCGTCGTTCGGTCCGTGAGAGGGCGGCGGAGCCACAGGACATGTTTTCTTTTCTATTCGCTTGCTTCGTAACGCCGCGCTACGGGTTTGACGACCCCTGTTTCGCTTCAGGCGACGTATAACAAAACGCCATCCCCTCGACGGCATTGTCGATGGGGTCTGTGGGTCTGGTTTCCGGGAGGACAGTTGCACTGCTACTCGTGTTGTCGCTCGTCGCCGGGACGTTCGTCCCGCCAGCGACGGCGCAGTCGTCGTCGGATCCACCGCGAGTCTCGATTTCCGTCGAGCGCCGTCCGGCGAATCACGGGGTGGTTCGGTACCACCTCGATTTCGAGACGCCGGGTGACGCACACCGATTCTGGCTCATCAATTACACCGGAAACGTGGTGTCTTCCGAGGGATTCGTCGCCGACAGCACGAAGAACGGAAACCACGCGCTCCGGTGGGACGGGGAGACGGAATCGCCCTCGATGACGATAACCACGAGCGTGAAATCGGGGAACGGCCGGGAGTTCGCGGCCACCGACGACTGGACGCTCGCGCCGACGCCGCGGGTGTCGGTCGCGTGGGGGGAGAGCGGGGACGACGAGTGGAGCTACTTCCATCCGTTTCAGGACGAGTATCCTAATCGAGACGTCTCGTTCGCCGACGCCGGTGTTCTCGGGTCGGCGTTCACCTACGTGGGCAAGTACGACGAGCACGTCCGCAGTGAGAACGGGCAGCGATTCCGGATGATAGTCGCCGCCGACGCGTCTCCCGCCGAGTCGCCGCGGAACGTTTTCGACTCGCTCGCCGCGGCGAGCAAACGGATTCCGGGGGAGACTCCGAACGACGTGTTGCTGTTCGTCCTCCCCGACCCGATATGGCGCGGCGGGTACGCCTCGCCGAGGTACGACGAACTGTGGGTACACGAGGCCGCTCGGCTCGACGACCCCCAGAACCTCTGGCTGCACGAGTACATCCACACGCGTCAGTCGTTCGACCTCGGCGACCGAATGAGCTGGTTCCGCGAGGCGAGCGCCGCGTACTTCGCGTCCGACTTGGCCATGCAGCAGGGTCGGACGTCGAAATCCGCCGTCGCCGATACGCTCTCGTTGAAGTCGTACGACGAGTCCGTGCTCTCGAACACGGACACGTGGGCGAACCGCGAGGTGCCGTACTACCGCGGTGCGCTCACTCTCTGGGCGCTCGACGAGAAGATACAGAAGGCAACGGACGGAAAGCGGAGTCTCATGGACGTGTTCGACCGGATGAACCGACGGGACGGGACGGTCACCTACGCCGACTTCACGAAAATCGTCGCCGACGTGGCCGGACAGTCGATGACACCGTGGTTGGACGAACACGTCACGACCACCACGAAGCCGAACCTCGAGCCGTTGCGAAATTCGGATAGTGCGGGATCGAACGTCGGGAAGGCCGCTAGCGATTCGAACGACAACGGCAACTCCGGGAAGGAATCCGACGGATTGAGCGACGTCCAGCCCCCCGCCAAGACGGGCGACCTTCCTTCGACACTCGTCCTCTGGGGCGGGCTCGGTCTCGTCGGGTTGGTGTTCGGGTTGACGCTCGCACAGTACGTCTCGGGCTTCGTGTCCCGCTTCCGTGGGGGGGAGTAGACGGGGGATCCGTCTTCCGCTTTTAGGTCAGTGGAGCGGGAGCGACCGCAACAGCGTCGCCAGTCCGACGACCAGCAGCCCGAGTATTTTCAGCCACACTTCGATAGCACTTCCCCACACCTTCAGCAACTCGCCGAACCGACGCCACCGCGTCATCGATTCGGCGGGCGATTCGTCTCTCGAATCGTTTGACGGGGAGTCCCCCGTCGTTGTACTACTGATTCTCATACAACCATTCCTCGATTCAAAGGACGGACCGTGACGGACCGGCCTCCTCACCGAACTTTATTTACTACGTACGGGTATAAAAACCATTTTCTAACGTTCGGTGAAAGTGCAACGGGACGACGTAGCACGTTCCGCTCACTTCGACAGTACACCCTCGTAGTTCGCCGCGAGCGGATACCGCCACCCGACGCCGAACGCCTTCGGCGACACCTTCAGCACGGGGGCGGCCTGAAAGCGCTTGTATTCGGCGCGATGGAGCATCGAAAGCACGCGCTCGACGGTTTCGCGGTCGTGACCCGATTCGACCAGTTCGTCGGTCGTTTGTCCCTCGTCCACGTATCCCGCGAGAATCGAATCGAGTATCTCGTACGGCGGGAGGTCGTCCTCGTCCGTTTGGTCCGCTCGAAGCTCGGCGGAGGGCGGTTTCTCGATGACGCGCTCGGGAATGGTTTCCTCATGCTCGTTCAGGTGTCTTGCGAGGTCGTAGACGAACGTCTTCGGGCAGTCGGCGATGGGAGCGAGCGCTCCGCACATGTCGCCGTAGAGGGTGGTGTACCCCACCGCGAGTTCGCTCCGGTTGCTCGTGGCGAGAAGCAGACGACCCTGTTCGTTGGCGATCGCCATCAGCGTCGTCGCCCGGATTCGAGCCTGTACGTTCTCCTCCGTGACGCCCGGCGTCTCGTCGAGAATCGGCGTCAGTTCGCGCTCGAACGCTTCGAAGGTGTCCTCTATCGGGAGGTCGAGAAAGTCGATGCCGAGGTTTTCGGCGAGCTCGCGGGCGTCGATTTCACTCGCGTCGCTGGTGTATCGGGTCGGCATGCCGACCCCGAGGACGTTCTCCGGGCCGAGCGCGTCGGCGGCCAGCGCGGCCGTTATCGAGGAGTCGATACCGCCCGAGAGACCGACGACGACGTTTTCGAACCCCGTCTTGCGGACGTAATCCCGGATTCCGAGGGCGAGCGCCGACCGGATTTCGGCCGGACCCGTCGCGGGTTCGTCGGCGACGTCGTGCGTCGCGGGTGACTCGACATCGAGCGGGACGTCGTAGACGGCGAAATCCTCCTCGAAGGCGGCGAGTCGGCAGGCTATCGTCCCGTCGGGTGCGACGACGAACGACCGACCGTCGAAGACGAGTTCGTCGTTCGCTCCGACTTGGTTCACGAAGACGAGCCATTTGCCGTGGTCGTTCGCGTGTGCGCCGAACAGTCGCTCTCGAAACGCACCTTTCCCGCCGTAGAACGGACTCGCGGAGCAGTTCACGAGCAGATCCGCTCCCGCGTCAACGAGGTCTTCGATGGGGTCCTCGTCGTACTCCGGCCGTTCCCACACGTCGGGTTCGTTCCACGCGTCCTCACAGATGCTCACGCCGAGTTCGGTTCCGTCGGGGAGCGCGTGGACCGATTGCCGCGTCGCCGGTTGGAAGAATCTGTCCTCGTCGAACACGTCGTAGGTCGGGAGGAGTCGCTTTTCGGTTTGGCCGGTGACTTCGCCATCCCGACAGACCGCAACCGCGTTTTGTACTTCCTTCCCGTACGGCTCCGGATTTCGGGCGACGAACCCGACGAGGGCGGTGATGTCGGTCGTCTCCGCCGCGATTCGGTCGAGCGCGTCGCGTTGTGCGTCGACGAACGCCGTTCGTTTCACGAGGTCCTGTGGCGGGTAGCCGACCAGCGCGAGTTCCGAAAACACAACGAGGTCGGCGTTCGCTTCGCGTGCGCGGTGGATTCCGTCCACGATTTTTCGTTCGTTTCCCGCGATATCACCCACGGTGTAGTTCTGCTGTCCCAGTGCGACCCGAACTGTGCTCATCTCTCCCACTGTGTATCGAACGACGCCGAACGGGAAAATCGTACTGTCGTCGTGACCTACGTCGGCTAGGAACGCGGCTACCGACGATGGACGAGGCGTGATGAAGCGACCTCGCTCTCTCCCGGTTCGATTTTCCTCGCGTTCGCGGCAAAAGATAAAGGTACTCGCCGTTCTCGTTCTGGCATATCATGGCAAGAGATTTCGACGTGCCGTGGCTTCACCTCACACCTGACGAAGAGGTACTGTGGGCTGGCCATCGAAGCGTCTATCTCGTCCTCCCGCCCATCGTTCTCGGTATCGTCCTCCTCTTGATCGGTGCAGGAATCGCTGGAAGCGACGTCTTCGGCGGGTTCAGTTGGGTCGGCATCCTCCTCATCCCGGTCGGTTTCGCCATCGCCATTCCCCCGTTCGTTCGGTGGCGGAGCGAGTGGTTCGTCCTCACGACGGAAGAAGTGTATCACAAACGCGGCGTTTTCGCACAGGACGTCACGCAGATACGACTCGACCGAGTACGAAACACCGCCTTCTCACAGTCGCTTTTGGAGCGCATACTCGACTATGGAACGGTAACAATACACACGGCGGGCGTTACGACGGACAATCTAGTGTTCGAAAACGTTTCCAATCCGCAATCTGTCAACGGACTGTTGACTGAACAGCTAGATCGCGTCTCTCCTCGACGGTGAATTTCGGGGCGTCTGTTTTCGGTTTTCAGGCTCCGAAACCGCAACATACGCGGTTTGAAACTAACTGAAACGGTGCACGACGAGTTTCTGTTTTTATTACCCCCCGAAGAGATGGCAAAATCGAGGACAGCGAAAAATGAGCCAAACTGACAGTGCATCTCTCTGGACAGGTCCCCAAGAATTCGAGGGTTCGTTGAAAGCCCTCTTAGATGCGGCCCGCCGCGGTGGCGTCACCTTCGACCGTTCGTGGGCGTTTCGCCGCGACGACGACCATCCCGACCTCATGGTCGAAGTGACGCGACTCGTGACCGACTCCGACACCGCGCATTCCTGTGACGAATACGCCCCGACGATGGGGGAAACGGAGTTCGAAACCGAACTGTCATCCCTCCTCCGTAGTGCCTCTCGGTCGGGTATCGGCTTCGACCGTGCGTGGACGTTCCGTTGTGCCGATGGTATCGACCTGATGGTCGAAATCACGCGGCTCGCCAAGCGATAAGAACAGTCCTCCTCCAAACGGCTCACCCTAACGCCGCTCTCCCTGGCGCCTTTTCACACCGCTTCGACGTCCTGTAGCTTGCCGAGCGGCTGTCGCTCTTCCGCCACTGGCTTGAGTCGGTCCACTTGCGGGTCGAGCCATCCACCGGCCCACTGGGTTTCGACGCGGAGATAGTCCCCGGCAAACGTTTTCACGAGGATGGTGAATCGGTCGTTCGTCCGGTCGATGTCGTGAACGTGACAATCGATATCGACATCTGCGACGGTAACGCGGAGGGGGTCTTCGATTTCGAGGCCGACGAACGAATCAACCAAGTCGGAAACCTCGTGGCGGCTTTCGGTCGCACTCATTACACCTCCCTTTTTTCTCTAGACGCAAAAAGGGGGAATACGGTTTCACACCGTTCTATTCGTTACCCGACAGCAGAAAAGTCGCCTCCATCTTGCGATTTTAGTTATTTTATGTTGAACTGACGCCAATATAGCTGACCCTATATAAAGAATGGGAACACGAAGGTCAACACCTTTCCCCTGTTCTCCGAAATGAGTTGATAGAGATGATTCGGGTGTGCCACGACGCAAGCGAGGGATATCTATGAGTCAGGTCGCCAGCCACGTCGTCAAGGAGGCGGACGGGTACCACGGCGCTATTCCGGTCTGTCTCGGCGATTATCGGCTTCTGCGGAACGTCTACGGTGCCATCGAGTGGTCGGATGGGAAGGAGTCGGTGTTCTGTCGTCGCGTCGGCGACGAGTGGCAAGCCCTCGTCGCTCGGGAGGGTGTCACGCGGACACTTCTCGCCGGACTCGGGTCGAAGAATCACGCGCTGTGGCTGCTCCGTGAATACATGGAGTTCGGCCGAACCTACGAGGGAACGGACGTCTGGTCGGAACTGCCATCCCGCGAGCAATCGAACCCGTTTCGTGACATCCTTTCGTCTGACCGCTCCCCGACGCGACTGTAGTCCCGACGTTAGTCCGTGAATAATTATACGCCTTCTAGCGGAAGGTACTGCTATGCAGGCAATCGTTCTGGCTGCGGGTGAGGGTACACGAATGCGACCGCTTTCCGCATCGTGTCCGAAACCCATGTTGCCGGTCGCAGAGGAACCACTCGTCGCACATACCGCGCGCGCCGCCGTCGAGGCGGGTGCGGACGAACTCGTCCTCGTCGTCGGGTACGAAGCTGACACGGTTCGGGAGTACTTCGGCGCGGAGTACGCCGGTATCCCGGTCAAATACTCGGTACAGGAAGAACAGCGCGGGACCGCGGACGCGGTTCGTGCGGCACGCGAACACATCGACGGCCCGTTCGCCGTCCTCAACGGCGACAACCTCTATGACACCGCGGCCGTGAAACGACTCCTCTCGAACGGTCCGGGGGTCGGGACGTATCACGTCGAGGACCCCTCGAACTACGGCGTCATCTCGACGGACGGCCCGCGCGCGACGGGCATCGTCGAGAAACCGGACGACCCGCCGACGAACCTCGCCAACACGGGGGCCTACGTCTTCCCCGAGGAAGCACGCGACTGGCTCGACGTGGGCGAAAGCGAACGCGGGGAGTTCGAAATCACGGACGTCGTGGAACGCGTCATCGAGGAGTACGACGTCACCGCCGTCGAAGTGGAGCGATGGCTCGACGTGGGTCGTCCGTGGGAACTGCTCGAAGCGAACGAGTGGAAACTCGACGAATTGGAACGCGACGTCCGCGGGGACGTGAGCGAGCGAGCCACGCTCGACGGGAACGTCGTCGTCGAGGAGGGTGCCACCGTCAAATCCGGCGTCGTCATCGAGGGACCGGCACTTATCCGCTCGGGCGCGTCCGTCGGCCCGAACGCCTACATCCGCGGGGCGACGCTCGTGGACGAGAATGCGAAAGTCGGCCACAGCGTCGAAGTCAAAAACAGCGTCCTGTCGCCCGGTGCGACCGTCGGCCATCTCTCGTACGTCGGGGATAGCGTCCTCGGCCGGGACGTGAACTTCGGTGCGGGGACGAACGTCGCCAACCTCCGCCACGACGGAGAGTCGGTAAAACACACCGTGAAGGGCGACCGCGTTTCGACGGGGCGACGGAAGTTCGGCGTCGTCGTCGGCGACGACGTGAAAACCGGTATCAACACCAGCCTCTATCCCGGCGTCTCGCTCTCGGAGGGGTCGATGACACACCCGAACGAGGAAGTCTCTCGCGACAAGTAGTACACCCGCTGCGCTTTTCGTTACGATTCGGTTTCAGTAGTCACTCGCATCGTTCGCGTCCGAGAGAACTGCGGTGGAGAAAAGGTGCCTAACGGACACTACCGCATTTCCTCACGGGCGCGGTTGGCTTCCACCGGGTCGTTGGCGCGACCTTTCTTCACTTCGGTCGCCGTCATACATTCGAAACACCCGTACACTTCGTTTCGGTTGTTCCCGAACACGCGGGCGAACTGCGGCGTCACGAACGAATCGCAATTGCGACACTGCGTATCGGCCATCGTGCTGTCGTCGGCGTTCCGGGAACTGCTCATGTCTATCGACATCGTTTCCGCCATCACAGGGTACCACCATTATTATCCAGCAATTAAGGAGCTGAAACTGGGTGAAACAGTGTCGAAACTTTGTACTGTTGAAACCGTTTCCCCTTGCCTGTGCGTGGTTTTTTAGTATCTATTTAGCTATACGAATCCTCTTCGTGTGGCGACCGTGCGCCGCTGGGTTTCGCTCCATCGAGGTACACAATGTTCCCCCGACCGACGCGCAATCGGTTGATGTCGCCCCGTTCTTCCATCCGGGAGAGAAGTCTGCTGACTTTCGACTTCGACCACCCGGTTTCGTCGACGATATCGACTTGTTTCATCCGTCCGCGGTTCTCGTTGAGCAGCTTGAGCACGAGTCCTTCGTCTGTGAGGATGTCGTCCTCCTTCTCGTTCTCCGCCGGTTCGGTCGGTGACGGTGGTGGTGTGTCACCGACAACCGGCGTCGATGCGTTTGCATTCGGTTCGTCGTTATCGTGGTTGTTTCGCCAGAAGGCAACCGCACCACCGCCGATAGCGAATCCGAGGAGGCCGATAAGGAACCATTGTAGGCCGGAGAATCCTCCAGATTTTCCCTGACCTCCACCCGTGGTCGCCGTGGACGACGTGGTGTCCGCCGTGCTCATCGGTTTCGGGTCCGTTCCGTCGTCTATCCCGTCACCGTCGCTGTCCGCGTTCCTCGGGTTCGTCCCGACGAGGATCTCCTTTCCGTCGAGGAGACCGTCGCCGTCGGTGTCGTTGCTGATCGGATTCGTCTTCCGTTTGTGTATCTCTTCCCCGTCGTTGATGCCGTCACTGTCCATGTCGGGGTCGTTGAACGCGTCCTTCGGCCAATCGTCCGTTCGTATTTTCGAGACCTCGAACTCGTTCGTCAGACCGTCCTGGTCGAGGTCGCCCTCTTTCGTGATGACCGTCTGATTGATACTGCGGCTGTCGAACGTGGGGACGTTGCTCCCGAAAGTCGGTCGAAGGCGGAAGTAGAGCGTTCGCTCGCCGGTTTTCGTCGCGTTGGAACCGTTGAGCGAGACGGTCGCTTTCGACCCGTTTCCGATCGTCGTGCTCTGACAGTCGAGTTCCTCCGGGTCGCTGCCGGTACGGTTATCGTACAGGCAGACCGAGTACTTTCCCTCGCTCGCGTTTATCTGATATGTGACATTGGCGGTGTATTTCTCCGATTGCCAGACGTACGTCACGCCGTTCGTCGTCGTGACGACGCCGTTACCGGTTCGATTTATCGAGATAATCCGTCCGGTATCTGCCTCGCCTTTCCCTCCGACTGACGCCGGAACCAACGCGACACCGACGACGAGGAAAGCGACAAGGATAGCGCAGATAGACCACCAGTCACGGTTCCGGGGACCGAACATTTGTTTCGACTACGTAGTGGGGTGCTTAGTTCCTTTGGCATATAGTTCTGTGTCAGACAAATGTTAATCATATACATTTATATTTAATAATACACATATTAAAACAGACTATTCAGCGACGATCAGACCGGGGCCTGAACCTTACCGAAGTATGAACTGCATCGCGGAGATCATCGCGTAGAGACCGACGACGAACGCACCGAGAGCGTTGGTCGAGGCGGCGGAAATGAGCGGCGCGTTCAGCCACGCGGCCGCGAACGTTCCCGCGCTCAGTGCGGTCGCCCAACGGTAGTAACTGAACCAGCGGTCGTCCTCCGACTCGATGTCGATATCGGTTTCCGACACGTCGGTGTCGGCGTCGGTGTCTTCAGTCGGTTCGAGATAGGGGTCGAACTCGTCGGCTAACTGGCCGCGTTCGACGATGCCGCGGCTTTTGTTGTACTCGATGATACCTTCTTCGTCGAGTTTCGGCAGGTGGGATTGGTACAGGGCGATGTACACGCGCTGGCGTTCGTCCGAGGCGAGCGCCTGCACGGTCGTGTCGTTCTCCCACGCGGCGACCTGTTCTGCCAAATCGCGCATTTCGACCGGCGTGTCGTGTTTTTTCAGGTATCGGAGTGCGTGTCGCCGACGTTGCGTCTGGAGGATGTGGAAGATTTTGTCCTTCGTCAGCGTGACCGGTTCATCCTCGTTCGGCAACGACGGGGCTTCAGAGAGAGTTTGCGTCGTAGCGCTCATGGTTCTTCGATGGATTGCATACGGCGACACATCATAAATCAGACCGACTCTCTCGCTTTCTTGCGAGCCGTTGCATTCCGTTCACGTCTTGCGATTGTACGGTTTGAACAGAGTGAACTGAGCACGAATTTATGTTTCTTCGGAGAGTATTCACTAGATTCGAAAAGTGTGTGGGAGTGTCTATCTTTTTGCCACTGACTGAAAAATAGTCAGTGCCATGAACGATACGATTACTACCCCCGTCGTTTCCGTCGGTGACAGCATCCCCAACGGGCCAAAATTGAAGACGCTACCACCGAATAAGAGCGTCGAGAGTACCGAGAGCGCCAGATAGTAGTGTGCGTATCGCGGTTGTGTCATCCGATGTTTTCTTTGACTCCCTTATAGAGGTTCAACAGCAGTCCCGGAAGCTGTCGTGGTTCCGGCCGACGCGACTGACGGAGGTATCGAAATCCCGTCCGGAACTGACCCTCGTCCAAATAGTGGCGGGCGAGAATGTAATGATGTGCACCGGTCACGTCGATTCCCTGCTGCTCGAGCCGTTCGACTTCCTCGGAGAACGTCCGACGGAAGTGTTCGTCGGCTTTGGCGACCGAATCGGCCGGTGGCGACCCTGTTTCGTACCGGAGCAGCAGGGTCTCGTTCACACAGGCGAGCTTTCCGTGTTTGAGGACGCGGATGAGGAACTCCGGGTCCTGGAACCGGGAGAACGACTCATCGAACCCGTCGATTTCGCGGACGATATCGCTCTCGACGATGAGCGTCGAGCCCGCGCTCGTATGGAGGTCGTCGCTCAACGTCGGCCCGATGAGTTCCTTCCCACCTTCCGCACCCTCGGTCTTGTTCCGGCGTGAGATGAGTTGTGTCACGGCCTTCACCAACGGATTCTGCCCGTCGGGGTGGACGGTTTCCGCCTTGCAGTACGCGGCGACCCACTCGTCGGACCGCAGTTCGAGCGTGAGGACCTGCTTTTCGAGCTTCGTGGGGAGCCACACGTCGTCCGAGTCGAGAAACGCCATGTACTCTCCTTCCGCCCGTTCGATGCCGGTGTTTCGTGCGGCGCTCGCGCCCTGATTTTCTTCGTGTTGGACGAACTGGATTCGGTCGTCGTCGTAGGATGTAACGACTTCTTCGGTGTCGTCCTGCGAGGCGTCGTCCACGATGATAAGTTCCAAGTCCTCCAGCGTCTGTGAGAGGACGCTCTCGATGGTTCGAGGGATGGCGTCCGCGCGGTTGTACGTCGGCACGATGACGCTAACAGTCGGTGCCATTTGTTGCTCAATCGTGTGCGTTCTCCGTGCTTTATTATCGACTTGCTAATCGTGGAGGGCCACCGCGAGCAGGACGATTGCAACCAACAACAGCACCAGAGACGCCAGCGAGAGGCTCGACGGGCCGACGCCGCCCGAGAACGTCGCCGCCTCGACGGCGACGAGTGCGACCACACCGGTTCCCGCGACGTGAACGAGTTCGATTTCGTGCGTGTCCTGACCGCGACCGAGGTGTTCGCCGACGTTGATGGCGTGCTCGCCAGCATCCCACGCGACGACCGTCGCGGCACCGGCCAACAGGAGCGTCCCGAGCGTGACCGCGTTGAAGATACCGGATGCCAGCACGCCGATGAAGACGAGCGCGGTACCCACCTTAACGAGTGCTCGGGACCCCGTTCCGCGCGCCGGGACGAGCGCGAGCGCGAGAACGATGACGCCCATCAACCCGGGAATTAGCCGAATGTATCCGCTTAGTTTGGTAATCGCGGAGAACGCGACGCCGAGCGACCCGGCGAACCCGGCGACACCGACGAATCCGACCACCGAACCGGAGACGAGCCAGTCGCGTCGCCACAGACCGACACCGGCGGCGAACGCCGCCACGCCGAGCAGTTCCAACGCGAGCGACAGCGACGACGCGCCGAGTTTCCACAGCGCGAACAGTGCGATACAGACCGCGAGTCCGCTCGCGACGCGCGTCGGCCGTTGCGTGGCGGTCGTCGTTCTCGTCGCCCCCGCGCTCATGCTCGAACCCTCCTCGGTCGGTCCAGTAACGCCGCGGCGAGCGGCGTCTCCGGGTCCCACTCGACGACCGGAATGTCCGCCTTTCGGAGCTCACTGAGGCGGTTTTCGCGTTCGACGCCCGCGAGACGCTGCCCGACGCTCTCGTCGGCGGTGACGTCGGGACTGATGACGCTTATCCGGTGGCCGTACGCGTCGAGGCGGCGCGCCGTCTCGACGATGGTTTGGTCGGAGAGCGGCGAGAGCAACACCACCTGTGCCGCGCTGGGAAGGCGCGTTCGAAGCTGTTCGACCTGTTCCTCGTGGTCTGCCTCCTCCGTCGGCGGGAGCGATGCGAACGCCGTGTGTGTCGCCAGCAGTCGCTGGGCGTTGGCCCGGTGTGACCGCCCCGCGCCGGGTTCCAACCAGCACTGTTCGCGTCCGAACGCCGCGAGGCCGACGAGATTTCGGTCGCGGTGAAGCGACGCGAGCAACTGCTCGGCCGCGGAGACGCTGTAGGCGACGGCGTGAGGTTCGTCCGTCGTCGCTCGGTAGGCGACCCGCCGCGCATCGACGAGGACGACGACCGTCGCGGCGTTTTCCTCGCGGTATTCGACGGTCGTCAGGGAGCCGGTTCGGGCGTAGCGGTTCCAGTCGATGCGGTGCATCGCGTCGCCAGCACGGTACTCCCGAGTCCGGTGGAATTCGATGCCGCTCCCGCCTTTCTGGGCGACGATACGGCCCACTTGGTCGAGCGTTTTGTCTCGGAGCGGTCCCTCGGCTCCGGTCGCGGTGCAGTCGAGTTCCGTATCCGCGGCCACGGTGGTCTCGACTTCCCGCGCGCCGCTCAAATCGCGGACGACGACGGTTGCGGGTTCGAACGGGTGTTTGCCGTGTTTGGCCTGTATTCGGTAGGAAAAACGCACCGAGCGGCCGGGCCAAAAGACGGCACCGTTTCGCGGGGACCCGCCGGAAACGGAGAGCAGCGCGGGCACGCCGTCCACGATTCGGACGTCGGGGAGGAACCCGCCCTCGTTCGTCACCGTGACCGTGACCGTCACTTCGTCGCCGGGTCGCGGCGTGCTGTTGCTCAGCCGCCGTTCGAGTCGGAGCTTCGGCTCCGGGTCGGCAACCACACGCGGATAGGCGGCAAAGACGACGCCGACGACGGCGAGCAGGAGCATCGACGGTCTATCGACCGCCAGACCGACCGCGCCTGCGGCGAGCGAAAGCGCGATGACGCCCCGCCATCGGTGCGTTTCGGTCACAGCTCTTCACCCCTGTCGGCGATTTCCGCAGCGGTTCGGTGGGCGCAGTGTTGGTGCCACGTCCGGCCGGTAAGCAGGGACGAAACGCGGCGGCCCGCGCTCGAATTGGACACGTCAGAGCCGCTGAGATACGCGGCGGCGATCGAGTCGTCGGTCCACTTCCCAGTTTCGACGAGGCGTTTCGCCTCGTTCCGAGAGCAGTTCTCGGCGCGCATGACCGTTTCCACCGCCGCCGTTCGAAGGCGTTCCTCGACGACACGCCGTCGCTTTCGACCGACGACCGGAAGCCGATAGCGCCACGACCCGACGGTTTCGTCGAAATCGTGTCCGGCGGGCGGAACGGTGACGGGGCGCTCCGGTGCGGGCATGTCGGCTTGAACGAGGTTACCGTCCCTCCCCGACGTGAGGACCGGTATCGCCACGAGGAGGCCGACCCCGCCGATGGCGACGACGAGCAGGTAGTCGTTGCCGAGCGCGGTGACGAGCGAGCGAACCGGCACCGCGTTCGCCCCGCCAGCGACCGCGAGGACGAGCGCGACGGTGCCAGCGAGCCCGAGCGTGACGCGACGACCCTTCATGTTTCACCTCCGAGTCTATCGCTACCGTGACGGATTCGGTCGAGTCGGTCGTCGGTGATCGGTTCGCCACCGTAGCGGACCTCCTCGAACGTCCGCGTCAGCGTTCGAACGGCGTCCTCGTCGCCACCGGCATCTATCGCCTCCCGCGCACACTCCCCCGGAGTCTTAGTGTGCGGACGGTCCACCCCGAACCGTTCGACCATCGACCACCACGCCCGTTCGATTTCGTTCGACGGGTCGGGCGTCGGCGCTGGTGGCGACGCCGGGCCGTTACTGGACGTCGTTTCTGTCGCCGAATCGTCGAACAAGTGGTCGCGGAACCGGACGCCGACCGCGACACCCCCGACGAGCACGGCGACCGGAACGACCCAAACGAGGACGCGCATGAGCTTTCGGAGCAGTGCGAGGAGGTCTTCGAGGAAGTCGAACTGCTTCCACGAGGCCTTCGACTTCGACTGCTGTTTCTGCGTGTTCGTGTTGGATTGCTTTTGCTGCTGTTGGCTCGCCTGTCGGTTCGCCTGCTGCTTTTTCGACTGCGATGACGCCGGTGACCCCTTCGACTGCGCTTCCCGCTTCAACTCGCCCGCGTCGTTCGGGTTGATGGGAAGCGACTTGTAGTTGATATCGATAACGTCGTCGGGTTTGGTGTGGACCGATGTACCGAGCGTCGAAGCGGAGGTCCCGATAGCGAAGATACAGCACAGCGCGATACCCGCCGCGAGGAGCCTATCCGTATTCATACCGAACCCCTCCACACGCTCGATGAGCCAGTTCCACCGGTAACATGAATAGAGTATCACGTCTTTGCGGGTTAATTATAGACCTCGTAAACACTCAGTAGGGGGACCAGAACGACCGACAAGGGATGGTTCCGGTCTGTTGCAACCCGGTGTTTTCGGAGTAACACCTCCGCGCTTAGTCACCCGATAATAAACATCGACGGATGCCTTTCACCACGTATGTCGAGCGACACGCGTGCGCAAGCCGTCGAACCGCCGGATTCCGGGGATGTTCCCAGGAATCACGACTTGGATGCTCTGGCGGACAAGAACTTGCTCATCGTCTCACACAGCTACAACCACTTCGTCAAGGGCCAGGTCGACGTCCTCGCCGACTACTTCTCGGAGGTGTACGTCCTCGTTCGCTACAACCGGTTCGCCGACATCTCCCGCTATCTGCCGGTCGATTACGCCAAGCCGTTCAGCAAGGACGCGAAGATAAACGAAGAAGACAAACCGGACAACGTTACCGTCATCAGCACGCCGCTGCTCTATCTCCCGCTCGACCTCCACCGTCGGTTCCTCGGCGACCAACACGCTCGAAAGGTGAAGAAACTCCTCGACGACGTGCCCGTCGAATTCGACGTGATTCACGCCCACCTGACGTGGACCGCCGGATACGTCGCACGCGTCCTCCAGCGCGACCTCGGGATTCCGTTCGTCCTCACGGTCCACGAGAATCACGACCTGTTCATGGACCAACTCGAATCCTCGAACGACAAAATCGACCGAACGTGGGCCGCCGCCGACGCCATCGTTCGCGTCAATCGGCAGGACCAAGACACGCTTCGGCGGTTCAACGACGACGTGTTCTACATCCCGAACGGGTTCAGTCAGGACCGCCTTCGGCGCGTTCCACAGGCTGATGCGAAGAAGAAACTCGGCATCGCGGACGACACGAACCTGCTCTTCGCGCTGGGACATCTCAAGGAACGCAAGGGGTTCCACCACCTCATCGACGTGATGCCCGAGATTATCGAACGGGAGGGCGACGTCGTTTGCGCCATCGGCGGTCACGGCGGAATGCGCTCGGAACTCGAAGAGCAGATAGAGGAGTTGGGATTGGAGAACGACGTTCGGCTGCTGGGGTACGTCTCGAACGACGACCTCCGGTACTGGATGAGCGCCTGTGACGCGTTCGTGCTTCCGAGTTACAGCGAAAGCTTCGGCCTCGTGCAGTTGGAAGCCATGGCGTGCGGGTCGCCCGTCGTCTCCACGATAAACGGCGGGAGCGAAGAGGTCGTCACCTCCGAGGACCACGGTTTCCTCGTCGATAGCCCGGAGGACCACGACGCGCTTTCGGACGCCGTGGTGCGCGCCCTCCGAAAGGACTGGGACCGCGACGGAATCGAGGCGCACGCCGAACAGTTCACGTGGGAACGCGTCTGCGTGGATATCGCACACCTTCACGCGGACGTGTTGAATTTGTAGTACTGTTTACTTTAGAGCACTATTCCGTTCGGATACGGAATCGTTCCGTGGCCGAACCGCGGTCTTTCCGTTCTTTTGTCGCCCTCAATTCGTGACATGAGTTGTCACACGTCGATTACTTAAAGAATGGAACTACTAAGCCACAGACTTTGGCCGAAAGATACTAGTAGATATTATTGTTGACCGTCAGGGCTGCCAACGCACCGGATATCCGGTAAATCGGGGTTGTGTTCCTCTCTCACGACGGTTGTCAGGAAACTCTGGGATTCAGAATGACTCATCAAAGCGACACACACGACACTAACGATTCGAAATCATCCATCGGAGCGACGCGCCGAACGTTCTTGAAAGGGGTAACCGCCGCGGGAGTATGTGCCATAGGGACGCAAACGATGTCCGGGACGGCGAGCGCCGAAATTCCGTACGCGAGCGACTACGGGACGGTCGTCAACTTGGTCGACGACGCGGGTGCGGACCCGAACGAGGGCGATTCCATCACGCCGCTGCTTCGAGAGTACGCCGACGATGACACGCTTCTGTATCTTCCCGGTGGCCGGTACTACATGGACGAACAGTTCCGCTTCACCGGCTTCAACAACTTCGGCATCATCGGCGAGGACGACACGACCATCGTTCCGGCCGACTACTACGATTTCGACGACGGCGGCGACTGGAACTACCGCCTCTTCCGTCTCGGCATCGCCTACAGCCCGGGTCGTGACCTCCGATTCCAGAACATCACCGTGGACCAAACGGCGGACGACACCGGGGTCCGCGTCATCGAAACCGCGATGGACGACGGTCTCATCGTCCGGGACGTTACCATCAACGGCCAGCACGACAGCGGGACGTGGGGTCCGGGGCGGTTCGTCATCACCGATTCCAGCGGCGAGGGACTCGTCGATAACTTCAGCGCGGCGGACGGCGGCGCGTGGAGCGGAAATACGCCGGCCGACCAACTGTGGCGCGGTCCGACGGGTATCATCTGCAACCGCTACAACAAGGGGAGCATCACGTTCAAGGACTGCGAATTGGGTCGGTTCCCGGACAACGGTCTCTACGCCGCCAACGGGTCGGGTCAGATAATCGTTGACGGCGGCTACTACGAGAACAGCCAAACGGCGAGCATCCGAATCGGCGGGCGCGATAGCATCGTTAAGAACGCGACCATCTCGGTAAACGAGAGCAGCGGCCACGGTAACCAACACGCCATTCGCGCGGAGAACGCGGGATACATGCGGATTATCGACTGTGACGTCGAAGTTACGGACCCGAACGGCGACGCCATCAAGTCGAAGAACGTCGGATTGCTGTACGTCGACGGCCTAAACGTCAAAACGTCGGGGAACGACGTCTGTCACGCGCTCCGATTGCAGGACGACACGCGCCAATCGCGTATCAAGAACTCCACGTTCACCCACGAAGCGTCCGGCGGCTTCTCGCTCTGGATTCAGGACGGCGAGGACCCGGTACACGTCGAGGACAGCCGTTTCGTCGGAAACGGCGGCGACGAAAGTGCGCGGGCGGCCGTCCGATGCGACCGGGACGAGTGTAACTTCCGGGACCTCTACGTCAAGCAGTTGGGTTCGTCCCGCCGTCGAGCGTTGGTCAACACCGGGGAAGACAACTTGGTCTACAAAGGGGAGTTCCGTTCCAAGGAGTACCCCATCATCGACCACGGCGTCAGCTCGTGGATAGAAGGGGTTTATGCGAACTCGGAGCGCGACCTTCCGGGACTTCGACTGACCGAATCGGCGAGCGATACGTACGTCAAAAAGAGCCACATCGTGGACGGAATCCGCGACGATAGCAACGAGGTAAGCGGCTGGGGGAACGACTTTAGCGCCTGATTCGGCCGGGAGCGGGCTTAAGGGACGGATAATAATATAGACACGAATCCTGTGCTCCGATACATGAACATCACGGAGACGATTCGGCGTGTCCGACGTGGCATCAAGGAGCCACATCTCGTTACTCGGGAGCTGAATAAGCACTACTATAAGCGTAAAGAGCCGAGTCCCGACGCCGTCGAATTTTTCGACGAGGACTGGGACAACCTCATTATTCTCGACGCCTGCCGCTACGATACCTTCAAAAAGTGCAACACGCTTCCCGGAGAGCTTCAGTCACGGCAAACCAAATCGAGTTCGACGCCGGACTTTCTCGCCACGTATTTCGACGGTGCCGACCTCCGCGATACCGTCTACGTGACCGCGAATCCCCAGCTCTACCGGAAGCGCGACCGGATAGACGTACAACTCCACGACGTCATCAACATCTGGCAGGACGAGGGCTGGGACGACGAGTTCCGAACCGTCCGCCCCGAAACGGTCGTCGATGTCGCGAAGGACGCCGCCGAGCAGTACCCGGACAAGCGATTGGTCGTCCATTTCATCCAACCCCACTATCCGTTCATCGGACCGACGGGGAAAGAACACCTCGACCTCGACTCGCTCGACTTCTGGAACCGCGTGATGGCCGGGGAAGTGGACGTTCCGGTCAGCGTCCTCTACAAGGCCTACGAGGAGAACGTCGAGATGGTGCTCCCCCACGTCGAGGAACTGCTCTCGACGCTCCAGGGCAAGAGCGTCGTGACGGCGGACCACGGCGAAGCGTTCGGCGAACGCGCGCGGCCGATTCCGATGGCGGAGTACGGCCACCCGAACGGCATCTACATCCCGCAACTGACGACGGTCCCGTGGCTCGTCCACCAGAACGGTGCACGGCGGAGCATCACCGAGGGTGACGAGGGAGAACACATGGAGGAGGACGTGTCGGTCGACGTCGAGCAGCGATTACAGGACCTCGGATACGCGTAAAACCGTCTCTATCCGATTCATAATAAAGTCCCTTTAGAAACACTGTGATGATAGATACTGGAATGACGAGCACTGCATCGAGGGGGCGTACGTGCAACGGAGCATTCTGAGCGGCGTCCTTTCGGTCGCCGGGACGAAAGTCCTCACACTCGTCATCGGTATCATGACGACGCCGATACTGTATCGGTTACTCGGACCGACCGGCATCGGCGTCTACACTACCGTTCTGTCGGTGTTCTCCCTGTTCATGATACTCGTCAGCTCCGGCATCTCGGACGGCGTTCGGAAGTTCATCGCCGAGGAGCACGAGATGGACTGTTGGGAGGAGTACGTCGTCGGGTTTTACTTCCGACTCGCGCTCGTGCTCGCAGTCGCGGGAGCGATACTGCTCGCGCTTGCGACGTGGACCGGGGTCGTCGCGTGGATTTTCGGCCCGGAGTACGAGTTGTACTTCTACCTCCTCACGGTGATGACGATAGCGAGTCAGTTCCAAGCGTACGCCCGTCGGACGCTGATGGGGTTCGGTTTGGAGCGATACTCGGAACCCCTGAAGGTCGTCCAGCGAGTGACGTTCATCGTCGTCGCCCTGCCGCTGGTCTACTACATGCGAAACCGAGGAATGCTCGAAATCGCGGTTCTCGGCGCGTTAGCCGGGAAAATAGCCGCGGCGACCATGGTGGCGGTCATCGGGTTCGCGCTCATCATAAAGCGGACGTCGCTCCGTAGTTTCCTTCGGTCGACGCCGGAGGACTTCCCGCGGCGCCGGATGCTCGCGTTCAACTCGCTGTCCATCGTGCTCATCCTGCTCCTCATGTCGCTGTACCACGTCGACATCCTGATGCTCCAGCTGATGTCGGGGAGCAACGAACAGGTCGGATACTACCGCGCGGCGCTAAAACTCGCGGAGTTCCTGTGGTTCATTCCGATGGCGCTCCAGACGGTGTTCGTCCACTCCACGTCCGAACTGTGGTCGAACGGGAAGACCGAACGCATTTCGAAGTTGTCGGCGCGGACGACCCGCTACACGTTCCTCCTGACCGGCGTGATGGGGCTGGGTCTGGCGGCGCTCGCGAACATCGCCGTCCCGGTCTACTTCAGTGCGAAGTACCTGCCCGCGGTGACGCCACTGCTCTTGCTGTTGCCGGGGTCGCTCGGGTTCGCGGTCGCCCGACCCATCCTCGCCATCTCGCAAGGGAAGGGCGACCTGAAATACCCGATTATCGCCACGGGGACGGCGGCGGGCATAAACTTCGTCCTGAATTTCCTGCTCATTCCACGGTACGGGATGCAGGGAGCAGCCGTTTCGACGAGTATCGGCTACGGTTCGATGTTCGTCTTCCACCTCTGGAGCGCCCGAAAGGTCGGCTTCGACCCCCTATCGGACGCCCGCCTGGGACGGATTTTGGGGACGACGATACTGTCGGCACCCCCCATCTTCGTTCTCGCGCGAGTACTCGACGTTCGCCCCCTCATCGCGGGGTTCCACGTCCCGTTGGCCCTCGCCCTCGTCCCACCGCTCGGACTGGGCGTCTTCACGTTCTTCGCGTTCGCGACGGGAGCCCTCGGTTTCGGAGAGGTCTTCGATACGCTCTCGTCGTTCCCCGAACCGCTCGGCTCGCGGGCCGAAACACTACAGACCAAAGTGAGAGAAAACACGATGTCATCCGACTCGATACAGAAGCTGATGGTCGTCACCGGCATTCTGCTGTTCGTCTCGGGGATCGGGTACGCGTTCCTCGACCCCGGAATCGGCGGAATCGGCGGAGTCGGCGGTGCGAACCAAGGATCGTCCATAAATAACACGCAAACGGTCGCGGGAACGACGGTGGCCGAGACGACGCACGGTACGACGCCGACGAAATCGACGACGCAAGCGAAATCCACCACGGAGAAGACGAGTACGTCGCCGTCAACGACGACAACGGATACGAATCCGCCACCATCCACGACATCCGATACGAATCCACCGACGTCCACGACGACGACCACATCGCCGCCCACGACCACGACTACGAGCGGTACGACCACCACCACGACACCACCGACGACCACGACTACCATCAGCACGACAACGACGACCACGACCACAACCACGACACCGCCATCGACAACCACGACTACCACCAGCACGACAACGACGAGTGGCGCGAGTACGACGTCACAGTCGTCCACGACGACCACGGGGTCGACGGCGGGCACCACATCGTCACCGACGGACACAACGTCATCGACGACGAGTAGCGGTTCCACGTCGAATACGACGACGAATTCGTCGTCGTGGTTGTGAGCGACGATACGAACGACGACTTCAACCAGAACGCGGACTGAACCGCGGGAACGGTAGTTCTGGATGAGCACTGAACGGGGGCGAAAGGGGACCGACGGTGCTGTTTTTGCTTTCGGACTGAACGAGACAGCCTGACCGCCGTACTCGATCGGTTCGAGAGCCGAGAGACGCGAGCGAGACAGACATTTAGCTCCGAGCGAGGAGCATGGGCGTCCAAGCGGCGCGGTCGTCGCGGGCGATGTGCGCGACGTGGACGGAACGGGAACGGACGAGCGACGGAGAGACGCGTCTCACGGATGCGTCACGGACGACGGCGAGATGAAAAGCGAACGACCGTCGGTTCAGCGGGTCGAAACGCGGGCGGGGAAATTCCGGCCCGCGGCTAAAAGAGACGCACGATAGCCGTGCGGGGACGGGCGGAGAAAGCGAATGACAGGCGTCGAAGGGGCTTAGATGAGCATTCCCTTCTCTTCCAGATCCGAGATGGTGACCACTTCGACGTTCTTGTTTTTGATGTACTTCAGGATGTTCTCGAATCGCTTCTCGGGAACGCCGTTTTCCCCGCCGATCTTGTGGAACAGGAGCGGCGAGAGCTGTTTGTACTTGGCGGCGTGGTCGATCTTCTGTTTGACGTTCTTGAGGTCACCCTGACCGTACATCCGCGAGATGATGGTGTTCTTCTGAATCGCCGGGAGCGCGTTCGGCGACGCGCCGAACGAGAGCGTCAGGTCGAAGTGCTTCTGCGCGAGGTCGAACGTGTTCGGCCCGACGACGTTCTTCGGGACGGCCATGTACTTGTGACCGTCGTAGCCGTACTTCTTGAGCCACTGCTGGCACTCCTTCATGAGCTTCTCCTGCTCTTTTTTCGGCCGCTTGTCCATCGGCGTCGCCTGCGTGTTGGGATGGCAGATCATGTCCCAACCGTCGTTTACCATCTCGTTCATCTGGGTCCGGTTGAGGAACCCGTCGTCGAAGACGGCATCCGAGATGATGGCGTCGACGCCGGAGAAGCCGTACTTTTTCATGGTTTTGTACGCCTTCGTGTACTGCGATTCGAGACCGTCGTCGAACGTGAGCATCACCATCCCCTTGTCGGGGGCGGGGACGGTTTTCAGGTCGTCCACGTAGAACTCGATGGGTTTCTGGGTGTTGGGGTCCGTCGAACGACCGATGATGCGGAGTTCGTAAACCTTCGAGAGGTCGATCTTCTTCGGGTCCATCTCGCTGGTGACGCCGAGGTTGACGCGAACCCACTTGCCCTTCGGCCCGTAGAGCGTCCGTTTCATCTCGACGATGTGGCCGCGGTCAGGCGCGTACAACTGCACGGCGATCTTCACGAAGTCGTGTGACGTGCACTTGAACGCGAGGGAGAGGTTCTTGCCGCTGAAGTCGGCGGGATTGTCACCGAAGTTGACGCGGTGAATCATCCCCTGCTTGGTCTGCTTGCTGCCGACGATGTGGGCGGACTGTGACCCTTCGTATTTCACCTTCGTGCTCTTCTTGAGGCTTCCCTGCCCGTCGACGGCGCTCCACGGGCCGAGCTTTTCGAAGCCCTCGAAGGTCTGTGGACCGGCGGGGGCGTCGTTACCACCCTCGGTCGTGGTTTCCTCGCCGCCACCGGTGTTCGTTCCGTTGCCCTTGCCGTTAGTGCTACTCGTCGTGGAGGAGTTATCGCTATCGTTGCCGATAACACCGGAACAACCGGCGAGACCAGCGGTACCGGCTGCGCCGACGGTCGTCAGAAACGTGCGTCGTGTCTGTCGTCTCATCGCTACCCTACCCAAACAGACATAGGTATTTTCTTATATGGCGCTTAAGGGCGCAATGTCAATGATTGTGCATGTGAGAAATCCGGGCGCGAAACACCGTTTGCAACGTTTCCAACAGCGGGAAAACACGGAGGAACTGAACTAGGCACCAGATAATTAATATGAGGGATTTGTTTGGGTGTTTTGATGGCGTCAGACAGGCAAAATCGAAGCATTACGAGTCGAAGAACATATCTTAAGCTCACCGGAGCAATCGCGGCGACGACCGCTGTCATGGGGTCTGCTTCTGCGAGCAAATCGGATTACGAAGACCAGTACGATACGGTCATTGACATAACAGACGTCGGGGCGGACGACGACGGAAACGAGTCCATCACACCCGTTCTTCAGGAACACGCGGACGACGATACGCTCCTCTATTTCCCATCCGGACGGTATTACATGGACAACCAGTTCCGTTTCACCGGCTTCGACAACTTCGGGATGGCCGGGGACGACGCGGAACTCGTCCCCGCGAGCTACCACGACTTCGACGACGACGGCGACGGAAACTACCGACTCTTCCGAATGGGCGTGGACTACGACCCCGGAACGGACCTTCGAATCGAGGGCTTCACCGTGGACCAGACGGCGGACGACACCGGCATCCGCGTCATCGAGGCCGCCATCGACGACGGCCTCATCGTTCGGGACATCGAAATCCTCGGCCAACACGACAGCGGGACGTGGGGACCGGGGCGGTTCGTCATCACCGATTCCGACGGCGAAGGACTCGTCGAACGGTTCCACGCGCCCGACGGCGCCGCGTGGGAAGGAAACACGCCGAGCGATTCGCTGTGGCGCGGTCCGACCGGAATCCTCTCGAATCACAACAAAGGGACGCTCACTTTCCGCGATTGCATCCTCGGAAGTTTCCCGGACAACGGCCTGTACGCCGCACACGGTTCCGGCTCGATTCAGATCGAGGGGGGCCGCTTCCAGAACAGCACGGGCGCAAACGTACGACTCGGAGGGCACGACAGCTACATCAAGGACGCGACGATCATCGTGGACAAGGAGAACCCGCACGGGATTTCCCAGCGCGGCCTCCGCATGGAAGACGGGAGCCTCCTCGTCGCGCAGAACGTCGATTTCCAGACGAACGTCTCGGACAGCCCGGCGATCTGGATTACCGCAGGTGCAAACTACAACTACGTCGATAACTGCACCGTCGCGGTTCATACCGACGACCCGTGTACGGGAATCTCGATTCGAGGATCGGGCGGACGGACCCGTATCAAGCGCACGCACGTGGAACACGAGACCGGCGGCGGCCCGGTCATCAAGATCCGCGATGGCGACGAACCCGTTTACCTCGAAGACGTTACGATCAGCGGCGAATCGCCCACCGAGGGGACCCGAAGCGCCATCCAGAACTACCGTGACGACTGTGAGTTCCGCGGCGTAAACGTCGATTACGGCGGTGGCTGGGGCCGACGCGCCCTGACGAACACCGGAGACAACTGCCTCATCTACGAGGGAGATTACGTTTCGGAAGACCGCCCGATAACGGACAAGGGTACGGGAACGTGGATAGAAGGCGTCTCCGCTCGGTCGCGGCGCGGCGACGTCGGCCTGTTGCTCAAATCCGAGGCCGAGGACGTCTACGTCAAGAAGTGCAACCTCGAAAACGGCATCGAGGACAACAGCGCCGACGGATACGACGGCTGGGGCAACGAGTTCTAACGACCGCCCGCTCTCCGCTCTCACTTCGGCTCGGTCCCTCGGGAGTTTACCGCGCGGATATGGTACGCGTCCGAGCGCTCGCTGAGGCGTTCGACGTCGAAACCGTGTTCGCGGAGATACGCTTCGATTTCCGCTGTCGAGGTGTCGTACTGTTCGCTCAACTCGTGGTGAAGTTCCGCGTAGACGACGCGAACGTCGGATAGGATATCGTCGAATCCACGGAGAACTTGGAGTTCGGCACCTTCGACGTCTATTTTGAGGATATCCGGTGCGGGGTACCGTCCCGTCTCGACCAGCGTTTTCCCTTGAAACACGTCGATTTCGAGCTCGCCATCGACCGAAAGGGCGTGTTTTCCCTCGCCGTAGTTTCGGCTCTCGACGGCGAGTGAGCCCGCACCGTCCTCGTCCGAGAGGGCGAACTCGGCGATATCCCATCGGCTGACGGGAACGTTTGCGGAGAGGTTGTGTCGAAGTCGAATCGCATTCGTCGGCATCGGTTCGAACGCGACGACCACGCCGCTATCGAGCCGTTTCCCGACGAAACAGGTGTGTGTCCCGATGTTGGCGCCGATGTCGTACACCACGTCCGATTTGCGGACATCGTTCAGCAACGACTCGATGACGGGTTGTTCGCCGACGAGCGATGTCACGCGGGAATATTCGGTCCGAGAGTCGGTGGCGAATTCGACCGTATATCCCCCGACGGTCACGGGGACGGACCAGAGATGGAGTGCCAGTTTGGCGTGCCAGTAGAGTGTCGCAATTGCTGGCGCGATACCCGCCTGTTTACAGAGATTCCACAGGCGGCTTTGGGCGGCCCATCGCTCCAAATCACGCATACAAAGCACAATCGGAGGTCGACTGATAAATATATATCATCGATAAGCGGGAGAACGGAGGCGAACGGCTCGACTTAGCAGCCCCATAACAAAGGTCGCAAAGAGTATCTGTTTCGATGAGCACCGGTTGCCGACACACGGCGTACGAGAGGAATCCAAAATCACACCGATGAACGTGTTGTTTCTTCCGAATCACGACGACAATCCGTACCAACTGCTGCTGGCGGATGCGCTCGAATCACACGGCGTCTCCGTCTCGCGTGGGAGTGCTAGCGGCCTCGCTCCCGTTCTCTCCGGAGTCGCACGAAACGACCCGGACGTGTTGCATTTCCACTGGCTCCACCAGTTCGTAATCGGGCGAACGCGAACGCGGAGCTATGTGGCCGCGGTCCGCTTCGCCTTCGAAGTGCTGATTTCGAAGTTGCTCGGCATCTCCATCGTCTGGACGGTTCACAACGTTCTTCAGCACGAGCGGCAGTTCCCGCGATTCGAACGGCGCGTGCGCGCGCTGTTCGCCCGGCAATGTGACGAGATAATCGTCCACAGTCCGGCCGCACGCGACCGTGTGATGAGCGCGTACGATCTCCCGGACGAACACGAGGAGCGAATCACGGTCGTCTCCCACGGGAACTACGTCGGGAGTTACGAAAACGAGGTCAGCCGCGGCGAAGCCCGTGAACGCCTCGGTTTGGGGGACGAAAAGACTGTGTACCTCTTCTTCGGAAACGTGCGGTCGTACAAGAACGTCCCGAAACTGGTGGAGACGTTCCGCACCATCGACGACGAGGATGCTCGTCTCGTCATCGCCGGAAATCCGCCGAACGACCGCGAGGAGAGCACGAAACTCGCGCGGGGATGCCGGGCCGACGACCGCGTTCGAACCGACTTCACCTACATCCCCGACGACGAGATTCAGCTGTACATGAACGCGGCGGATGCGGTCGTCCTGCCGTTTACGCGCGTTCTCACGTCCGGGAGCGTCATCCTCGCCATGTCGTTCGGAAAGCCGGTCATCGCGCCGCGACTCGGCTGTCTACCCGACGTGCTCGGGCCGAAAACCGAACTGCTGTACGACCCTGACGACCCGAGCGGCCTTCGGACGGCGATGAAACGCGCACCGACGCTCGACCTCGACGAAATCGGGCGGCAAACGCGCGAGCGCGCGATGTCGTTCGACTGGGATGTCGTCGGCGAACGGACGGCGGCGGTGTATCGGTCGGCGACCGACGACCGGCCGGTCGAGACGCTGTTGCCCGAAAGCGATGCGTACGACGCGACGGTACGCAGTTCGGCGGAAACGGTCACCGACGGCGGCGCGGACGGTGCGTCGGACGGCGAAACGGTGGATGTGACGGCTGGACCGAGCGCGAACGGGCGGAACACGAGGGAGGAGAGACGATGAGCGGACGGTCGCCGATCGAACTGCTTCGATGGGTGAAAGCGACGTTGACGCCGGGTGACGACATCTCGGGTCGTGCGGTGACGAGCGGTATCTGGGCGTCGATGGCGAACGTCATCGGACGCGGCCTGCAACTGGTCAAACTCGTCGTGCTCGCCAACATTCTGACTCCGGTGCAGTTCGGGTTGGTCGCATACGCGCTGTTGACGTTGGCGGCGATGCGCCGCTTTTCGAACCTCGGCATCAAGCAGGCACTCATTCAGAAAGAGGAGGACAACATCAACGAGTACCTCGACACCGCGTGGACGCTATCGGCGGTTCGCGGGGCGATACTGGCCTCCATCGGGTTCCTCGCGGCACCGTACATCGCGCGGGACTTCTTCGGCGCGCAACCGCCAGCGACGCAGGTGATTCAGGTGATGTCGTTGGTGCCGTTGATAACCGGGATTCAGAACCCCGGCATCGTCTACTTCCGCAAGGATTTGGACTACGACAAGCAGTTCGTCTACCTCGTCGGCAAAGCGGTCGCTGCGGTGAGCGTGACCATCGGATTGGCGTTGCTCTGGGGCAACGTGTGGTCGCTCGTGGTCGGCGACATCGCGGGCGTGGTGGTGGCGACGTCGCTGTCGTACGTCCTCCACGGATACCGCCCGTGGCCGAGCATCGATATGGACCAGACGCGGGAACTCGTGGGATACGGAAAGTGGATTACGGCATCGGGAATCATCGTCTTCCTCATCACGGAAGGGGACGACGTGTTCGTCGGATGGTTGCTCGGCAGCGCCGCTATCGGCCTCTATCAGTACTCGTACAAGGTGTCGAACGCCCCGGCGACCGAAGTGACGAAGGTGCTGACGAGCGTCATCTTCCCGACGTACTCGAAGCTACAGAACGACGCCGCGAACCTCCGCCGCGCGTTCTTCAAGACGGTGCAACTGACCACGTTCATCTCGATTCCGTTGGCGGCGGGCATCGTGGCGGTCGCGCCCGCGTTCGTTCACGCGTTCCTCGGTCCGGAGTGGGTGCCCGCGATTCCCATCATGCAGTTGCTCGCGGTGTGGGGGCTGCTCCGGTCCATCGGAGCGACGACCGGCCCGCTGTTCCAGGCGGTCGGCAAACCCGACCTCGCCACCAAGATACAGGTCGGAAAGCTCGCCATCATCCTGTTGACCATCTACCCGGCGACCGCGGCGTACGGGGTCATCGGAACGAGCGCGGTCATCGTCGGCAACTCCGTTCTGTTCTCCGAGCCGGTTTCGACCTACCTCGCCGTCCGCGAAGTGGAAGGGAGCTACAGGCAGTTCCTTCGCCTCCTGTTGTACCCGCTCGTGGCGAGCATCGGAATGGTAGCGGTCGTGGTCTTCGTCGGGACGAAAGTACCCGTCGGCGGTATCCCGAAGTTCGGAATCATGGTCGCAACGGGCGTCGTCGTGTACGGTGCCGCCATCGTCACCATGGAGCTGTGGGGGAACTACGGAATCCGCGACGTGTTCCGGACGATGGTCGGTGCTGTCGGGGAGTGAAAACGGTTTCAGAGGCCCCTAAACACAATTTTCCTGATGTTATACTGTGTATAGTTAACCCTCATTGACGCTATAGACAGCAGTAGAGCCAACCGTGACACGAGCGAGAGAGGAAGGCACGAGACGAAATCGGCGCGCAGTCCGATGCCGCCGTGGCACGGAGCGACCGCCCACAGACCCAACGGAGGAGCACGAAGGATGAACAAAGAGATATTTGGTGTCTTCGGTGATCGAGACGAGTTCGAACGGTTCCGCTCCGAGCGGGAGTTCGACGATATCGTGACGAGCGACGTTGCGACCGTCGGAATTCGAGATACGGGACTCGGAATTCCCGGTCGGAGTGCCTCGTACTCGGGCGAACTCGGGTCGTGTATCATCTGGGGAGAGGCGTACCCCAACAAACGCGGGTGGTCCGAACCCGCCCGCTGGCTGTTGGAACAGTACGCCGAAAACGGAGTGGACGCCATCAGGTCGCTCAACGGGTCGTACCTCGCGTTCATCGAACACGACGGGGACACCATCGTGCTCACCGACTCTATCCGGTCGTGGGAGTGTTTCTACACCGACGACCCCGGCGTGCGCGTGTTCGGGTCCGACGCGGCGGAGGTCGCAAAGACCATCGACAACCCGACGATGCGCCGACAGTCGGTCGGCGAGTTCCTTCACATGGGCGTCGTCCTCGGCGACAAAACGCTGTTTCACGAGCTCCACCGCGCGCCGTTCGACGGCTATCTCACCCCGGACGAGGCGGGCGAACTCGACCGGTTCGTCTACGAGGAGCGGGAGATGGACTACGCGAGCGAACTCGCGGACCGGATGCAGCGTGCGATTCGACTCCGTTCGCGTCAGCCGGGCAAGAAGGGTCTGTTGCTGTCGGCGGGGTACGATTCGCGGACGCTGCTGTCACAGCTTCCCGACCTCGACCACAGCTACACCGTCGGAATGCCGGACGCACAGGAAGTGAAGGTCGCCCGGCGCTTGGCGAAACAGTACAACGTGGACCACACGACGCTGGTGACGAACGACCGGTACATCACGCCCGGGGAACAGAAGGTGCGCGACACGCAGGGCATCAAGGAGTCCATCCACATCCATCACGCGGGCTACAACAGCGAGATGGAAGTGGACACGATGTATCACGCCCTGCTGTTCGACACGCTGTTGAAGGGATTCGGTCACAAGCGAACCGAGTTGAAGCTGTTCGGAAAGACCATCCCGACGAAGAAGATGGAGTCGGACCCCGACCCGGTCGAGGCGTCGCTCGACAACTTCGGCTACCTTCCCGAGCGGAGCAGGAAGGTCGCGGAGAAGTACACGTCCGACCCTGACGCCGCCGGAAAGTTCGTCCGGCAAGCCATCGATTCGGAGTTCGACCGCTGCTGGAAGCGGACCGACTCCGTGCAGAACGCTCTCGCGCTGTTCAGCATCCGGAACCAGCCGACGATTCCGTCGCGGACCCACCTCGCGGATAACTACCTCGAATCGTTCATCGCGGCCGACACGGAGCTGCTGGAGTGGCACCTGCAAACGCCGCCGGAGTACCGGAACACGTCGACGTTCATCCGAGCGATTCGGCAGCTGGACGAGGACCTGTTCCGTCACCGTCCTCCGGACCGGCCGTACACGTCGACGTTCTTGTCCCAGATGGAGCAGTTCGTGCGCCGAAAACTCCCGTTCATCACGGAGTTCCAACCCGCGTGGCCCGACCGACAGAAGGTGTACGACCGCTACAACTTGGACCAGCGGTTGTTCCCCGAAAACGAGACGATTCACGACCTTCCGTCGCGTCACAAGCTCCGGATCAACGATATGGTCGGCTGGGTCGCGCAGTGTTCGGAGAACATGGTCAACCCGACGGACGTTCTGCACATGCCGACCGAGGCACAGGGAACCGACGACGCGGGGTCGAAGCAGCGCGGAGCCGACGAAGTACGGTCGGAGAACTGATTAGGAGCCGTATAATAAAACCCGCTCAGGTCGATTTTCACGTCAATGAGTACGAATAGCCGCTGGTGGTTTCTCGACCTCGTACTAGCGCTTATGCTGACCGCTGTCGGCGGAGTAGCGGCGTATGTTGAACTCGGTGGACGAGTACGTGTCGCCCTCGTACTCCCGCTCGTCGTCTTTCTCCCGGGATACGTTCTCATCTCGGCACTGTTCCCGGAGGGCAGCGAGGGCGAAACACGGACGTTCGGATCGGGGAACGACGACGCCGCGTACGCCGTCGGCGGACCCGAGCGGGTGGCGCTCGCGGCGGCGCTCAGCGTCGCCGTCGTCCCCATGATCGCCGCGCTTTCGAACTTCACGCCGTGGGGCGTTCGCGTGCATCCGATTCTGTACGGCATCGTCGGGTTCACCGCGATTTTCGGAGTTATCGCGTTCATACGGCGACTGCGCGTCCCGGCCGAGCGACGATATTCGCCCGGGGTACCCGGCTTGCTGTTCAATCCGAGCGGCCGTTCGGGAAGCGGCGTAACGGTAGCGCTGAACGTCGGCATCGTAATCGCGTTCCTCCTGCTGGCGTCGAGCGTCGGGTTCGCGGTGCTCAACCCACCACAGGGGAAGGCGTTCACGGAATTCTACGTGAGCAACACGAACGACGTGAACAGCAAGACGAATACGATGTACGACACCGACCTCGCCGCTGACGGCGTGACGGTCAGCGTTCACAATCACGAGCGAGAGCGGACGGAGTACACCGTCGTCGCGGTCATCCAGCAGGTCGATGGGGGAGAGGTCACGAAGCAATCCCAGTTCGCCAAAGAGCAGGTGACGGTCGATGCCGGGGAGAAAAAGCAGGTGAAACTCACCGGCGACCCGGCGTTCACCGGCGAGAACGTCCGCGTCCAACTCCTCCTGTACAAGGGGTCTGCGTCGGGCGAACCGTACATGAAGGCTCGCGCGTGGGTTTCCTCGCGGAGCGGGCTCTCAGAACAGACGGATACGGGAAGCGATACCCAAGGGGCTGACAGCGGAACGAGTAGCGACGGCGGAGACGACCAACAGACGACGGAACAACAGCAAACGACACAACGGCAAACGACGGAACAACAACGGACGACACAACAGCAGACGACGAGTCGGCAAACGACACAACAGCAAACGACGTCGACGAGTTCGCAACCGCCATCGACGACCACCACCACGACTTCGACGGGGACCACTACGACGGGAACCACTACGACGACTACCACTACGACGACTACCGACGATGGCGGCTTCTTCTCGTAAAGGTCGGGACTCGTCTCACACAACTGACCCCTGTCGTCTCGAACGACGGCCGAACGGAAAGAAAACGGACTACTGGTACTGGGAGCAGACGCGACGGACGCCTTCCTCGAAGGTAATCTCCGGTTCCCAGCCGGTGGCTTCGGTGAACTTGCTCACGTCGGCCATCGTGTCGTGGACGTACACGTCCTCCGGGATGGGGTTCTCGACGTACACCGGTTCCACGTCGGTTCCGAGTTCCTCGTTGATGTACTCGACGACGGTATCGAAGTCGTAGCTTTCGCCCGTACCGAGGTTGTAGACGCCGGTGAGTTCGTTCTCGGCCGCGAGTTCGAGACCGCTGACGATATCAGAGACGTGCGTAAAATCGCGCGTCTGACTGCCGTCGCCGTAGATCTCCGGCGAGTCACCGTTCGCGATGTCGTCGGCGAACTGGGCGATGATGTTGGCGAACTCGCCCTTGTGTTCTTCCGCGCCGCCGTAGCCCTGATAGACGGAGAAAAACCGCATTCCGGCCATGTTCATGTCGTAGTGGTGGGCGAAGTATTCCGCATATCGTTCGCGGGCCAGTTTGGACGCCTCGTAGCCGGTTCGAGCTTCCACGTCCATATCTTCCGGGGACGGTTCCGTTCGGCTTCCGTAGATGGAGGAGGTGGTCGCGTAGACGACGGTATCACAGCCGTCCTTTCGGGCCTGTTCGACGGTGTTGACGAATCCCTCGACGTTCACCCGAACGCCCTTCGTCGGGTTCTCCTCGTGCATCGCGTAGGAAGACAGTGCCGCGAGGTGGAAGACGACGTCCACGTCCGTCGGCAAATCGTCTTCGAGAACGCTTCGTTCCTGGAATTCGACCGCCTCATCGAGGTTTTCTTCGGTTCCGAGATAGCCGTCGTCGATGGCGATAACGTCGTTCTCTTCGGCGAGATGATTGGCGAGATTCGAACCGATAAATCCGCCACCCCCGGTGACGAGGACGCGTTTTCCGTGCATGGTACAGCATGCAAGAGGATGTGAGAAAAGGGTTGCTCTCTTTAGGAGAACGGAAGAAACGGGGTCAGTCTATATCGTCCGGTTGGCACAGAGCATCACGTCGCCGTTGTTGTAGAGGATGCTCTGGTCGGGGCGACACAACTGTTGCTGTGACACCTGCCGCTGAACGGGAACGGTGGCGGTTATCTGCTCGCCGTCCTTCGTGACGTGCTTCACGAGGACGAACTTCGGCGTCCCCGTTGACTGATACCGACGGTAAACGGTTATCGGGTGGTCCGTCGGTCCGTCCCGATTGTCAGCGGAGAGGTTGGCAGCTGCTGCCGGATACGACCCCGTTCTCGAAAACACCGTCTGATACGGGTGGTCCGTGTGTATCACCTGACTCGGCAAGATGTTCGCCGAATCGGGAGACCCGGTCATGTCCGAGATGGTGTAGACGGCGGCGACTTCCGGTTTCGTGTACGTCAAGCGCGCCTGCTCATCTTTGAACACGGGGCTGTCGATAGCACCGTGACTGGACATCACCATCACGCTCGGATAGACGAGCGCGACGACCAGCAACGCCACGACGACGACGTTTCGGTTGAGATTGTGGACGAGATATCCGACGCCGAGGGCGGCGAGGATGGCCATCGGCGCGTAGAGGAACGCGAACCATCGCTGCGGGATGAAATTACGGATGCCGAACATCGGCAATCCGAGTGTGAACCCCGTCATCACGACGGTCGCGAACAGGAGCGTGAACACGGAATGCGAGATGCGCTTCCGCCGGAGGACGTACAGACAACCGACGACAGTCAACCCGAACAGGATGAGGAATCCCATCGTATCGACGTACGACGCCACTTTCTGCATGAGCGTCGGAGCGGGAAGGGAGATGTATTGGGAGTTGTTGCTCGCAAGGTTCAACAGACCCGCACTCGACACCAGCGTCTGTTCGAGATACAACAGCACGGTTTCGAGGAACGAGTTCCCGTTGTACGGGGTGAACGACCACATGAAGGTGATGAGTCCCACGTCGAACGCGAGCAGTCCCGCGAGGTTGACCGGCTCCAGCTTGCGATACACGCCCGGCCGACGCGCGGTCGTCTGGAAGAGTCCCAGTTTGAGGACGAACTGGGCGAGGAGCCCCGAGAACAGCACGACGAGCATGATGAACGTCGAGACCTGGTGAGTGAGGATGATGGCGATGGAGAGGAACACGAGCAGGCTGAAGTCCCGTGCGTTGTACTCCAATCGCATAATGCGCAGGAGCGCGTAGACGATGGCGACGAAGAACAACAGGCCGTGGCTCGTCGGAATGAGGTGAATTCCCCACTCGATGAAATAGTCACCGATGGAGTAGAGCATCGCCGCGAACACGGCCCATCGAGCCGGGACGAGCAGTTTCGTCGCTCCGTAGACGAACACTATCGTCATGGGCATCACGACGCCGATGGAGAGGTACAACGCGTTGCGGAGGGACACGTCGTACAACATCGACGAGGACGCGACGAGCAGGTGGAACAGCGGTGCCGCGATGTGTTTGTTCCCGTTCATCGCGGACAGGGAGTGCTGTTCGAGCACGCCTCCCGCCAACTGCGTCATGTGCGTCCAGATGTCGATTCCGATGTACGACGGCGTGGTGTACACCGCCATGAATCGGATGACGAACGCGAGTGAGAGTATCTGCACCAGCAGGAGCGACGGGAGGAAGTCCTCGTCGTCGACGAACAGGATTTGCAGCATGATGAGCGTCCCCGTCGCGCCCGAAAGGACGTGGAAGAGCAGGGACCGCTGACCCGCGTGCAGCGCGACGGCGACCATCGCGGCCATCGTTAAGAAACCGATGGTCGGCAGTATCTGGGCCACCGGCTGTGAAACGGACGGATACGCGTTCATCGTCTCGCGGTCGTTGCGAACCGCGAGCAGATAGAGCGCACATCCCAGTCCGAGGACGATGGGAATCGTCTTGATGTATATCTGTGAGGCGAAAAACCGCAGCGGAAACAGCCCGAGCGCGATTATGAAGCCGATAATCGCGGCGTCAACGTCGAAGCGTCGCTGTTTCAGCCAGCCGGACATTCTCCCGAACATCGATCAGTGCCTCCGTTCGTCGAATCGTGGTTCCATCATCGTATTTAAACCTCCGCGCCGGTCTGCGCCGTCCGACCGCGTGCGTTCCCGGAACGTCCCGTAATCGCACGCAAAATGACGTCCGTCGTGTCCACCTTGTCGTCGAGAAGTCGCTGCCGACGTTCCTGCCAGTCGGCGTCGCCTTCGAGGATGGAGACTGCTTGTTCGAGCGCTCGCGCGTGTCGGTCCTCCTGTTGATAGTTGAACAGGAGTTCGTAGCGCTCGTCCAGTTCGTCCGTGTATCCCATCGTGAGCGTGTTGACGTAGATTGCCGGGGTGCCGAGAACGGCGCTCTCAGCGGCCATCGTCGCACCCTCGCCGACGAACAGGTCGGCGAAGGCGAGTAGGTCGTGCATCCGATGAGGCGGAACGGTCGCCCGGCGCGATTCGAGCGACGAGGGGAGCGTCCGCTCCGAGGTGATGAGCACCTCGGAACCGGCGTCCTCCAACCGCTCTACTACGTCGCGCACGTCGTCGAATCCGCCCTGCCCAACGTCGTGTGAGGCACCCCACTCGACGAGACGAAGGACGGTGAACGTCTCGTCCGGGTCGAGGCCGAGGTCTTCGACCACCGTCGGGTCGGGGGTGAAACGGTCGGGGTGGAGATACGCGAGTTCGTGATACCCGGGATACCGCACCTGTTTCGAGCCGACGTTTCTCGTATAGCAATCAGGGGTGTAAACGGCGTCCGCGAACGGGAACGCGAGGTTCTGGATGAGCTTCGCGTGTTCCGTGTCGTAGAAGATGGCGCTTCGTGCACCCGTGACTTTCGCCACGTGCGCGGCCGCGACGCCGCCGATAGCGGTTATCACGTCGGGCTTCAACTGGACCGCGCGGCGGAGCAGGCGTGCCTCGTAGGTCGCCTGTACTCGCGCCAGTTGTGAGAGCCCCGAGGCGGTACCGGCCAGCACTTCGTGGCTGATATCGTATCGTCGGAGGAGTTCGACCGCCATCTCCTTCTCGCGGGCGAAGACGTGCACGTCGTGGTCGTCCGCCTCCAGTTCCGCGATGGCGTTGCGGAAGAAGTGAACGTGTGCCGGGTGCTGAATGGTGACGAACACCTTCATTTGTTCTCCCTCCGGTCGAGAACGACCCCGACGATGATGCCGACCACGCCGACGACGAGCGACGTGAGTGATTTTCGGCCGTCGTCGCTCTCCGAACCGGTGAGCGTCGCGCCAGCGGCCCGAACGCCGAGCGCGATACCGACAACGCCGCTAACGATGCCGACGAGGTAGGCGATACCGAGGGGATGGGTGCGATAGCGCGACCCGAGCCGCCAGAGGAAGTTCCTGAGGAGCATGAGCGACACCTTCGGAATGTAGTCGTTGTACTCGATGCTACTCTCCTCGTCGCCGTAGGTCGCGGGCATGTCCACGTCCGCCACGCGCATCCCGGCCACGTTCAGTTTCACGAGGATGTCGTTGCAGTAGCCGTAGTACTCGTACATCCCTTCGGGGTCGATGGCTTCGAGCGCGGGGAGCGAAATCGCGGTGTAACCGTTCTGCGGGTCCGTCACGTCCCAGTAGCCGCTGGCGATGCGCGTCAGCCACGTCAGCATCCAGTTGCCGAGCAGGCGAAACCGCGGCATCTCGTGGCGGAATTCGGGATTCGAAAGGCGGTTCCCTTTCGCGTAGTCCGCGTCCCCCGCCACGATGGGGTCGAGAAACCGCGTCATCATACCGGGGTCCATCTGGCCGTCCGCGTCGATGGTGACGGTGATGTCGGTCTGGTCCTCGCGGGCGGCGAGATACCCCGTCTTGATGGCCGCACCGGCACCTCTGTTCACTTCGTGCTGGATGGCGACGACCTGTCCGTCGGTGTCGTCACTCTCGCCAGCACGCGGCGCACGTTCGATTGCCGCGTGTGCTCTAATTTCGTCCCACGTACCGTCAGTCGAGGCGTCGTCAACAGCATAGACGCGGTCTACGAAGTCGGGAAGCGAGTCGAGGACATCGCCAACGAACCCTTCTTCGTTGTACGCGGGCACGACGACGCCTATCGTGTGCCCTTCGTACATCTACACCCTCCGGTAAGCGAACCCGGCGTCGGTTACTTTCTCCGGCTTGAACGAGCCCGTGACGTCCACGAAGCACGGGTCGTCGTTCATCTCCGCCGCGAGCTCCGCCAAGTCGAGGTCGTAGAACTCGTGGTGGGGCGTCGCGAGGACGATGCCGTCGAATCCCTCGACGGAGAACTCCTCGTCCTCCAGGATCGGAATCCCGAACTTCTCGCCCATGAGGTCGTTGTCGCCGTGCGGGTCGTAGCCGACGGTTTCGATGTCGAACTCGCGGAGCTGTCGAATGATGCCGTCCACTTTCGAAGTTCGGATGTCGGCCACGTCCGGTTTGTAGGTCATCCCGAGGATGAGGACGCGGCTGTCCCGGAGCGCTTTCCCGGCCTGATTCAGCTCCTTTATCATCATGTTCGAGACGTGAGCGGGCATGGACTCGTTCACGTCGCGCCCCTTTTGGATGAGGTTGGGGGAGAATCCGGCCTGCTTGGACCGGTGGATGAAGAAGTACGGGTCGACGGGGATGCAGTGTCCACCGACCAGTCCGGGGCGATAGTCGTGGAAGTTCCACTTCGTGCCAGCGGCTTCGAGCACCGCGCGCGTGTCGATGTCCATGTCCATGTTGTCGAAGGCCATCGCCAACTCGTTCACGAGGGCGATGTTCAAGTCGCGCTGGACGTTCTCCACGACTTTGCTCGCTTCCGCAACTTCGAGTGACGCGGCCTTGTGGACACCCGCGTCGATGACCGTCGAGTACAGTTCGGCGATGTCGTCGCGCACGTCGTCGTTCATTCCGCCGACGACTTTCACCACGTCACGGAGACCGTGCTCCGGGTCGCCCGGCGTCGCGCGCTCGGGCGAGTAGCCGACGAAGAAGTCCTCGCCGCACGTCAGTCCAGACGCTTCCTCGATTGCAGGGACGAGGGCTTCTCGGGTCGCACCCGGGAAGACCGTCGATTCGAGAATGACGGTCGTGTCGGGGGACATGTAGTCGCCCACCGTCCGCCCGGCCGCCTTCACGAAGTCGAGGTTCGGCTGGTCGTGTTCGTCCACCGGCGTCGGAACCGTGATCATCACGTAGTCCGCGCGGGTGATCTCTTCGGGGTCGTTCGTGTAGGTGATCTCGCTCTCGGCGATTGCGTCGTCGCCGAGGTCGCCCGTCGTGTCGATGCCGCCGCGAAGGGTTTCGACTTTGCCGTCGTCGATATCGAAGCCGACGACGTTGTACCCTTCCTGGTCGAAACCGACCGCCAACGGGAGTCCAACGTAGCCGAGACCGACGACGCATATCGTCGCTTCTCGGCTATCGTTTACGTCGTTCTGGTCACTTCCAGCGTAGTCCCGCTGGCTGTCGATGTCTCCTATCGTCGAGTTCATGGGTGATTGTCCTCCATTCGGTTGCTCTCCGTTACCGACCGACACCGGAGATCGGTCACGAGGGGAAGAGGAGGTAGATGCTTACCCTCGGTTCTCCGGTCGGACGCGATCCTCGTTGAAATCCATTAAACCCTGTAGGCTTTATTATACACTGACTAAGGGCCTCGTACCGCAGAATTGCCGTTTTTCGGGGCGAGTACATTGTGGAACGGGGGCAAAGAACAGATTCCGAATCGCAGACAAGCATCTAACAAGTATCTAAAGGAACTAGTCTCGGGCGCGTAATACGAATACACTCGTTCGAGATGCTACCCAGTACCCGAGATGACACCCAGTGTCCGAGAGGGATACCGTGTCACATTTAGTATGAAAATACATGTGGGTGAGAAATCGCAATACTGGACCGGGATAAACTCGGGACAACGGTCTGAAAAGTAAGAAAATCAAAATGAACAATGCGAAAAACTGGCTGCAACTTCCGGGAGTAGCTTCTCCGTTTATTACCTCCCCGGAAAATCCAGCATGTATGAGCGCAACGACACAACAGGTCGAAGAACAGTCTAATTCCACGGATATGAGTACGTCCGTAGAACTGAGCGAGGATCAGATCTATCACCTCCTTCAGAACGAGCGACGACGGAACGTTCTTCGGTACCTCCACGATACGGAGGGACAAGTCTCGATGCGCGACATCGCGGAACAGGTCGCCGCGTGGGAGAACGATAGCACCGTTCAGTCGATCACGTCCAGCGAGCGCCAACGCGTGTACATTCCGCTCTACCAGTCCCACTTGCCGAAACTCGACGAAGAAGGGGTTATCGAGTACGACCAGAGTCGCGGCACGGTCACAAAGACGGAAACCGCAAACGTGCTGTACGAATACTTGGAACCGACGACGACCGACGACACGACCGATAACGAGAGCGACGATGAGCCGACCCGATGGGAGCGCTACTACCTCGGTGCATCCGGCCTCGGAGCGACCCTTCTCGCCGGATCGACGCTCGGATTTTCACCCTTCGCACTGCTCCCGCACGGCTCGATCGGTCTCGCAATTCTCGGGATGTTCTGGACGCTAACGCTTGGACAACGGCTCGCCTAACGACCGAACAAAGTGGAGAAAACGGATACGTTTCCGTATTAGTTTGGCACTAATACAAGTAGTGTTTTTCATGTTTACACATCTCTATTCACGATATTTCCCGAAAAGGCGGGAAATATCGGTCGTAACCTACTAGTAAGGCAGGCTAAATACAAAAGGTAGAAGCAGTAGAAATCCAACCCCAAAGGAAAAATACCGAGCGCGGAAATACCAAACATAGAACGGTTCACCGCACGAAACAGGGTGCTAGACTTCACACCAATATGACAAACAGGCAACTAGCCGTCTTCTCCGTCTGTCTGCTTCTCCTCGCCACCGGCTCTCCCGTCGGTGCAACACCGTCAGGTAACCAACTCGTCATTCAAAGCGTAACGTATGCTGGGTCGGGTGTCGCGGAAACCGGGGCGAACACGACCTACCTGTGGCGATCCGAACCTCACAACCAGAGCGTGACGGTGTACACCGGAAACCGCTCCGGGAGTTACCAAGTCTGTACGAGTTTCCGTGCGCCGAACAACAACACCACGAACACCGCGACGTGCCAAGCCGCGTCGTTCTCCTCGAGCGGGGTGGAGCGTATCAACTTCTCGTTCGGCAGCGTTTCATCGGAGATTAATGGCGCGCAAACAGTCGTCGTTACGGTCGAAAACGGTGGGACCGTCATCGCACAGCGCTCTGTTTCGGTATACGTCATGGTGAAAACGGGAGACGATGACGGCGATGGGCTGACGAACGAGAAGGAGATCAAAATCGGAACCAACGTATCGAGCAAGGATTCGGACAAGGACGGCCTCGAAGACGGAGAGGAGGTGAACAACTACGGGACGAACGCGACGAAAGCGGATACGGACAGCGACGGACTCCGTGACAATCAAGAGATAAGCCTCGGCGCGAATCCGACACGAAAGGACACGGACGCGGATGGGTTGACCGATGGCCGCGAACAGGAACTCGGAACGAACGTCAGTCGGGCGGACACCGACGGCGATGGACTAACCGACATCGCGGAGGTGGACGTCGGAACTGACCCCGTCAAGAAGGACACCGACGGAGACGACCTGAGCGACAGCGAAGAGGTCGCAAGCGTCACGGACCCAACCAAACAGGATACCGACGGGGACGGACTGAAAGACGGAAAAGAGGTCACGATCGGGACGGACCCGCTGAACAAAGATACCGACGGCGACGGTCTGAACGACGGATTCGAACACCGCTTCGGGACGAATCCGAACAGTCGCGTTCTCACCGGTGGTCTGTACCTCGTCCTCCTCAGTCTACTCGTCGGAACGGTGTTGCTGGTACAACGGAACGGGACGAGCTGGCTCCCGATGGTGTTGGGAGGTGGCGACGAGACGAGTCACGAACCCGAACCGGAGCCACCGGTTCAGAGCGGAACGGTGACGACGGACGCGGACCGCGTGCTGCAACTCCTACACGAGAACGGCGGACGGCTTCCACAGGGAGAAATCATCGAACGAACCGGGTGGTCGAAATCGAAAGTGAGTCGCCTCCTTTCGAAGATGGAAGATCGAAAGCAGATCAGCAAGATCAACATCGGGCGGAAAAACATCGTCATCCTCTACGGACAGGAACCCGGAAACACGGACAACACATCCGAGAAACCACATAAAAGTGACTAAAACCACCGATTTTTCACTAGTTCTACCCATATCGGAGAGGAATTTAGCTATTAGAGATTACATTTGAACCCGGTGAGACGGCGGCAAGCACTCATACATTCGTCTTACATCCCTGCTAAGATACCCCCTTAATCAGTCTATAGTAATGGGGTTAGCGCGAAATGTCGAAGACAAGAGCCAGTCGTCTCCTGCGATTGGGGCGGCGGGTCTATAGGATACACCCATGAACTACCCTGACACACCAGACGGACGTGCGGCAGTTCGTTCCGGCTTGGTCCGCGATACGGGAGCGCATACCGGCCCGGAGCCACAGTACGAACAGCCCGCAGGACGAACGGAGGAGACGTAGGATGTGTGGAATCATTGCCCGCATCGGCGAAGGTGATGCGATAACGAAGCTCGTGACGGGACTCGAAAACCTCGAATATCGAGGCTACGATTCCGCTGGAGTCGCCGTCCAGAACGGGTCGGGGATATCCGTCTACAAGCGTTCAGGGCAGATATCGGAGCTGAAAGACGCCATTGTCGGAAGCGTCCCGAAGGGGAACGTCGGTATCGGCCACACGCGCTGGAGCACACACGGCCCGCCGACCGACGAAAACGCCCACCCGCACACGAGCGAGACGGAAAACGTCGCCGTCGTCCACAACGGCATCATCGAAAACTACACCGAGCTGAAAGAGCGGCTGGAAAGCGACGGCCACGAGTTCACGAGCGACACCGACACGGAAGTCATCCCTCATCTCTTCGAATACTATCTTCAGGATGCGCCCAGTATCGAGGATGCGTTCCGCAAGACCATCGGTGACCTCGAAGGAAGCTACGCGGTGGCCGCACTCGTCGATGGCGTCCACGCCATCTACGCGGCCCGACAGGGGTCGCCGCTCATCCTCGGGCTGGACAACGGCGAGTATTACCTCGCCAGCGACGTGCCGGCCTTCCTCGACCACACGGACAGGGTCGTGTACTTCGAAGACGGTGACATCGCCGTCCTCGAACCGAACGGCGTGACGATGACCGACATCGAAGGCAACATGGTCACGCGGGACGTGGAACGGATCGATTGGGACCCCGAAGACGCCGGAAAGGGTGGCTACGAGCATTACATGCTCAAAGAGATCAACACCCAGCCGAACGCACTCACCAACACCATCGAGGGACGGGTGCAGGACGGCGAGGTTACCCTCGAAGACTTCCCCGAAGGAACGTTCGAGGACGTCGACGACGTGCAGTTCGTCGCCTGCGGAACGTCGTACCACGCGGCGCTCTACGGACAACAGCTCCTCAACCAGACGGGAATACGTGCACAAGCGTTCCGTGCCAGCGAGTACGTCGATTCGGCAACCGGTTCGATCACCGAGAACACGCTCGTCATCGCCGTCACCCAAAGCGGGGAGACGGCGGACACGCTCGGTGCGCTCCGCGGGGCGAAAGAGCGTGGCGCACGAACCGTCACGGTGACGAACGTGATGGGTTCGACCGCGGCCCGCGAAGCCGACGATGCGTTGTTCATCCGCGCGGGTCCGGAGATCGGCGTGGCGGCCACGAAGACGTTCTCCTCACAAGCGGTCATGCTCTCGCTCCTCTCGCTCCGTCTCGCAGAGGATATCGAGGCGGTGAGTGCACCGGACGACCAAGCGGAACTGCTTCGGGAGTTGCAGAAACTGCCCGAGTACGTCCAAACGGTCCTCGACTCCACGGCCGCCAAGCGAATCGCGAGCCGATACACCGGCAGCGAGGCGTTCTTCTTCATTGGCCGCGGGCTGAACAACGCGGTCGCCAAGGAAGGTGCGCTGAAGTTCAAGGAGATCACCTACGAACACGCGGAGGGCTTCGCCTCCGGAGAACTGAAACACGGGCCGCTCGCGCTCGTAACGCCGGACACGCCCGTATTCGCGCTGTTCAACGGCGACAAGGACAGGAAGACGCTCCAGAACGCCGAGGAAGCACAGGCACGCGGTGCGCCCATCGTCTCGGTGGCGCACGCGGACCATCCCGCGGAGAAGATATCCGACGACTTCCTCGAAATCCCGAACACGCACTCCATGTGGTCGGGACTCCTCGCAAACGTCCAGTTGCAGTTGGTCTCGTACTACGCGGCGAAGAACTTGGGCCGCCCGATAGACAAACCGCGCAACTTGGCGAAGAGCGTCACAGTCGAGTAGGTGACGCGAGGAGTATCGGAGCCGTGGGTAGTGTCATGGGATGCGATCTAGTTTTCCCCGTGGTGGTTGGGTGCGGAGTCGATAGGCGTGAAACAGCGCGAGCGTCGTGAACGCGAGAACGGTCGTGAACGCGACGTAGATGACGGCCGTCTCGTCGAGCACCCACGCGATGGCCACCCCGGTCGTGCCGAAGACACCGAGTGAGAGGTATCGAGTACTCCAATCGGGAAGGGGCATCATCGAGATATCATCCCGAACGACCATTATTATCCACCGAGTAAACCGGGAACCGAATGTCAGATTAGGCGATGGACACGGCGGAAGGAAAGAACAGAGAAGAGATATGTGAAAATGGCTGAAACAAACGATATCCGGCGAGCCGAAACTTATTACTTGTCCCATCTAGTAGTAAGAAATGTCCCATCGTCGCCGTGGCAGACGCCGGCTGGGACAGCTGTCATCCATTTCCTTCTCGATGTCTAGATGGGGAGCGGTGGTAGCGTCCGGGAAAATCTTAGACGTAAAGAAGCTAATGGAGAAAATGCGAGGAAAGAGTACGATCCTACTTACTAGTGAAGATATGGGAAGTCATGATACAGATCGAGGGTCACTACGTCATATTCTCTGTGAGGGGATAGTTAGTGTCCAGAACTAGTTTGTAGAGAGATAAACCGAGTACTATTTTTCTGGAGAAAGAGTGAGACACGAGACGGTTTTAACGATGTTACGTACGTGCTTACCAGTATCATCAGCAACGCCACCGTATTCGATAGTAACGAAGTCACTTTCATGTCTAACGGTGATGTCGTTGGTAACTTCGTTAGGGTACTCTCGGTCGAGATTTCCGGCATCATCGTTACTACCAGGGATACCAAGATCGTCCCGGATTGCTGTTGCCACTTTATCCGCAGCGCTACGCGAAGCGGCAAACAAACGGAGTCGGATGGCAACGTCTGATGCCGGGGTCGCTCCAACTACTTGCGTGACTTTGTCGTACGCCGCTGACCGCTGTCCAGGCCGAATCTTGCACGACAGCGGGAGTTGATTGAACGAGAATCGAACTGCTCCGTGGTCAGTACCTTCGAACTTGTCCAGCGTATCGCCACCGACAGGTCCAACGTCTCCGTTTCGAGCATCGACGATACTTTTGACTACTGTCGTCGTTCCGAGTGCAAAGGAAGTATCAGTAAGGAGGGATACGCTCGTTTTGCCAACTGTGTGGATGGGATGGTCTCCGTACGACTCGGACTTTATCTGTTGGTCTGTCCCGAGAAGATCCACGATATCACCCTTACTCCAGTCAGCCCAGACGATTGCACCACCATCTGTGGGCGTGTCAGAACCGACGAGGACTAGTTCGGCAATATCGTTCGTATCGATTCCCGACTGAGACTTCTCGTCAAACCCTTCCACGAATACATCGGGAAGGTCATCGAATGTACTCGCATCAAGCAGGGTACTGACAGTCGCTTTCTGTGCCGCAGTTTTAACTGCGTCCGTATCGACCCAGATGAGCGGATCGCTTCCTTTCGGAACCGTTCCTATCGTAAGTCCACCGGGTCCAATCTGATCGTCGTCAGAGCCGAAAGACCAGATAGAACTTCCAGCAATTCCGAGACCAATTAGGGTACCACCGCTAACGAGTATGGTCCTTCTGGAGGGTCGTTTCGAGACCATGATGATTACTAGCAGTATGTGTAGTAACTAAACGATTTGCTTTGTTTTTCCTCGTTTACCCAATCAATAAGCGGAGCGACGTTCTTCAAACTCCACATGAAGTCGGCAGTAAACTCGAAATACTGCTGTTTGTAGAAGTCACCACAGTTCGTCTGATATTTCGCTGCGCTTCCGACCTCAAACACAGCATTGTTTTTTGATGAGTAGCTAGTTGGACTGTTGACTTGGAACTTATGCTTGGAGCGGCCGGTCTTCTTCGTTGTTTTGTCAATCAACACAGCGGCTGGGAAACTCACACTACTGCTGTAGCCGAGCGTCAACGACGGATCCTCCGCGATATTGAGGCTCAACGTTGCGGTTCGAGTCGTAGTGATATCGTCAACTTGCCCTGCTGGATCGGTTCCGACGATCAGATCATCGGTAGGAGTATTGTTGACATTTTGATCCCAGTCGTGGTAGACGATCGCGTGACGGTTGCGCCATCCTGTCTGAACTACCTCATCAGTGCAGTAATCGCTGTATCCCGCATTACACACCTGTCTTCCCGGCTCCATCCGAATTTTAGATCGTGCTCCGATTCGTGGGTTATCAGAGGAGCGTCTGATGTCGATCGTGAACTCCACGTTACCGGGTTTCGTGTTATAATCCGCATCTCCATCAAAACCCTGATAGTAGACGTCAGTGCTGCCGAAACTGTACCAATCCGACCAGTCGATATCATACGTCGAACTGGTGGTGATGGTATCAGTTTGTGCTGTCTGAAGTTCCCGGGTCAGCAGTTCATCGGCTTTCTGGTGGAGGCGCTCATTCGTTGACTTCGGCCTTGTCGTCGACTCCGTACTTATCGTACCTTCACTGGCCCTCGTTGAGGGGTTTGGCATTGCGACGTACTGCTCTTTCGGCGTTCCGTCGGTAGGTAACACGTTGTAGCCGATTATCAGTCCGTCACCGAACGGGTCAGACGGATCAAGGAAGGCATGATTTGGCTCCCCTCTCTCAGTCTGCGAGTGTTTATTCGCAAAAGATTTTCTAATAGATTTGATCTCGTCGATCGAAATCGGATCCTGAATCGTTCCACGAAGAGTTTTATACGGAAGCGACTGACCAGCAGTGGTTCCGCTCAAACCCGTCGCAGTGAGAGCAGCTGCCCCAGTCCCGATCCCTTTCAGTACGTTTCTTCTAGTTGGATTTTTTCTATTTTTATTCATCATATCTAATCAATTTATTATTGTATAAACATTTTTTGATTTTAACTTACCTATATTAATTTGATGTAATATAATATTATTGCATATATTTTAAGAATATTCCGTTATCTTGTTCTTTCTATAAATTTTCTAGGATAGTTTGAGGTTTTCAAAATCCCATAGACCATCAGCCAATTCGAACACAAAAGAGATGAGGAACAAACGGTGGGCAGCTATTCCGCGTACTCGGCGACGAAGGCGTCCGCCGTCTCGAATACGTCATCCGCGGCGTCGGGGTCGCGGGCTTCGGCGGCGATTCGAACCAGCGGTTCGGTTCCGCTGGCGCGGATGAGGAACCACCCTTCGTCGAGCGTGACGCGCACGCCGTCGATGGTGGTGGCGTCCGCGTAGCGGTCGGTGACGGCTTCCGAGAGGGATTCCATCAAGCCCGTTTTGTCGTCCACGTGCACGTTTTTCCGGCGAATCGGGTACTCACCGACGTCGGCGGCGAGTTCCGACAGCGGCCCGTTCTCGGCGACGAGTTCGGCGAGACGACAGGCCGCAAGCGGTCCGTCGGGACAGAGCGTCTGGTCGGCCCAAATCCACGCGCCGGACTGCTCGCCGCCGAAGACGACGCCGGGTTCGGTCGCGCGCTCCGCGACGTACACGTCGCCGACCTGCGTTCGTACCACGTCCGCTCCCTGTTCGGCTAGCACGTCCTCCACGATGAGGCTGGTATCGACGGGCGTGGCAATCGTTTCGCCGTCTCCGGCGTGCTGACGAGCGAAGAGGGTGAGGAGCACGTCGCCGGAGATGAAGTCGCCGTTTTCGTCCACGGCCATCATGCGGTCCGCGTCGCCGTCGTGGGCGATACCGAGGTCGGCACCGATTGCGGTCACGTGATCACAAAGCGACTGGCAGTTCTCGGCGGTGGGTTCGCTGGGACGGGCGGGGAACCGACCGTCGGGTTGGGCGTTCAGCGTCTCCACGTCGCACCCGAGTTCGTAGAGCGCGTCCGCGGTGACGGCCCCCGCTCCGTTGCCCACGTCCACAACGACGGAGAGGTCGGCGGCGGAGAGGTCGGAGGAGACGGCCTCGGAGAGGGTTTCGACGTGTGCGTCGTGTGCACCGTCCCACTGCGTTTCCTCGCCGGTCTCGTCCCAGTCCGCGAGGTCGAACGCTTCGTCTTCGATGACGCGGGTGATCTCCGCGCGCTGGTCGGCGTCGAACGCCTGCCCGGAGGGGTTCCAGAGTTTGATTCCGTTGTCGGTCGGCGGGTTGTGCGAGGCGGTGATGGAGACGCCAGCGTCGGCGTCCTTCCATTCGACGCTTCGAGCGACGGTCGGTGTCGAGGCGAGACCGATGTTCACGACGTCCGCGCCGCATTCACGAAGACCGGCCGAGAGAGCGTCCGCGAGAAATCGACCGCTGTCGCGGGGGTCGCGTCCGACGACGACGCGCTCCGCGCCGGTCGAGGCGAGCGCTCGGCCGACCGACAGTGCGAGGTCTCCGGTGACGACATCACCGACGGGGCCACGAATTCCGCTGGTTCCGAACATTGATTCGTACGACAGTCGGAACGGCCAAAAGGGTTCCCTTCGTTGAAAACCGTTCGACGCGAAGGAGCCGTGAGAAGGACGTTTTTGCCAATTTGACGGACAGTTCATCGGCATCAAATCGAGGATAGCGAAGGAGAGTAACGAAGGTAGCGGGGGAATAGTAGAACAGGGTAGGGAGAACAGTAGAACGGACAGGAAGAATGGTAGAACGGAGATATCAGGGAGAATAGCACGAGAGCATATCACGCATGGCACCGATAGTCTACGGGAACGAACGAGGATGTACAAGCAACTACTCGTGCCGACAGACGGGAGTGCCGGAGCGACGAGGGCGCTGAAACACGCCTTTCGTCTCGCGGAGCGGTTCGACGCGACTATCCACGTCGTTTACGTCTTCGATACGACGAACAGTCCACTCGGACTCGACAACGTGCTAACCGACGTTCACAATCCTCCGGGAGAGTCCGTCATCGAAGCTGCGATACGCGAGGGGGAAAAACGCGGGTATCCTATCGAGGGCCACGTTCTGAAAGGCGTCCCACACGAGACCATCGTCGAGTACGCCGTCGAAAACGGAATCGACCTCATCGTGATCGCAACCCGCGGTCGAAGCGGCATCGCACGGGGGATGCTCGGGAGCGTCACCGAGAACGTCATCCGCCGGTCGAACGTCCCGGTATTGACGGTTCGGGCGAGGGAATCCGACGATAACGCGGACTCGAAATCGAATCCGAGGGCGACCAGCGGACGAGACGACCGATGAACCGGACGTTCGAACGGTCGTGGCAACATAGTGGTGAAAACACCAACGTTATATTTGAGAATGCGAAATTGAGAATTAGATGAATCAAAATCAGGAGGCAGAAACCCCATGGGTAGAATAGAGAACGGCCGTAAAACGACGCCTACTGGCTCTGGAGGCCTGGTTCGATGAAATACTCGTTCCGGGAAATTCTCTCTTACCTCGGACCTGGATTCATCATCAGCGTCGCGTACATGGACCCCGGAAACTGGGCGACGAATATTTCCGGCGGCGCGAAGTACGGTCCGGCGCTCCTCTGGGTTATCGTCCTCGCCAGTTTCATGGCGATGGGAATTCAGATAATCGCGGCGAAACTCGGGATTGCGACGGGGAAGGGCGTCGCACAACTCTGTCGGGAGCGATTACCCCGACGCGTCGTCCTCGTGCTCTGGGCCGCCGCGGAACTCGCCATGATAGCGACGGACATGGCGGAGATAATCGGAGCGGCCATCGGGTTCAGTCTCATCTTCCACCTCCCGCTCTGGGCGGGTGCAATCCTCGCCGGAGCCAGTTCGTTCGCGCTCCTCGGCGTCAGGACCGCACACAAACGCGGGTTCCGGTGGGTCGAGTTGGTCATCATGTCCTTCGTCGCCATCATCGCACTCGCGTTCGTCTTCGAGATGATGCTCGCAAAACCCACGGGTGGGCAGATAGCGAGCGGACTCGCGCCGGGCATTCCGAACACGAACGCCCTCTACATCGCCATCGGGATACTCGGTGCCACCGTGATGCCCCACAGTGTCTATCTTCACCCCTACATCGTCCAGGATAGGCGGAGCCGCCTCATCGAGGACGAAGGGGACACGGAAGAGGTCCACCGCCGCCACTACATCTTGGAGAGCGTCGATACCGTGGTCGCGCTGTTCGGGGCCATGTTCGTGAACGCCGCGATGCTCATCGTCGCGGCGGCCGCGCTCCAAGGAACGGGCATCGAGACGCTCAACGAGGCGTACGTCACCCTCACCGGCGTGTTCGGTGCGAACGCCAGTTTGGCGTTCGGTATCGCGCTCATCGCCGCGGGTCTGTCCTCGTCACTCGTGGCGACGATGGCCGGTCAGACGGTGATGGATGGCTTCCTCGACCTCAACATCAACGTCTGGATTCGACGGTCGGTGACGCTCGCGCCGAGTTTGGCCATCGTTATCGCCGGGTTCGACCCGACGTCCGTCCTCGTCGCCTCGCAGGTCGCGCTGAGTTTCGAACTCCCGTTCGTCCTCATCCCGCTCCTCTGGTTCACGCGGGAGGAAGGCATCATGGGATCGTTCCGCAACTCGTCGCGGACGACGGGCGTGCTCGGCATCGTCATCGCGCTCATCATCGTCCTCAACGTCTGGCTCCTGTACTCGACGCTGCTCGGGTAACGAGACCGATTGTTTCTGTCAGATCAGTCGACAGCCGTCCCGCGAACGACGGCGTACAGAATCGCGGTGACGATACCGGTGTACTGGACGACGGCGACGAGTTCATCCCCGATGCCGTACAACAGTTCGAGACCGAACGCACCGATCACTTCCCCGATGAGCGCGCCGACGAGAAAGGCGAGAAGAAGGATTGCGGCAATTCGAAGGCTTTCGGCGAGAAGCCATCGAAGAGAGACCGGGACATGATTCACACCGTCAACACGAGGTTCAAAAAGAAATACGTTCGGTAGCCGGTCAAAACGAGTCGCAACACGGGGTCGAATCGCTACACCGGTTCGAATTGAGACACGGCGTCGAATCGCTACACCGGTTGCGGTCCGTCCTCGGGAATCTTCGTCGGTTCCATCGGCTCTCGGACGCGGAATATCATCGCGCCCTCGTTCTCGTAGACGAGCTTGTACCGGTCGGAGCCGACGAGATGCTCGCGCATCCAGGGTTTCTGGTATTCGTCGATTCCGCGGACGGTGTAGTGTCCCTTCGGGACGTACACGTAGTCCGGATTGATGTCGTTCGATATCAGCTTCTTCGTCAAGCAGGTTTTCCCCGGACAGCGTGACGTGCGCTTGTACAAGCCGAGCTGATGGCGATAGTGGTTGTGACCTTCCCACTCGACACCCCACGGCCCGATGAGGATGGCGCGGTCGGTCATCAAGGGGAACCACTCGGCACTGTCACCGAGAACGACGAAATCGGAATCCGACGCCGTACTCTGCTGGGCCCACTCCATCGCGGCCATATCGTCGTCGTCCACGAACGATGGCTGGGTCGTGCTCCCGAGATGGGAGTGGAGGCCGCTTCCGGCGAACGAGACGCCGACGCCCGCAACGAGGACGGTGATGACGATGATGACGGCGAGGGGTGCCGACCGCGAGTATCGCGTCTGCTCCGACCAGCTTCGAACCCGTGGGATGATGACTTCGAAGACCAACACGGCGGTCATCATCGCACCGGCGGGGAACTGGAACCGAACCTTCCCGAGCATGTACGCACCGGCCACCATCCACAGCGGGAGGAACAACCGACGCTTTGCGATGAGGTACGCCGCACCCGCGAACGACCCGATGTAAAACACGATGGGCCAGTTCATGTCCAGCGGGTAGACGAACTGCTTGAGCAAGCGGTGGGTTCCACCACCGAGACCGGTGTGCGTCCCCGAGGCGGCGGTGAAGATGCCAGCTCCGTGGATGGCGACGATTTGAAGCCACCACGGTGACGCGACGGCGAGTCCACCAGCGGCGACGGTCGCACCGTACAGCAAGCCTCGCGGCGTCCGGCTGAAGGAGAGAAACATCACCAGGTACGTCGTACCGAAGAACACGGTGTAGACGGGATGTGTGAGAATCGTCAACCCGAACAGGATAGCCGAGGCGACGATCCACTTTCGCTCTTCAGTTTTGAATAGCTTGATGCCGGTGTACGCGCCAGTCACGACGAACAGGAAGGCGGGAGCGCGCACGATGCCGCCCGCGGAGAGGTGCCACTGGAGAACCGGCGGCGTCACCGCGAGGACGAACGTGGCGAATCCGGCCCGCGGCGTCGAGTCGAGGACCTCGTGAGCGAGATAGTAGAACGGGACGAGGTACAGAATCGTCACGAGACCTGGGAGGAAGCGACTGAGCGTGATGGGTCCGACGCCGGTCACGTCCATCAATATCGCCGAGACGTAGTACATCAGCGGCGGATAGCCGAACGGAACCCCGTCCTTCGTGTACAGCGGGATTCGAGCGGGAAGGCCGTACCCGTGTGCGCTGATTTCACTGGCAATTTTGAGATAGAGACCGGCACCGTATGCCGGATACGGATGAACCAGCAGGTACGTGAAATACACGAGGATTCCCGTCCCCATCGCCGTTGCGAGCCAGACGCGTTCGTCGCTCGCTAGCTCGGCTACCTTCGATACGACATCCCATTTCTGTCGTTCATTGACACCATGTGACATCAGGCTTCACTCCAACTTCGGTCGTGGACGGGCGGCGTTGCTCGTACAGAGGGACGGCCGCCTATACTTTCTTTCTGGCCGCTGTGCGCATTATTCTCACACGTACCGTTCCCGCGGATGGACGCCAGTGGGGTCATCGACGAAGCGACGACACCGACACTGGGTGGCACGCGTGGACGATACGACTTCGGGGAGGGCATCTTTTTCATAGCGTGTACGTGGATACTTTTTATTATCGCGTAGCTAAGCCGTTCAAGGACTGTTTGAATACAAAATGAACGGTGTAGGACTATCCTACCATAAAGCGGGAGCCATGGAACGATAGCGCGAGAGACACGTACGAGAAAATACGTCACAGTATACTTAATTTTGTGGTGGAACCGATGTCATGGAAAGTGTTCTCAAAGCTCATTCAGAAGGAAAGGGGAAGAAAGACGTTAAGTTATGAATAATAAAACGGCACGCCCGTCTCTCCGTAGATAACAATACCCATACTGTTTCGTTCGAGCAACCACTCTCATCTCGGCTCTCTCACGGGACAGTTCGCCAGCGGCGTGACGAGAACACCCTATCACCATGTCATCACACACGGAATCCGACCGACGTACCGTGGCGGAGTCCACATCGAAAACGGGACGGCGAGAACTGCTCGCCGCGCTCGGGATGACGCTCGGCAGCGGCTGTATCGAGGAGGCTCGGTCGTTGGTCAGTCGCGACAGTCCAACGCAAGTCTCTCTCTCGATAAAGACCCTCCCGGCGGACGCGGACCCACGCCCCATCCGTATCGCACAGTTCCTCGCGAAACAACTCCGTTCGGTCGGAATCGACGTCCAAGTCGTTCCGATGGGACGCGTCGAGCTATGGCGGGACGTGCTCCTGAACCAGTCGTTCGACTGCTACGTCGGACAGCATCCCGGTATCGACGACCCGGACGAACTCCGGACGCTCCTCCACTCCCGATTCGACGCCGAAACGGGGTGGCAAAACCCGTTCGGTTACGCCAATCTCAGCGTCGATGATCTGCTCACTGCACAGCGAAAACAGAGCGGGAACAAACGGGAGAAAACGCTTCGAAAGCTACAGCAGGCGATCGTCCGCGACCAACCGTTTTCCGTCGTCGCGTTCCCCGACGAGATTCGAGCGACCAGAACGGACCGTTTCGACGGCTGGGAGGGATACGAGACGATTCACTCGCTCTTTGGGTATCTTTCCGTACGCGAGACGGGTACGAGGGGTAGCAGGGGTGGCGTCAAACCGCTCCGGATGACCATCCAAGATTCGGCTCCCACGGTGAACCTCAATCCGCTCGCGGTCGAGTTTCGAAGCGACGAAACGATACTCGATCTGCTGTATGACTCCCTCGGACGGCGGATAGATGGAAGGGTCCGCCCGTGGCTCGCCCGGTCGTGGGACTGGCAGACGTCCATAAGAGCGCCCACAGCGACGGTTCACCTCCGAGATGGACTGTGGTGGCACGACGGTGCCGCGCTCACGGCGGAAGACGTCGCATTCACCTACGAATTCCTCGGCGATACCTCGCTCGGGTCGCTCGAAAGTCCGGTTCCCGCACCGCGGTTTCGGGACGCCGTGTCGCTGGTGAAATCGGCGACGGCACTCGATGACGGGACCGTTCGAATTCGATTCGAGAACGCCAGTCGAGCGGTCGCAACGAAGGCATTTTCGACGCCGGTGCTACCGAAACACATCTGGAAGTCGAAGCACGAGCAGGCCGAAATCGCGGGATTCAGAGCCGACTCGACGACGACGAAGGCGCTCGTCTGGAGCAACATGGAACCCGTCGGAAGCGGCCCATGGCAGTTCAGCGATGCGAAGATGAAGAAGTCCCTGACGCTCGATCGGTTCGACCACCACTTCCTCCGACGTATCGAGACGGACACCGAGATGTTGGATTCGAACGGTGATTCGACGCCAGCGCCGGACTATATACACCGGTATGCGGGTGGTCCCGCGTTCGAATCGTTGCGATTCCGCGTCGTGCCCTCGGGAGCGGCGGCAACCGAACTCGTGCTAAACGACGAAGCAGACGGGACCGCGACTGGCGTGACCGCGAAAGAAGTTCGCGATATCGGTCGTGCGGAGAACGTCCAGTTACACGTTGATAAGTCGCCGTCGCTGTATCACGTCGGTTTCAATGCCCGAAAGGCGCCGTTCAGCAACGTTCGGTTCCGTCGAGCGGTGGCGCAACTACTGGACAAGAAATATCTCGTCGATAGCGTGTTCAACCAGTACGCCGAACCGGCCACGAGCCCGTTAGCCCAACACGACTCGCTCGCGCCGAAACTTCGATGGGACGGAACGGACCCGGAGCTACCGTACCCCGGAAAGGACGGAAATCTCAACGTGAAAAACGCGAAGAAGGCGTTCAAAGACGCGGGATATCGGTACACCAACGACGGAGAGTTGTTGCAACGATGAGGAATCGAATAGAGACTCGAACGAGGCGACGAGCGATTCGAACGAAGCGACGGGCGAACCTCGAAGGCATGAGACACGGGAAATCAACGAACGTAGAACACCGGAGGAACAGAGCGTGAGCTTAGCCGAAATCACCGGTTTCGTGCTCGTCGGGGAGATGCTGATGCTCGGCGTTGCGACGACGGTTGTGGTCGGACGGACGGGACTCATGCGCGCGCGAGAACAGTTTCGAGACCGACTGTTCGAGGTGTATCCACACATCGGCCTCTTGCTCGGTGTTCTCGTGGTGAACAAGGTCGCTCGCGAGTTCGGTCCCGAACTGTCGTGGGTCATCGGTTGGAATATCACTAGTCGGATTTACGCAATCGAGGGCAACTTCGTCGGAACGGTCCAATCGGTCGCACGACCGGAGCTGACGACGTACTTCTCGTTCATGTACATCTACGGGTACGTGTTCATCCTCGTGTTTCCGTTCGTCGCCTACTTCGCGCTCGCGGACAGTAAGCCGTTGAAGAAGGCGGCGGTCGCGTTCGCGGTGAACTACGGTCTCGGGCTCGTCTGCTACATCCTGTTCATTTCCTATGGCCCGCGGAACCTGATACCGGACGTCGTTCATCCGCTGCTCTACTCGACGTATCCCGAATCACAGATACTGACCGGACAGGTGAACGCGAACACGAACGTCTTTCCCTCCCTCCATACGTCGCTGTCTGTCAGTTCCGCCCTGTTGGCGTACCAAACCCGGGACTCGTATCCCCGATGGACGCTCATTGCGATTCCCATGGCGGCGAGTATCATCGTCGCCACGATGTATCTCGGAATCCATTGGGCGACGGACGTCTGTGCGGGCAGTGTTCTCGGAGTTGGAAGTGTCCTCATCGCGGACCGCTACGTTTCGGACGATTCCCCGGAGTAGAAAATGGACGCACCGTATGTCAAAGTTAAGAACGGAGAGGGTTTCTAGAAATGGGACAAACGATCAGTAATTGGGATAGATAGGAATTGAATGACCAGTTTGGAGAAGTGTTGGGTGATAACAAATAGCATGGAGACACACACACCACGTTTCCAGTGAAATGGGATGAAGGGGTGGGTGGGGTGCAGATGAAATGGGGGTCGAACGGGGTATAACCGAGGATGAATGAAAACTATTTATCAATAAAAGAAAATACGAATTTGAAGGTCATGAAATCAATTGAGGGTTGAGAATTATGGGGGAATTCTGTGGACACCGCATTTCCAGTGAAAATTGAGGGATCTAAAATTGTATTTTAGAATCGGAGAGAGGCGGAATATCGAGGAGAAAGCCGGAAGGCGAGGTCAATTTACATTGTTGGAGAATCCCATTGAAAGAAGAATTTACACTGGAAACGTGGTCTCCCAAAAGGGCGAGCACCACGAAGTGAAAACACGACACTGCCGAAACGTAAGAACACCCAGATGCACCGATCGGTAGTACAGACGGAAAACGCACCGATCGGTAATACGGACAGAAAACGCACCAATCGGTAGTACGGACGGTAAACGCACCGATTTCACTGGAAGTGCGGTGTCCACGGGAAAGACAGATATCGTCAAAAATGGATAGTGGTTAAACAGGGTTATCGTTCGAACACGCCCAGCCCGTAATGAGAGACTCCTAAATTAGAACACGGGAAGGACTGAAACACGATAATTCACCGGAAATGAGGTGTGCTACGACGTGAGGGATTTCACTGGAAACGTGGTGTGAATGGAACGGACGGAGAACGAATCCAGTGGACGAACCGACGGAGAACGAATCCAGTGGACGAACCGACGGAGAACGAATCCAGTGGACGAACC
>NZ_BROP01000012.1:64904-80134 GCF_026008575.1 Haladaptatus sp. T7
ACCAGGGACTGCACTGATCTACTCGTTATGTTAGAGGAACACACCATGTTTCCAGTGAAAGTTGACCGTGAGACGGTGAAAATGGGTTCCAAGAAATAGTACCCCTATTTCGGATGCGACAACCCGTGATAAATATCACGGGTTTGTATTATAGTGATTAACTCAATGGACTTTAACACTGTCTAGATTTATAAATCGTTCTATTCTCTCCCATTTCATATAGGATTCTTGACTGTTTTTACCGGCAATATAGTCCTGTTCCTTCTTCTACCCACCCCACCTTTTCATCCCATTTCACTGGAAACGTGGTGTGTGTGTCTCGACTCAACTAGACAATCGACCAACTGAAATAACCAGCTGAAGATATATTGGGCGGCCAATGTGACCCAATATGATGGTTAACAATCATCGCGCTCGATGTCGTCCTCACATGATGCCTCTACGTCCCTATGTCATCGCTCCGCCATCGCTCCGATAGTAATTCGTGGGTAACGGACCGCGGAGGAAACAGACCGGACTCAGGGGAACGGTCCCGTTTCCGTCTCGATTGACGGGTACCCTCCCGGTCGGCCGTCATTCTCCCGGTCGACAAGCATCCATTTTACGCCCGGAACAGTAAAGGGATTTCACTGGAAACGTGGTGTCCATGAGCGATGCCGACTCGGACGAACTCTTCTCTCGGGAGGACCTCATCTTCGCGAAAAAGGAACTCCTCGAAATAAACCATCTTCCGACTCACGGTCGAATCGTCGGTCGAGATGACGAAATCTCTGCTCTCGCAAACGCTCTGAATCCCGCGTTGTTCAACCAGTCCCCGAGCAACGTCTTGTTGTATGGAAAGACGGGAACCGGGAAATCACTCTGTGCAAAACACGTCTCTCGTCGCCTCGTCGATGAAGCGGACGAGGAAGGAGTCACCGTCGGCGTCGCCTACGTGGACTGCGCTCAAGATAGCACCGAGACACAGGCCGTCCAGACGATTGCGAGTACGACCAACACTCCGGACACGGACATCTCGATTCCCGATAAGGGTATCTCTACCTCGACATACTACAAGCGCCTGTGGCGAATCCTCGACGACCTGTACGATGTGGTCGTGATAATCCTCGACGAAATCGACAAGCTGGAGAACGACGACATCCTGATGCAACTCTCGCGTGCGGGCGAAGCGGGAAAACTCCACAACTGCAAACTCGGCGTCATCGGTATCAGTAACAAGATCAAGTACAAGGATCGGATGGACGAGCGCGTCAAATCGAGCCTCTGTGAGCGCGAATTCGTCTTTCCGCCGTACGACGCAAATCAACTGCGAGCCATCATGGAGGCTCGTAGCGACGCGTTCAAACAGGGGGTTTTGGAACCGGGGACGATTCCGCTCGCGGCTGCACAGGCCGCACAGGAACACGGGGACGCTCGCAAGGCGATCGACATCCTCCGATACGCGGGCGAACTTGCACAGGCAGAAAACGCCGAACGGGTCCGAGAGGAATACGTGAAGAAGGCCCGCGAACGCGCGGAAAACGACCGATTTCGCGAGCTCATCCGCGGCGCGACGCCACACTCGAAATACGCGCTGCAGGCGCTTGCAATTCTTTCACTGGATAACCCCGACGTGGACGCGTTCCGAACGAGTCGGGTGTACGAAGTGTACGAACAGGTCTGCCGACAGATGGACAGCGACCCGCTTTCGACCCGCCGGGTTCGGGACCTACTCCGCGAACAGGCGTTCCTCGACGTTATCGAACAGGCACGTCAAAGCGGCGGGAGTGCGGAGGGTAGCTACACCGAACACAGACTTCTCGAAGATCCGGAAGTGGTGAAAAAGGTTCTCGTTACCGAGGAGTGAACTCAATAGGTTACCGAAGAGTGAATTCAATCGAATACAGAAGGGGATATCCTGTAGGAAATCGAACGCTTCTCTTTACTCTCGCCATCGCTTTCGGCATCGCTCGTCACAGAACGCGTGAATCCGAAATCCGGTTCCATCGTTATCGGCGACCACGGGATGCCATCGGTCGGTCTCGACCCTCGAACCGCAGTAGGAACACGTTTCGACGTTCGCTTCAGTTTTGATGTTTACTTCTGCTTTGATGTTCGCTTCTGCTTTTATCGATTCAACCGTTCGCGTGTCCCGCGTTACGAAGCATCCTTGTCCATCGTTCCCGCTCATCGCTCTGTTCTTGCTTACCACACAACTCTATTCAATTATATAATTTTCTCTTCATCTACTATCGTGGAGCAGGCAACTGAAAATTTGAGTAACTACCGAATTATTTACTATTGTCTTCGCCTCTCTCTTCATCTTCCTTCTCTTCATCTTCCTTCTCCCCTCCTCTCCTCTCCTCTTTCTCCTCCCTTCCCCTCCTCTTTCTCCTCATCTCCCTCATCTTTCCCATTTTCTCTCCTTCCCATTCTTTAATTCTCCATCAAACAAATCCGTGTACGGCTTACGTTTCGATATCCGTTCCAGATTCGGATTCGAACCCCAAGTCGCGATGAACGAATCCCAGCGTGTAGGCGGGAATCGGGTCGGCAATCCGCGCTTGCTGAACCGCTATCTGGAACGTTATTACGCCGAAGACGAGGAGCGCGAGGTTCGCTGATTGGTTGCTCGCGTAGACGAGATCGAACGTGTGTGGTTTCTCAAGTAGCGGATACAGCGGTTTGATACCCATTGGCGTGATGACATCCCCGGCGAGGTGACAACAGATGCCACCGAATCCGGTGACAAATCCGTAAAACGTCTCTTCACCTTTTCCGGCGAGTGTGAGCGGTTCAAAACGGAACGCGACGAGGGCGAGTACCCCTCCCGCGAGAAACGCGGCCCAGATGGTATGTGTAAGCCCTCGATGTGCGAGTTGTGTGATGCGAAGGTCGATATCGGGCGCGAGTCCCATCGGGAGCGCGGTTACGACTACGATCTTCGCTGCTCGTGTTTCATCCCGCGCGACGAGACCGAAAACGACGAATCCGAACACTGACAGTACGATTCCGAGGTGACCGATAGGGTTCATGCGGCCACCGTGTGCTTGACATCCCCTGACATCGAGCAGTACTTTGTATCATCCTTCCCAAAACGTACGGCTTCAACCGTGTACGCTTTAAGACCCGAATCAGCGGTGGTTGAGGACGTCCAGGGCCCCCTCTCGGTTGCCTTTCTCTCTCAGTTGCTTTTCTCTCTCAGTTGTCTTTCTTCTTGACTGCCAACGCGCTCCCGATGAGTTGCTCCGTATCCCTTCGGAGTCGCTGCGAAATCGCCGACGTGGAAATGTCGAGTTCGTGCGCGAGTTCGTTCTGTGAGATTCGACGTGGAATTTCGTAGTACCCGCACTCGAAGGCCATCCGAAGTAGTTGCTTTTGTTTTTCAGTCAGCCCCACGACGTCCGTCTCCTTGTGATCCGTCGCGTTCCCGAGTTGGTTGACGCGAAACGTTACGTCGTTTTCCAGGCAATATTCCCGGAACGAAACGAGCGCTTGTCGAGTCGGTATCTGCATTCGGACGACCCAGCCGCCATCACCGCTCTCCACGTCGAGAATCCGCGCGTCGAGTTCGGGACATCGTGGCGCGATGAGCTTGACGGTAGAAATCGGTTCGAGTCGGTACACGCGACGACCTTCGTACGTTTCGACTAACACCGGGTCGGTGACCGTGTAGTCTTGCTGTAGTTCTCGCTCGAACGTCTCGAACTCTTCACCGCGGACCGAGATGAAGAGGTGCTTCGGCGTCGTTCCGGTCAGGTGTTCGGTTTCGATGGTGACGTCGGTGACGGATTTGATAGTAGGAGAAAGAAGCAGGTCCGGACCTGAGAGAGATACTTCGGCGATAATATCATACAGTTGCCGTTTGATGCCCGTTTCGTCGCTGTTCGTCACCATTGATGTCGATTTCGTCAAACTGTCAGGGTGTGGCTGATTAGTGACATTGTTGGATTCTCCGCTCATCTCTTTTGTATATAATTAACGGCCGACTGATGGATGTTATAGCTATATTTGTAGCCAGTTTCCCCCCGTCCTTCAATATGTATAAATTCGGTCTGATATTCATCGGTCTTCGAACAGCGCGGTAAGCAAGTTTCGTTCCGATGCACGCAGATGACGGTTGAACGTCGGTTGTGAGACACCGAGCGATTCGGCGATTTCCTGCCCGGTACTTTCGCGCGGCCATTCGAAGAACCCACTCCAGTACGCCGTTTCCAGCGCTTCCGATTGACGGTCGGTGAGTCTGTGTCGTAACTGCGCTCGAAAGTCCTGTTTCGTCTGTACCGGGCGATTTCGCTTTCGTCGAGCGATGAGCTCCGTGTTGTCGTAGTGATTTTGAAACGTCTCGACGAAGCGCCGAACGTCGGCCGTCTGTGGGAGTTCGACCGTGAGTCTCGCTTCCGAGCCTTCCGCGGTCGCAGCCTTCGGAACTGCACCGTGGTCGAGCAACAGGGAAATCACGTTTGACCCTGTTATCGTACATTCGAACAAATCCCGCTCGTCGTCTCCTGTGACGTGTCGAATGTCGTTAATGACGAGTGATTGGTCGGAAAACGAGACCACCGATTCCGGAGTGGTCCCCTCCGTCGTGAAAAATAGCCGAAGTGTATCATCCGTCTCGCGGATGACGCTCTCGAACTCGAAGCGACAGTCGGCCATCTGAACGAACTTGATGAGCGTGAACTGCGGGTCGCACACTCGAAACTCCAATTCGACGGCACTGTCGCTGACTAGTGCTTTTTTGCTCTCGACGGCGTTGATGGCGTACCCGACACCTTTCCCGATATCTTCGAGCAGTGCTTGTTCCGCGTCGTTGAACACGTCCGGGTTGCCAGTGTAGACGGTGAGGACGCCGTAGACGCTTCCACCGTAAATGAGCGGAACGCTAACCGCGGCCCTGTATCCTCTCTTCAGGGCTTCCTGTCGCCATGTTTCGTACGGTGGGTTGCCGAGCAAGTCGTCGTCGATTGCCGGCTCTCGTGTCCGAACTGCCCGCCACGCGGTCGTTTGGGCGGTTTCGCTGTTCGTCTCCGAGAGTTCGTCGAGAAATGTCTGTTCGTCTCCGACCCACGTCCGTCCGGTGAGTTCGTCGGTCGTCGCGTCGTACTCGCCGATCCATGCGAACCGATACGGGGACGAGTTCGTCAACCGTTTACAGACGTCGTATTCGATATCGCTCCGAGTATCCGCTTCGACGAGTGCGACGAGGATGTCTCGGATCACCGCTTCTCGACGTTGGGTGCGTTCGAGCGCCGTCTCCGTTTCCGATAGCGCCGCCTCTTGCGTGGTGAGTTCCCACTCGCGGTCGAGACGGGTGAACGCCGTTTCGGCGTTCGAAATCACCATCTCAACCAACGTCGCCTTCGTTCTGTTGGCGTCGGTCTGCGTCTCCTCGGCGACTATCAACGCTCCGTGCCGACCGAGTGGAAAGGCGATCTGACGAGTATCGTTCTCTTCGTCGTTACTGTACTCGGTACGCCGTTCGCCCTCCAGAAAGGCTCGCCAGCCCAACCCACCGTCGGTGTCGAACAGCCGTTCGTCGGGTTCGGAGACGCCTTCCCACGCAACCGGCCGAAGCGCGCCTTGTTCGCTATCGTATCGCGCGACGATAGCAGCCGAGTAGTCGAGGTCCGACTGTGCTATGTCGACGGTCATCTCGGCCACTCGGTCTTCCGTTTCGGCGTCCATCAGCCGTTTCAGTGAATCCTGTACCGCCGAGAGCCGCTTGCGATGACGTATCCGATTCCCGAGACGGTTTACCCGCTGTACTAACGCCTGTCCCTCGCCTGTGAAAGGAATCCACTCCGCTAACTCCCTGTCGAGAACGTCTCGGACGGTCTCGTCCACCCTCTCGGATACGAGGAGGCGTGTAGTGGACGGAGACGACCGTCGAACGTCCTCGAAAAACGACATTACATCCGTATCGTGCGTAGTCGTACAGACAACGCAATCAGCCATCTCGAGTATTTCGTCGGAGATGGGAGTCGTTGCGGTTTCGACGAGGACGTTCGACCGCTCTCGAAGCGTCGTTATCACTCTCTCGTCGTCAGCCGGGGGTACGAAGAGGATACGAACTGCTTCAATCATTGTTTTTCTTCGCTGAAGGGATACCTTGTACGACCGGCGATACTACCTTATTCTTCCGATTCCAGGCAGTAACCGCAGGGTCGATGTTTGACGGCCAATCCGACCAATCTATCTGTACACCCTTCTATGAGCGAAATTTGTAGCCGGACTACCTTAAACCCAGAAATCTATTTCAGATGGTTTCAGATCGTTTCAAACTCCATCAATGTACGGCAGTCAGCTTCTATCGCGGATATCTCGAAGCTGAATTTTGGATTTCATATCTCTGTGACGTATAGGTGTACCGCCTGTCGTCAACCGACAACGGCATACCTCTCTGTAATCTGAATAGAATGGATTCTCCAATTATCATTCGAATCACGACCCCTCGCTTTTTATCCACTTCGTGATTTTCAACCGGTCGCTCGATTCGTTCCTGGCGGATTCACTCTCCCACGGTACCAAACCACTTCCCATTACGAATCTAAGCGGATGTGCTGTCGATCTCCGGGAAATCGCATGACGGCGTTGACTTTTCCTCTATTTAAACTCTATTCCGATATACTAATTTCTTCGCGGTGGTCTTCCGCTGTTGCTGTCTTCGTCGGCCATCAAAATTTTTCCAGTCAACCCGGCGTCGGTTTGCTAGCGATGGGATGCGGTCGCTCTCGTGTTTACTACGGTGAGAATTCGGTACCGATAGCTATCGCTCGCGCCTCGTCCAGTTCTCCGATACTTCTATGTAGGAATTAGTCGGCGTGAGGGGCGACCGTTTCGGTCTCCTCGCTCATCATACTCGTCGTGAGATCGTTTGCCAGTTTGAGCACTGCTTCTCGGTGGTCGTTTTTCGAATGGTGAATAGAAGTTGGCCGCGTCGTTTGTTCGTCGTATGCCGAGAGGTCGAAAGTAGAATCGGTCTGTGTCTCAAACCGGTTTCGTACTTCCGAAAGCAGTCCGTGCAGATGAATAAGCTCTTGTTTTTTCATCCCGACGACAACTAATGACCGAACCCCTATAGTATTTCCTTGAGACATCCTCGCATACGATGACGTGCGGAATCGGACGGAGCATTTCGCCTCCGTTTTTACCCGCCGAATACTGATTGTGAAAAAGAAAAACTCGGTAGCAGTTTTTTTGCGTTATCGGTGAGCGCCCTGAACCCTGACTGTCTCGGATTCGGTTGTTCGACGGACGGTTCTGGGAGCGACCCAACTGGGGCTATCCGAGGGCGGATCATTCGTCGAGAGGGGGACTGGTGTTTTCCTCGGTTGCGGTCACGCTTTCACCCGCTAAATTCTTCGTACGACACCGACCCCTCTTCGAGGATCGGCTTCGTCTTCGGAACCTCTCCGTCCGGTGGCATACTGCCGTCGGCAGGGCCGCCCGGTTTTCCGACGATGATGCGTCCGACCATTCCGAGCGGCTTGTGCGGAATACAGTAGTAATCGTGCGTTCCGACGGCGTTGAACGTGTGTTCGTACGATTCGCCTTTTTGGAGAACTTTGCTTCCCCACGCGGGGGCATCCTCGGGAATCCGAGTGGTTTCGGCGTAGATGTTGTCCGGGTGGTAGGCCGACGCCGAGTGGTTGCCACTCTTCACGACGAACGTCACGCTATCGCCCGGTTTGAGGTACAACCCGATCGGGTCGAAGTACGACCCGTTCCCGCCGGTTTTCATCTCTACCGTGGTCGTTCCGCCTTCTGGACCGGACGTCGGCGTCGCAATCTCGTCGTCCCCGTTGAGCGTCGAACAGCCACCGAGCGCCGCGACGCCGACTGTGGCGACGAACTGTCGTCGATTCATACCGATTGAATTTCGAGTGTATGATAAGTGGGTTCCGATGTGACCAGTGCGCCAGTCGCCAGTCGCCAGTCGCCCGTCTGCCGTTCATCCTTCCGCCGATAACCCGTCTGCCGCTCTTTTTATGCTCATACCGACCGAAGTGCTAACGGGATGTTGGGACAAACAGGGCGATTCTGGGTGGGTGCGGCTCTGTTCCTGATCGGTGCCGTGCTCCTCTTCGAGAATTTCGTTCCCGGCGTGAACGCACCGCTGATACTGGTCGCGATCGGGGTGTTGGTACTCGCCGTCGGAACGCTCATCATCGCTGTTGCACGCCGACAGCGCCCCGTCTGAACTCGGTGCATGGTCGCTGTGCTGTCGCCACCGGTAGGTAGTGGCTTCGTTGGCACGTCGGCCCCGTCGTCGAACTGCGCTATCGTACGCGTCAAGCACTTCCCACGTCCCGTCAAAACTGTCCATCCTCTCAAAACCATCAAAATCATCAAAACCATCAAAATTATCTATCCTGTCCACTCGTTACCACTTCCACTCCCACTCGACCTAACTGAACTAGCAGAACTGTAACAACCGACAAAACAATCATAGCTGTCCAAACTATCAAAACCGCCCGGCTCCTCCAGATACGCCCGTTTCTCTTCGCCAGTTTGTATAGCAAAACTAGTTTTGATAGTTCTGATTGTTTGGCTCCTGTGGCTATATGCCATTTTTAGCGCCTGTGACGTCGTTTTATAGGTTTATTTGTGAACGTCTGACGCGGTTTTATGTTGTTTGGACGGTTTTGCGGTTTTGTATGTCCGACACAGCCAAAATTGCCGTCTCGAACCAGAAAGGCGGGGTCGGGAAGACGACTGTGGCGATCAACGTCGCGGGAGCGTTGAATCAGCGAGGGCACGACGTGCTCTTCGTCGACCTCGACCCACAGGGGAACGCCACTGAAGGGCTCGGATTGGAGGCCGAGTACGAGGCACAACCCCCGACCCTGTTCGATGCGCTGACCGACCACGAGGAACGCGAGGACGTCGATTCGCTCATCGTCTCCCACGAGGAGATGGACGTGCTTCCGAGCAACATCGACATGACCAGCGTCGAGCCGGAACTCACCATGGCGATGCGTGGTCGGGAACGGCTGACGCAGGTCCTTGATGCGCTCGATGCTGACTACGACGTCATCATCATCGACTGCCCGCCGTATCTCGGAAACCTCACCGATAACGCCCTGCTCGCCGCCGGAAACGTTCTCATTCCGGCGCTCGCGGAGTCGACGAGCAAGCGTGCGTTGGAAATCCTGTTCGACCAGATGGAAGTCCTCGAAGCGGAGTACGACACGCAGATCCGTGACCTCGGACTCGTCGCTAACCGCGTCGAGACGACCAACGAAGCGGACGCGATGCTCACGTGGTTCGACGAGGTGTTCACCGACATCCCCGTCTGGGAGGTCAGAAAACGGGTGACGCTCCAACGTGCGTTCTCGGCCGGTTGTTCTCTGTTCGAAGTCGAGGAGGAGTGTGATATGACCGCCGTGTTCCTCACTATCGCCGAGGACCTCGAACGGCAGTTCGGATCGATGGAGATGTCCGCATGAGCGACGAGAGCCGCGCCGACCGTCTCCGTCGCCGTCGCGCGCAGCGTGACAAACAGTCCGCGGCGTCCGAATCCACCGAACCGGCCGACTCGGTGTCGGGAGGTGAAACGGGTGTGGCGTCCGACCCGTCGGAAACCGACGATGAAACCGACGACGCCGATTCCACCGCGTCTGAGAGCGTCAAGGAAACTCGCGTCGGGACCTACATGTATCTCCCCGAAGAGCAGCGCTCCGAGCTGAACTTCCGCTACAAGGAGCTTAATCTCGCCTACGAACGAGCGGTCGGCGAGGAACTGGAGAAAAATCGCCACTTCTATCCGCTGGTCGTTCAGGCCGGTCTCGAGGCGCTCGACGGTATCGACGGCGAGGCGATTCGGGAGCGCCTGGACCGTTTCGAGTGAATTAGGAATCTCCGCGTTGAACGCCGTCGCTTTTCAGTTCGGGAAACGGTCGAGGACCGTGAGAAGCAGCGTCGCTACTGTTCGAGGAGCGCTCGAACCTCTTCCTCGCGTTCATCATTCGTGATGAACTTCCGGAACCGCCACTCGAACGAGTCGAGCAGGACCGCGATTCCGTCGTCGGTGATGGCGTACTCGTTCGTTCGCTTGTCCAGTTCGCTCTTCTCGACCAGTCCACGCTCGATGAGCGTGTCGAGGTTGGGGTACAAGCGACCGTGGTTTACCTCCTCGTCGTAGTAATCTTCGAGCTCGCGCTTGATGGCGAGACCGTATCGAGATTCCTCCGAGAGTACTATCAGGACGTTCTGTTGGAACGCGGTGAGGTCGCGCGCGGTTTCCACGTTACTAACGGTTTCTGCCTCTGACATGGTAGTATGGTGTGATATTCATTGACAGAGGATATAAAACTTCCTACTCCGAGCAATATTTATGAATTCTATTATAAATATTATATAACAGCAATCCTCTGGCCAAAGATAATTGTGTTATTCTGGCTGTTATTTGGGGCGATAGTTAATCGGATTGAACTCTCCCGTAACTCTCAATGCTTGCTTTTTGGCCGTTAGATAAGTACCTGTCGGAAAGAGTGTGACGAAATAATACAATACCATTTGATTGTCGGGTTGTTGTCATTCGACTGCCTCTAACTGCTCTCCATCAGTCTTGGGCGGCGTCGATCGATGCAATTCGGCTTCGACTTCTTTGAGCGTGGATTCGGCCTCGTCTATCGGCTCGTCTAACAGGTCTAACTGTATCTGTAGGTCACAGTCACGGCAGTACGCATCGCCCACGATTCCCTTCTCGTCGTCCTGCCAGATATCGACACGAAATCGTCGATTGGTACACTCCGCCGATGGACATTCGACCTCCCCAGAATTTAACATCGATTCGAGATTGTCCTCGACGAGTTCAATAATATCAATCATAATGCCGAATCAGTCACCGAAATGCTTAAACTTGCTTGCAAATATCGCGTATGATAATCGATTCTGACATCCTCTATATCGGCAACGGTGTCGGAAAACACGCCAATCATATAATTTAGCTGGTGTATAACAAAGTAGATACCACTCTTCGTCTCCGGTACGCCCAAGACGGGCGTCCCATGTGCGTTACGGTAACCGACTCGCTCGGCGTTGCCGGAGGCGATGGCCGTGGGCTGGCATCCCACCTTGTGTCACCATCCTCCTACGAAAGTTCTCCTTCCGGGCGGGCGTTTCCGTTCGCTTTCGATGAAATGTTCTGATGTCCTTCACCACGTTCTACTCGTCGGTATCTTTCGTCTCGGCGAACAGCGACGGAGTGAACCTCCGTCCCGATTCGCATGGAAATATCCAACAATGTGTTCTCCCCCAGCAGCCACGCCCGAGGGAGAGGGAGAATGCCAGACGTTCACACAACTCCTATCGTCTCGCGTCCGATGTCCAAACGGCGTCACGTGATATTCGAGTCAAGTAGATTCAACCGGAATCCACTGTTCGATGACGGACGCGTCTACGCTCGTCGAATTCCCTGAGATCCGACGGCGCCAACCGGTCTCGCGACTAGTCGAAGACGCCGACCGTGTGTAAAAATTCGGCTGGATGTGTGAAGTGCTTAAACGCCTAGTGGATACCGAGGGCTTCGATCTGCTCTTGGTACCGGTTTCGGATGGTGACTTCCGTCACCTGTGCGACGTCAGCAACCTCTCGTTGGGTCTTTTTCTCGTTACACAGAAGCGAGGCGGCATAAATCGCGGCGGCGGCGTAACCGGTCGGCGATTTCCCGGAGAGAAGCCCCTGTTCCGCGGTCGTATCGATGATCTCGTTCGCTTTGGACTGCACTTCTTCACTGACACCGAGGTCGGAACAGAATCGAGGAACGTACTGCTTCGGGTCGACCGGCTTCATTTCGAGGCCGAGTTCTTGGGAGATGTATCGATATGTTCGACCGATCTCCTTCTGATCCACCCGTGAGACCTCCGCGACTTCTTCGAGGCTTCGTGGGATACCCTCCTGCCGACAGGCGGCGTACAGCGTGCTCGTTGCGACGCCTTCGATGGAGCGTCCGCGAATCAGGTCTTCGGCCAATGCACGTCGGTAGATGACCGACGCGACTTCGCGTACCGACCGTGGGACACCCAGCGCGGATGCCATCCGGTCGATTTCGGAGAGCGCGAACTGCAGGTTGCGCTCGCCCGCGTCCTTCGTCCGAATGCGCTCTTGCCACTTGCGCAGTCGGTGCATCTGACTTCGTTTTTCCGACGACAGCGACCGACCGTACGCGTCCTGGTTCTTCCAGTCGATGGTCGTGGTCAGTCCTTTGTCGTGCATCGTCTGCGTGGTTGGCGCTCCCACGCGCGACTTGCTCTGGCGCTCGCTGTGGTTGAACGCGCGCCACTCGGGCCCGCGGTCGACGTGATCTTCTTCGACGACCAGTCCACAGTCGTCACAGACGAGTTCGGACTGGTCCGCACTGTTAACGAGGTTTTTCGACCCGCACTCGGGACATCCCGTGACCCCCTCCTCCTCCTCGGTTTCGGTTTGCTCCGCGCGGCGCTCCCGTTGGCGAGTGGACCGTTTCATCAACGTTCTATACTCAATGCAAACATTTAAATCCCCGGATGGTACCTCATGCGTGTCTTTCAGCTACCATAGATATCCTCATCCTGAAAACACGTAGACCGCGGCGTGGTCCGGTTAACGTCTCTATTATCTGTACTGCCGATGGCCTAATTTAGCTCTCACGTGGACTTCGCCAAGCGCGAGATTTCGACCATCGTATCGTTGCTGTCGGGGTTCGAATCTCGGAAGGTCCAGGAGCGGTCGAACGTCATCCCTTCGTCTTGTCCTTTCATCAGCAGCTCGTCGAGCGCGAGTTTGAAATCGGCGGCCGTCGTCTCCTCGGATACGGATGGTTGACTCGGCGTCGGCTCGGCTAGTTCGGGTCGCGGGGCGAGGCTCGTTATCTCCACCATCACGTCGTCGTGTTTCTCGTGGCGGAAGGTCCACGAGCGGTCGAGTTCTACGTCGTTGTCTCGTGCCGTGGAGACGAGGACTTCGAGGGTTCGCTCGAACTCCTCTGGAGAGGCTGCCCAGGCGGGTATGTGGTTTGCCTGGCTCATTTCGATTTCTCCTACGCACATACCCTACATAAACTCGGAATGCCGTCCCGTCTAGTTTCGGTCCTTCTCACCGTTTGAAACAGTTCGAAACGGTCTGGGAGCGCGTCACCGGTTTATTATCGCTCCTGATTTTGATGGAGAATGTCATGAGAGCGAGGGAGAAACTCTCGATCCAATCCGACGGACGGGTTTCCGTCGACGAGTCACCCGTCGAAAACGAGCTATCGACTGATGACGTGTTCCACCTGCTACAGAGTCAGCGACGCCGCGCTGCGATTCGCTATCTCTGGGATACGGACGGACCGGTCGAGATGCGCGACCTCGCGGAACAGGTCGCCGCGTGGGAAAACGATACGACCGTCCACGCGCTCACCTCGGACGAACGTCAGCGAGCGTACATCCCGTTGTACCAATCTCACCTGCCGAAACTCGACGAAGAAGGGGTCATCGACTACGACAAAAACCGGGGTATCGTGAAGAAAACTCCCCTCGTGTCACAGTTAGAACGCTACCTCGATGCCGGCCGCGGCCCCGACATCGAACCCGAGGATGAGGAGCGTCGATGGAATACGTACTATCTGACCGTTTCCCTCTTCGGGTCGGTTCTGTTCATCGGTGCCGCTTTTCGATTTCCGCTTTTGTCCCTCGTTCCCAGTCTCGCTGCTGTGACTTTCGTTCTCGCCGCGTTTTGGTCCGTTTCGGTTACTCACTCGCTTTCCGTGTGATTCCTACCCGTGGTTACCGCGATTTATCCAGGCAGTTCTCGCAGATATCTACGCTCGCTTGGAGATAGGTTCCCTTTTCCTCCAACTCCATTTCGATGCGTGTTACTGGGACGTAATCCTTACAGTACGCGCAACGTTCGATAGCGTCCACCCGGTTTGATATGTCGTGGTTTCTCGGCATAGTGTGCGTTTCCCGTCTCTACCCGACGGCCATTAGATGGAGTATGAAAAGGAACCCCCCAAAAGGTATGCGTTAGTATTTCCGTGTTTTAAGTACAAACGACCTGTAAGGGGGGAAAAGGGGTCGGTCGTTAGTCCGCGAGTTCGGCGCTTTCTTTCTCGCTGACGTACTTCGATTCCCACTCACGACGCGCTTCGATCTCTCGCTGTCCGCGCCGGGTGAGGGTGTAGTAGTTGGTTCGACGGTCCACTTGCCCCTTCTCGACCAATCCTTTGTCGACCAACGTATCGAGGTTCGGGTAGAGCCGCCCGTGGTGGATGTCCTTCTCGTAGTAATCTTCGAGCTCTTCTTTGATGGCGAGTCCGTGTGGTTCGGTCAACCCGTTGATGACGTACAACAGGTCTCGCTGGAAGCCAGTCAGGTCGTACATGTTCGGCTCGATGTTATGTCTACAGGGTATTAGTTAAGTGCATGATAATGCCCTCCTCAGGCGATGAAAAACGGATTAAACGGTTCGTTTGAAACTAGACAATTCTACCATCATTACAAAGTTTCATCATAATGGGTGCGTTCGTGTAATCCGTCACGAACTATCCGTTTACTCTCGGCCAAAGATAATATATGCGACGAGTCATCACGTGGCTACAATATGAAGAAACAGGAGCTGATCCACGTTCACGGCTTACTCGCGGCGGTTCGAAACCAGTACGAGGAGCGGAGTGGACGAACGGTAGACCTATCCGAGTACGAGCAAACTGGGGTAAAACCGACATCGATACATCATTCGAAAACCGCCCATCAGGAGGCCATCTTCGCACTCGTTGACTGCCTCACTGACACGATGGCGGCGGAAGAAAAACAGCTAACATCACACGCTGACTGATCGGTGCCATACTGGTTCGGTGCGTCGTCGTTTCGGTCCCGTCTATTCTTCGCGCGCCGTCCACCCCGACATGAATTGGGCGAGGGTTACGAACGAAAACATGGCGATAATGACGGCGCCGATAGCGACGCTCGGGAGCGTGGCGAGGACGGGGATGTCAAGGACAGCACCGGCGAGGACGATGGTGCTGAACGTCGAAACGCCGAGGTAGTAAAATTCCCACGGTGGTTCTCGACCGATCTCCTCGTGGTCGGTTTTCTCTGCTTCGACGGAGAGATACCGGTCGAGTTGGTCCGCAAGTTTCGTCCGTTTGACCGTCCCGCGGCTCTGGTCGTAGTCGATGATTCCTTCCTCGTCGAGTTTCGGCAGGTGTGACTGATAAAGTGGAATGTACACGCGCTGGCGTTCGTCCGAGGTGAGCGCCTGCACGGTCGTGTCGTTCTCCCACG
>NZ_BROP01000013.1:0-48248 GCF_026008575.1 Haladaptatus sp. T7
CCAGCATCGATTTCCCGGTCCCGGGCGACCCTATCATCATCACGTGACGGCGCTGTGTCGCCGCTTTCTCGACGATATCTCGTGCCGTATCTTGACCGATGACCTGATCGACCAGTCGGTCGGGGATGGGAATCGCTTCGGTCGTTTCGACGTCGAGTCCTCCGAGAAGGTCGTCGTCGGTTTCGGGGTCGAAATCGTCGGCGATCAGCGAGGCGTCGATGTTTTGTCCGAGAGCATCACCCGCCGCGGGGGTCGGCGTGGACGACGGGTCGTCATCGGAGACAGGACGTGAACCACCTCGTCCGTCCGATTCGGAACCATCATCGGCAGGTACGGGCACCGTTTTGGACGTGGAGGGGTCGTCGGTGTCGTTTGGATTACTCATTCTACTATATCGTTGATACAACGCCCGGGTCGATAACAGATATACTTTCTGAAAGGAATGGAGTTTCATTGATATTTTCGGGGACGGCCAATTCCGACCGTACGCGCGAGGTACGGCGGACGACGATGAATCGACACCACGAACCGAGCCGACGGCACCCTGAAGTGACGAACGATGAGACAGGAGGAGCGTGGACGGCCGGGACGTCGGGTGCCACCTGTACGAAGGAGACGAGGACGAGACGAATTCCGAAGCGGACGGGGAGTGCTGACACACCTCAGCTATCTTCATGGCGGTTCGACGTCTCGAATCGGACAGAGAATGCCTATCGAGTTGAACGGGTCACGAACGACCGCTCGCGTGATGGTCGAGGACGAGCGCCTCGTCGAATCGGGCTGCCTGAACCAGATTCAGGAACTCATCGACCACCCCGCGTTCACGGAACCGGTGCGGATAATGCCGGACACGCACTGGGGCGCGGGTGCACCCATCGGATTCACGATGCCGCTCCCGGACCGCGTGGTGCCGAACATCGTCGGCGTCGACGTGGGATGCGGGATGTGCGCGACGAACCTCGGCGACGAACTCCCGCTCGCGCACGCGGAGCGCGAGCGGCGGGTCCGCGACGTCGTTCCGATGGGCCGCGAGGTCCACGACTACGACGACGCACCGCACCTCGTGAACGAGTTCCCCTTCGAACGGGCGAACGAGGTTTTCGAGCGATTCGACGCCGCGTACCGGGAACGATTCGGTCGGGCCATCGACCCTATCTCGTTCGACTTCGACGGCTACGGCGAGTCGTACTTCAAGTCCCTCTGTGAGCGCGTCCTTTCGGGGCAACGACAGGGGATGGGCTACGTCATCAAGAGCGCCGGGACGCTCGGCGGCGGCAACCACTTCGTGGAGTTCGCCCGCGGACGCGAATCGGACGACTACTGGCTCGTCATCCACAGCGGATCGCGCTACCTCGGCAAGGCCGTCGCCGAGTACTGGCAAGGGCGCGCCTCGGACTACCGCGCGGCCGACCAAATCCGGGACGCGATTCCGGACGGCTACGAGGAGTTCCTCAAGTTCGACCCAGAAACCACCGGCGACGGCGAACTGTTCACGTGGGTCACGGGTGGCATGGGCGAATCGCACATCCGAGCGGAGCGCGTCCGAGAAGCCTTCGACGGCGGCGACATCGAGGACGCCTTCGACACGCTCTCGGGGTCGACCCTCCGCCCCGACGGGGAGCGAAACGACGACCTCGATTGGCTGGACGGGCGGGAGGCACACGGCTACTACGTGGACATGCTGTTCGCCCAGCAGTACGCCCGCTGGAATCGCGAACTGATGAGCGACGCCATCTGCGACGCGCTCGACGTCGAACCCGTCGAGCGGTTCCAATCGACGCACAACTACATCGACTTCCGCGACATGACGATTCGGAAGGGCGCGACGCCCGCCCGCGAGGGCCAGCGACTCGTCGTCCCGTTCAACATGGCCGACGGCTCCATCATCGCTCGGGGAAAGGGCAACGAGGAGTACCACTCGACGGCCCCGCACGGTGCGGGCCGGACCATGAGTCGCGGCGACGCCTTCGAGACGATTTCGATGGACGAGTTCGGCGAAGCGATGGACGGCATCTACTCCGAGTCCGTCGTCGAGTCGGTGCGCGACGAAGCGCCGATGGCGTACAAACCGGCGGACGCGATTCGAGAGGCAATCGAGCCGACCGCTGACGTTGTGGAGCGGTTGGACGTGGTGCACAACCTCAAAGCGAAGTAGACCGGGTTCGAGGCCGGGTTTTGTTGTGTGAGAATTGCTTTTCAGGTGTTTTACGAGCTGGGTTCGGTCGTTCCGGAATTGCAGTTGCAAGAGAAGCTGTCCGCGAACGCTCGGCCCCGTTCAGTCCATCCACACACCGCACTACTTGTCCTCCTTCACGCGCCGTTCGGCTGACCGGTATCGCCCAGCCCGTCCGTAGTCGGTGGCGCGCGCTGACGGGACGGTTCGACCGAAAAACGTAACGTCACCGGCGACTCGCCGTGAAACCCCACCACGGTCGGTAGCGGGCCGTTTCCTATTCCACCGGTTCGAACACGGGCGCTGGCATGCCGTCCAGTTCGACGGTATCCGCGAACTCGACGGACGCGCCGATTTCGACGCCCTCATCGCCACGGATACGTCCCATGAGCTTCGTCTCCCCGAGGTCGATGACGCCGACCTGATACGGCCCCTCGAATCCCACCGGCGGGACGGTTATCGTCGTCTCGCTGTGAACGGTGCCGGTGGTCGGCAGGGAGCAGGTATCGAGGATTCTGTCGCCACAATCGATGCAGGCGCGTTTGGGCGTCGCGGTGACGTGCCCGCAGGACCGGCATTCGAGTCCGACGAGTTCGCCGTCTTCGAGGCGGTCCCGCCAGTCGGCGTAGGCCAGCGGCCCCGATTCCGACGTTCGGTCCCCGCTCATGCTCGTGCCTCCAGAACGGTGACGACGGTCGTCGCGGCGTCGCCGCCGAGGTTGTGCGCGACTGCAGTTCGTGCGTCATCGACCTGCCGGTCGGCGGCGTCGCCGCGGAGCTGTTCGGTCAATTCCACGAGTTGGGCCGTCCCCGTGGCACCGATGGGGTGGCCCTTCGCCTTGAGGCCGCCGCTCGGGTTGACGGGCATCTCGCCGTCGATGTACGTCTCGCCGTCGGCCGCCGCACGCCCGCCGGTTCCGTCCTCGAAGAGGCCGAGCGCCTCGATGGCCAGCACCTCTGCCCCGGTGAAGCAGTCGTGGACCTCGGCGACGTCCACGTCGTCCGCGGTGATTCCTGCCTGTTCGTAGGCTTCGGCGGCCGCGTCGCGGGCCGCCCGGGTTTCGGGAAGCGACGCCTTGTCCGCGAGCGGCACCGCGTCGGTTCGGTGTCCGACGCCGGTCACGGAAACCGGTTCACCGGTGAAACTGTCGGCGAGGTCGTCCGAGACGACGAGGACCGCCGATGCGCCGTCGGAGAACGGGCAGCAGTCCATCAGGTGAAACGGGTCCGCGATGATGGGGGTTTCGAGCACCGCCTCGACGTCGGTGTCGCGGCCGAAATGCGCCTTCGGGTTGAACTGGCCGTGGTGGTGGTTCTTGACGGCGACTTCGGCGAGTTGCTCTTCCGTCGTACCGTACTCGTGCATGTGTCGCTTCGTCAGGAGGGCGAACACGCCGGGGAACGTCAACCCGGTCGGTTGTTCGTACTGGCGGTGGGATGCGCCCGCGAAAATTCGGGTCATCTCGCCGGTTCCGAGGCCCGTCTCGGGGGTACAGCGCTCGACGCCGCCGACCAAGGCGACGTCGTGGACGCCGGATTCGACCGCCTGCACGGCGTGTTTGAACGCGTTCGAGGAGGTCGCACAGGCGTCCTCGAAGCGCTGACAGGGGATTCCCTGCAACCCGATGTGGGTCGCCAGCTTCGGCGCGAGGTGGGTGTCGGATTCGGTCTGGCCGCCCAGCGCGTTGCCGAGGTAGAAGGCGTCGATTTCGTCGCCAGCGATGCCCGCGTCGTCCATCGACGCGAACGCGGCGTCCGCAAACAGTTCCTCCAGCGGTTGGTCGTGCGGGCCGAACGAAGTCATTCCGCCCCCGACGATGGTAGCTCGTGTCACTACACTCACCTCTCTCGGGGAGTGTCAATAATCCACCGCCCGCCGTCGGGCGACGAACGCGAAACCGAAACCGGTCAGTTCTCCCCGTCGTCGCCGGTCAACCGCGCGAGCGTCTCGGCGGACACCCCGGCCTCCCGGAGGACGGATTCGGTGTGTTCGCCGTGGTTCGGAAGCCGAGTCGGAACCGACCGCTCGTCGGATTCGAAGGCCGGGAAGCCGATTCGCGGCGGGGCGTCGTCCGAACCGACGACCATCCCGCGTTCGCGTGCCTGTTCGTGGTCGAAGGCTTCGGTCACGGTGTGAACGCCGCCGACGGCCGTGTCCACGTCGTCCAACTCGGCGAGCCAGTCGGCCATCGTCCGCTCTTCGAAAGTGTCCCGGAGGGTGTCGCGCACGGCCGTCCGAACCGCCGGGTCGTCGCTCAGGTGCTCGTCTATCAGTTCGGGGCGGTCGATGGCGGTACAGAGCGCCGTCCAGAACTTCGGTTCGAGCGCGGCGACCGTGAGGTAGCGGCCGTCGCCGGTGCGATAAACGTCGTAGCAGGGGAACTCGCCCGTCAGCAGCGTTTCCCCCGGACGGGGCGTCTCCCCGCCGAACGCGCTCCCGGCGAACACCTGCGCGAACGACAGCATCACGTCGGTCATAGCGATGTCGAGGTGCGTGCCGCTCGCCCCGCGTTCCCGGGAGAGCAGCGCGCTCACGATTCCGAAGGCCGCGAACAGGCCGCTCGCCATGTCCACCATCGGGTAGCCCGGAATCGCCGGTTTCGAGTCCTCGTCCGGACGCGTCATGTCGAGGAGGCCGGTGAGTCCGGCGTAGTTCAGGTCGTGGCCCGCTCGGTCCGCGTTCGGTCCCGTCTGACCGTAGCCCGAAAGCGAGACGTAGACGAGTTCCTCGTTGTACTCGGTCAACGTCTCGTAGTCGATTCCCAACCGCTCCGCGACGCCGGGGCGGAACGTCTCGAAGACGACATCCGCCGCCTCGGCCAGTTCGTAGAACGCCTCGCGTCCGGCGTCGTCCGAGAGGTCGAGGGCGACGCTTTGTTTGCCGCGGTTCACCGCCTCGAATATCTCCCCGAAGCCGCTCTCGCCGATGGGTTCCATCGACCGGGCGTAGTCGCCGCGGCCCGGTTCCTCGATTTTGACCACCGTCGCGCCGAGGTCGGCGAGGAGTTGCGTCGCGTACGGCCCGGGCAGGAGTCTGGAGCAGTCGAGGACGAACAGGTCATCGAGTCGCATACGGGGGGAAGGCGGGGAGGCGGTAAATCGTTCGGGGAAAGGGCGAACGAGGATAGCGGCGGGACTGGGGCACGACCCAATTCTTCAAACGACTCGCCCGTCAATCGTGGTGTATGGCCGTTTCGGGAACCATCGACGCACACGTCCACCTGATGCCGCCGCGACTGATGGCGGCGATTCGGAAATCGCTGTCGGCGGAGGCGGGGTGGACCTTCGACCACCCGACCGAGCGCGAGGCGATGGAGGCCGAGTTGCGTGCGGCGGGTATCGACCGATACATCGCGCTTCCCTACGCGCACAAACCGGACATGGCGGCGGCGTTGAACGAGTGGGTGTTGGCCGCAGCCGAGGACTCGGCGATGGCGGTTCCGTTCGCCACGGTGCACGGCGACGACGACGTTGCGGCGGTCGTGCGGGCGGCGTTCGAGGCGGGCGCGCGGGGGTTGAAGTTCCAGTGTCCGGTACAGGAGTGCGGTCCGGCCGACCCGCGACTCGACCCGGCGTTCGAGTTGGCCGCCGAGTACGACCGCCCCATCGTGTTTCACGCGGGAACCGCCCCGATGTTCGAATCGAGTCCCCACGTCGGGGCGGACCAGTTCGAGCAGTTCGTCGAATCGTACCCCGAGGTGCGCGCCTGTGCGGCCCACATGGGGACGTTCGAGGCGGACGCGTTCATGGAGTTCGCGCGGGAGCACGAGCAGGTGTTTCTGGACACGACGATGGCGCTCTCGCCGCGGTCGGCGGACGTGTTGGGGTTCGACCCGTCGGAAATCGGGGACGACCAGTTGGCCGAACTCTCCGAATCGGTCATGTTCGGGACGGACTTTCCGAACGTCCCCTACCCCTACGAAGCGGAGCGACGAGGGTTGATAGAGCGCGAGTTATCGGAAGCCGTGTACGCGGACGTCTTCCGTCGAACCGCGGAGCGGTTTTTGGGCGAGCGATAGCGAACACCGGCTCCGTTGAAACCCTTAATCGGTGATAGTTCTACTCGGCCGTGATGGATACACAGCGCATATTCATCGAGGAAAGGCAAATGGATTCGTGGGCGTACATATTTGGCGTCCTGCATCAAAGTTTCAACACGTGAACCAACCCTCCTCGCTCGCCAAACTTCGCACCGGGTTCGATGCGTTCCGTATGAAGAACGCTTCGGAGGCCGAGATACGGGAGCGCCAACAGCGGCGGCTCCAAGAACTGCTCGATTTCGTGCTCCGAAACTCTCGGTTTTACAAGCGACTATACGACGATATCGACCGGCCGATTACGACTCTGGACTCACTCCCACCAGTTACCAAGTCCCAGTTGATGGAACACTTCGATTCAGTCGTCACAGACACAGCAGTGGAGCTCGATGACGTTGCGGATTTCACCGGAGCTACAGCGACTCTCGGCGAGCGCTTTCTGGGGCGGTACCCAGTTTGGATGACCTCTGGGACAACCGGTGAACCGGGCATCTTTCTTCAGGATGACTGGTCAAAGACTGCTACAGATGCTGTCAGGGTTAGATGGGCTCTATCGGCCCTGTTCGATTTGCAGACGATCAAGCGACTGATTCGTCACAAGGGGAAGATTGCCGAGATCGCCGTCGGAGGCGGACACTTTGCTGGGGCCTCAGGCGTCGAAATATTTCGGAAGGAACACCGACGTCTCCAAGACAGGATACGCCTAGTCTCTCCAGACCAGCCCCTCTCGGAGGTTATCGCAGAGCTCAACGAATACCAGCCAGCGGTCCTGATTGGATACGCAACTGTCCTCTTGGAGCTCGAACGAAAGCAACGGTCGGGCCAACTGAAGTTGAGCCCCGCCTACATCGCTCCGACTGGTGAACCGATCACTTCCGAAGAGAAAGACCGACTTCGAACGACCTTCGGAGCCAGTGTCAGAGAGATCTATGGTGCCACAGAGTTCTACGGAATCGGAGTCGAGTGCGAGCGCGGGAACGTCCACGTAAATACGGATTGGGTCATCTTGGAGCCTGTCGACGCCGATTATCAACCCGTCGACCCTGGTGAACCGTCCGAAACTGTTCTCGTGACGAACCTGGCAAATCGCATCCAGCCCCTCGTCAGATACGATCTCGGGGATAGCGTCACGATGTACGAGGAACGCTGTCCCTGCGGAAGTGCATTCCCAGTGATCGAAGTTGAAGGCCGGCAAGGCGAAGTCCTGCACTTCGAAACGGACGAGGGGAATGAGATTCCGATCTTCCCACTCGCACTCACAAGCGTTGTGGAGGAAACCCCCGGCGTCCGTCGTTCCCAGATCGTGAAGACTGGCAGTAAGAGACTACGTATCCGACTTGAGTTCGAGGAGAAGTTCGATGAAGAGTCAGTATGGAAGACAGTCGAGAATGAGTTGTCCGACTTTTTCGCCACTCAGGGAGTCGGCGATATTTCCATAGAACAGGCCACAGAAGCACCTGCACGCGATTCACAGAGTGGCAAGTTCCGACACGTCTGGTCGGAAGCTTGAGAACGGGGCTTGATAAGGCAAGTGAAATGCCTGCTCAACGAACTGGAGTATCCGGGATTTTGGGAGGACTTGCATCCGGTCAGACTACCGGGCGAATCTGTAACTCTCTGAGGATTCCAACAGAGCCCGAACACCCATTCAGACGTTATTTTCAGTCGAAACAGGAGCGAACGGGGTCGTCGAGCGATGGACGACGAAAACACTATGGTAATCCGTTCGAGAGGAGTGGTGTATGAACCCCGAGAACGCAGCCCGAGAGGCGCTCGACAGAATCGGGGATGGAGGAGAGCCGTTTTCGACGCGAGAGTTTGCGACGGAGCTGGGTTGCAGGCCGGACGCCGCCGTGACGAACCTCGAAGCACTCGCCGAGCGAGGCGTCGTGAAGGGGAAAGAACTCCCGTCCGGAAACCGGGTGTGGTGGCGCGACGGCGACCGCGAACGAAACGACGACTCGCAGTTTCACTCGTTGGTCGAGGAGGTAGAGGAGTACGCCATTTTCATGCTCGACCCGGACGGGTACATCGCCACGTGGAACAAGGGTGCGGAGAAGATCAAAGGGTACACCGCCGAGGAAGTCATCGGCGAACACTTCTCGAAGTTCTACACCGAAGCTGACGCGGAGGCGGGTGTCCCGGAGCACCACCGCGAAATAGCGGCCGAACGAGGACGCACCGAGTACGAGGGGTACCGCGTCCGGAAGGACGGCACGCGGTTCTGGGCCAACGTCGTCATCACGGCCCTGTGGACCGACGACGGGGAACTCAGAGGGTTCACCAAGGTCACTCGAGACATGACCGAACGGCGGGCGACGAAACAGCGGCTCAAAGAGGAGCGCGATTTAATCGAGCAGGCGCTCGAAACCGTCCCGGTCGGCATCGCCGTCGTCCGGTCGGACGGCACGTTCGTCCGGGCGAACTCCCGCGTCACCGACCGGCTCGGCATCGAGGAGTCGAAGCTGGACCGGTACACGGTGCAGTCGTGGGACCTCTACGACGAGGACGACGAGTCGATTCCCCCCGACGACCGCCCGTTTGCGCGGGTCGCCGAAACCGGCGATCCCGTCGTCGATTTTCGGTGCCAGTTCCACCTCGAAGGGGAAGGTCGTCGGTGGCTCTCTATGAACGTCGCCCCCATCGACGACGGGGACGGAATCGACCGTCTGGTATACGCCATCGACGATATCACCGAACAGAAAAAGCGAACCGACCAACTCCTCCGCGAGCGAAACCAGACCGAACGACTGTTGGAAACGTCGCCGGTCGGCATTTACGTACAGGATGCGGACGGAGAGATACTGCTCGCAAACCGACGAGCGCAGGAACTCCTCGGCCTGTCCGAGGAGGAACTGCGGGAAAAATCGGACGACGCCGAGTGGCGGATCCTCGACGCGAACGGGGAACCCCTCGCCGACGGGGAGTCGCCCGCAGAGCGCGTCCACGCGACCGGCGAGACGGTGTACGACGAGGAGATCGCCATCGAAAAACCGGACGGCGAACGCCTGTGGCTGTCCATCAGCGCCGGACCCGTGTACGGGCCCGACGGGGAACTGGAACGGGTCATCTCCACTGGTGAAGACATCACCGATCTCAAGCAGCGAGAACACGAACTCGAACGCCGACGGAGCGAACTCGAAACCGAGTTGAGCGAGATTCTCGGCCGCGTTTCGGACGCCTTCTTCGCGCTCGACGACGACTGGCGGTTCACGCACGTCAACGACCGTGCGGAGGATATCCTCCCGGAATCCGGCGAAGCGGTGCTCGAACGGCGTTTTTGGGACGTCTTGCCCACCACCACCGAGACGGCCATGTGGGAGGAGTTTCACGCCGCGATGGACACCCAGGAGCCGACCAACTTCGAACTCAACGACGAACGGCTCGGCATCTGGATCGAGATGAACGCGTACCCGTCGGAAACGGGTCTCTCGGTGTATTTCCACGACATCACCGACCGTAAGGAGCGCGAACGCCGATTGGAGCAGTTCGCAAGCATCGTCTCACACGACCTTCGAAACCCGCTTTCCATCGCGCAGATGTATCTGGCGGAAGCCGAGATGAACGGTCGAGAAAGCGATTTCGAGGAGGTGAAACGCGCACACGAACGGATGGAACGGATCATCCGCAACCTGTTGCGGATGGCACAGAACAAGGAGACGGCCATCGAACCGAACGACGTCCCCCTTTCGAGCGTCGTGGAGCGGGCGTGGAACCACGTCAAAACGTTCGACGCGACGCTCTCGGTCGAGGATGCGATGCCGACCGTGCTGGCCGACGAAGACCGACTCAGAACGGTGTTCGAGAACCTGTTTCGAAACGCGGTCGAACACGGCGGCGAGGACGTTGCGGTGCGCGTCGGGGCGCTCTCCGACGGGTTCTTCGTGGAAGACGACGGGACGGGAATCCCCCCCGACGAACGCTCCGAGGTGTTCGACTACGGGCACACCTCGGGGAACGGAACGGGGTACGGACTCACCATCGTCACCGAGTGCGTGGAAGACCACGGCTGGGAGATAGACGTCACCGAATCGTCGAGCGGCGGTGCGCGGTTCGAAATCCGGGGAGTCACGGAGGGAAGCACGCGGACACGACCGCGGTGATCGATTCGACTGCTTCCGCGACTCGTCGTCCCCACGCAACCGCCATTCTCGGGGTGAGAAATAGAGATACGGGAAGACGGCGAACTGAGTCACTTATCCGTCGGGAGCGGATTCGTGTAGGTATGGTCTCCGGAATCCACGTCCAACTCGCGGTGAGCGACGCGGACGGGTGTCCCGTTTCGTCGATCAGCGAGGAGTTCGAAATCGAATCCCTCAGCGTGGCCCAACACGCTACCCGAACGGCGACCGAAGTCGTCGGGGAGCTAACGGTGGACCGGTCCGACGATGCCGGAACGGAACCGGAGGCGGCCGAGGAGGTCTTCGTCGACGAGACGAAATCGGTGTACCGGTACACGCACGACAACGAGTGTCCGTGCCAGCGCGTGCCGAGTCACGGGTGTCCCGTCCGCACCCTCAGGGCCGACTCCGGCCGACTCATCGTCTCGTTCATCGCGCCCGACCTCGAAACGCTCCGGGGCGTCGTCACCGACTTGCGGTCGTGTTGCGAGGGCGTCACGGTGAACCGACTCACGCGCTCGGCGGCCACCGACGAGCGGTCGTTGCTGTTCGTGGACCGCACGGCGTTCACCGACCGCCAGTACGAGGCGCTGGAGACGGCCCACGAGATGGGATATTTCGACTCGCCGAAGGGCACGACCGCCGAGGAAGTCGCCACAGAAATCGGAATCTCCGTGGCGACGTTCCTCGAACACCTTTCGGTCGCACAGACGAAACTGCTCGACCAGATTCTCTCGACGTGACGACGGTCGGGGGTGAATCACCGGTCGTCGAAATCCACGAATCGACCGAACGGGGGATTGAATCGAGGACCACGGTGATTGTTCACACGAGTCTTGGTACCAAATATCGTTAGTTTAAATAAACCCGAGTATGGTAGTGAAAGGTCGTATGCGGAACCCGGACCGACAATCGTGGTGACGCAATGTCTCAATCAGTTTATCACGAAATCGGCGGACAAAGCGCGGTCGAAGCGGTCGTCACGGATTTCTACGACCGAGTGCTGTCCGACGAGCAGTTGATTCCGTACTTCGAGGGGATGGACATGGCGGAACTGCGCGCCCACCAGATTCAGTTCATCAGTTCGGTGGCCGGTGGTCCGGTCGAGTACACGGGTGACGACATGCGCGAAGCGCACGCGCACCTCGACCTCGACGAATCCGATTTCGATGCCGTCGGCGAATACCTCGAAACCGCGCTCCGAACGAACGGCGTGGACGACGAGAACGTCGAAGCCATCATGAGCGAAGTCGTCGCGCTCAAGGACCCGATTCTCAACCGATAAACGCCGCTTTCGACACGCGAATCGGCGTTCTAATACCCGAATCGGCGGTGTAGCGGGGGACGGCAGCGGGACGGACGACGACCGGCCGGAACGACGACGGGACGGTAACGGGACGACCGAACCGACGAAACTGCCGTAATCCATCCGTTTATCGGGGTGAACCCTCTCCGACTAGGTATGAGTGAAGATTTGTTTTCGTACCACTGGACCGCGGAGGGTCCGAGGTGTGGAACGGGGACGCGGTGGTCACGGAGTGAGTAGCGACCGCGACACCCGGACCGTCGTCCTCAGCCTCATCGCGGGCGTCTTCTTCGGCGGCGTCGGCGGCGGCGTCGCATTTCCGACGCTCCCCCGTCTCGGCACCCTGCTCGGCTTCTCGGCGCTGACGGTCGGAATTATCCTCGCCATCAACCGCTTCACCCGGATGCTCTTGAACACGCCCGCGGGGACGATTCTCGACCGATTCGGAACGCGGCGGCCGATGCTCGTCGGCTTCACGCTCCAAGGGCTCGCGCCGTTCGGCTACGTGCTCGGACTGACGGACGCGTGGACGAACGGACTCGCGGAAGCCGTCCCCGTGACGGCGACCGTCGTGAGCGCCACGACGTTCGCCGGGTCGCGCGTGCTGTGGGGAATCGGGTCTGCGTTCGTGTTCGTCGGCGCGTTCAGCACGGTAACGAAAGTGACGACGCCCGAGAACCGAGGCAAGTGGACGGGGTACTTGCGCGGCGGCCAGAGTCTCGGTTTCCCCGCCGGACTGGTCGTCGGCGGACTCGTGGCCAACCTCTACGGCTTCACCCCGGCGTTTCTCGTGGCCGGGTTCGCGGGGTTGTTCGCGGCGCTCGTCGCGTTCTTCGTCCTGCCGGATTTGAACCCGACCGTCGAGACCGACACCGGACTCCGGGAGATTCCGGGTATCGTCGCCTCGGACGTTCGCATCCTCTCCGTCGGCCTCGTGAACTTCGTCGTCCGGTTCCTCTTCGCGGGAGTGCTCCTCTCGACGGTCGTGGAGTACGCGGCCGTCGTCGGTATCCGCATCGGCTTCCTCGACGCGACCGGAATCAGCGGCGTCGTCATGGCCGTCAGCGTGCTGTTTTCCAGCGGGACGACGCTACTGGCGGGACCGGCGTCCGACCGCGTTTCGAACCGCGCGTTCGTCTCGATTCCGTCGCTCGGCTTTCTCGCCGTCGGCTTCGGCCTCCTCGCGCTGGTTCCCTCGCTCGTGGGAACGTTCGTCGGCGTGGCGGCCATCGGAATCGGCGTCGAGGGCGTGAACATCCCGCTCCTCGCGTACCTCGGCGACATCAGCCCGGAAAACGACGTGGGAAAACTCGGCGGCGTGTACAACGTCTTCGGCGACTTCGGCTCCACGGTCGGCCCGCTCGTCGCCCTCCCGTTCGCGGTACGGTTCAGCTACACGACGGAGTATCTGGGTTGCGTGCTGTTAGTGATTCTGACGGGGGTTCTCGCCGCGCTCACGTTGCTCGGCGAGGACGACCACGAACGGCCCATCGTCGTTCCGAGCGACGACTGAGGACGCTTTCTACGGGTGGTTTCGGTCGGGGAATTCAGCTATCGCGCACCGCCGCACGGAGGAGTCCGGTCCCGTCGGATTCCGTCGGGGAGCGCACCGACAGACACAACTCCCAGTCGTCGGCATCGACCGACCGAGCCCACTCTATCGACACCGATTCGGGGTAGATTCGGCGGAGTTCGATGGCGAGCGGGAGCGTCGGGAGGTACCGTTCGTCCCCCTGTAGGGCGTACTCGGAGAGCCTGACGAGCCACGCTCGCGGGGACACCGCGTCGTCCATCGAGGTGAGTCGGTAGTCCGAGACGATGGACACCGAAACGAGGTACTCCAGCACTGTTTCTATCGTCTCCCCGTCATCGACCGTCGGCGGCAATCGGGCCGCTGCCGACGCCAGCACGCGGGCCTGTTCGTCGGCGGAAAGCCGGTCGGTCAACTCCTCGACCATGCTTTCGAGCAGGATGAGACAGAACTCGTCGCGGTCCGAAATCGACTCCGCGGCGTCCAGATACACGTCCATCACCGCTCGCTCGACGGCGGCGAACCCCTCCGTTGCGAGCGTCTCGAAGAGCGCACCGGTGACGTCGTGACAGAAGTCGATGAGGGGTTGGTGGTCCGTGACCGAATCACCGCCGACGGAACGGGCGGAACGTTGGAGGGTGGGTCGCTGGAACGACGGTGTGGCGTCCCTCGCCGCGTCGGAACCCCTCGGCGTCTCGCATACGATGAGGTCGTGATAGGGAAGGTGCGGGTCGTAGCGTCGGAGCGCCGCCCGATATTGTTCGGCGAAACGGAGCGCGGTCTGTGCGGTGTCCCTGCTCTCGAACCGTTGTCCTGCGATGGGGACCGGACTCGTCCCGGTTCGACCGCAGACGATGCGGTACGTTCCGCCGTCTGTCGCGAGCGATTCGACGTGCCGACGAATGTCGTGGAGGGTGTTTCCTACCATGTGTCAGTCGTGGTTCCGTCGCGGGGGTCAGCAGGACCCAGCGACGGTACCCGTGTCACCGCCATGTTTTTAGGCTGGCCTAAAACTCTAAAAGTATTTTGTTTGATTCACGAACGGTCGTAAGTACAGGAACGTTGTTCCGGGTCAGTCGTTGTCGAACGGGACGTGCTTCGCGGCCGCGGAGAGTGCGTCCCTTTTGCATCCGGTAATTGCTAGCACGAGTCGAAATCTTTACGCCGTCGTCCGGAAACCATGTACATGACAGTTCATGAAGAAGGAAATGACGACGATGGATTTCCTCGACCGCGCCGTCGATCTCTACGACGACGTGGTGGGAGTCATTGCGGATGACGGCACGGAATATACGTACGCGGAGTTCAACGAGCGAGTCAACAGTCTGGCGAACGTGTTGGCCGACCGCGGCATCGGACAGGGCGACCGGGTGGCGATGCTCGCATCGAACACGCACTACTTCCTCGAAGCGCTGTACGCGACCAACCATCTGGGCGCGGTGTACGTCCCGATGAACTACCGCCTCGTTCCGGAGAACTACGAATACATCCTGAACGACTGCGAGGCGTCGGTCGTCATCGCGGACTACGACTTCGCCGAGAAGGTGGAGGCGGTCCGCGATTCTGTTCCGGCGGAGACGTTCATCGGCTACGAGGCCGACGAAATCGACGGCGACTGGGAGGACTACATGACTCTCGTGGACGAGGCATCGGCCGACCCGCCGGAGCGCGCCGACATCTCGGAGGACGACGACGCCAGCGTCAATTACACGTCGGGGACGACCGGGGACCCGAAGGGCGTCGTACGCACCCACCGAACCGAACACTGGCACGCGCTCGTGCTCAACCAACACATGGAGATTCGGGACGACGACACCTACCTCTGGACGCTCCCGATGTTCCACTGCAACGGATGGGGTCACACCTACGCCATCACCGGGACCGGCGGTACGCACGTCTGTCTCCGGAAGTTCACGCCGGAACGAACGCTCGGGAAGATTCGGGACCACGACGTGTCGTTCATGTGCGGCGCGCCGACGGTCCTCAACCGCGTCATCGCCTATAAAGAGAACAATCCGGACGTGGAGACGACGGGCGACCGCGAGTTGCGCATCGCCACCGCCGGAAGCGCGCCCGCGACGGCGACCATCGAGACCGTCGAGGACGACATCGGCTGGCGCATCATCCACATCTACGGCCTGACCGAAACCGCACCCATCATCACCACCTCGAACTCGCCGCGCCGCCTCGCCACGCGCGGCCGGTCACTCAAGGTCAAGCAGGGGAGCGAAGTGCTCGGCACCGACGTTCGCGTCGTCCACGACGACGGAACGGACGTTCCCGCCGACGGGCAAACGATGGGCGAAGTCGTCGTCCGCGGCAATCAGGTGATGGACCGCTACCTCAACAAGCCGGAGGCGACCGAGGAGGCGTTCAACGACCGCATCTCGGGCTACTTCCACACCGGCGACCTCGCCACCATCGACGAGGACGGGATGATATCCATCCAGGACCGCAAGAAGGACATCATCATCTCGGGCGGGGAGAACGTCTCGTCCATCGAGGTCGAAGACGTGCTCTACGACCACCCCGAAATCGCCAAAGCGGCCGTCATCCCTACGCCGAGCGACGAGTGGGGCGAATTGGTGACCGCCGTCGTCGTCCCGAAACCCGGCGTCGAGCTATCCGAAGCGGACGTGGAGGATTTCTGCCGCGACCGGATGGCGGGCTACAAGATTCCGCGCAAGATTCTGGTGCAGGAAGACCTACCGGAGACTGCGACGGGCAAGGTCCAGAAGTACCAACTGCGCAAGGAATTCTGGGAAGACGAGGATCGGCTCATCGGACAAGGGTGATAGCCTCCTCGAAGAAAGATATCCCGCTGGAACGCGGCTCGAACCTATCTGCGGTTTTTCTATGCATGTCGAGAACGTGAACTGAACAACCGACAGACACACGATGCCGGGGAACGTTATGGCGGTCGGGGGAAAAACAGTGAGTCGATACGATACGACGGGGAACGTTCTCGAAAGCGAACTACAACGGACGGAGCGGAGGCGATAGCATGGCCGTGGTGGACACCATCATCGTCTTCATCGTCAGCCTGCTCATCGGCGGGTTCGGCATCTACGTCGGGGCGCGGGTGACGACCGAATACGCGGGAAGCTACGGCCACGCCATCGTCACGGCGCTGATCGGGTCGATAGTGTGGGGCATCATCAGCTTCTTCGTCGGGTGGATTCCCATCCTCGGCGCGCTGTTGGCGCTCGTCGCGTGGGTCGGCGTCATCAACTGGCGGTATCCCGGCGGGTGGGGGACGGCCGTCGTCATCGGACTGGTCGCGTGGTTCGCGGCCGCAATCGTCCTCTACCTGTTCGCGCTGTTCGATATCGTCGCCTCGGGCGCGCTCGGAATTCCCGGCGTCTGAGCCGCCTATCAACCCGTTTTACCGGAGTTCCGGGGTCCACACGGACGACGACAGCGAGAGCGGCGGTTCGCGGGAGCGAACCCACCGGGCGATGGCGACCGTTCCGACGACGATAGCGCCGACGCCGACCAGCCCCGCTTCGGGGCCGAACGCCCCGCCGGTGAACACGCGGGGACCGACCTGTTCGGTTGCGATGACCGTCACGGGGAGGCGAAGCCCGCTGACGGAAAACCCGTAGACGCTCGTCTGAAACAGGTTCCACGAGACGTGCAACCCTATCGGAATCGCCAGTTCGCCCGTCAGCAGGTAACCCGACGCGAGCATGACTCCCGCGAGGACGATGACGACCGTACTCGTGAGCGTCGCGTTCGGGTTGAAGACGTGTGCGACGCCGAACAGAATCGACGAACAGAGCGTCGCGGCCGCGACCGCAACCTCACCAGACACCCGCGGAAACCAGCAGAAACCCTCCGCGAGATTCGTCAGGATGTAGCCTCTCACCAGCAGTTCCTCGCTGACGCCGACGACGACGAACACGAGAACGGAGGTGAGAAAGACGGTGACGAACGACAGGCCGGACACCGTTCGAAAGAAGCCGGTGACGCGAACCCACCCCAATGCGAGTTCGGTCAGGAATATCGCGGTCATGAGCGTCGCGCCGAGAGCGAGGCCGAACCCGAAATCGAGCCACCACGTCCGCGACAGGTGAAAGCCGAAGTCCGAAAACCGACGCCGGTCGATGAACCGACCGACGAGGTACGTGAAGAGACCGACGATGACCAGTTCGAACGAGGTTCGAAACAACAAGCTGCCGAGACGCCCGAACGACGCGAATTGGAACCCGACGAACGCGGACACCCACACCGGGCGAAGCGAAACCGCCGCGGCGAGCGAAACGACAACGAACACGATTCCGGCGACGACGAACCGCCACGGGAGTCGAAGCCGCCGGTCAGTCGCGTTCCAGAAGACGGCTTTTATCGAAGAGAGCACCACGAAACCGTACGACGAGGAGGGTTGTTAATCCTTGAGCCCACCCGCTGTCCGATTCGACCGTGCGAGTGAACCGCCTCGGGGTCAAGCCCCGAGGCACTCGGCCTGCTCCGCCTGTAGAAAAAGAGGATTACGGGAAACGTCGGTGTCACCTCGGCGGCGTTATCGGCACTCGGTTCCCGAGATGTTCACGTCGAGCGACGGCAGTGCGCTCGCTTCCTCGTCCCTACCCGCGTCGATGGTCGTCTCGAAGCCGACGTCGACCGCCCCGACGGGATAGATTTGGTCACGAATCTCGCCGTCGGGATACGCTTTCGAGTGAACGTTGACGTAGGTCTTCCCGGCCGTCATCTCGGTAGCGAGGTCGTCGATCGAGGACCCCTCGTAGGGACCGACCAAATCGTCGTCGGAAATCGTCCCGGTAGCGACCACGCTGGTGCCGAAGAGGTACTGTTCCTCCGTGCCACTGCCGTCGATGAGATTAACGACGTGTGGGCCGTTTTCGCCCGACTCGCCCGTGTGGATGTGCGCCTTGGTCACCGGTGCGTCGAGTCCGAACGCGAGGAGTCCGTATTCGAGTTCGCTGTCGGTCGTCCACTGGAAGACGGCGACCCCCCGTCCGTCGCTCTCGTTGGGAGGCACCTCATTCTCCCCAGTTAGTACCCCCGTGCTGAACAGTTCGGTCGGCGGTTGCTGTTCGGCGTCCGAACCCGAATCCGAGTCCGAATCGGTGTCATCGTTTCCGGCGACTACTCCAGCGCCGACGCCGCTGAGGGCGACGGCTCCGAGGCTCAGCAGTTTCAGCGTCTCTCGTTTGTCGGTATCTGGCATCGTGGGACCAATTAGTGAGTCGATTCGAAGTTACTAAGCCATTATTGCCACCTGTAATATATTGATGTATTAAATAAATAGAATGGAACAAACAGTGTTTCGCCCGCGACAGAGCTATGTTCTGATACAGCAGTTCGACGACACGTCGATACGCACACTTTCCTCCGCTTCGAAGAGTGGATACAGATGCCCTCAAACTCGAAGCTCGACGGTCAAGTCGCCCTGATTACCGGCGGTACCAGCGGCATCGGTCGGGAGACGGCGCTCGCGCTCGCGGACCGCGGTGCCTCGGTCGCAATCGTGGGGCGCAACCGAAAACGCGGGCGGCGCGTTGCGCGCGAAATCGACGCGCGGAACGGCGACGGATGGGCCGAACTGTACATCGCCGACTTCGCGTCCCGAAAGAGCGTCCGCAACCTCGCGGTTGCGTTTCGGGACCGACACGACCGGCTCGACGTGCTGGTGAACAACGCGGGGACGTTCCGCCACCGGCGGTCCGAAACCGGGGACGGCATCGAAGCCACGTTCGCCGTCAACCACCTCGCGCCGTTCCTGCTCACCCACCTACTGGTCGATACGCTGGTCGAAAGCGCGCCCGCACGGGTCGTCACCGTGACCTCCGAGTTGCACGAGCGGGGCACCATCGATTTCAGCGATTTGGGGCGCGAGCGCGACTACGACGGCATGGAGGCCTACAGCCAGTCGAAGCTGGCGAACGTCCTGTTCACCCGCGAACTGGCCGAGCGACTCCGCGGAACCGGCGTGACCGCGACCGCGGTCAACCCCGGTTTCGTGCCGGGAACGGGATTCACCCGCGAGGCCTCGATTCGCAATCGATTGCTGTTAGGGTTGTTCTCGGTCCTACCGCTTCCCTTCACGAAGAACGTCGAAGAGGGCGCGGAAACCGTCATCGAGGCGGCCGCATCACCCGAATTCTCCGACGTGACCGGCGAATACGTCAGCGACGGGGTAATCGCGGAGGCCTCCGACGAGGCACACGACGATGACGTTCGACGGCGGTTGTGGGACGTGAGCGCGGGATTGGTCGACATCTCGCCGGACTATCCTCGGTAGGAAAATCGACCCGACTGGAACCGTTTTGTCCGTCGGACGCCAACCCTCATCAGAGGGGGAAACAATGACTGACGTACTGATAGTCATCGACATGCTGAACGATTTCGTGACCGGGAAGATAGCCGCCGAGCGCGCGGGGCAAATCATTTCGCCGCTCGACCGACTCACGGCCGCGGCGCGCGAGAACGGCGTTCCGGTTATCTACGCGAACGACGCCCACCGACCGGAGGACTTCGAGTTGGACGTGTGGGGCGAACACGCCATGCAGGGGACGGAAGGAGCGGCGGTGATTCCCGAACTCGAACCCGACGAGGGAGACCACGTGTTCGAGAAGCGGACCTACGACGCGTTCTACGGGACGGCGCTCGACGAACACCTGCGGAGTCTGGGCGTGGACCGAGTGGTCCTGACCGGCCTGCACACGAACATGTGCATCCGTCACGCCTCGGCCGGGGCGTTCTTCCGCGGTTACGACATCGTGGTTCCGGGGGATTGCGTGGAGGCCTTCAGCGAGGAAGCTCACACGGAAGGACTCGAATACCTCGCGGACGTGTACAACGCGGAGATAACGACGACGGACGACCTCATCGAGGAGTGGCGAAAAACCGCGTCCGCCGAAGCGGTGAGCGACGAGGGAACGGCGTCGTAATCGCTCCGGTGGCTATCGACGCCGGAGCGACCGAACCGACTCCCGTAACCGCCGGAGCGAATCGGCGTGCCGCGAAGCGCCGAGGTCCGAATTCGACGGGGATTCCGACGGAACGGTTTCGGACGAAGAGGTGCCGGTCGTGGGGTGCTCGGACGAGGTGGTCCTGGATGTGGTGGTTTCGGACGAGGTAGTGCCGGACATGTGGGGTTCAGACAAGGGAGTATCACGAGTGGAGGCTTCTGACGAGGAGGGTCCGACGTCCGACGGGTCCGTCTCCGCGGCTTTCGACCGCCATGCGCGGAGGTTCGCGGGGATGTCCACGGGAAGGTCCACGGAGAGGTTCGACGCGGCGACGCCGGTAGTGAGGCCCATCGAGGACGCCAGCACCGCGGTTTGGAGTTCGAGGCGTCCGAATTCGAGCGGGTCGAGTTGGAGGAACGTCCACAACAGCCCGGAGACGAACAGGACCACACCGGCAACGGTCAGCCACTCGTTCGTATCGGACGCGTCGGCCGCCCGTCCCGCGAGTCGCGTCACGAGGACGCCCGTGACGAACTGGACGAGGAACACCGCGGCGAGAAAGCCGAGGGCGGAAACGGCCGCGAACGGGTCCCACGACGAGATGCCGCCGAGCCGGTCGCTCGGGAGGATACCGGCAGCGAACTGGAGGGTCGCTTCGAGGAGCGCGGCGGTCACGGCGTCTATAAGGCCGAGCGTGTCGACGAGCAGTCGTATCTCGCCGTCGAGGAGCGCGCGTGCGAGGTTCCGACTCGACTGGCTTCCGAGGAGTTCCGCGAGGACGAAGAGACAGAACGGTGGAAGCGCGCCGAAAACGACGGCGTATCGCGCGAGTCGAGTGGGAAATCCGCTCCGGCGAACACTCTGCACGACGAACCAGAGAACGACGGCGAGCGGGACGATGGCGGACGGCGATTCGTGGAGGACACCGATAGTCGTCTCGAACATGGGGATGGCCAATCGAACAGAGCATGGCAGTTCCGCGTAGAGAAACTTACGGCTTCGAACGCGCCCGCGGGGAACTCCTTCGAAACGGATGGGTGGCGCGTTCGGCCGGGATAGGCACTCGTCCGGGGGCTATCGTCCGGAAACGAAGAGACAATCGGCCGCGTTTCGGAGTGAAGGTTACTCGATTTCTATCTCGACGACCTCGGGGTCGTTGTCGAAGTCATCGTCCAGCGGGTCGTGTGCGAGGTCCTCCAACACCAGTTCGATGTTGCGTTTGTTGGCCTTCCACACCGCGTCGATGATACCGCCGACGACCGGGAGCGACCCGCCAACCACGTCGATGCTCACGTTCGCTATCATCCGCAAGAGGGTGGTGAACGAGACGCCCAAGCGGGCCGCTTCGAGGACGAGGTACAGGGACAACCCAGCACTGATGACGTCGCCGACCCCCGGCAGCGCGCCGAGGATGGGGTCGAGACCGACGCGGAAATCGGTTCCCGGAACGCGCATGAAGTCGTCGAAGACGCGCGCTACCGTCCGCATTCTGTCGATTGCCGCGCGGTCGAGGGTCGGCGGGAGTTCACCCTCGAAGTCGAACTCGTCTTTCAAATCCGAATTGCGGCTCATGGACACACCTGTTTCCGAGACGCAATAAACCCGACGGCTGGTGAGGTTCGGGTGGCGTCGAGCGTCGTCTCCGCCACAAAGCATTTGCACGATTCGGTGGATTTGGGACCCGTGGCGGTAATTTCACGGCCATTGAATCGGAACGGCGTGCAGTCGTCACGAAAGCGAGCGGACACCCGCTCCCCGTGCTACCGTCACTTGCCTCTGACTTCCGATACCGGTGCGTCCCCTGACGTACCGGTGTTTACCTGAGTCGGACGACGGTGTGTGTGCACAATCATCATAGTTTTGCACAACGTAGTGTCGTCCATGTCGCGGAGAATCGTCGTGGAAACCGCGAGGGCCGAGCGCGGAGAACATCAGTGGCTGGAGACGTTCAACGATTCGCCGAGTCACGGGGACGAGTACGACGCCATCACGTCGCTGTCGTGGAACGGCCCCCGGGAAAATCAGGTGGGCGTATTACGCTACGGGAAACTGCCGAAACTCGACCTGCCGTCGTACCTCAACTACTGGTACTACCACCTCAAGTGGGGCTTGGAAAAGGAGGGCATGGTTTCCAGACTGTACGCGCCGAACATCTACGAGACGAACGCGGAGTACATCGAAGAGTACTTTCCCTACGTGACGGTCGAACGAGTGCTGGAACGGAGAGGATGGCAGGTGAGAGACGAACGACAGTTGGAGGACGGCCGCGTTCGATACACGTGGACCAAACCCGAGCGGCGGGACTCGGTGGCGGAGTCGGCGAAGCGACTGATGACGAGAATACGGCGCAAAGAAGCCACGTGAACGGCGAACGGTGAACAGCAGTAACGACAGCGGAGCGGTCACTCCAGCACGACAGCGGAACAGTCACTCGGTCTCGATACCGCGAACTCAGTCGGAACGACCGGCGGTCGGGTCGGCGACGCGGCCGAGGAAGAGGACCGTATTTGTCGGTTTGTGGCGAATCAGGAACAGAAACGGCCTATCGACGGTCATTTCGAACGGATTCAGCGGTGCCGACGTGACACCCACTTCGACGGCCGTCGCGGCCGCCGCTTCGGTTCCGTCCTCGTCCACTTCGATAACGCTCTTCTGGCGGACGCTATCGATGGAGAGGTTCTCGCCCGTCTCCTCGATGTCGGCCATTCCGCCGAAATCGGCACTCAGGGAGAACGCGCGGGACATACCGAGGTCCGAGAGCGTCGTCCCGAGGTCGAGCGACGATTCGAGGGAGAACTTCGGCAGCGTAATCGAGCCGTCCGTTCGCTCCATCTCACCCAGCAGCGCCTCCAGTCGGTCGGCTGAGAGCGACGACGTGAACGCCTCGAACGTGCCGTTTTTCGGCAGAAGGACGACCATCCCGACCTCGTTGCCGACGTAGGGGAGTTCTATCAGCTGCTGGCCGTCCACGGCGGCGTAGGGGAACGAGTCGGATTGGGACATCATCGGCACCCGCGATGTCGTCCCGTCGAGCGCGGTGAACGGCCGCCGTTTCGTGTTCTCCTCCGAGAACGTGCTGGCCCACGTCGCCCGGAAGTAGATGGCGTTGGTGAGGACGAGTCGCGTTCGCGCATCGAGCGCGTTTTCCGCCAGCAGGTCGGTGATTTTTCCCTCCGTTCGGTCGGCGACCCACGCGTTGATGGTCTCCGTGGCTTCGTCGGCATTCTCTTGGAAGTCACAGACGTTGAGACCGGCGTCGTAGTACGTTCGAAGTGTCGTGAGGAAGTCGTCGCGCCACGGATAGCCTTCCTGTCCCCAAATCGCGTTCGCGGTGGTCAACTGGAACGGCGTCCCTCGGTTCGCGTCGGCGTCCGCCCGCTCGTCCACGGTTTTGAGTCGCTCGTCCGTCTCGCCGAACGCGGCGTGAAGCGACTCACCATCGAAGGGGAATCGGAGGGTGTCGGCCATCGCCGCTCGCATCTCGCCGCGCGCCCCGGCATAGGTCATCGCCAACGCCACAGACACGCTGAACGGGGACAGAAACTGGTTTTCGTTCGGGTCGGTTTCGGCGAGCGAGGAGAGAAGCGTCAGGCCGAACTCCGAGTTTCCGCGAGCGAGCGTTCGAATCGCCGCCTCGTCGGTCGAAACGGGATTCGACTTCCCGGTTCCGGTTACCGTCTGAACGTTCGTTCCGGGGTCGTTCGACGAGAGCGGGGCGAGACAGCCCGAAAGGAGGGTTCCGGCGACGAGCGCGTTCGAGAGCGCGAGAACGCGGCGACGGGTGGGTGGCATACTCCACATTTCACCTTCGCGAGCAAATACGTTAGTAAGACACAAATACCGATTGTAGTTACGAAGTATCCGCTTCGTCCCCGCCGCGGCGAGCGAAGAACACCTTGGGCTCCATGGTGAGTTTCGTCTCGTCCGCCTCGTTCTGCATTTCGAGGTAGAAGGTGACGAGGCCGCGGTTCGGGTCGCTTTCGAGCGGGCGTTTGTCGGTGACTTCGAGCGTGAGCGAGAGGGTTTCGCCCGGTTTGACGGGAGCGGGCCACGTGACGGATTCGACGCCGGGCGAGCCTAAACTGCCGCTGTTCTCGAAGAAGTTGTCCACGAGGATGCGCATGGAGATGGCGGTGCTGTGCCACCCGCTGGCGACGAGTTCGCCGAACATCGATTCGGCCGCGGCGTCCAAATCGACGTGGAACTCCTGTGGGTCGTACTGCTCCGCGAACGAGAGGATTTCCTCCTCGGTGACGGTGTAACTGCCGAACGATTCGCGGTCGCCGACGACGAGATCTTCGAAATCCCGGTTGCTCATGCGGGTGGATTGGCGGAGCCGAAACAAATAGCCGAGGGCTGGGGAAATCGAGGGAGTAATTCTCAGTCGCCGCTCGTCGCCGAGGCAGACGACTCGCCGCGTTCACGCGGGATGTAGTAGGCGAACCCGACCGCGAAAACGGACACGACGACCGACAGTGCGAACACGGTCGTCAGTCCGTCCGTCAGAATCGTCGCTAACCCGGCGGGCGGCGTGGGAGACCCGAGAAGCCGCTGTTGAAGCTGCCCGAGGTTCGAGACGCCGGAAATCGTCGTCAGTTGGTTTCGGATGACGAGATTCAGGGCGAACCCGAGGAGCGCGACGCCCATCGTCCCGCCGAGGTTGCGAAAGAACTGTTGGGAGGAGGTGACGACGCCCATCTGTGCCGTCCCGAAGTGGTTCTGAATCGCCGTCAGCAACGGCGGCGTGACCATTCCCATGCCGACGCCCATCACGAACACGTTGCCGATGACGAGCGGGAGGGCCGTATCTGCCGTCCAGAGGACCGTCGCCGCGCCGAAACTCAGGACGAGGAGGACGGTCCCGACGGTGGCGAGTCGCTGTTCGCCGACCCGATTTACCGACCGGCCCGAGAGAAAGCTCGTCCCCGACCAGCCGATGGAGATCGGAAAGACCGCCAGCGCCGCACTTCCCGCACCGCCACGGACGCTTTGCAGGTAGAGCGGCACGTACGTAATCGCCGCGAAGAGCACGAAACTCGTGAGGAATCCGGTCACGTTCGTCGTGATGAATACCGTGTCGTCGAACATCGACAGCGGGACGATGGGCTGGGTCGCGCGCCGTTCGACGGCGTAGAACACGCCGAGGCCGACGATTCCGCCCGCGATGAGCGGAAGCGCCCACGAACTCGTCGTTTCGAGGAGTTGAAGCCCGACGAGGAGCGCCCCGACGGCGATCGAAAGCACGGCCGCGCCGAGGAAGTCGACGTCGCGGTCGGCGCTGCCGGTCGATTCGTCGAGCGAGATGGCCACCAGAACCACGGCAACTAGCCCGACCGGAACGCTGAGGTAGAACACACCGCGCCAGCCGACCGTTTCGACGATGACGAAGCCGAGAAGCGGGCCGACGACGCTCGAAATCCCCCAGACGGTGCTCCCGAGGCCGATGGCTCGACCGCGTTCCTCGGGCGGGTACACCACCCCGAGGATGGTGTACGGGATGGCGAACATCGCGCCCGCGCCGACTCCCTGCAGCGACCGGAACGCGACCAATTAGGGCATGCTCCCCGCCGCACCGCACAGCGCGCTCCCGGCGACGAAGATGGCGGCACCGACGAAGAACAACCGTTTCCGGCCGTAGATGTCGGCGAGGCGGCCGTACAGGGGCATCGAAACCGCCGCGAACAGCATGTAGGCCGCGAAGGCCCACGCGTACAGTTCGAGTCCTCCCAGCGATTGTACGACCGTCGGCATCGCCGTGCTCACGATGGTTCCGTCGATGGCCGCGAGGAAGATACCGAGCAGGACGCCCAGCGTCGCAAGCCGTCGGTTGGTCATAGAACTCCTTCGGGAGCGACGGGCAAATAGCCGCCCCACGGCTTTCCGTGGCTTCCACACGGCCTCGTGGGGAAATCGTTTCCGACCGCAGCGTCAGTCAGGATTCCGACCACGGCGTCAGTCAGGAGTCACCCCTATCCGTGGTGTTCCGTCAGATTAACCGCCAGCACCGGAACCGTCGTCAAGCGAATGACTCGCTCGGTGACGCTCCCGAGCAGGAGGTGGCTGACGCCCGTATTGGCGTGGGTGCCCATCACGATGGCGTCGATGTCGTTCTCCTCGGCGTAGTTCACGATTTCCTCTGCCGGGTCGCCGTTCACGATGGCGGTCCGCGTTTCGAGACCGGCGCGCTCCGCCGTGCCTTCGATAGAGGACACGGCCGTTTCGCCCGTCGTTTTGAGGTCGTCGTGAACCATGGATTGTGTCGATTCGGAGAGCGAATCGGCAAGTCCGGAATCCACGACGTGAAGGACGTGAACCGTTGCGTCCGTGAGTTCGGCGAGCGAAATCGCTTCCTCGACGAACTGCTGTTCACCGCCGCTACCATCCGTCGGCACGAGAATCGCGTCGTACATCGGTTCGCCCAACGAGGGCAACCGGGATAGTGGTACTGCTTGCCCGAAGAGCAGCAGAGAGTAGTAACTGAAGAAGCAGGAACAGAGGTCGCGAAACTACGGAACCGGCGGTAAATGACCGACGAGACCGATATTACACTCTGGACGAGGGGTGTCAGACGTGTGTCTGGTTGTGACACAAAACAGACCACTCGTCGAAACGTGCGTCGAAAATAGTTCGTTCCTCGAACGACGTCGTTGGCGGATTACTCGTCGATGTCGATGCTGTCGAATCGGCTGTCCCGGAGCACGGATTTCAGGACGATATCGGTGTCCTGCACGAGTCGATGTTCGAGGTAGCTCCCCTGTCCGCGACCGCCGCCGGTTCGCGTCGATTCCACGACGCCGAGGAACGCCTGTTCCTTGAGGAGTTCGTAGACGCGGTGTTCGCTCAGCACGTTCGCATCCAGTTGCTTGCAGATCTGCTGATAGCGAGTGAAAATTTCGCTCGTCGAGAACTCCGAGCCGCGGTTTTCCTTCGTCAGGAGTGCGAGCGCGTAGAGAATGAACTTCACCTGCGTCGTCGACCCACGGAGCAGTTCCTCGAAACGGTCCACCTCGGCCCATTCCTGTGCGTCGCGGATGTGTTCCTCGGTGACGAGTTCGTCGCCTTGCCGTTCCGCGAGTTCCCCGGCGTGGCGGAGGATTTCGATTGCCTTTCGCGCGTCACCGTGTTCCTGTGCGGCGAACGCGGCGGTCAGCGGAATGACGTCGCCGGTCAGGACCCCTTCCTTGAACGCGTCGCGCCGGTGTTCCATGATATCCCGCAGTTGGTTCGCGTCGTACGGCTGGAACACGAACTCCTCCTCCCGAAGGCTGCTCTTGACCCGCTCGTTGAGCCGGTCGCGGTATTCGATTTTGTTGCTGATGGCGACGATACCGAGGTGGCAATCGGCCTTCCCCGACTCCCTTGCGCGCGAGAGTTGCATCAGTACGTCGTCGGATTCGAGTCGGTCAACCTCGTCCAGGATTATGATCACGGCGTCGTAACAGCGGTCGAGAACCTCCCAAAGGTAATCGTAATACTCCCCGCTTCCGATACCCGTCCGAGGAATGGAAATCCCCGTCTTGTCCTCGTCGTTCAGCGTTCGGGTGATAGACCGAGCGACCCTGGTGTGGGTGTTGTGCTGTGCGCAGTCTACGTACACGGTACCGACGTCGACGTCCTGTGCACCGGCAGCCTGTCGTGCGCGCTCGGTCACGTGCCGTGTGACGAGGGATTTTCCGGTTCCGGTCTTGCCGTATATCATGACGTTGTTCGGCGGGTCGGAACGGACGATGGGTCGGAGCTCGGCCGCGACGGACTCGATTTCGGAATCACGCCCGACGATGCGCGTACTCTGGGGGACGTGACCGACTTTCAGCAACTCCTTTCGTTCGAACACCTGTGTCGTGGTTTCGTCGTTCACGTTGAACAGGGGGTCGCTCGCCGGGTCGTCCGTGGTATCGAAATCGGAGAGCCGGGGAGGTTCATCGGACATACGACAGCCAGCGTGCGCTCAGTATAAATAACTAGGCCTTCCCCACACACAACGTGTCGAGTGTATATCGACCGAATATACGAGAGAAGAGGCGTAATTCGTCGGTGTCATATTCTCATCACCAAGACCCGAGAAAGAGTGAAAAAGAATCGAGAAGGGGAGAAGAGGATGAAAAAAGGACGTGAGGGAGAGAGGAAGAAGGAGAGAAAGAAAAGCGGATGAGAAGGGGAGAAGAAGATGAAAAGAGAACGGAAACGGGTGGAAACGACGAACCGGAAAGTCGAAGCCTGCTCGTCGAACAGACGCCCGGTCCAGAGTGAAAACACGCACGATGAGAACAGTCGAGATGAAATGAGAGCAAGACGGAAGAGCAAAAAATCGAAAACGGGGAAGCAAAACGGACGTGTAGAAAAACCGTGAGGGAAGTCGAACGGAGCGGTAACGTGTGTTTTTCGTGTGATGTTGGACACCCCTCGTCCAGAGTGTAACGGTGGGAAAATCGGGTGTTTTTGAAGGAGGAATTCCTGAAAGTCGGAAGTAAATCTCGATGGTAAAGACCGGATAGACGACAGCTGAAAATAACGGACGAGAAAACGCGCCACTGGGCGAAAGAAGGTCCGTTTCGTCTGGAGGTTAGCGTCGGTTTGTCGGAAGAAAGGAAAGGGTGACACACACCCCTCGTCCAGAGTGTAACGGGGAAGATGGTGGGTGGGGTGGAGGAGTGGGGGGAAGAGACGCGGGCGGTCTGTGATAGAGCGGGAAAACACGATCTAAAAGCCTCAGGCGGATATTACCGGTAGTACCGAGACCGTCGCGTTATTCGAGACGTTGCTCGGGATGATAGAATCGACCGATATATACTTGACAGCAATTCATCGGCTACTCAATATTAATCCGTTGTAGCCTATATAACCGGGATAAAGAACATATGGATATATAGAATGTCGTTCGCGTATCCATGGAGCATATCGAACGATTAAGTATAATATGTTAGAGCACGAAAAGTCCATTAAGCTAATTTCATTTTAACGAAGACGAATTTCTATTCGTCTTCGACTCTTGTTCCAGTCGAAGCGACCCCTCGGAAATCCCGCTGAAACGTATAATTTGTGGGGTGTGGTTCGGAGCATGGAATTCGTGGAGTGTAGTCTTCGGGGTGGAGTTCGTGGGACGTAGTTTGCGAGGTGTAATGTTGCGGGACCGTCCATGGCCTTCGACATCTGTTCGTCTTTCCCTCAACCGACTGTACTCCGTTATTTTCGTCTCATCTCACCTCACTCCACCCACCCCTCCCCCACCCCCCCACCTTCCCCCGTTACACTCTGGACGAGGGGTGTGTGTGAATCAAAGTATGTCTCATAACTATCAATCTCGCGTTCGTACTCGAGTCGGTCGCCGTCCTCCCGAGTACGAACAGAGTAATCCACCGCCGAAAGCGGAACCGTGCACTTAGCCGTCGGTACGAACGACCAGCGCGGCGGCGATTAGCAGGGCGGCGGTCCAGAGGAGTGCGATATCGAGGACCGGATAGAGCGACCCGCTGACCCCCGCGCCGGTGTTGTATCCATCGCCAACAATCGCGTTCAGTACGCCGAAGGCGACGACAGCGACGAAGGTAAATCCGAACGCCGTTCCGAACCCCACGTCGGGTCGATACGCGACGAGCGGAACCGCGAGGAAGACTGTTACGATGCTACCGACAACAAACGGCGAAATCGGGAGCGGCCGTATCATCCACGCCCGGAGCAACGACCCGAGAACGCTATTGACGATACCGGATAACCCGATCCAGACGCCGACCAGCCGAAGTGGATGATCGAGTGCAGTCTCGATTCGACGGATTACTCCTTCCTCGTCATCCGCCGTTTTGCAATCTGTTGCTTTGCCACTCGTTGTTTTGCCATCTTCCGTTTTGCCACCCGCCGTTTTCTCGTCCGTCATGCTTCCTCCAACGCGACCACCGCGTTTTCGATGCCGACGTACACCCGCTCTCCGACGACGGCGGGCGGTCCGACTGAATCGGTTCCCGCTTCGGGTTCGAACGTGAACAACCGTTCCCCGCTGGCAGCGTCGAGCGCGACGAGGCCCGACTCCGCTCCGACGTACACGGCGGTATCCGTTACCGCGAGGCCAGAGATGGAACTCGTCCGGTTCTCCCCTATCCGTCCCACCGACTTCTCCCAGCGGGTGGAACCATCCGTCGAATCGACCGCGACGACGTGTCCCTCTCCGGCGCGGAATATCGTTTTCCCGTTCGTCGCCATCGCTGCCCCGGTCGCGTCGGTGGTCCATTCGACCGTTCCTTCCCGAACGTTCACCGCGTAGAGTCGCCCCGCCCCGCCGTAGAACGTTCCGTTCGAGATAACCGGGCCGTTCCCGAACGCCGGTGCGATATCGCCGGGGAGACCCGACCGTGACAGTTGCCAGTGCGATTCGCCGTTCGTTGCGTCAAGGCCGACGAGAGTGGTTCCGGGGTTTCCCGCTCCAACGAGGATACCGTCCGCGTACGCGAGAGGTCGATATTTGCTGGGCGTTTTCCAGCGAGGAATCCCGTTCGATGCATCCAACGCGATGAGCGAGTCGGAACTCCCGAAGTACGATGTGAGGAAGATCGTGTTCCCGACCGGGAGCACTTCGTCGAAACTGCTGTTCGTGGCGAACTTCCACCGGGCTTGGTTCTCGGAGACGGCGTACAAATTCACTCCTGCCCTATAACACGCCTGCCCATCGACGACGACTGGACCTCCCTGCGGGAGCTCGCCTCCGGTAGCGAACCGCCATCGTTCCGTTCCGGTGGCCGCGTCGAGCGCGACCAACTCGTGTCGCGTGAGGGCGTAGAGGATGTCGCCCGCGACGGTCGGCGACTGGAACAGATGCGGGTCGCCGACGGTCGTCCGCCAGGCGACTCGAACGTCGTCCGTCGGCGCGCTCGTCGTCGGCGCATATCCCGACCGGGAGGGGTCCCGACCGCGCATCGGCCACGCGTCAGGCGGAACCGACGGGTCGAGTGACTGCTCGCTCGTGAACAGGGAGGGGCGGACGTACCACGCACCGAGGGCGGCGGCACCTCCCGCGGTGAGTAGCTGTCGGCGTGAAACCCGTGGGGACTCTGGAAACACGTTCTGAATCAGTCCTGTCCGTAATAAACAATTTCGAAAGCGACGCGAGGAAAATCGTCGATATCCGATGCAGTACCGCACCGTTCTCTCCCACTCATTAAATCGTCCACACTTTCCTCTGTGGATAGCCCGAGGCTCGTTTGTAAAATTTAAGCAAGGCGGAACACCATGGTTCCGTATGCGAACCGGTATCGACGGCTCAACACTTCTCGTCTTTCCCGTCGAACATGTGTGACGACCGAACGCAGGTCGTTCGTCGCCACCTCGACGACGGGCTATCGCTCGGCACGTTCGAGCGGGAGTCTCGTCCAACGGAGGAGGCGGCGACCCGATTCTTTCGGACCCTCTTCGTGCAGCTACTCGACTTCGAAGCGACGCCCTCGTCGCTCGGCGATACTCCGTGGCAGGACCTTCCGGTCAGCGAATGGTCGAGTGCATCGCGGACGATGGCCGCTCGCGTACTTGCGAAAGCCGGGTCGTTTCGGGTGGTCTACGTGGAACTGGAGGAACTCACGCGGACCGCCGAGCGAAGCGTCGTGCGTGACCTCGCCGATTCCAACCGTTCCGAAGCGTGGGGCGGTAGCGGTTCCTTCGTGGCCGTTTTCCACGCTCCGGACGCCGACGTTTGGCATCTCGTGACGCCGTACGAGGACGGAATCGGTGACATCACCACCGGCCGACCCGTTCTCCGGCGGTACGTCCTCGGAGCGGGCGAAACGCACCGAACCGTCGCCAGCGCGCTGGCGGGACTGAACGCGACCGAGAGCGGTCTCGCCGACCGAATTCACGACGCCTTCCGTCTCGAGCCGGTCACGAAGCGGTTCTACGAGGAGTACACGGAGGTGTTCGATACCCTTCGCACCGAACTCCGGGAGAAGGGAGTGTCGGAGACCGCGGCCGACCAGGGTGCGCACCTCACGCTGAATCGGCTGTCGTTTTTCTATTTCCTGCAAAAAACGGGGCGACTCGGCGGGCGAACGGACTTCCTCCCGTGGTTCCTCCGGCAGTACGAACGCTCCGACGATGTGGACTGCTTCCACGAAAAATGGCTTTCCGCGCTCTTCGGTCGCGTTCATCAACCCGACGGGACGCCCGCCGATACGACAGCTTCCAATGATACCGCAGTATCGGATTCGACGGTACTTTCCGACTCCTCGGCACTTCCCGACTCCGCGCCGTTCCCCAACTCCTTGACGTTCCCCGGTCCGGTCGCCGACGCTCTTTCCGAACGTCCGGAACTCGATGGCGGACTCTTCCGGTCGGATGTCGTCGAGACGGAGGGCGCTTTCCTCTCGGATGCCACCTTGCGCTCCGTCATCCGTGACTTCTTCGAGGAGTATCCCTTCACGCTCGCCGAGGAGCGACCGGACGACATCGACGTCGCGGTCTCTCCCCGGATACTGGGGACGATTTACGAATCGTTCATCGCCGAGCGGGAACGCGACGAGGCGGGTATCTTCTACACGCCACGTACCGAGGTGGACCTGCTGTGCCGGACGGCGCTGTACGAACAGTTCCGCGACCGACTCGACATCGATGAGGCGGACGCCGAACGGCGTCTGGTCGAGTTCGTCTTCGGCGACCCCCTCGATTGGAACCCCGAACCCGCCGAACCGACCGATGAATTGGAGTCCGTCCTGCGCTCGCTCGACATCGTGGATCCCGCGTGTGGCGGGGGTGCGTTCCTCGTCGGGATGACGGAGATTCTCACCGAACTCTACCGAAAACTCGGCTACGATGGGGCGTACGGGTTGAAAAAGCGAGTCCTCTCCGAGAACGTCTCCGGCGTCGATATCAAACCGTGGGCGATTCACGTCGCGGAGATGCGTCTCTGGCTCTCGTTGCTCCGATCCGAAGACGGTTGCCCAGACGATACCCATCCCGACGCTACTCGTTCCGCCGATAGCCATCATGGAGCTACTCATTCCGTCGATACTCATCCCGGCGATACCCATCATGGCGCTCCCTGTCCCGATGTGCACTCGCTCTTTCCCGACCTTTCGTTCGACCTGCTGGTCGGTGACACGCTGGTCCAGAACGCCAGCGCTGACGAGCACCTTCCCTTCGAGCAACTCCGTCACTGCGCCGATGAAGGGGACGATACGGGAGGGGAACTCGAGCGGGAACGCCGCGAGTTCGTGGACCGAAAGACCCGATTTTTCGAGGGAGAACTCGACGACCCGACGCTCGTCGAAGCACAGCGAACGAATCTAGTCTTCGCCGCCCTGGAGCGGGCCACCGACCGGCAGTCGAGGTCCTCGTCGAGCGCGACCGCCACGCTCGACGGAATCGAACGGCTTCGGGAGCGGGCCGAGTCGGACGACGGAGACGGGTTCGTCTGGGAACTCGATTTCCCGGCCGTGATGACGACCGGCGGGTTCGATATCGTCATCGGCAACCCGCCATACGTTCGCCACGAAAACATCTCCCCACCGAACCTCCACCAGTCCGGTCCCGACGCGACGACCGCCACCACGTCCCCCGCCACCACGACCACCGCTACCGATGCGTTCCGCACCGATGCGTCCCGCGAGTCGAAGTCGGCGTACAAACGAGCGCTCGGCGAGTTCGTCGAACGGCGGTTCGACATCGCGCCGTACAAGACGAGTGACCTGTACCTGTACTTCTATTTCCGCTCGATGGACGTGCTTCGGGAGGGTGGCACGCTGTCGTTCGTCACCTCGAACGCGTGGTTGGACGTCGATTACGGCGTTCGATTACAGGAATTCCTGCTCTCCGAGGGTGACGTCCGCTATCTCTTCGAGAGCCGCGCCCGGCGGACGTTCGAAGAGGCGGACGTCAACACCGTTCTCTCCGTCGTAAATCGGAATTCCTCCGGCCGATTGTCGAACGCCGTCGAGTTCGTGGCGGCGTACACGGAGTACGACCGATTCGTCTCCGGGGATACCCTCGAATCCGTCCTTGTCGGGTCGGGAACTGGTTCTTCTCTCCCCTTCCACGACGAACGGCTGACGATCAAAACCGGTGACGGGTGGCGGTCCATCGGCGTTCCCGAATCCGCCCTGTGGCGGCTCGGCGGTGCGAGTACAACCATCGACGAGGCCGACGGGTGGGTGCGACCGCGGGGGGACTACCGTTCGGGCAAGTGGGGAAAATACACCAGAGCGCCGACGGTCTTCTTCGATATCGTGGGCAATGCGGACCCTGAACTGGTCCCGCTCGGCTCCCGTTGTGCCGTCCAGCGGGGGACCCGAACCGGCGCGAATCAGTTTTTCTACCTCCCCAGCGACTACTACGACGCGCGTCCGGAGGGGGACTCCCTCGTTCTGACGGCTACCGGCGAGTGGCCCGACGGCGGCTACGCGACGGAACTGGAGATACCGCGGTCGTACTGGATGCACGAGACGGCGGACGGATGGGAGCCGAACCTCGTGTTGAAAACGTCGAAGTCGTTCGAAACGCCGGTTTTCGACCTCGAATCGCTCGAACCGGGTCGGGGGCTCCGATACGTCCTCCGCATCGACGAGCTGCGGGACGAACTGGACGGGGACGTCGCCGAGTACGTCCGCTGGGGCGAGGAGTACGACCCGAGCCGGGACGATATCGGACGCAAACGCACGCCGTTCCCGTCCTCGGTTTCGAGCCGTGGTGTCGGGTGGTACGACCTCACCGAGGACCTCCAGCGCGGGGACGTACTCCCGATGAAGAGTATCGACCTCCGCCACGCGTACTGGTTTCCGACCCAACAAACGTGGATCGACAACCGCCTTCACGGAATCGAAGTTCCGGGCGGCGAACGGAACCGGCGGTTCGTCGCGGGACTGCTCAATTCGACGTACGGCGCGCTCGCGACGGAGGTAAACGGCCGCGTGAATCTGGGGCAGGGCGCGCTGGACATCGCGACCGACGACCACAGAAGGACGCCGATTCCGCGCCCGAATGCCGTCGATGACCAGTTGAAAGCCGATATCGCGACGCGGTTCGAGCAACTCGGTGCCCGTCCCATCGCGTCCATCTTCGACGAACTGGGAACCTCCGACCCGGAATCGGTATCGTTCGAGCGCGTCGCTCCCGACCGACTCGAACTCGACCGGCTTGTGGTCCGGGACCTCCTCGGATTCGACGAGGCGGTCCACCGGGACCTCTATCGGGGCGTCGTCAAACTCGCTCGACAGCGAGTCGAGAAGGCCGACGGCGTGTGAATTACCCCTGTCGAACACCGCATCGATTTCACAATGCGACCGGAAATCCACCAAATAGGTTTCAAACGCACGTCGGTGAACTCTCCGCCGACCGGCGCGGGTCTCGAATTCGAGGGATGCACCAGAACGCCGATTTACCGTCCACCCGGTTATCGCCGTATGGACCGTTCGACTCGTCTCTCTCGACGGCGACTGCTTCGAGGGCTCGGGGCCTCCCCCGCGGTAGCGCTCGCGGGCTGTCTCGGCGGCCCGTCCGGCGACGAACCGACCGACCCCGTTCCGAAACCGTATCGAACCGCGACGGCGCAGGGCGGAACCGCTCGGAACCCGGACGCGCTCCGGTCGAAGGGCGGCGTCAACTACCACGCCGCACAAGGAACCGCGACCTGTGCAAACTGCATTCACTACGTCCCCGACAAGAACGGCGACGACCTCGGCGCGTGCGCCGTCGTCGAAGGGGATATCGAACCCGACGCGTGGTGTACGCTCTACGCCCGGTACGACGGTGGCTGATGCCCGGTGCGACGGTACGACGGTAACTGACGGTTCTTCTCGCCGAACTGTCCGCGCGACTATCGCAACTAGTCCGTGATTGTCCGGCCACGGTCGTCGAGCGGACGTGCAGAGTAAACAGACGACTGCACAAGACTATTCACGAAAATCACCGACGTTCTTGCAAACGGTTCGTCTCGCTAGAAGAATCGACCTCGATACTGTTTCGCGGTTTCGAGGGTGAACGCATCGAACCGAACGATGTCGTCCGTCGAGAGGTCGTCGTACCCCTCGACGTACGCTTTCGCGGCGCTCTCGGTCGAAAACGCGAGCGGGTTTTTCATCATCGGGTCGTCGACGTGCTCGGCGTTCATTTCGAGAACGAAGTACTCGTCGGCGACACTGACGAGTTCTTTCGACTCGTGGTCGTGAACCCACTTCGTCCCGATGTCATCGGGGGACGCGTCGTCGTCGAACTGACTCGGCTTTTCGACGTAGGCGACCAAACACCCCGTCGAACAGAAGTGGACGCGCTCGCCGTCCGTCCGCTGCAACTGCGCGTTGTACTTCGGATACATCGCGACTTTCATGTTACAGACGGCGCATTTCTCGTCCTTCGCGGGCGTTTCGGGGGTTCCCTCAGCGGTGTCCCCGTGGGACGTTTCACCGTCCGTCGTCTCGTCGTCTCGTTCCGACTCTCCTTCCTCCGTTTCCGTTCCGTCCTCCGTTCGAGTCTCCCCGTCGTTCGTCGTACCCGTTTGACTCATCGTCGCCGCGACCGTCTCGCCGCCGTCATCGCCCGGTCCGCCGCCGAGACACCCCGCGAGAGCGATTCCCGCGCCGAGCGCACCCGTTTTCAGCACCGTCCGACGGTCGAATTTCCCTTCGGTTCCTGACTGGTCCTTTCGTCCCATGGAGTAAGGGTCCCAGTATATTTATTAGGTCATTCTGGTACGGTGGGCGAATCAGCCGGAATGGGCGCTGAAAACGGCACGTACGGGATATCACTCGGCAGATGCATCGCGCTCGACTGTATTCTTCGACCGTACGGACCACTGGTGGCGGTCGCGCGGTTCGAGATGTGTACCAGTCACGCTATACTGGTCGCCTGGGAAGTATCGATGTGTTTCGACGTGTGACGGCGCTCGGTGTCGTGCTCATCATCGCAACGACCGCCATCGGGGTCGGCTCGTTCGCCGCCGATACGACGGCGACACCCGAACCGGTGGCGTTCCACGAAACGGTCTCGGCCGGTCTCTCGTCGACCGCCATCGAGGAGAGCCGCGAGCGGGACCTATTGGTGCCGCAGGTCGAGGTCTTCTACTCGGGCTATCGGTACGTGCTGGGATACTACGGCGTCTCGGCGTACGCGCGAGTATCGCAGCTTCCGGAGACGACACAGCGGTACGGGACGCCCATCGCCGTCTACGTGAGCGACCTCTCGACGGTTTCGCTTCGCACGACCGAGGACGGCTATCTCGTGCACGACGGCACTCCCGACTGGGTTCGCGCCGACCGGGCGTTCTTCGTCCGCGACAGCGACGGCAGGACGATGGCCGGACCGGCCGTCCCCGCGTTCAGCGACCGAACCGACGCGGAACGGTTCGCGTCGGCCCACGGCGGTCGCGTCGTTCGGTGGGAGACCGCCGTCCCGACCGTCTGGACGGCGGATGACCGCCGCGCGGGAGCGGACGCGTCGTCCAAGCGCGCGGGAGCGGACCGGGACGTGCGAGCGACGGCGGGCTATCGGGACCGGCCGACGTCCGTCGTCGTCGGCCGCGACGCGCCGACAATCGCCGCGGCAATCGACCGAGCGCCCGCCAACACGACGGTGTTCGTTCCCCCCGGCACCTACGAGGGGAACGTGACCATCCGCAAACCCGTCACGCTCCGAGGGGCGCCGGGTGCGACAGTCCGCGGTAACGACTCGACGGGTGTCGTTACCGTTCGTGCTGACCGCGCCGCGGTCGTCGGACTCTCCATCACCGGAACCGAGTCCGGGGCCGGGTCCGACTCGTCCGGGTGGGTCGGCAGCGGTCGCGGATGGGATTCGTGGGTGAAAAACGCCTACGCGGACAGCAGCGCGGCCATGCGAGTTGACGACGCCGACGCAACGCTGATCGCCGACGTGACGGTCACGACGCCGGATACCGGCGTTTTCGTCACGAACAGTACCGATGCCGTCGTCACCAACCTCACGCTTCACGGGAGCGACGACCGGTACGAGAGCGGCATGGGCGTCATGTGGATGTACTCGAACGGGGTCGTCCAGAACTCGCGGTTTCTCGACGGCCGCGACAGCGTTGCCACCCATCGCGCGGACGGACTCGTCGTCAGGAACAACACGATGACCGGGGGACGCATCGGCGTTCACCTGATGTACACCTCCGGGACGCTCGTGGCGAACAACACCATGCGCGACCAGCGACGCTCGGGAATCAGCGTGATGACGAAACCGACGAACACCACGGTCGTCGATAACAGGGTGGCGGGAGCCGACATCGGAATTTCAGTCGCCGGAAGTCGGGCCTACGTCGCGCGCAACATCGTGGCGAACAACACGTACGGTTTCGAGGTGACGACCAGCCACTCGATTTACGAGGAGAACGTCGTCTACGGAAACCGAATCGGCGCACAGGCGACCGACCTCCTCGCGTCGAACTCGGTTTCGAACAACGATTTCGTCTCAAACGAGCGCCACGCGGCCTCGACGTACAGCACGTTGCACGTCTGGACGTCCGATGGCGTCGGTAACTACTGGAGCGGCGCGCCCGGTAGAACCGCGGGGAACCGCCTCGACCGCTCGTTTTCCCCAACGGACCCGGTCGGACGGCGACTCGCCACGGTGCCCGCCGTTCGCGTGGTGGCGGAGTCGCCGGGGTATCGACTGACGCGGTTCCTCCGCGGAACCGTCCCCGGGATGCGCACCGACGGCGTGGTGGACCGCCGTCCGCTCTCGCACCCGTCCAACCCCGACCGGATTTCCCGCGCGGAACAGTTCGCCGACCGAACCGCAATTGCATACGACTCATGACGACGACGCACCCCGACCTTCCGAACGCTGTCGAACAGTCCGCGACCGACGACGCGGGACCCCGCGAATCCACGGAACGCTCCGCGGTCACCACTGCCGACGTCACGAAACGCTTCGGCGACGTCACCGTGTTGTCCGGCGTTTCCCTCACGGTGCCGACGGGAACCGTAACCGCGCTCATCGGGCCGAACGGGTCCGGGAAGACGACGCTGCTTCGCACCCTCTCCGGCCTCATCGAGCCGACCGAAGGGAGTATTACGCGCCCCGAGAACCGTGGACGGACCATCGGCTACCTTCCACAAACGCCCTCGTTCCGGGGTCAACTGACGGTCGAGGAGACAGTCGCGGCGTACGCCGCTATCGTCGGCGAGGACGACGTGACATCGACGCTCGCACGCGTCGGACTGGAATCCGCCCGCGACCGACGCGCGTCGGACCTCTCCGGCGGCATGACGCGGTTACTCGGAATCGCCACCGCGCTCCTCGGCTCGCCGCCGCTCGTCGTCCTCGACGAACCGACCAGCGGCCTCGACCCGTCCATGAGCGAGCGCGTCTTCGATATCGCGAACCGGGTCGCGGCGGACGGGACGGCCGTCCTGTTGAGTTCGCACGACCTCGAACTCGTGGCGGAACGCTCTGACCACGTGGTGGCGCTCCGACGCGGGGAGGTTGCGACGAGCGGGCGCATCGAGAGCGTCACCGACGACGAGGGGTCGCTCCGCACGCTGTTCGACGACCTCGTTGCGGACCACGAAGGTCACGTCGCGGTTCGAAGCGCCGGAGGGGACGCATGAGCGACGAGACGGCGACGGCCACGCAACGGCCGACGCGCGCCGACCGCGGCCTCGGACTCCGCGCTGCGGGGCCGGTCTTCCGCCGCGAACTGACGACCATCCGACGAAGCCGCGCCTATCTCGGATTGGCGGGCGGGTTCGCCGTCGCCGTCGTCGGACTCACGCTTCTGGGCGGCGGCGTCACGGTCGGGTACGTGCCCATGATAATCGACCTCCTGACCTACGTCGAGGTCTTGGTCCCGGTGGTCGCGTTCGCGCTCGGCTACCGCGCCGTGCTCGACGACCGAATCAGCGGCGAACTCGCCGTACTGCGGACGTTTCCGCTCCCGCGGGCGGCCTACGTCGGCGGCGTTGTGGCGGCGCGACTGTGCGCGCTGGTCGTGCTCCTCACCGTGCCGCTCGCGCTTGTCGGCGCGATAGCGTTCCTTCGGCCGGAACCCGCCGAATACCTGTTCGCCACGACGAACGGTGCCGATTCGCCCGTCCTCTACGTCCGGTTCGTCTCGCTGACGCTCCTCTACGGTATCGTGAACCTCGTGGGCGGTATCGCCGTCTCCGCGACCGCTCGCTCGGTTCGCACGGGCGTCGTCGTCGCCGTCATCTCGGTCGTGACGCTCTCTCTCGGCCTCGACCTGCTCGTGCTCAGCGGACTCGCGGAGGGGATGCTCGGGGAGCGAACGCTCGCGGCCGCCCTCGCGCTCGGTCCGGCTAGCGCGTATCGCGCGCTCGTGATGACGACCGTCATCGGTGCGACGACGAGCGGCGTGACGACGATTCCTCCCCTCTTTCCGACCGTGGCGCTTCTCGCGTGGGCAGCAGTTTTGCTCGCCGTCGCCATCCGTCGGGTTTGGTAGCGCCCCGCCGCACCGTTTAGCCTTCAGCGACCGATTTGGCCGATGAGCCGCGGCGTCACCGCGTTGTAGTCGATGACGTCACCGCCGTACTCGTCCGCGAACGCGTCGGCGTCCGCGCGCTCGCCGAACGGTAACAGGTCGTCTCCCATCGCACCGACGACGTCGCTCCCGACGACGTAGACCAGTTCGTTGACGGGCGAGAACGCCTCTTCTTGGAGATGCGAGGAGATGAATTGGTCGCCGCCGTCGGAGAACACCTCGTAGTCCACGGCCGAATAGTCCGTGATGAACCCCTTCCGTCGCGTCCAGTCGCGGTCGCTCGCTCGCATATCGTACTGAAATCCCTCCCACGCGCTGCAGAACCACGCGGGACCGTCGTGCTCGGGTCCCTCGTCCCGATAGAAGAACTGCGCTTTCGGGCCGGGATGTTGCTCAAGAACCATTCCGCAGGTCTCACACTGTTTCGTCCCCGTCAGCGCTATCGGCTCCACCGATTTCCCGTTTCTGCTCCCGAGACACCCGGCGAGGAGGGCGGCTCCCGTCGTTCCGGCACCTACGAGGACCGCCCGCCGCGACGCCGCGGGTCGAAGCTTCGTCATTGTCCGTTCTACCTAGTCGTTCCCCAAATACGGTCTGGTAGGGTCCTCGAATCCCGGTCTCGGAGCGGTACGCGCCGTTTTCGCCCCATTTCGTTCGTTTGGCGCGGAGCGGTCCAGCGGCGCCATCGCTCCAACGCGCGTCTCGAAACGCGGCGGCGACTCGCCGCGTCGAATCGGATTAGAGTCGAAACCGGATGCTACGGCTCCCGAGGACCCGCATTCGAAACTCGCACCAGAACGGCCTTTTCCGACCCGTGGCGATATCCGCCAATGGCACACCCGACAGTCTCGTCCGTCCCGACCGTCTCACTCACCTCTCCCGCTCGCCCACACGTCATCGACGCCGCTCGTCATCGACGTCGTTCGGTTCCGATCCGACGCGCGCGGACGGAGAAGTCGAACGCGACCCGGTGGCACCGACGATGAGTAACGCTTCGAACGCGACGACGGTCGTGGCAGGATTTATACACAATCGAAGCAAACTCGCCACGTAACGCCGCTGACTCCGTATGAATCTCGGTATCCCGACCCTCGTCTTTGGCACCCCGTGGATGCGAGCGCTCGCTCGTTCGACGAGCGGTGGTCTCGCCGACCCCGCCACGCCCTTGCACCTCGGTAGTACCACGACGGACGTGACGTTCGTCTTCATCGTTCTCGGCGGCATCGCATCGAGCGTGTTGGCCAGCGCCAGCGTGTTCGCCTTTTCACAGCGCCGCTCCCGGCCCTACCTGTTCGTGTCGCTCGCGCTCGGGATGCTCGCGGCGAAGGCGTTCATGGGCGGACTCACCGCCTTCGGGTTCGTGCCCGGGACGACGCATCACCTGATAGAGCACGCGCTCGATTTCGCCACGGCGCTGTTGCTCATCGCAGCCGTGGTCTTCGCTCGGATGGAATCCGCCGGGTCCGAGGACCGTCCTCGACGCGAAGACGCCGACGACGAACGAGTAGACACCGACTTCCCGAACGGGTTCGAACAGTGATTTCGCCGACTTCTTTCCGACCGCGCCGCCCGCCCGCTCCGTGAGGACCCATTTTCCGAGGCGCTTACCGCGACAGCACGCGAGAATATCGTGAGGTTTAGAAGTCTCGTCACCTGAGAAACGGGTAGGAACGGCGACACGGAACCACAGCTACACATGACGGAAACACGTACCCGAATCGAGCTTCAGATCCGGCGGAATCCCGGCATTCACTTCAACGAACTCGTGCGGTCGGTCGATTTCGCTCCCGGTCAAATTCAGTATCACGTCCACCGGTTACTCGACGACGATTCCATCGTCGAAGAGAAACTGTACGGCCGAACGCACTACTACTCGCCGTCGTTCGACCCGTGGGAACGGCGTCTCCTCGCGCTGTTCCGCCGGGAAACGTCGCGCGACATCATCGGGTACGTTCTCGAACACGAACCGACCGACCCGCAAACGGTCGCCGACGACCTCGGCATCGCCCGGAGCACGCTGGAGTGGCACCTGAGTCGGCTCGTCGAACAGGAAGTCATCGTCAAGGAACGCGACGGCCAAAACCGCGTGACGCTCGTGGTGAATCGCCCCGACCGGACGCGAACGCTCCTGAAGCAAATCGCGCCGTCGATTCCGGACCGGTTCATCGACCGGTTCACCCGACTCGTCGATAGCCTTCTCGCCGAATAGGCCGTGACCGGTTCGTCCGTCGAAGCGGGAGAATTTCCCCCTCTCCCGTCCCGAGTCCCGACCTCTTCTCTCCCTCGGGTTCCGACTTTTCCCCCGAGTCCCGACCTTTCCTCCCGTATCGACACCTCTTTCGATGTTCACACCAGAACCTACTTTCAACGCCACCGATAACCGACACCGTACTGGACGGAGACGCACATGAAACGAAAGCGACGGCCGAGCGCATTCTCGGCTGCACGACAGTCAGAACGCCGAACCATACCATGAACGTCGAGCGAACTCTCCGGAACCTCCTTTTCCTGATCATCGGGTTGGAAATCGCGGCCTCTCCGGTTGCGGCACACACCGGGACGACGCACGCGGCAACGCCCCACTGGATTCTCTTCTCCTTCTTCGTCGGAGGTATCTGCGTGATGGCCGGGGTCGCCGCGGCGATTCGGCGCGAACTCCTCTCGATACCGCTCGCCGGCGTCCTTCTGACGGCGAGTGCCGTCACCGCGGTTTTCGGCGGTATCGGTCTCGTCGAAACCCAAATCGTCGGTCAGACGGCACCGCAGCTCATCGCCATCTATCCGGTTCTGAGCCTGTTCATCGGCGGCCTCCTCGCCGTGGGTGGCTTTCTCCTCGTGCTCACGAGGTACCCGACGAAACCGCAGTACGCCCTGCTTTGCATGGTGTTGGCGGGGTGGATACTCTACCCGACCGTCATGCCGGGACAGGGGTATTACAACCCGCTCGGGTACCTGCTCGTGCTCTCGCTTCCGGCGATCATCGCGTACATCGTTTGGACCGACGCGCGCGGCGTCGTCCAGAGCATCCGTCTTCAGACGACGCCGAAGCTCGTCGGCATCGTCGCGGGGTTGTTGATGTGCGTCTTCTTCGCGTTCTCGGCCGGAACGATGAGTATCAAACCGGACTCCGGGATCAACGCGCCGACGAGCGCGTTCATCATCCCTTACAATGTCGCCAGTCCGCTCGTCGTCTGGCCCGCCGTGGAGTGGTACTTCCCGTCGATTCCGTTCACCGGCTATCTCTCCGTCGGCTCGTTCCTCTTGATGGCCATTCTGGGCGGTTTGACCGGCCTGAACGCGGCCATCGTGACACAACAATGGTCCGGTTCGGAGTCGGTTTCCGCCACGCCGCTGTTCTCCGGCTCGCTCGCCGCCTCCGGCGCGACCGCGTGCTGTTGCTGTGCGCCCGCGTTCTACGGTGCCCTCAGCGTCCTGTTCGGGACCGCCGTGACGCCCGTCTACTGGTCGTTCATGATACCGTCGTCGCCGGTCGGGTCCACGTTCTTCGCCGCGAGCGTGCTGTTGCTCCTCTGGAGCATCGTTCGGGCGACCGGCGCGTCCGCGGGCGACGCGTGTGCCGTCGCGCCGTCGGAGTGAATCGGAAATCGAAAATTGGGAATCGAAATCGGGAATTCCTGTCGGCGACCGGGATTTGCGGTTGGGTCGGATGCCGTCTTAGAGTTCTTCTCGAAGCCGCGTGAACAGTCGTTCTTCGCGGTCCGCGAGCGCCGCCGCCTGCTCGCTGGCGTCCTCGAACAGCGCTCCCTGTTTTTCCCCTTCGACTTCGCTCGCCTCTTTGAGCGTGTCGCCGAGGCCGGTCCAATCGTCCGCGACGGCGTGGAAGCGGTCGGGAATCTCTCCTTCGAGTTCGAGGTCGGATGCAACGTGGTCGAGGAAATCGGCGTACAATCGGCGGAACGCACCGCCGCCCGTTCCCCGACGTTCGATGTTCTGGTAGGCGAACCGGGCGCACCAGCCCGAATCCCCCAACGCGGTCCACGAGGGGAGGTCCGCCGCGAACCGGCGAATTCCGTCGATACCTTGCGAGTGCCAGCCGCCGTCCTCGGCCGAGAGCATGAGGTCTGCCGTCCGTCGAACCGCGTCCCGACTCGCGGTCGCGAGGTCGGTTTCGATGGTCGGATCGGTCACGACGAGCCATCGGTTGTCGAGCGGGCCGAAGCCGTGGTCGGAGTCCCACGCCTCCCGAAGGTGGGAGGCGGGCAATCGCTGTGTCGTCTCGAATTCGCTGTCGGACAGGAGCACGTCGTCGCCGTCGGTGCCGACGCAGAGGAGGATGTGCGGGCCGAAGTGCGTGTTCGTTTCGAAGTAATCGAGGTAGTAGAGGTCCACGAACAGCATCACCGGAACGTCGTCCGCGAGATACTCACGAACGTCGCTCCACGCCGCATCCCACTGCCGTTCGCTGTCCTCCCGGTAGTCGATGCCGAGCGTCTCGAAGAACCCCGTCTCCAACTGCCCGTTTCGCCCCATGATGAGACGGCTCGCCGGGCCGCGCTCGTAGTATCCGAAGCCGAGTCCGGAACCGAGACCGAAACAGAGCGATTCGTCGAATCCCCACTCGTAGAAGTCCGAGAGGTTTCGAAGCGACGCGGAGCCACAGTGCGCTCCGGGCGTGTGGACGTACTCGGAGAGGTGCATGCGTACTCGATGGACGCGGCGTGTAAAGTAGTGACCGTCTTCGTCCTTCGAATCGTCGCATTCAGAACCTTTGGACCAGTTATCGAGAATCTCGATGCCGAATGGCTGCGTCCGTCTCTTCCCATTACATCTCTCGTGTGTGGCTATTGCTGGTGGGCTCGACGTCGGATCGCTTATTTCCTCGGAAAATATCGATATTGAAAACCTTAATTAAAAATTATTATTTTATTATAAATCTATAATATACTTTAAATTGTGAACAATTAAGTGCTGTTATCTACATCTACGACTCGATGCAAAATAACAAGAGCGGGGACGATGCGTTATGTAATCGAACACGGCGTTCGTTTCTACGTTTTACTGGTGCCGCAGCGACTACTTCTGCTTTTCTCGCAACCCAGGGGACTAGCGACGCTACGATTCGGACCGAATATACAATCCGCGAGGATACGCCGGACGAAACCGAGGTGTACATTACCGATACGCAGAAATCGGGACCGACGGCGGTCGTGGTGGGCGGCATACAGGGCAACGAACCCGCCGGTTACGAAGCGGCCGAGGACATCAAAACGTGGTCGATAGATCGGGGAACGCTCGTTACGATTCCGCGGGCCAACCCGGTCGCGATTCGACGCGATACCTACTTCAATGATAATGGTAACCTCAATCGGAAGTTTCCACCGGGACGGACGCCGACGACGCCGCTCGCACGGACGATTTGGGGCGTCCTTACGTCGTACGACCCGGACGTGGTTATCAATCTCCACAGTTCGCGGGGAATCTATCGGGAAGACGTCGGACCGGACGGCGTCGGACAGGCGATCTACCCGACGACCGTTTCGGGTGCCGCTCGTGACGCGATACGCACGAAAGAGTACATGAATCGATATCATCTCGACGACTCTTTCCCCGACCACTATCGGTTCAAGCGCGGCAATCTGATAGACGGGGATCGTCCGTTACTCATCCACAAGGTCGATGCCGACCTGAACGAGCCGGGATTCATCGTCGAGACGACCCGGTACGGGACGAGCCTCAAAACGCGGACGGCTTGGGAGCTCAACATCGTTCGACATCTGCTGGGACGACACGGAATCCACCGGACGTACGAAAATTGAAATCGAGATGGTTTCGGGTTGCAGAGTCGATGAACAGTAAATAGGAGTACATCGATGGTGTTGCCCGCCATCGATCCGTCTTCATTCTTCGAACCGCTCACTCGTCCCGCGGCGTAACCCGTACCTCGACGCCGTTCGGTCGGTAGGCGTTCGCCGCGTAGCCCCCCTCGTTCCACGGGTAGACGTCCTCGGGAACCTCCGCCCAGTCGTCGAGGACGGCGATGCGGGACGGCTGGGTTCGTCCCTCCTCGTCGGTCGCCCGCGAGAGCAACGTGACCGTCCCGTCGAACCCCGTCTTCGGTTCCCACGCGTAGCTGAACAAGCGCCACGCGCCGCTGTAGTCCGGGCCGTACAGGTCGGCGTCGTGCCACGTCTCGCCGTCGTCCGTCGATACTTCGACGCGGGACACCCTGTCGTCCCCCGCCCACGCCACGCCCCGAATCTCCACCCGTCCGTCCGCGTCGGGTGTGACCGGGCGTTCGCCGTCCGGTTCCCCGATGAGCGACATGACGTTCTCGTCGAACGTGTACGGGTGCGTCACGTCGCCGACGAGTTGCTCCCACGTATCGACCGTCGGAACCGTCTCCTCGATTCCCGGTTCGGCGTCCGCCGGATGGATGCGGTAGGCACCGTGTTGCCAGTAGGTGTACGTCCGCCCGTCGTCCTCCTCGGCGAACGTCGCGTCCGTGACCATCGTGTCCGTCACCCGGAGTTCCTCGACCCACTTGACGCTGTTCGTGCCGTACCATCCCGGCACGATGAGTCGGACCGGATACCCGTGTTCGACCGGGAGCGGTTCGCCGTTCATCTCGTACGCGAGGACGCAATCGTCGAGCGCCTTCGATAGCGGAATCGATTTCACGTACACGTCGTCGTCCGCGGGGACGTCCCCGCCGACGGCGGTGAGCCAGCGATCCGAATCGTCGTTCACGTCTACGCCGCGGTCTTCGAGCACCGCCCGAATCGGCGTTCCGCTCCACATCGCGGTTCCAACGGCGTCCCACGTCCACTGGACGCTCCCCGTCTCAGGGTCGTGTTGGCCGCGGTTGTTCCCCGCACACTCCATCGTGTGTGCGACGGCGACCGTCGGATAGTCCTCCCGAAGCGCCTCCATCGAGAGCGATTCGCCGTCGTCCACGCCCGTCACCCTGACTCGCCACGTCTCCGCGTCGGCGTCCGGGATGTCGTTCCGATGGCAGACGAAGTGTTCCTCGACCGGCGTCAGCCAGTCCGCGAACGTCCCCCGACTCGCCGCGCCGACGACCGTGTACCGGTCCTCCTCGTCACGAGCCTCCCGCGTCCCGGGTTTCCGTTCGAGGATGTCGTCTATCTCCCCGTGCCGTGAGTCCCGTCCAGTGCTCTCTCCCATGCGTGATATTATCATTCACGACGAGCAAAACCGTTCCGGCGTGATGTGCGAACAGGCCTTTCCTGTTCTCCTTCCGTATCGTATCCGCGAACAAATGTGGCGAATGTGGCGAATCGAAGTAATTCCGGCTAGGGGCTCTGACGAGCGTCGTCGCACCTTGATTTCGAAACGTTCCTCGGTATCGTCGCTCTTCTCCTTCCTTGTCGTATATTACCTGAGCCCTTCACTCCGATTGATCATTCCTATCAGACGGTACGTCCTCCGAACGTGATAGATGATGGGACATAACTAATTATAAAACTTCTAAATTTATGAGCCGATGTCAAATAACGAGAGAGGAGAGGACGCGGAAGTCGATAGAACACGGCGTTCGTTCCTTCGTCACGCCGGAGTCGCGGCTACCGCTTCGGCGTTTCTCGCGACGCAGGGGACGACTCGGGCCGCGACTCGGACCAGATACACCATCCGTGAGGATACGCCGGACGAAACCGAGGTGTACGTAACTGATACAGGGGTATCTGGACCGACGGCGGTCGTGGTGGGCGGCATACAGGGCAACGAACCCGCCGGTTACG
>NZ_BROP01000014.1:0-5441 GCF_026008575.1 Haladaptatus sp. T7
CACCAGCAAGAGCAGAAGCAATACCGCCAGCAATAGCACCAAACATAAATCACCTCACTTAAGTGGCTGGAGACAAATAATCTCTTTAATAACCTGATTCAGCGAAACCAATCCGCGGCATTTAGTAGCGGTAAAGTTAGACCAAACCATGAAACCAACATAAACATTATTGCCCGGCGTACGGGGAAGGACGTCAATAGTCACACAGTCCTTGACGGTATAATAACCACCATCATGGCGACCATCCAAAGGATAAACATCATAGGCAGTCGGGAGGGTAGTCGGAACCGAAGAAGACTCAAAGCGAACCAAACAGGCAAAAAATTTAGGGTCGGCATCAAAAGCAATATCAGCACCAACAGAAACAACCTGATTAGCGGCGTTGACAGATGTATCCATCTGAATGCAATGAAGAAAACCACCATTACCAGCATTAACCGTCAAACTATCAAAATATAACGTTGACGATGTAGCTTTAGGTGTCTGTAAAACAGGTGCCGAAGAAGCTGGAGTAACAGAAGTGAGAACCAGCTTATCAGAAAAAAAGTTTGAATTATGGCGAGAAATAAAAGTCTGAAACATGATTAAACTCCTAAGCAGAAAACCTACCGCGCTTCGCTTGGTCAACCCCTCAGCGGCAAAAATTAAAATTTTTACCGCTTCGGCGTTATAACCTCACACTCAATCTTTTATCACGAAGTCATGATTGAATCGCGAGTGGTCGGCAGATTGCGATAAACGGTCACATTAAATTTAACCTGACTATTCCACTGCAACAACTGAACGGACTGGAAACACTGGTCATAATCATGGTGGCGAATAAGTACGCGTTCTTGCAAATCACCAGAAGGCGGTTCCTGAATGAATGGGAAGCCTTCAAGAAGGTGATAAGCAGGAGAAACATACGAAGGCGCATAACGATACCACTGACCCTCAGCAATCTTAAACTTCTTAGACGAATCACCAGAACGGAAAACATCCTTCATAGAAATTTCACGCGGCGGCAAGTTGCCATACAAAACAGGGTCGCCAGCAATATCGGTATAAGTCAAAGCACCTTTAGCGTTAAGGTACTGAATCTCTTTAGTCGCAGTAGGCGGAAAACGAACAAGCGCAAGAGTAAACATAGTGCCATGCTCAGGAACAAAGAAACGCGGCACAGAATGTTTATAGGTCTGTTGAACACGACCAGAAAACTGGCCTAACGACGTTTGGTCAGTTCCATCAACATCATAGCCAGATGCCCAGAGATTAGAGCGCATGACAAGTAAAGGACGGTTGTCAGCGTCATAAGAGGTTTTACCTCCAAATGAAGAAATAACATCATGGTAACGCTGCATGAAGTAATCACGTTCTTGGTCAGTATGCAAATTAGCATAAGCAGCTTGCAGACCCATAATGTCAATAGATGTGGTAGAAGTCGTCATTTGGCGAGAAAGCTCAGTCTCAGGAGGAAGCGGAGCAGTCCAAATGTTTTTGAGATGGCAGCAACGGAAACCATAACGAGCATCATCTTGATTAAGCTCATTAGGGTTAGCCTCGGTACGGTCAGGCATCCACGGCGCTTTAAAATAGTTGTTATAGATATTCAAATAACCCTGAAACAAATGCTTAGGGATTTTATTGGTATCAGGGTTAATCGTGCCAAGAAAAGCGGCATGGTCAATATAACCAGTAGTGTTAACAGTCGGGAGAGGAGTGGCATTAACACCATCCTTCATGAACTTAATCCACTGTTCACCATAAACGTGACGATGAGGGACATAAAAAGTAAAAATGTCTACAGTAGAGTCAATAGCAAGGCCACGACGCAATGGAGAAAGACGGAGAGCGCCAACGGCGTCCATCTCGAAGGAGTCGCCAGCGATAACCGGAGTAGTTGAAATGGTAATAAGACGACCAATCTGACCAGCAAGGAAGCCAAGATGGGAAAGGTCATGCGGCATACGCTCGGCGCCAGTTTGAATATTAGACATAATTTATCCTCAAGTAAGGGGCCGAAGCCCCTGCAATTAAAATTGTTGACCACCTACATACCAAAGACGAGCGCCTTTACGCTTGCCTTTAGTACCTCGCAACGGCTGCGGACGACCAGGGCGAGCGCCAGAACGTTTTTTACCTTTAGACATTACATCACTCCTTCTGCACGTAATTTTTGACGCACGTTTTCTTCTGCGTCAGTAAGAACGTCAGTGTTTCCTGCGCGTACACGCAAGGTAAACGCGAACAATTCAGCGGCTTTAACCGGACGCTCGACGCCATTAATAATGTTTTCCGTAAATTCAGCGCCTTCCATGATGAGACAGGCCGTTTGAATGTTGACGGGATGAACATAATAAGCAATGACGGCAGCAATAAACTCAACAGGAGCAGGAAAGCGAGGGTATCCTACAAAGTCCAGCGTACCATAAACGCAAGCCTCAACGCAGCGACGAGCACGAGAGCGGTCAGTAGCAATCCAAACTTTGTTACTCGTCAGAAAATCGAAATCATCTTCGGTTAAATCCAAAACGGCAGAAGCCTGAATGAGCTTAATAGAGGCCAAAGCGGTCTGGAAACGTACGGATTGTTCAGTAACTTGACTCATGATTTCTTACCTATTAGTGGTTGAACAGCATCGGACTCAGATAGTAATCCACGCTCTTTTAAAATGTCAACAAGAGAATCTCTACCATGAACAAAATGTGACTCATATCTAAACCAGTCCTTGACGAACGTGCCAAGCATATTAAGCCACTTCTCCTCATCCAACGCGTCAGTTTTTGACAGAATCGTTAGTTGATGGCGAAAGGTCGCAAAGTAAGAGCTTCTCGAGCTGCGCAAGGATAGGTCGAATTTTCTCATTTTCCGCCAGCAGTCCACTTCGATTTAATTCGTAAACAAGCAGTAGTAATTCCTGCTTTATCAAGATAATTTTTCGACTCATCAGAAATATCCGAAAGTGTTAACTTCTGCGTCATGGAAGCGATAAAACTCTGCAGGTTGGATACGCCAATCATTTTTATCGAAGCGCGCATAAATTTGAGCAGATTTGTCGTCACAGGTTGCGCCGCCAAAACGTCGGCTACAGTAACTTTTCCCAGCCTCAATCTCATCTCTCTTTTTGCGTTCTGCTTCAATATCTGGTTGAACGGCGTCGCGTCGTAACCCAGCTTGGTAAGTTGGATTAAGCACTCCGTGGACAGATTTGTCATTGTGAGCATTTTCATCCCGAAGTTGCGGCTCATTCTGATTCTGAACAGCTTCTTGGGAAGTAGCGACAGCTTGGTTTTTAGTGAGTTGTTCCATTCTTTAGCTCCTAGACCTTTAGCAGCAAGGTCCATATCTGACTTTTTGTTAACGTATTTAGCCACATAGAAACCAACAGCCATATAACTGGTAGCTTTAAGCGGCTCACCTTTAGCATCAACAGGCCACAACCAACCAGAACGTGAAAAAGCGTCCTGCGTGTAGCGAACTGCGATGGGCATACTGTAACCATAAGGCCACGTATTTTGCAAGCTATTTAACTGGCGGCGATTGCGTACCCGACGACCAAAATTAGGGTCAACGCTACCTGTAGGAAGTGTCCGCATAAAGTGCACCGCATGGAAATGAAGACGGCCATTAGCTGTACCATACTCAGGCACACAAAAATACTGATAGCAGTCGGCGTGTGAATCATTAGCCTTGCGACCCTCGGCAGCAAGAACCATACGACCAATATCACGAAAATAGTCACGCAAAGCATTGGGATTATCATAAAACGCCTCTAATCGGTCGTCAGCCAACGTGAGAGTGTCAAAAACGATAAACCAACCATCAGCATGAGCCTGTCGCATTGCATTCATCAAACGCTGAATAGCAAAGCCTCTACGCGATTTCATAGTGGAGGCCTCCAGCAATCTTGAACACTCATCCTTAATACCTTTCTTTTTGGGGTAATTATACTCATCGCGAATATCCTTAAGAGGGCGTTCAGCAGCCAGCTTGCGGCAAAACTGCGTAACCGTCTTCTCGTTCTCTAAAAACCATTTTTCGTCCCCTTCGGGGCGGTGGTCTATAGTGTTATTAATATCAAGTTGGGGGAGCACATTGTAGCATTGTGCCAATTCATCCATTAACTTCTCAGTAACAGATACAAACTCATCACGAACGTCAGAAGCAGCCTTATGGCCGTCAACATACATATCACCATTATCGAACTCAACGCCCTGCATACGAAAAGACAGAATCTCTTCCAAGAGCTTGATGCGGTTATCCATCTGCTTATGGAAGCCAAGCATTGGGGATTGAGAAAGAGTAGAAATGCCACAAGCCTCAATAGCAGGTTTAAGAGCCTCGATACGCTCAAAGTCAAAATAATCAGCGTGACATTCAGAAGGGTAATAAGAACGAACCATAAAAAAGCCTCCAAGATTTGGAGGCATGAAAACATACAATTGGGAGGGTGTCAATCCTGACGGTTATTTCCTAGACAAATTAGAGCCAATACCATCAGCTTTACCGTCTTTCCAGAAATTGTTCCAAGTATCGGCAACAGCTTTATCAATACCATGAAAAATATCAACCACACCAGAAGCAGCATCAGTGACGACATTAGAAATATCCTTTGCAGTAGCGCCAATATGAGAAGAGCCATACCGCTGATTCTGCGTTTGCTGATGAACTAAGTCAACCTCAGCACTAACCTTGCGAGTCATTTCTTTGATTTGGTCATTGGTAAAATACTGACCAGCCGTTTGAGCTTGAGTAAGCATTTGGCGCATAATCTCGGAAACCTGCTGTTGCTTGGAAAGATTGGTGTTTTCCATAATAGACGCAACGCGAGCAGTAGACTCCTTCTGTTGATAAGCAAGCATCTCATTTTGTGCATATACCTGGTCTTTCGTATTCTGGCGTGAAGTCGCCGACTGAATGCCAGCAATCTCTTTTTGAGTCTCATTTTGCATCTCGGCAATCTCTTTCTGATTGTCCAGTTGCATTTTAGTAAGCTCTTTTTGATTCTCAAATCCGGCGTCAACCATACCAGCAGAGGAAGCATCAGCACCAGCACGCTCCCAAGCATTAAGCTCAGGAAATGCAGCAGCAAGATAATCACGAGTATCCTTTCCTTTATCAGCGGCAGACTTGCCACCAAGTCCAACCAAATCAAGCAACTTATCAGAAACGGCAGAAGTGCCAGCCTGCAACGTACCTTCAAGAAGTCCTTTACCAGCTTTAGCCATAGCACCAGAAACAAAACTAGGGACGGCCTCATCAGGGTTAGGAACATTAGAGCCTTGAATGGCAGATTTAATACCAGCATCACCCATGCCTACAGTATTGTTATCGGTAGCAAGCACATCACCTTGAATGCCACCGGAGGCGGCTTTTTGACCGCCTCCAAACAATTTAGACATGGCGCCACCAGCAAGAGCAGAAGCAATACCGCCAGCAATAGCACCAAACATAAATCACCT
>NZ_BROP01000015.1:0-3349 GCF_026008575.1 Haladaptatus sp. T7
TGAATGCGAGTATGAATGGGAGGCGGCGAATCGGATTTCCCAGAGGCTCGCGCACTCCAGTACTGACCGAAACGCAGATAGGCTTAACTTCCGTGTTCGGGATGGGTACGGGTGTCGCCCTATCGCTCTGGCCGCCTTAACGTCAACTCACGGAATCGAACCGTGACAGGGATACCAATCGTTGATGGTTCGAACGAACCGTAATGTACGTGCAATCCAGTATACGCCTGGACTCACACACGAGAGTGCGTGTGAAACCAGTATGCGGTATGATTGTGTGGCGTCGATCTGTTAGTACTCGCGGACTGAACGCCTCGTTGCCTCGGCGCGTACATCCCGAGCCTATCGAACTCGTCTTCTACGAGTGATCTCGGTGATACTTCTTTTCCAAGTGGGTTTCGAGCTTAGATGCGTTCAGCTCTTACCCCGTGGTGCGTAGCTGCCCGGCACGCGCCCTCTCGGACGACCGGTACACCAGTGGCACCCATTCGTAGTTCCTCTCGTACTATACGAACGTTCTCGTCAAGTATCGTAACACCCCCAATAGATAGCAGCCGACCTGTCTCACGACGGTCTAAACCCAGCTCACGACCTCCTTTAATAGGCGAACAACCTCACCCTTGCCCGCTTCTGCACGGGCAGGATGGAGGGAACCGACATCGAGGTAGCAAGCCACCGGGTCGATATGTGCTCTTGCCGGTGACGACTCTGTTATCCCTAAGGTAGCTTTTCTGTCATCAATGGGCCGCAACAAGCAGCCTCATTGGTTCGCTAGACCACGCTTTCGCGTCAGCGTCCCTCGTTGTGTAGGACACTGTCAGACTTCCTTTTGCTCTTGCGCTCTTCCTCGAGTCTCCGACTCGAGTGAGGAAATCTTGGGGCGCGCTCGATATCTTTTCGAGCGCGTACCGCCCCAGTCAAACTGCCTGGCTACCGGTGTCCTCCGCCAGGAGTGAGGGTCGCAGTCACTACCGGGTAGTATTTCAATGATGCCTCGGTGATCCGCTAGCGCGGATACCTGTGTAATGGCTCCTACCTATTCTGCACAGTAGCGACCACGTCCCAGCGACAGCCTGCAGTAAAGCTCTATAGGGTCTTCGCTTCCCCTTGGGGGTCTCCAGACTCCGCACTGGAATGTACAGTTCACCGGGCCCAACGTTGGGACAGTGACGCTCTCATTGATCCATTCATGCAAGCCGCTACTGAAGCGGCAAGGTACTACGCTACCTTAAGAGGGTCATAGTTACCCCCGCCGTTAACGGGTCCTTCGTCCTATTGTACTAGGTGTTCAGATACCCGCACTGGGCAGGATTCAGTGACCGTACGAGTCCTTGCGGATTTGCGGTCACCTATGTTGTTACTAGACAGTTGGAGCGTCCGAGTCACTGCGGCCTGCTCTTATACAGAGCAGGCATCCCTTATCGCGAACTTACGGGACTAACTTGCCGAATTCCCTAACGTCGGTTGCTCCCGACAGACCTTGGCTTTCGCCGCCAGAGTACCTGTGTCGGATCTCGGTACGATTAACACACTCGTCTTTTCACGGGCTCCGGGTACCACCAACTTTCGCTATCCCGCCGTTCATCCGCTTCCTGCCATTACGGCTTCCACGGATTTTGACGGTTCGACCGGGCGAGGGCCCGGCTTGATGTTTCCTGAAGCGTCGACTTTGAATGGTGTTAGCACTGGAATATTAACCAGTTTCCCTATTGTCCTATTCGAATTACGGTAGGACTTAGGATCGGCTAACCCTCAGCTGATCAGCATTGCTGAGGAACCCTTACTCATAAGGTCGTCGGGGGTCTAACCCGACTAACGCTGCTACTATGGCCAGGATTTTCGATACTGAACGGTCCACACGAACTCTCGCCCGTGCTTCCACCCATTCAGAATGCCAACCTACTAGATCGCTCGATCAAGAGCGCTGCCAGGTCTCGGTGATGAACTTGAGCCCCGATCATTTTCGGCGCCGCAAACCTCGGCCGGTAAGCTGTTACGCTGTTCTTAGAGGGTAGCTGCTTCTAAGCTCACCTCCCGGCTGTTTAGGGCTTGCGACCACCTTCAATCGCACTTAGCTCATACTTTGGGACCTTAACCCGGCTCTGGGTTGTCTCCCTCACGGTACACAGGCTTACCCCGCGCACCGGATTCCTCGCGTCAACGGCGTCCGTAGGTTTGGAGTTTGACAGGGAGGCCGACTCCTCTCGGAGGCGGTTCTCCCAATCGGTCGCTCTACCCCACGAACTACCTTAGCGAAGGTCATGCTTCGACATGTTTCGGTTGGAACCAGCTGTTGCCGGATTCGATGGGCCTTTCACCCCTACACATAAGTCACGAGAGGGTATTGTAGGACACCAACTCTAACAGACCTCCACGTGGCTTTCGCCACGCTTCGTCTTGCTCATGCGTAGATCATCCGGTTTCGGGTCGTATCCAGTTGACTCCCCGCCCTTGAAGACGGTGGCCCTCACGCAAAGCGCTGCGGCCGTATTGGTTTCCCTGTGCCTGCCCCGATACTCGGGTTAGGCTCGCCAATTAGATACACTCCCTGGCTCGTTTTTCAAAACGTACGACAGAACACCGGCTCCCACCGATTCCTACTGCGGGCTTGCGCCCGGGTCGTTTTTCGGTGGGCCTTTTGTGCCCTGTCGCTCCATCGCCACCTGAGTTCAGGCCCTATTGCACCTCCCTTTTCGGGGTGCTTTTCAGCGTTCGTTCACACTACTTGTTCGCTATCGGTCTCGAGTCGTATTGAGTCTTCGCGGTCGTTGCCCGCGACATTCACAAGGGATTTCCGACCCCTGCTACTCGGGAGCTGACGCACATCGTACTGATTCTCATTACGGGATTGTCACCCTGTTTCATGCTCCGTTCCAGGAGACTTCATGAGACGGTTCCGATGATGAGTGTCAGTCCATACACCACATTGCCCGTGAGGGCTTCGGTTTGGACTTTGTCGTGTTCACTCGCCGTTACTAGCGACATCGCGTTTGCTTTTTGTTCCTGCCGATACTGAGATGTTTCAGTTCTCGGCGTTCCCCATTGCGCGAGGCAATTGCGGGGGGATTCCCATTCGGAGATCTGTAGTTCTTTGCCTCCGTGCGGCTTCCTACAGCTTTTCGCAGCTTGGCACGTCCGTCGTCGGCGCTCGAGCCGAGCCATTCACCAGGTGGCACAGTAGCCACGTTGGAATAACTTGGTTTCACTGTTAACTCACGATATGTGAGTCCAGTGGACGTCTGGATTGCACGTACATACGGTTGTCATTACACGACACGGTGGTCGCCGAGTGCGTGTATCGAACCCTTCCCAACCGCGTTTTCACGGGTTGGTGCATCGGTTTGTTGGG
>NZ_BROP01000016.1:0-1233 GCF_026008575.1 Haladaptatus sp. T7
GCCCACGCTGGTGCGCTGCTGGGCGACGTGCGCCACGATCCGTTCCAGTCCGGCGGCATGGAGACGCCGAGCCACGACCGCGTGGAACCCGGTGCCATCCACAAGGCGAACAAGGGCGTGCTGTTCGTGGACGAAATCAACACCCTCGACATCCGCAGTCAGCAGAAGCTGATGACGGCGATTCAGGAGGGCGAGTTCTCCATCACCGGTCAGTCCGAGCGCTCCTCGGGCGCGATGGTGCACACGGAACCCGTTCCGACCGACTTCGTGATGGTCGCGGCGGGGAACCTCGACGCCATGGAGAACATGCACCCGGCGCTCCGGAGCCGTATCAAGGGATACGGGTACGAAGTCTACATGAACGATACTATCGACGACACGCCGGAGATGCGCCGCAAGTACGCGCGCTTCGTCGCCCAGGAAGTCGAAAAGGACGGTCGGCTCCCGCACTTCACGGACACGGCCGTCGAGGAGGTCATCCTCGAAGCCCAGCGCCGTGCGATGCGCAAAGACCACCTCACGCTCAAGCTGCGTGACCTCGGTGGTCTCGTCCGCGTTGCTGGCGACATCGCCCGCGCCGAAGATGCCGAATTCACCACACGCGACCACGTGCTGCAGGCGAAACAGCGCTCGCGCTCCATCGAACAGCAGATCGCCGACGACTACATCGAGCGGCGCAAGGACTACGACCTCACCGTCTCCGCTGGCGACGTGGTGGGTCGGGTCAACGGTCTGGCCGTCATGGGCGAGGACAGCGGCATCGTCATGCCCGTCATGGCCGAAGTCGCACCGTCGCAGGGTCCCGGCAAGGTCATCGCCACCGGGAAACTGCAGGACATCGCCGAGGAGGCCGTCCAGAACGTCAGCGCCATCATCAAGAAGTTCAGCGACGAGGACATCTCGGAGAAGGACATCCACATCCAGTACGTCCAAGCCTACGAGGGTGTCCAAGGTGACTCCGCGTCGGTGACGATGGCCACCGCGGTCATCAGCGCGCTGGAGAACATCCCCATCGACCAGAGCATCGCCATGACCGGTTCGCTGTCGGTCCGCGGCGACGTGCTCCCGGTCGGCGGCGTCACGCACAAAATCGAGGCCGCAGCGAAGGCGGGCGTCGAGACGGTCATCATCCCGAAGGCCAACGAGCAGGACGTGATGATAGAAGAAGAGTACGAGGAGATGGTCGAAATCATCCCCGTCTCGCACATCAGCGAAGTCCTCGAAGTCGCGCTC
>NZ_BROP01000018.1:0-698 GCF_026008575.1 Haladaptatus sp. T7
ACTACCCGGGTATCTAATCCGGTTCGTGACCCTAGCTTTCGTCCCTCACCGTCGGGTCCGTCCTTCCAAGGTGCTTTCGCGATCGGTGGTCCGTCTAGGATTACAGGATTTCACTCCTACCCCAGACGTACCCCTTGGATCTTCCGGCCCCAAGCCAGCGGGTTTCCGCCGGACGCCTGCTCGTTGAGCGAGCAGATTTCCCGACGGACCTGTCTGGCCGGCTACGGACGCTTTAGGCCCAATAAAATTGGTCATCACTTGAGCTGCCGGTATTACCGCGGCGGCTGGCACCGGTCTTGCCCAGCTCTTATTCGTGTACCACCTTACGATACACAAAAGCGAGGACGTTATGCCCTCGCACTTGGAGTTCCCTTATCGCACTGTCGTGCAGTGTAAAGTTTTCGCGCCTGCTGCGCCCCGTAGGGCCTGGATTCTTGTCTCAGAATCCATCTCCGGGCTCTTGCTCTCACAACCCGTACCGATTATCGGCACGGTGGGCCGTTACCCCACCGTCTACCTAATCGGCCGCAATCACATCCTATGGCACCGGAGCGTTTCCAGCTCCACGCATTCCAGCGATGGAGCCTTATTCCGAATTAGCCTCAGTTTCCCGAGGTTATTCGAATCCATAGGGTAGTTTGATCACGTGTTACTGAGCTTTCCGCCACGAGTCTAAACTCGTGCAACTAGCATGGCTA
>NZ_BROP01000019.1:0-685 GCF_026008575.1 Haladaptatus sp. T7
GTGCTCCCTCGCGGACCTATCCCTCGAAGCCGTCTTCGAATTTGAAGGTCCCGTTGCGCTGGACGATTTCTCCGTCCACCTCGATGAACGAGTCCTCGCTCATATCGACGATCATATCGACGTGCGTGGCGCTCTCGTTGAGCGGTTGCCCCTCGGGGACGGTCTGCTCGATGGCCTTGCCGACGGCGAGGTGAATCGTATCGCCCATCTTCTCGTCGAAGAGCATGTTGTAGGTGAAGCGGTCGATGTCGCGGTTCATGCCGATGCCGAGTTCGCCCAGTTTGCGTGCGCCTTCGTCCGTATCGAGGATTCCGGCGAGCACCTCTTCGTTCTTCTCGGCGCTGAAATCGACGACCTCGCCGTCCTCGAATTCCAGCCAGACGTTCTCCACGATGCTACCCTGCCGGACGAGTGGTTTGTCGAAGAGCACTTCGCCCTCGACCGAATCGGGAACGGGCGCGGTGAACACTTCCCCGCCGGGGAGATTCTTCTCGCCGTAATCGTTGACGGTCTTCATTCCCGACACGGACATCGTGAGGTCGGTGGTGTCGCCGGAAACGATGCGCACCTCGTCGGCCGGGTCGAGAAGTTCGACCATCTGCTGCTGGTGTTTTCGTTGCTGGTCCCAGTCTTTGTTCACCGCGCCGTAGACGAACTCCTCGTAGGCTTCCGTGCTCATCTCGGC
>NZ_BROP01000020.1:0-515 GCF_026008575.1 Haladaptatus sp. T7
ATCTTCAAGGAACTAGGGGCATTGAAGTGAAAGGTCAATTTGCTCCAGTTATCAACACGTACACGATGCTTGTGTTGCGTTACATGTCTCCAGTGGTCCCACTTGAAAATGTGGTTGAAGACTACTTGAGCCACATGTCACTCGAAATTGCCAAACGTAAAGCAGTGAAACAAGAATTGCCGTTCCCTGTGATCCGTTTAGGCGAAAAACAGAAAGCATCTTGGATGGTCAATTTGCATGATCTTGCTGTGTACATCGATCAGCAAACTGCATTAGCCCAGCACGATCATAAAGCCATGAATGGTGAACAATATGCGCACTAATTTAGACCATGACGTTTTTATGAAAAAGGGCAAATCCATTGCCCTTGCTCAACAAGTCGACGACTTTCTGAAAGCTCAGGGCAAATCAAAACCAGATCAGATTCCATTTGGTCACTCTGAACTTACGCATAAACGTAAAACTGAAGGCGATAACGCTCAGTCTACGAGGCGCGAAATCATGTTCAGCTCAGT